>NZ_JBNPUO010000001.1:0-912965 GCF_051168215.1 Bradyrhizobium sp. HKCCYLRH2015 | reverse complement strand
ATGTTGATTCACCGCAATGCTGCGCCTTTGCCGCCAACACTGTCTCGTCTTGCGCGCGCCCGATTACGCCGACACTTCATCATCGCCCCGTACCGTCCAACCGTCCGGTCTCTGCACACCTTCCGCCTCGTGTGTTGTCGTTCCATTTCGACTTCTCTGCTGCTGTGGAGACTCTCTGGTGGGATCCAAACATTTCGAGAACGGAGCGCGCCGCGAATGGTGGTCGCTGCACCTCGAAGCGTGGCGTCGCAGCGGTCTCGGGATCCGCAAATACTGCCAGCAACAACGTCTGACCGAGAACACTCTGCGGCGTTGGCTCAAGCGGCTGGCCGGCAACGAGACTGCGCTTAAGCTCGATAAATATCAGACGGAATTGCGCCGCGAGCGCGCCCGGGAAGAGCGAGAAAAGGCGCTCCGAGAGCAGAAGCAGCGTAGGTTCACGATCACATCGGATGTGCGCAATCGGGCGTCTCAGGCGTTCTGGGCGATGCATGTCGAGGCGCTGAACTGGAGCGGGTTGGAGCTCCGCGCCTACGCCGCGGCGATGCAGCTGTCGCCGCATTCGCTGCGCAAATGGCGCGACCGAATGGCCACGGGCGAGGTCACCGATCGACTGGCGCGCCCATCTTCATCCCTCCGCCCGTTAGCACTAGTGCTAGGAACTCACAGCCCGAACGCCGCTTGACAGCTGCCGAAATCGGCGATCCTGCTGCGGCCAAAACGCCGACGCGGCGCTTCTTCAGCGACGAGGAAACGCTCGCGATCGCCAAGGAAACCGAGCTACCAGGCGCCACGGTCTCTGCCGTCGCGCGCAAGCACGGCATCGTCACCGGGCTGCTGTTCCGCTGGCGCGCGCAGTTCGGCATCGCGCAAAAGAGGCGCTCCAGGCTCGCCCGTGTTGTGTTGCCCGACGACATGCCCGCCGCACGCGCCCTGCGCGATCTCGTGCGTCCACCGGAAGGCATGATGGTCGTCGACCTCGCTGACGGACGGCGCGTCTTCGCTCCCGCCGGCAGCGATCCGGACGTGATGCGGACGCAGATCGAAAGCGGAGATGCAGCGCAATGATGTTCGTCCCTGCGGGCGTGAAGCTGCATCTGGCATTCGGCTACACCGACATGCGCAAGGGCATGGACGGCCTCGCAATGCTGGTCCAGGACACGCTGAAGAAGGATCCGTTCTCCGGTCATCTGTTTGCCTTCCGCGGCAAAAAAGCATCGATTCTGAAGGTCCTGTTCTGGGATGGAAACGGGCTTTGTCTGTTCACGAAACGCATCGACAAGGGCGGCTTCGTATGGCCAGTGATGGCGGGCCATGATGGCTCGATCACGCTCACCTCGGCGCGCCTCGCGATGCTGATCGAAGGCATCGACTGGCGCGCGCCAGAGCGCATCTGGAAACCGGCGATTGCAGGATGATCTGTAAAAACCGGTGCTGAACTGAGTCGCGATTCTCCTACGAGGAAGCCGGTTCGAGTGCCATCTGACATGCAGCTTGATCTCGCCAACCTCCCTTCCGAACCTAAGCTTCTGCAGCGCCTGGTGCGCAACATTGCTGCTGCGATCGCCCATCGCGACATCGAGATCGAGCGGCCGAAATCCATCATCAAACAGTTGCAGCGAATGCAGTTCGGCCGCAGCTCCGAGCGCATCGACCGCGACCAGCTTGCGCTCGGTCTGGAGGATCTCGACAGCGACATTGGCCGCGTCGAGGAACAGCACCGTTGCGCACAAACTCGAGCTCTGCTTTGATTGCCGGGCTTCTGATCTAGGTCAGCCCCGCTGGATTTCGCGCGTCAACGCTATCGTCGGCTTTTTGACCTACAGTTCGCTAGGCCGAAGGCTTCACCAAGGCCTTGCGACCGTAGAGGCCCAACGCCTTGAACCTTTACCCGGCCACACAGTGGCGCCTCGCGTTCAAGGTGAAGTAGACTTGGCTCTCGGATTTGCAGTCTTGTACCTGCCAAGGTGGAAGCACGAGCAGGTCGGCATTGAAGTTCACCTGCCCCCAGCTGCATGCATGGTCCAGCCTAAGGTTCTAAGCCAACTGAACCAAAACTGGGACACGAACTACCCCGTCTTGAAGCTCCCCTCAACATTAAGCGATCTCAGCGCTTCCACCAATTTGTCAACGAGTCTCCCCCGCAGAAGGCTTCGTCGATTCGCCAGCCAGACTTCGTCTTCACCAGCAAGAAAACGAAATGCTTCACGTCGGACGGGTTCGATCCAAAGGACTGTGTCAAGGTGGCAGAAACCTTGGCTTTCTCGCCGTGGATCTCGACCTTGTCGATCTCGATCGGCTTGGTGATCGCGAAATCCTGCCCTTGAACGAAGAAGTCAGCGTCCAACCGCCCATCCTTCAGCGCTTGATTGTAAAGCTTCACCAAAGCGCCATCTAGAAACCTCGGCGCCAGCTTCTCGTCGATGCCGCTCTTACCCGAGTTGCCACCGATCCCGTAAGCCTGGGCATAGAGCGACTTGATTGTATCCGCAGGACCCTGCTCGGCGGCGGATGAAGTTACCATCGATACACCGAGCAATGCCGCGAACATGAAGTTCCACAGCTCCTTTCCGCGCATGTTGTTCTCCCGTTGAGTTAGAGCGCGAAAGCGCCGTACTCTCATAATGAGGCCGCCCGCCGGATCGACGCTGACGGTCAGTTTGCCCTCAGCCGGTGAATGATGCGATGGGTCGCCAGCCAGCCGTGCATGGGAACGGTGTAGGAATCGTCAGCGGTCGGCCAGCCTTTCCAGTATTTCGTATTGAACGGAATGATCCTGAGGGACTGAACGAGGGGAACAAAGGGCATGTCGTCGCTCAGGAACTTGTAGGCCTGCACGACGAGATCCGGGGGGGACTTGCCGCCCGGGCCGAACGTGCCGAGCTGATTGACCAGTTTGGCGTATTGATCGGCGCCCGATCCCTTCCAGCGTCCGGTATTGTCGAAGCCCGGACTGCGCTGGCCGATATCGACGGCCTTCGCCGCATAGCGCCTCATCGACGTGTAGGGCTCCGCGACCGACCCGCACGACAGCCAGCCATAGACCATCTCGTAGAAGCCGTTCGGGACCACCCTGCCCCAATATTCCGTGTTGGGAATGGAGACGACGTCGACCTTGATCCCCGCGGCATTCAACTGCGCTGCCACCTCATCGGCGCCGGCGACATCCTGGCTCTGGTCCGCGTTGACGATGAGCGTCGTGCCGAGGACCGATCCGTCGTCCGCCTTGTAGAATTGGTCGCCAGCCGCCTTATGGTATTTTGCCTGTTGCAGAAGCGAATCTGCGGCGGCAGCGTCGGCGGACGCGGACACGCCGAGCTTCGCCGCGACGATAGCGTCGACATACGAAGTGAGTCCGCCATATTCCGCAAACATCGTCTTGGATGGGGTCGTCGTGTCCCCGTAGCCTTTTCGCGCGAGAGCGGTTCGGTCGATCAGTAACGACAGCGCACGTCGGAGCCGGTTGTCGTTCCAGGGGGTGAGAACGTCAGGCCTTTTCGGATCTCTCACGTACTGGGTGTTGATGTCGATCTGGCGTGCGCACGGATCGTTCCACGCCCGCGAACCTGAAGACCAGCCGATCACATTGGAGTTCTTTTTGGCATTGTCGAACTCGCTCGGCGAATATTCGCGCGCCGCATCGAGCTCGTTGGCTGCGAGCATCTTCTGGCTGTCCGCGACGCTCTCGACGACCTGCCATATCAGCTGCGCCGGCTTCGGTAGCTCTTTTGGCCACTCCTTGACCTTGGGGTCCTTCGGCACCCGGGCGCCCCACCAGTTGTCGTTGCGCGTCCAGACCACCCGCTTCGACGTCGAGTCCTTGGCGTTGAAGAGATAGGGGCCGGTGCCGACCGGATCCGGCCTGAACTGCGACGGATCGTCAAGGTTCGAAATCTTGTCCCAGACATGCTTGGGCATGATCAGGAACGAGCTGAAGAGCGTGCCGCCAAAATTCTCCAGCGCGAACCGCGGATTTGCGCGCTTCAGCTTGAAGATCACGGTCAGTCGGTCGGGCGCACTGACATCCTCGACCTGGCTACGCAGCGTGACCGCCTCGAGGGCGGGCAGATCGAGCGGCCTGTTCGATTTGTCCTTGATCTGTCCGATCGCCATCCTGACCGTGAAGGCGACATCCTCCGAGGTGAAGGGCCGGTCTCCCGGCTTGCCCGGGACCGGAATCTTGCTGTCCGACCATTCGACGCCGTCCCGGAGCGTCAACTTCCATGTCTTGCCGTCCTTGTCGTTGTCGTCGGGCACGAGATCCCGTGCCAACCATGGCTGCAGCCTACCCGTGCCATAGTCGAGCAAGAACAGCGGCTCCCACATCGCCTGCTGCGCACCATCGTCGCGCGTCGACTCGCGGAAGAACCAGTTGAAATTGGTGAGATCCTTGATGGGGTGGGAAAGTTCGAAAACGACTTGCTCCTTGCGGGTGATTGGTGGCGGCGATGGCGACGCCGAGGTTGGCGATTTAGATGGAATGTCACCGGCTGTCGCAAGATCAGCAATCACAAGGACTGAAAGTAATCCGAAAATTGTTTTGCATAGGAAGCTACGAAACCGCCGTACAGTGACTCTTCGGCCAAACGCCATGTTGCGTTCGCAGTTATCCCCTGCCTCAACACTTAACAACAAGATATCCTCCACCGGACTTCGCTAATTCGAGTCCATCCATCAATTACATACCTCTGCTTAGTTCGATTTATTATCATTCAAGTCGTATTCGCGCCTGAAATAAACGAATCCGTCCAAAGGATCTATTCTGCTTGCTGGATCCGTTGAGTAGACGCACTCCACGTCAATCCGCTCAATATGATTTACCGGTGCACAAGCATCGAGATTTGTCGCAACCACCTCGATGCTCTCGTTGTCAAAGTCTGTTGGATGCCGATCCAAGTAATACTTGATCGCAACTTGTCTGCCTCTGCACCGAATAGCGATAGCTCTTATTTCCGGATAGATCTCTCCCAACAGAGCTCGTCTCATGCATTGGCTTAGCCAGTCAGGAAAGTCAGCAGATCCGTTCATTACACTATTCCAAGATGTTTGGATTGTGAGGCACAATATGTGCCCCCGCTTTTCCCGAATGTATCTGACCATATGGTGTGGATAGCCCGCTCCCTGCGTCAACTCCAATATCCCGCCCGAAATCGACTATTGGGTTTGCCCTGCTTCCTTTCCCAATAATGGGAAATTCGCCGCTGTGAACGCCGGCAAGCAGTTCCTTCGGATCTACACCATCGTGGAGATAGCTTCGGCCCTCTATATAGTTGTTGTGCCCCCTAATGTGCTTCCCCTGTTGTCCTAGATGAATGCTCGTCGACAATCCCTCTGGAATCGGCAGGCCCCTCTCAACAGAGCGAGCAATTTTCCATTTCAAGAATGCCTTTGTAGCTCGACCGGCAGCGGCCCCGATAAGCTCCCCACCAATCACGTTCAGCGCCGCCGTCCCAACATCGACCTCGCCACCTCTCAAATATTGTTCCCCAACGCCAATCGCAGTTTCTCCGGCAATCGTGGCTCCCATGACAATTGCTCTCGATGCCGCATATCGGGCCGCGCTTTTTGCGACGACTGACGAGAGACCAACGCCGGTCGCTCCAGAAGCTGCAGAAATTGCAACGCTCGTCCAACTGATTCTGTCTTGCGCTCCTGCATAAACCAGCGCGCCTTGCACCGCGAGATCGACCCCAGCACCTACGACGGCCCCTACGCACCATGGACAACGACCTGTAGGGTCACCCTGCCCTAGTGGATCGCCATTTACAAAGGCATACGGGTCCAGATTCCCAAGCCGATAGACTCCACCGTTCGGCGCCCCAGCAAAATAGGCTAACATCATCGGATCCGGCTTCAGCCAAATCCCCAGATCCCTGCTGTAGTACCTCGCGCCGAACGACGAGAAGTTCGTGACGCGATCGAGCTCCTTGCCGTGGAACACGGACATCGGCGCGGTGCCGTCGCGGCCGGTGCGGGCGAGATCGTCGGTGGTCAGTTCGAGCCCGTAGGGTTCGTATTCCCGCCGCGCGATGGTGATGCTGCCGGGATCGGTCGGCTCGCCGAACACGGTCACGCCCGCGGTCATCGAACCGACGGGAAGATCGGCGTAGAGATAGGTGACGATCGGACTTTCGCTGGGGCTCGCCGGCGGCGTGAGACTGGCCGTCGGCAGGCTGCCCTGCGAGAGAACCACCGTGCCGCGCCGGTCGTAGGGCCTAGCATAGAACGGGGTCATGTAGATCGTCGCGGCCTCGATGTCTCTTCCGTCTGGCTGCTTGACGCGGGGATTATCGATCCTGAGCGTACGGTTGCCGCCGGAATCATAGACGTAGTCTTCCTGTAGCAGCTTGACATTGTCGGGGCTCGCAGTGTCGGCAATGCCGCGGACGCGGGCGAGCCGTCCCTCGGCGTCCCAGGTCATGGCGCGGTCGGAGAGCAGCCCTAGCCTGTCGTCGCCAGGCTTGGCAGAGACGATCTGGGTCATGCGGCCGAGATCGTCGTAGCCGAACAGGCTGGTGCGGCCGCTTGCGGGATTCTTGTCGAGCGCGAAGGCGATCGACCTGGGCGCGTGCAGCGGTCCCTTGGTCGCGTCGCTTGCGTAGTCATACTTCCAGGACCGATCGAAGGAGGTGCCCTTAGGCGTCACCTTTCCCGGCACGGCGGAGCCGCCCTGGATCGACAGTGAACGGTCGGTGAAGCGATGCCCGGCATCGTAGGCATAGTCGCCATGGCTCAACAGCCCTTGCGTGCCCCTGGCAGCGGCTGCCTTGAAGTGGATCAGGCGGTTGGCCGCGTCGTATTGGAATTCGAAGCCGCTTTCATACGCCTCCATCGCCGTGGCGCGGTTGGCATAGCCGAGAACGTTGCCGCCGCCATCGTACTGATAGCCATTGACCTGGACGGGCCTGCTGGTTGCCCCGGCTCCGGCCGCCGTCAGGGTCGTCATCTGGTTGAGACGCAGATCGAACGGATCATAGCGATAGCCGGTGGTCAGGCCATTCGAGGTCCAGCGCACCGCGGGCCGCGACAGCGTATCCTGTGCCGATTCGATCAGCGGATGGTCATTGAACAGGAGCTGCGCGATGGTGCCGTCGGGACCGTATCGGCGCCCGATCGAGAACGTCGCGAGGCAGGTGTAGACACCCGCCTCGATGCAAGCGTCGGCAGGATTGGTCGGCGGCCGTTCCGCGAAGGCGTCCCGCACGGGATCACCGAACGCGGTATAGGCGTGATCCACCTCGTAGAAGGCGACCTCCGGCAGATAGGTCTCGCTGCCTCCCCGGTTCGGCTTGACGCGAACAAGGGGCGCCACGATCGAGCGGGTCTCGCGCGAGACCTGCCCGAGCTCGTTGTAGAAGAAGGCCCGTGCCCCCGTGCGGTCGCGGACGACCGTCATTTGTCCGATGCAGTTGTCGCACTTGCGGTTGGTGGTCTCGATGAACCGCGTGTTGGCCTCGTCGTTGGGAACGAAGCGCGACGCCTCCTGGGTTTCTCCATGCAGCTTCGCCTGCGGATAGCGGTCATAGTAGAAGCGGACCGTATCGCGCCGGTCATCTACTCCGCCCTGCTCCTCCAGTGAATGGTAGGCCATCTCCAACAGGCGGCCACCGGAATAGGTGTAGGATTTCTCGTTGCGGACCCTGGAAGAGGTGCCGCAGTCGCTGCCCGACTTGTCCTCGTAGCGGAAGCCGGCTTCCGCTGTCAGCGCGTTCAGGCCGTCATAGGCAAAGCGCGTGCAGCCGGAGTCCGGCTCGTTGATCTGGAGCGTGCGGCCGACCTGGTCGAGCCGGACCCGGATCGCTGCACGCGCCCCCGCGTCGAGCGGATAGTCGACGTCGGTCAGCTGCTGCAGCTGGTCATAGGCATAGGACACGCGCGTCCAATCATCCGAAACCGCGAGTTCATCGATTTTCTGGCAGTATCCCAGCGTCTTTTCATAAAGGCGCTTGTACCGTTCAACCGGCGCACCGGATTCGAGCGGCGGGTCGCCAAGCCCAAGCACGGCGCCTTTCAGATAGAAGTTCCGCTGGTCTTCCATGACCGTTCGCTTCAAGCCCCGTGCATCGGACCACAGCGCGCTCGCTGTGCATCGCGGCGAGAGCGTGAGAGCCTCGAAGCGCGCCGGCGCATCGCCGTCCTGGCGAACCAGGTAGCGATATTGGGTCGATCCCTGCACAGCGTCGGTCTTGCTCGTGTCGACCTGGGAGAGCCGCGTTTCGACCAGCACCGGACGGCTGCCGCCGTCATAGGTCGTGCGGGTCAGGAATTGGGGCGGATCGTTCCCGGGATCCGGGATGTTCGCCAAGCCGGTGAAGCGCAGATCGACACTGGCTCGTGGCTCATTGCCGGGCCCCAGACCCGGCTGCTTGCCTGCAAGTCTGTTCGAATCGTACCGGTACGGTTCGAACGACTGCAGATCGCGCCCGAGCGCATCGATACTGGTCGAGGGCGTGACGATTGCCGTCGCGACGCCGGTGCAACGCGCCCGCAGGTCCGCCGACGGCGGGGGGCCACCCGGTCCGTCAATGATCTCGTCTCTGGCGCCCAGGCATACATCGGCCTCCCGAATGCTCTGGATCGGCCGGCCGAGACCATCAGACAACAGCGCCGTCTCACGCGTGGTGTTACCGCGGCTCAGCAGCCCGGCATAGCTGTCGGAGTTCTCGAACCGGCGGACGTTGCTGCGCAACAAGCCATCGGAGAGCTTCGCGTAATCCACGATCGCGAGCAGGCGCCAGTCCTTTACCGCGGCTTTGGCGGTGGACGTCGGCCGGTCGGTCTTGTCCAGCGCAAGCTGCAGCCCATCCTTGAAGGTGCGGTTCTCAGGCGCCGGATTGCCCCAGGAGCGCGCGAGCAGCCGCAGCCGGCCCCAGCGATCGAAATCTTGCAGAATCGAATTGCCGTTGATATCGCGCGTCTCGGCGACCGCGCCGAAATGGGTGTCTACGCGAAGCTGCGAGGCATGGGTGATCGCCTTGCGGCGGACCGGTTCGGGCAGCGCCGCCAGGCCATAGGTACATCCCGCATCCGGCTCATGCTCGTGCGCATATCCGTCGGAGTCCGTACCGGCTCCCGCAACCGCATTCACGCAACGCGTCAACCGGGTCTCGGTCGCGGTGCGACGGAAGGGATCATTGTCGTAATTGTAGCGGCGCTCGATCCATTCCTTGTTGTCGGAGAGCGGCGAAATGCTGTGCGTGAGATTGCCGAATTCATCGTACGCAGCAAGCTGATGGTGGATGATGGCGTTGAATTCTGAGACACCTTTCGGCAGGCCGGGAACCGTGTCGTAGGTCGTCCTGAGCGACGACTGCACGCTCGCATAGCCGTGGGCGAGCGTCGATGTCATGCTGTCGCGAAAAGCCTTGCAGATCCCAGGCGAGAAAATGAAGCCCTTGCCACCGGGATAGACGCAGATATCGCTGAGATTGCCACGTCCGTCGTCGGCATAGATGGCCTCGCGGGCGCGCAAGGCTGGCGCCACATCGGTGTCGGCGTGGGTGGGTCCGGAATAGATCCGGATGGTCTCCGCCAGGCCAAGAAGCGGGTAGCCGCATCTGGTATGCTTGTCCTTGTCCTGCAAATCCGTGCAATTCGCTCCCTTCAGAGAATTCAGTTTCCCATCGGCGACATCGGCACGGCACCCAGGGCGCTCCGCTTCTTTCAGGTCCTCACAGTTCGATCGCCTGAAGGCGTTCTTTCCCTGCAGCGGGGCATAGACGACCTCAGCATTGGCGGACGATTCTTCGACAAAGTCCCAGCTCCTACTTGCCTCGACGATACTGTTCAGCCTCAGGACCTGTCCCCATTGATCATGATCAAAGGCCGTCGCAGATCGTAGACGCGAGATGTCGGGGTCTATGACGTCGATAGTACCGGCAGTCGGCTTGTCACCGAAGGATTCCTGAGTGACGAGCCGCTGTCGGACCGCACCCGATTGCTGCGCCCAGAACGCCGTCTGCTCGCGCATGAAGCCGTCCGAACACATGGTCTCGCTGAGCCGACGTACGCAGCTCTGCACACTCGTTCCGCAAATGCTGCCGGAACCGAAGATCCTGCCATTATCGTGGAACGCGCGTCCATCCCAGGTCGGAGAGAGGCTCGACGTCTTGATTGCCTCGCTGTCGATCGACCATGAAGCACTCAACGGCTGCGACGGCACCATGCAGGCACCGCCGCTGCCTGGCAGGTGGGACAGGTCGTCGATCGAGTAGCCGAACAGGTTGCGCGACACGACCTGCGGAGTGTCTTCTGGCCGCGCCGGTGATTTTGTTCCCGCGACCGTTCGAGACAGTTCGAGGCCCTGGGTGAGGTAATCGCGATTGGCAAACGTCTGCTGAACGCGCTGCAGCTCCACATAGCCTGCGCCCTTCAACGACTCCTTGGCCAAAGCTGCAACATCTCTGACAACGCCGAGACAGCCGGGCTTGCCTTCCGTCCCGACATCGCAGCCATAGACCGTGCTCTTCCGCTCAGCGAAGCCGTAGAATTGGCGCTCGGCGCGATTGTAGTAGCCGTGAGCGTAGTCGTAGGTCGTCAGCAGGACGTCCTGGCCATCTGGCGGAAGCTCCTGCTTCGTCGCCACCTTGGTTGGCTCGAAGCCGTCGAACCGGGCGACTGCCGTCAGCGCCCAAACCGGTCGGCCGTGCTCGGGGCCCGAATTACCGTAAAGGCCATGCCGCAGCACCAGCTCCGAGCCGGACGGATTCTTGACTCCGGCAAGCAGGTAATACTTACCGTCCGGATTGTAGTGAACCTGCGTGTGAACGCGGTCGGCGCCCGGCAGGGACGGAAATTCACCATTGACCGAAACGATGTCCGGAACACCATCCCCGTTCAGATCGCGGATGTTGAACAGCTCACGGGTCTGATTGTGCGACGTCTTGAACTGCGGCGAGAACGCGATCTTGAGGAACCAGACATCGAATCCGAACGTGAATCCCGCGCCAGCGTCCACCAGCGTCGTTTCCGACATCTGCGTCTGCATTCCCAGATCGACACCGAACTCATTCCGGAACGAAAGCCTCCAGTCATTCAGGCGATGGATCCTGTAATTCGCCGGATCGAACCCATTGCCGAGATTCGGATAGACCCTGAATGCGCCATCGCCGTCGGGAAGGACGAGGTCGGGGCGTCCGTCGCCTGTAAAGTCGATCAGAGCCGCCTGGGAGCCTCCATCGTGGTGGTTCAATCCCGCGCCGGCCACGAAGCTGGCGGCGCCCCACGAGTATCCAAGACGGACCCCCAGCCCTGCCCCATGGGTCGTATTGTAATGAATCGTCGACAATCCCTTGCCTGTGATTGTCGAGGGACCTCGAAGGGCGTTTCCGGTATTGAAGGACAGCGTCAATCCTGCATCGGTCGTCGTGCCCTGCACTCTGTCCGGCAAACCGTCACCATTGAAATCCCGGAGATCGATGAACCGATCGTCGTACCCATCATCCAGGCTTGCACTGAAACCGGGATCGACATTGGCGTCGGGAGAGCCGCTTCCCCTCGGCTTGAGAATATTTGCAAAAGTCGAAGCCGACAGTCCAACGCCCGCACCTTTGTTGGACGACACACCCGATTGCTCATAATCGCCGGCCAGCAGCGGCAAGCCCGGCGTCGGCGCATCCCGCCTCGCACGGAAGTAGGTCCACCAGTCCCGTCTGCTCAGTCCAACCGGCGAGGTCAATTCCGCGACGCCATTTGTAATGACGTCGGGGAAGCCGTCGCCATTGATGTCCTGGAAGAGACGCGTGGTGCTTCTGGTCGTGCGAGCGGCATCGATATTGGCGTAGTCGTTGCCGACGTTGGCCGATATCGACTGCGACTCCATGCTTTGAACAGGCGCGAACACATCGACAGCCACCTCAGGCGGCAGCGGGCGATTGGGGAACGCGGGTAGTGGGTCCGGCAGCAGAGGATCTGGATTTCTTGCCCGGTCAGGCGATACGATCTCGGACGAGTCCAGCGACGAGCACGCATCCCGCAAGCCCTCGGGATCGTTGCAGGCAAGCTTTCGATAGGTTGAAAACTCGGAAATGAACTGAACGAGCGGCGGCCTTTCGGCGCCTCTGAGCGCCGACACTGAATAGACAGGCAAATTCGGCCCGTCGGAGTCCAGCGTTGCCATCTCGAGGAATACCGTATCGTCAACTCCCAACCAGCAGCTCGCCACCAGCGTCGGATACTCCGCCGCGCAGACGCTCGTTTCCGGTCTAACCGGATTGGCTCCTCGCAGTTGCACCGCCGTAGCGACATTCGCGGGACCGACAAAGCGATGCGCCAACGGGAAGAAGTCGAAGGCATCGAGACTCAAGGCCAGATCGCCCTTCGTCCCCAATGTTGCTGAGCACCGGCCGTAGTCCGCATGGTCATCTGTGGTGCAGGCACTTCGCGCGTCGAAAAAGCCCTTCTTGGCCTGATCGGGATCCTGTCCGTCGATCCCCGTCGGCACGATCTTGGGACCATAACGCAGCGACCGCGCCGGCCGCGCAGAAGCGAACGGGTAGGCTACAAACGGCGGCAGCGGGCTTAAGGTATCGAGGAGCTTTGCATCGCCCGAGAACTGCGTCCTGCCAGCAAACAGTACCCAATCTCCGCCGGTTTTGAATACATTGGGGTCGTTCCGATCGAAGATCTGCCGATATCGATACGGCACCCTGCCGTTGCTGTCGCGAACCAGCGCCTCGACCACGGGGAGCTGGTCATCGCGATGTTCAAGCACGTAGCCATCCGCCTCGACTTCGATCTCCGGCTGAAGCCGAAGAATCTCGCGGCGTCGCAAAATCGAGAAGGTATCACTGGGCAGTCCGGGACGGATTTTTTCCGCATCGCTATAAGTACGATATTGCGCGCCCAGAAGAGTCTCGGTCCATCCCAGTCGCGTCCAGGGTCTGCATTTCGTGAGAAGCAGGTCACTTCCGGTGTAGTTGCGGGCTGGAACGTCGGGAGCCTTTCTACATTGGATGTCCACATCTCCTCCGGGCAGGATCTGCGACGGTGAGCGTGGAATCAAGTGACGGCCGGGCTGCAGACCCATCGGCGGATTAGTCGGATCGTTCTTCGCCTCGAAGATCGAAAATTTTCCCGTGATCTTGTCGTCGGCGTTGCTCGGATCGGGAAACACCGCGTTCTGTGCACCAGAAATCCGATACCGGAATTCTACGACATCGAGCGGCGATGCGCGGAATTCGAGGACACGATTGCGACCGTCGAACTGATTGTTCTCACCGATCGAGTACTCGACCCGGTACAGCTCACCTGCCTTGTACTTCTGATCCGCCGTGATATCGCTGTTCCCGACCAGACAATCCTGCTTCAACTCCATCTCGCCGAGCGAATGGTAGTCGGGAAGGTTATGCGGACAATCGGCCCGCGCCATACTGCCGCTGATGATCCCGCTGCTGAACGCGACCGCGCGACCCGCACGCTTGTTCGCGGTTATGCGTTGAAACACGTCTCCGTGCGTGTCACTCTTTCCTTTCCGTGGCGGCGGATAGAAGTAATCTTCAACGGGATCATCAGGCGGCGTGCCGGTTCCGTAGTTTCCAATACAGGTTTTCGTCGTCGTTGGTTCGCAAGTCTGATTTCCGGTTTCCGAACCTGTCAGTTCGCGAAAGCTCACCGGCTTCCCGTTCACCGTCGCGGTCAATTCGATGTTGAAGGCCGCCTGATTGCTCTTTGCAAAGCGGCCGAGCATCTCACGGATATTGTTCGCGTCATCCTCGCCGATGCCGAGATCCTCGAGCCGTTGCATGGCGAAATTCGTCGAAATCCGGTAAGCGCAGGGTCCCTCCGAGCCAACGATCGCCTCGTCGAGCGGCACCGGCGGCTTGCCGGCCCGGTTGATCCGCGCCATGGTCTCGCAATCCAGCGGATTGACCTTTAGGGGCAAACGATAGCCGCGGCGGGTCAATCGGGGGCCGTCGGTCAGAAACTCTTCTCCAAGGGCGAGATTCGCGAGCACTCTCTCCAGCAACGTCTCTGCACTCGTCACCTGTTCGGCGTATCTGAGATTTTGCAGGATGGCAGGCAGCCGCAGGCCGTTCGTCAAGCCGATGTCCAACTGAGCGTTGTCCGTAAGAGCCACCTTCCTCAGGCTGGCCAACGTCGCTTCGCACCGCGACTCATACGCCGTCCTGTACCTGGATTGCCAGAACTCCAAATAGTCGTCTGCATAGGGCTGCCCGCTGGACGAGAAATGCGACCGCAGGAATCCAATGATTTCTCTTGCAAAGCCGCACAGCCCCGCAGTCTGCCGCAAACGTGCCAAATTCACGTTGCGTTTCTCATCGGATAGCACCGCACTGAAGTCTATCGTCGCGCCTGTATCGTTCAGCCTCGAATCCACGTTTGCGAAACGTCCCTGTTCGACCCGAACATATTCGAGATCGGGGTCTCCCATGGTGACCGGCAGATATGTGGTTGTCCGACGCTTGATGGCGTTTGCCGGAGCATCCTTGTCCTTGAGATACGACGTAACCTGGGGCGCAACGCGCCATTTGAGCGCGCTCAATCGATCGCTGATGTTGCGCGCCGGCAGTTCGACGCCCTTGACCTTGTGAAGAACAGTGATCCTGGTCGAAAGCACGTAGTCGCCGGTGAACTCACCACAGACCTTCTGCTGCTCAGCCTCGCAATTTCGCCTCACGTCGACGATGCAGGTTCCCCTTATCCCGCGACAGATATCGGATACATCCTGGCGAAACAGCAGGGTCGGCGCGACGTTCGGTATCGTCTGAAAGGAACTCTTCGGAACGTCGTTGATACTATCGAAAGCTTTGTCAGCAATCGGTGTCGGCGCTCCCAGCACCTCAAAAAAGACTTGATAATCTCTGGTGAGATCGGAAGGAATCTCAAAACGTCCAGAGAATTGGCGGTCCGTTCCCGCGGGCAAGCGGGTCATCGCGTGGGGAGCGTAGGGAAGGAGACCTGTTTTCAGGTCGAACCTATACCGTGTCTGACTGGCCAGCAGACAATCGGGCGATGCAGATTTCGTCTCTTCTTTCCACTTGCAGCTCAGACGGTCCAGCAAGCCGTTTGGGTCGTGACCAATCAGATTGAAAGCGGGATCATCGTCAACCTGCACATATTGGATCGACGCGTCGGGTCTCAGCCATTTTCTGAAGTGCGGATGAACGCTGTACGTCAGATAGATGACGTCGCCGCTCTCGACGCGGATCTGCTCACCATGGGGATTTGCCTTGTGGCAAGCGTCGGCAAATGTTTTGCCTGCAAAACTGTATTCCCCGTTGTTGTCGAAATCATCGTCAGGCAGGCAGACCAAGACCTGTCCGGTCGTCTTCTTGAACAGCGAAATCTGCACCTTCGGCTTCGGGGTGTCGGGGAAGGATATCTGAGCCGATCGTACCGCGTAGTGCGGCCTGAAGGGATCCGAGTAGACGGAGTGACACGTGTCGGCTTCGGACCACTTGTTGCAGCCAAGCGATCGATCGACGGCATCCGGATATCTCGGATCGATGTAATCCTTCTGGTTGTTCTTGACCTCGGCGTAGAGCTGCTCGAATTGACGAGGACCAAATTCCGACAACGTTCCGAGATCATCCGCGACCGTGGTCGACGTACCGGTTGCAAACGCACCTGCAATCGTGACCGTACCGTCCAACGGCGCTTCCCACGCCACCGTGGTCTGGGTATAACGCAACCTCCGGAGCCGCTCGCTCACCGCCTCCAGGCGCGCTTCGATATCCTTGATCGTGCTTCTGATGTCCGCCGGAACTCGCGTCGCGAGTCTCGGCGTGGATTGTTGCGGTATGGGCGGCGTCAGCGCGCTTCTCGGTGCGAATCCAACCACGCGCCGCCTGCTGTCCTCTCCTTGACCGTAAAATACCTGGCCATAAGCGACGAGGTCGATCAGCCCGTCCCCGTCTCGATCAGTGAAATAGACATAGGTATTGCTGTTCGAGCTGTTCAACCCGATGCCGGCGAAGCTCGTGAATCCTGGATAGAACTCCACCCCGATGCTGATGGTGGACGCACTCGACAGCGAGAACTCGGAAATGCCTTCGATGGTACCGCAATGACTGTCCAGGTAGACAATCGAGTCATCAGATTGCCGCTCGCCTGCGCAATATTTGAGCCCGCCGCCATCACGATAGACGATGTCGTCGATGCCGTCTCCCGTGACATCCACAAGTGTGGAGTTGCCCTCGGATTTCGAGAAATTGATCCCGCCCTTTACGCCGACCGTGTTGCTCTTGTCGTCGGTGCTGCCGGCCAGACCTATGCCGACGTACATTGATGCACCGGTCTCCTGAGTACGACTGGTTCCCAGAAGAGATCGACCGACCAGAAGGCCCTTTCCGAGGCTGCTGACGAGCCCGCTTGGAAAGCCGATGCTGCCGTCAACCGCCTTTTCGGGCAAGGTTCCTAGATTCGGAACTTCCTTTCCGGACCACTCTCGCGCGCAATGCCCGTCGTTGCTGGTTGTCCGGTCGCCTTCGTAGCTGAAAGAAAAGGTCTGCTTCTCTAGGGGAGCGACAACCCCCTTCGCTTCGCTCCAGTCGTATTTTGTATTCCCTTCGACTTCATAGGAAGAAAGATAGGTGTCAAAGTTCATACATGCGCTATTACTCTCGAGAATGAAGCGATGTTTTGCGAACAGAATAAACCCGCTCTCATCCTCATTGGGCAACGCTGGATCTGGTCTCTTGGGATCTGCAGGCGGCAGTTGCTGATCACGAAGGGAAACACCCGTAAATAGCGGGTTTTTCGGAACGCGCTGATAGAGGACCGTAAGTGTTTTCAGCCAGTGTTCCTGCGCCCTGAAAAAGCCAAGGCGTCCGTCGCTGTTGTACCGCGTCAGGTCTCGCTTCTCCCAGCCGAACTCCACCCTCGTGACGCCACTGAGATCGAGCTTCACTCCGCCGGCAAAGAGGGTATTGTTGTTGATGGCCGTGTTGTACTCGACACGGGACAGGCGCAGCGCCGCCCTGCAGTCCGACCCGCCCCAAGCGCTCGTGTCTACGCAGCCTCGCCCTCTCGCCTCGTCCTGCTCATAGGCATACCGCGTCCCGTTGCGGGCGGTCTGGCTATCGAATTCCTGCGTCAGCGCCCACTGCCCGATCAAGCCGCTCTCGGACGCCACCGTCCCTTTGAGGAAATTGCCACCCGGCCCATGGCTAGGGACCGGCTGGGTCTCGTTCCCAGCGAACTCGCCGCCATAGAGCCGTGTCACATGCGAATTCGGGTCCCAGACCTCCCAGTAGTATTCCGTTGGACTATTGCCGTACCTCCTGACGATGAGCCCGCTCGAATTGTTTCGCGGGTGAAACAAGCGAGGAGCCGGCACGCGCGGCAGGATCGGGCCTCCCTTGTACAGCGGTGCGACATCCGTGCCGTCACCGTCCAGGGCGATCAGATCCATTCCGTCGAGAACGTAGTCCTCGGTTTCATACTGAGGATTGTAGATTGGTGACGGTCCCCGCACTTCGATCGTACTGATCGATAGGTCCCAGCCCCGCCCCAAAACACCAGGCGCGCCCTGCGAACTGTATCTGATCGAAAAGCTCGGGCCCGGCCCCCGGGAGGGGCGCAGCAGAAGCGGCAGATTGACGCTATAGGCCCCTTTATTGTCCGGCTCGATTCGATCGATGGACAGATATCCGCTTGTCGGGCTGATCTGCTCCAGCGGCCTTGTTAGCGAGGCGGTATCGTTTCTCGCCGGCTGCTGCTGCGAAGCGTCCGGCAGCGCGATCACGCCGCTGATGATCCGCTGACTCTGTTCGAGCAGGGTTGCATACACGTGTTGCGGCTCGGCATTGGGCGGAGTGAAGGGCTTTGCCTCCGTCCAATTGCCGTGGACAGGATTGAAGACGAAAACAGCCGGCTCCTTCAACAAGTCCCCGGCCGGAGGTGGTGACGAATGGTGAACGATCACCGCGATGCCAGGCGACTCGTTCGAAGCGCGAGCCGCCGTCGAAGCACTGCCCCCGGCAGCCTGGGCCACAACCTGGTAGGCTACACATTGATTATCGGGCAGACGGGTCAGGTTCAAGAGACGGGCTGCAGCCCCGAAGGTCGCCGGATCGATCGCGAGAGGAGGCGTTTCATTCTGGGCAAGACAATCTGCGCGAACGATCACCGGAAGAGGTCCTGCGTACCGGTCAAGCAGCACCACATCGAGTCCGGCGAACGACACTCGACGGTTTTTTTCGTCGAGGGAGAAAATCTGAGAAGCCTTCCCAGAACGCGTCTCTTGATGAGACCAGTTAGCGGAAGTAGCTCCGTTTAAGGAAAAAACAATCGCGAACACAATTTCAATGAGAACGACCGCAAACGAAGGCACGAAACAAGACTTGCGCATTTGCGCCTTCTCCGAAAACTCTTCTGATGAAATCGAAGAACGAAATAACAAACGATAACGCAATTCAACCAGGCTGTCTATCTTGACCTTTAGTCCCCGCAGTGCAGCAACAGATACAAATACGCAGCCACCATTCAACTAATTGTTTTTCTGACGATAGAACAATTCTTGTTTCTATTTCTGGTTGCGCGGATCGCGGTAAGCGGCGGATCGCTGTTCAAGGTACTTTCCGATTGACTGGCAAATATACACGTCATCACTGAAATGATTGATGGCGGTATATGCCGCAACGACAATACACAAGCGGTGGCGAGGCCCGCCTACCAACTCGCAAATCTGAAATGACGCCCCTGAAGAACTGTTGGTTATTGGGAAGCATCATCACGGCGCAGAAAATCGATGCAATAAATTGCGGCCGAGATCGCCGACATGAGGATCGGGTTGACAGCTTTCTGATTTTAAGCGGCGTCGATCAGATGAGTGCGATGCTTGACCATCGAACACCAGCGCGCCCAAATACACATCATGGCACGGGCTACCCGGACTGAATCGCAGATCAGGTTGAAGGAACGCACGAAATAGCTCGGGAGGACGGTGTCCGAGCTCAAGTGAGGCCGACCGAGCCCAATTGGGTACGGCTATCGAGGGAGCTTACTCGTACGCCCGAGCCGCTCGGCTCTTCATCGAAGGGGCGTGTAAGGCAAGCGGCAAGCCGCTCCCATTCGCTCTATATGCTGCGAAATCCATAAACAGCCTTCGTGCCGGATGCGCGTAAGGCGGGCTCAAATCGTGCGATCGATGATATCAGCGGAGGAGTGAGTGGCTGCGCCCTTGCTGGCTGATCGCTTGCGGAACATTGGCTATCGGTGACGACCGATCGATTGGCTAGGAAATTCACGATTTGTTCGGCGCAACAGTCTTCGAGCAATAAGATTGTTGATAACTGCAAGACAGGACGATCGGTCCCTTGATTTGCCCCTCGTGTCAAATGCGCGAGAAATGATATATACAGATCAAAATGTTAGGAGCTCAGTTCGAATCTCTCCGAGCGCGCCAGAGCCATTGACCAGCCCTGCGCCCGGACCCAATGCGATCCCACCCTGCGGGCGGCCTGTCCAGATGCCCCCCACGATGGCCGCAGTTTCGATGCCGGGACCGACGGGCTCAAGCGGTCGCGACGTCGTGAGTGAGCCGGCCGACCTGGATCAACGGCTGTGTCGCATCGCCGACGCCGCCGAAGACCTTCAGTTCGATCTCGACACGGGCATGGCCCGCGGTCGTTGGCCTGGTCGTCCCGCGCCACGTATCGATCATCTGCGCGAACGGGGCCACGAAGGTCGGCTTCACACCGGGATCGACCACCGATGGGGTCGGCGTCAGCAGGTTGATCGGCACCCGGACGCGCGGGATCGCCGGCTGGCCGGCCACGATCTCATAGCTGTACATGCCCTGCATCGCGACCTCGTCGCTGGTGCTGCCATTGCCGTTGGCATAGAGCGCGGCGAAGAACTTCGTCAGGCGCGCGTCGAGGTCACCGGATGCGCCCGGCATCGCGTCGAGCGGGAACGACGTATAATTCAGCTGGGGAACCACTGTGGAGGCGAACCGCACCTCGGGCGTCTGGAACAGGAATGCCGGGTTGGTGCTGGTGGTCTTGAGATCGGCCAGCGGGAACAGCGCGAGATTGCGCTGCACGAACACCGAGGCCCAGCCGCTCTGATACAGCAGGACGTCGAGCGTCGCGACCGACACCGTCCGGGCCGGCAAACCACGTGCCTCCGCTTCGCCGAGATAAACCGTCTTGCCGTCGACCTGACGCGTATAGACGTAGGCGATCTGTACGCCTGCGGGCAGCTCCGCCGGCGGCACCGCCTGGGGCGTATAGAGCTCGGGCGCGATGATTGCGATGACCGGCGCCGGGAGCGTGGTGGTGCCGTTCGAGATCGTATTGGCTACCGCATTCCAGCTCGCCGCCATCCCATCGATGGTGATGTTGACCAGATTGGTGCGCGCGTGTCCTTCCGCAGTGCCGTCGAGCGTCGACAGAAACTTCACGATCACATGTGCCGGTGCGGCCGCCAGTCTTGCAGCTCCCACGCTCTCCCGCGCGTAGGCATCCGCGACCTGCCTGGTTTCCAGTGCAAAGGCGGCGGTCGCCTTGCGCGCAGCCGCCAGCGTCGCCGGATCGGGTTCGGCGCCATCGATGCCGACCAGATACTGGTTGAGATCGCGCAGGATCGCCGGATAGTTGGTCACGAACTGCGCCAGCGCGGTGAAAAGATCCGGCTCCCCGCTCAGCCTGGCCGAGCGGCGCAGCGTTGGCATGGTCGGACGGTTGAACTCCACCGTGCAGGACACCGCGTCTGCTGCCGCCTGCTGATAGAGATAGTCGAACGAATAGCACCAGGCGCTCAGCTTCGACGGATCGGTCGCGCCCTCGCCGGTGAGCTGCAGCGCCTGCTGGGCGGAGACCGTGGGCGGCGTCGGCAGGTCGCGATTGACGACCGGAATGTTGGCGACCTGCGTTCCCAACGGATAATCGAACGGTCCATTGACAAAGGCGAGCCATCGCGAACCGACATAGCCGTCGATGCCGGGGACGGTGCGCCGCTCGAACTCGAGATGGGTGAGCGACAGCGTAAGCTTCAGCGGCACATAGGCTTGATCGATGACGTTCTTGGTGGCGAACACGAAGGCCAGTCGCGGATCATACCAGGTCTTGCTAGCGGGATCGTAGACCTCGCCGAGCGGGATGCGCGTCGGCGTCAGCGTGTAGTTCTGATTGTCCGCCGCGCCCTTGATGCTTCCGCCCGGCTGACCGTAGAGGTTCGGCGGACCGGCCGGATTGTTGTCGCCGCCACCGGTGACCTCGGTCAGCCCGAACACGACGGCCGCACCGGCCCGATAGGCTGCGCCGAGCTGGTTGAGCAGCTGCTGGCGCAGCTTCTCAGCTGCGGCAAAGGCGGTCGAGGGATCGCCCGCGCTGGTCGACAGCACCGGCAGCGTCTTCAGGCTGATCGTATCCGCCAGCAATTCCTTGGTCGACAGCACGCGTCCCAATGAACCATCCGTGAGCGGATCGGTCACATCGTCGATCAGGTCGAGGATGAAGGCGTGCGGCGCATAGGCCGCCGACAGGAACAGATCGATCGCGTCCAGCGTACTCTGGAACCACTGGTTCAGGTCGGCGCCGTCAAGATGCAGCGTGTCAATCTCGCCGGTGTCGTAGCGCGTGATCGTCACATCGCCGCTCGTCAACGCCTTGGCGATCGGTTTCGGCGCGAAATAGCTCGGGGACGTGCCCAGCTTGAAATGGATGCCTTTCCCGGCCGCCTTGCCGAAGCGCACCGCCCAGAGCTGCTGCGCGCCGTCGGCCGCATCCTCGCCGTCGCGGGACAGGCCCTGCCCGACCTTGAGATACCAATCGGCCGTGGCGAAAATCGCCTCGACCGCTGTGCTGAACACCGTATAGGACACGTTGCCGTCGCCGTCGGCCCGCGGCAGGATCGCTGCGACCACGCCGGTGCCGCCCTGCAACGCCGCCACGGCCGGATCGACCAGCAGCGGATTGCGGCTGAGCGCGAGCGTCACGTCGAGCTCGAGGATGTTGCCCGCAGCGATCGCATTGACGTCGACAGGAAGCGACAGCGTCGCAGCGGGGGCTGCGGGCGCCTGTCCCTGCGTCACGAGCTTCAGATACAGCAAGCAGGCGCGCACATAGCCGCGAATGATGTCCGCCTGCGCATCGGTGAGGTCCACGTCGGGCTTGGCTAGCAGCGAATTCGACAGCCGCATTGCCACCGCGTTGCCGGAAACGCCCGGCACCTTCACGGAGACATTGGCGGAATAGTCCTGATGCAGCTGATAGTAGATCCGGGTGTAGAGCGAGAGATCGTCGGCGGCCCGCGCCGCACCGTCCGGCCCTGCATAGGCCGCAGCGTTGAGGGACAATGCAAGCTTGAACGCCGCACCGCTCGCGGATTCATAGGTGTAGCTGGCGTTGGTATTGATCCAGGACCCGAGCCCGATCAGCTCGTCGCGGTACAGCATCGGCACCGCAGCCCCGTTGAGCGCGCCGCGATACCCTTGCGGCGGCGCCTCGAACGGCGTCACCGTGGTGTTGCCGAAGATATCGCGCCATTGCAGCGCGACCTGCGCCATGGTGCCGACACCGAGATAGGGATTGGCCGCCTTTGGCGGCAGATTGGAATCGGACGGATCGGGCGCGGCGTTGACCAGCGCGAACTGCGCGCCGATGCCGATCGACTGGCGATAGTCGAGATCGGCGAGAGCGACCTGCGCAAGGCGGTTGCTGCGCGTCCTCGCCGAGCGGGCATGGCTGTCGAACGCGCCGGCCTCGTTGTCGTCGTGATCCTGCGGACCGAACGGCATGCCGAGCGGACTGACCTTGTAGAAGACGTTGCCGGCAAGCCCCGCGGCAAGCGAGGTGTAGAGCTGATACATCGTCTTCTTGGCGAAGTCCGGCGCGGCGGGATCGTCCGGCGGGAGGCCGAAATTGTCGCGCGTCAGGGCGAACCCGATGTTCTGCGGCGGCAACTGGTCGCGTAGCGAGAACAGCTGAGGATCGAGATCGAGCACGGCATTGACCGGGAACAGTCCGGGCGCAGCGCAGGCGCCGCGGGCGATCAGGTCGACGTCCAGGCCGTAATAGGCGGCCATGCTGGCAAAGCTCATTCCGGGCGCGGCCGAGGAATTGACCTGATAGGTCAGCGGCGGGATGTAGAACACCGCCGCGAGCGCAACGGCGACTTGCGGATTGAATGCGGCGATGTCCTGGCCGGTGATCGGACGGACTGCACCGGCGGAGAACAGCCTGGCGAGCTTGTCGAGCGTAGCCTGCGCATCGATCGCCCCGCCAGTGCCGCGGACCAGATCCGCCTCGGTGAGCTGGCGGACCGCGCCCACGATCGGCACCAGTGCGTCCGCGGCGAGCGGCCTGGTCGCGTTGACCTCGGCGATCCGTCCGGGCCCGGGGCCGTAGATCGCCGCGAGCGCGTCGAGCGATGCTCCTGCCGCGACCGGCGCCGTTGGGCCGGTCGAGGCCAGCGACACCGTCTGCACCAGGTCGCTCTGCGGATCGACGGCGTCGGTCGTCACGAAGGCGTTGACGAAATCGGGAAGCGTGGTGCCGAAGGACTCGCTGCCCTGCGCCGCGAACGTCACGACCATCGTCACGATGCCGGAGCCCGAGGAATCGAACACGGCCGCCGGCAGGCCCTCCTCGCTTTCGACGTTCTCGTAGTAGAGATAGTAGCCGCCGCTGCGGACCGTGCTGAGCTCCCACATCAAGCGGATGAACTGCGCCGGAGAATTGGCAATGCCGCGCGGCGGAGCATCCTCGGCACTCAGCATCAGCCGCAGCGCCGCCGCCGGATTGGTCTCGGTCGACAGGTTGGTCTGGGTGATGAAGGCGAGGAAGTTGGCGTCCGCCGGCGTCACCAGCATCGGCGCGCCCGGTCCGGACTGGTTGTAGAGCAGGAAGACGGCGGAGGCGATGCCTTCGCCCAGCGCATCCATGGCGGTCAGGATGCGCTGCAGCCGGACCGCATCCTCCGAGCTGGGTCCGACCAGCTCATAGACGAACGGCAGCGACGGCGCGGATGCCGGACCGCTCGGCAGATCGCCTGCGCCCGTGCCCTGAGCAGCCAGCGCCGCCGCATCCGGCAGACGCTTGATCTCAATGTCGAGCCGCGTGCACCAAGCCCAGCGCCCCAGGTCAGCATAGTCGGTGCGTGCGGTCGCGGGATTGCTGCGCCCGATCTGCGGCTGGAACTTCGGCAGCAGCGCGAACGTCGAACGTAGATCCGGCATGACGGCGCGGATCGACTGCTCGCGCGTGGCGACCAGATTGGTCTGCGCCGGCGGCAGGCTCCACAGCGTCGGCTGCGTCTGCGCACCGGCATCGGCGGCCGCGGCCACGCCGCTGCGATTCGTCAGCGCCAGCAGACTCGCGACGGATCCGCTCGACCAACGCGCATAGCCGCTGGCGGTGAACGGCCGCGGCTGGCGCTCGGCAAGCGGCAGCGCCGCAAACGTCGGGCTCGGAACGAAATTGCCAGGCGTCCTGGCCCAGCTGACGACGACGTTCAACGCGGCAAAGGCCTGGCTCAGATCAACCTCCATGCTGAGGCCGGTGCCGGCATTCAGCATGATGAAGTCGAGCAGGACACCGTGGCTCTGCGTCTCGCGCGCGAAGTCGATCTTGTAGCCGCTGGCAGAGCTGGGCGTCGGGAACTGCTGGCCGGTGAGCTGATAGACACCGTAGCCCGACTGCGTCCTTGGATAGAGGAACGCAGGCGACAGCGTCAGTCCGTCCTGGACCGGCAGCCGCAGCCCATAGACCAGGAAGCGCGAGACCATGCCGGCGGTCTGGCCGACCTGGCCCGTGGCCGCGATCGCCGACCACAATGCGCCGACCGACAGAGCCTGAAGATTAGCGACGGTGAGCAGGCCGCGCTCCGCCTGCACCGAGAACAGTCCGGCGACACCGCGATTGGCGTCCGCGACCGCAACCGCGGTGGTCTGGAAGAGGCTCGCGACCGTCGCCAGCGTATCGGAGGACGGGCCGGATGCCCCGGCGGTCCTGTAGGTGATCGGCCAGATCGCGAGCGGCAAGGTCGGCTGCAGCAGGCCGGCGGCGCCATAGAGCACGCTCTGTGCGGCGAGCGCGTCGATCGAGATCGCGCCGAGTTGCAGCGCGATTTCGTCGAAGCTGTCGCCCTGCCGCGTCACATAGATCTGCTCCTTGCCCTGGCTGTTGGTGAGCAGCAGGATGACGCCGCCCTGCAGCATGTGGCGTGACCGGTTGGCCACGATCAGGCGGTCCGGCGTCGTGGTCCAGCGCGGCGTCGGCGCCGCGTCGGAATAGCGGCCAGCGATGCTTTGCAGGGTGTCGCCGGTCTGAACGACGTATTCGAGGTCGTCGATATGCAGCGACAGCCCGGCTCCCAAGGCATGATCGACGTTGGGCTGGACGATATCGGCAATGGTCAAGGCGTTGCCGACGATTCCGTTCAGCTCATCCAGGATGGCACCGATGCTGCTCGTCGCGGTCAGCGGATAGGCATAGCTCTGCAGCGCGTCGGCCGCGGCCTGGAGCAGTTGGCGCGCGATCAGCGTGAACGTGTCGACGAACACCAGGGCCGCCATCGACTCTGCCGAGTTCGCATCGCTCTCCGCGGCAAGCCGGCGCGCTTCCTTGTTCTGGGCCTGGATGTCCGCAGCTACCTGCGCGAACAGCTTGCTGACCGCGGTCGCATAGCCGGGCGTTGCCGTGGTGTAGGTCTCGAACGCGATCGACGACGTCTGGCCGCCGGACACGCCGGGGACCTGCAGCTTCAATCCGTCGAACACCGGAAACAGCACCGAGCCGGCATCGAGCTTGGTCTTCAGCCCCGAGGATTGCGCCGTCGCCGGATTGAAGATGTCGAGCGTGAAGGCGTCGGCCAGGAACTGCAACAGACCCTTGATCGACAGGAACGGATCGGCCGTGTCGGCGAGGCGCGCGACATAGGCCTCGAGCTGGGTAAGCGTCACCGACGTGGCCAGCGTCTCGGCGAGCTCGGCCGCATCCCCGCTCTCGTTCCCCAGTGCATCAATGATCCAGGGGAAGTAGACCTCGGCCAGCACGTCGAAGGACGTCTTGGTGGCGGACGGCGCGCTGGCGGCGGCATCCGGCGCGTCCATCGCGAGCAGGAGCACGAATGCCCCTTGGTTCGAGGCTGCGTCGGTGGCTTTCTCCGGAGCAAGCACGGTGTACTGCGCGCCTGCCATCAGCGACAGCTTGGGCTTGTTGCCTTCGACGGCGGCAAGGCCCATGCGATGAGCGGCGGCCGGCGCGAGCCGCTTCGGTCGCGGCTTCAGGCTGCGCGCCAGCCGCATCGCCGCGTCCGGTCCGCGGGCATGCGCCCGCTGCATCAGCAGCGCGTCGGCGCGTGCCCCCTGAACCTCCCACGGCGCCGTGCTGGTCTGTCCGATCACGAAGGTTGCCGACACCTGGGCCGAGAACGACAGGCTGATCGAGATCGAGAACAGGCCGAGGTTGATCTTGACCTTCAGGCTGATCGTCACGCTGGCGCTGGCGACCACCGGAATCTCGCGATAGCTCTCATAGGTGAGCTGGATCGACAGCACGATCTTGACATTGACCGAGGCCGAGATGATCGCGAAATCGACACTGCCATAGAGCAGGCCGATGATGCCGACGGTGCCCGACAGCCTGAAGTAATAATCGCTTTGCAGCGCACCGCTGCTGGCGCGCGACGCCAGCGTGCGCGTGGCGTTATAGGGATGCCACGGCGCCACGACGCCTTCAACGATGCCGAACACCGTGAGCGCGAAACCCGCCTTCAGCGGCCCCTTCTCGAAATTGTAGCCCAGGCCGAGCTGCAGCCCGATGCCGAACTCGATCACCGGATCGAAGGTGCCGAGATTGGTCTTCGGGATCCTTGTTGAGGTCGCGTTGGAGAGCTTGCCGATGTAGAAGCCGCCGGCGCCCAGCACCGGAACGCCGTAGACGATCACCGAGATCGAGAAGGAACGGCGGAAATCGAGATTGTAGGGGAAGCCGATGTCGATGAAGAAATCGCCGTTGGTATAGACCTTGATCCCGAGCTGCGGCAGCGTGATCGACACCGCGCCGAAATTGAGATTGCGGATGATGTCCGGGAAGGTGAAATCGATCTGGTAGACGCCGATGTCGTCGGTGATCTTCTTGTAGAGGATGTCGACGACGAGATTGGCGAGCCCGCCCATCTTCTCGCCGGCGAGTGCCAGCCGCAGACCATAGAGATTGGGGTCGTTGAACACCAGCATCGCATCGATCGACCAGGCGCCCGCCACCTTCATCAGGCCGAGATGCCCGGCGATGAGCCAGTTGTTGGACTGGTCGTAATAGGGCAGCCCCGGTGTCCCGCCGTCGTCCGCATTGGGATCGACCGGATTCATCTTGCCCGTCGTGCTGGGGACGGACTGCAGCGCGCAGATCACCTCCTTGGTGCTCTCGAAGCTGGAATGACCGGTAATGCCGATGCGCTGCCCGAGCACCAGCAGGAACAGCTTGAACCATTCCTCGCCCCGGCCGGGCACCGAGGGCAGGTCCTTCACGTCCTGCCCCTTGGCCGGATCGAGCAGATTCTTGAACGCCGGATCGTCGGCGACGAGCGGGCTCGAGCCCTCGATGGCAAGCGTCACCTTGCCGTCGGTGTCGCGACGGAAGGTCAGCGCGGTGATGCTGATGAAGCCGAGGTTGATCGGACTCGACAGCTCGTAAGTGGCCGACAGGCGTTGCGAGAAGCTCTCGCCGTTCTTGAGCGAGACGTTGACGCGTAGCGCATCGAGCGAGATCTGGTTGAGGAGATCCCACGGCGAGTCGAGGGTGAAGTACGGATTTCCGAGCGTGCGGACCAGCGCCTGGATTAGCGAGCCGATGCTCCAGCCCTTGAGGCTGAACGTGACCAGTTCCTTGTCGCTCTCCCAGGCGGCTCGGAAACCTTCCCACTCGACGAACAGGATGTTGTTCGAGCCCGCCTCGGTCGTCTTGAACTCATAGCCCATGGTGAGCTTGAGATTGATCGCCGAGTAGACCCAGGTGCCTTGCGCGAAGCCGGAGAACTGCTGCTGGGCCGGCTTGTTGCCGTCATAACTGACGCCGAGCCGTGCCGGATCGATGCCGACGGTCTGATCGCCGAATGCGAATGTCCACTCGAAGCCGACGGTGATGTCGTAGCTCGTCTCCAGCTCGCCCTGCTCCGCCGGAATGGTCGCGGTGATCGCGAATTCGGAGATGGTGAGGTCGCCGGGCAGGAAGCTCGGGAAACCGTAGGCGCTGCCGGGCGAAAAGAACTGGTTGATGAGGTCCGAGACCTCGAGCGGCTCCTCCAGCGAGGCGGCGAGGTCCCACCGCTTCGGCGTTTCGAACCCGTCATAGGTCACGCTGACCTTGGTGTGCAATGGGCCGACATCGAGGAAACCGCCGACGCTCGACTTCCATTGCGTCTGCGACGCGGTTTGCAGCGCGCCTGCTCGCGAGGTCCGCAGCATCTGCAGCGGCGCCGCCCGCAGCAGCGTCGTCGCATTGCCCCCGTCCGGCGCCTGCGTCGGAGTCTGCGCCGCGATCGAGACCGTCCCCTCTCGCACGGCAAGGATCGGCTCATCGTTGATCTTGAGCAGATTGAGCGTGAGGCTGAAGCCGGCATCGAACTGAAAGCTCTGCGCGCCGTAGTCGACCGCGACCGCGATGTCGCCGAGCTCGAAATCCCCGACATTCTCCACGTCGAGCACAACCGCGCCGCTGGACAGCGCCGTCAGGAAGTCGCTCAGCTTGGCGGTGCCCGCGAAGGACGCGTAGAACTGCTTGGCTGACGTGAACTGGACGGTGAATACGCCGTCGCCCTCGCCGTCCGGTCCCTTGAAGACGCTCGGTGCCAGCACGAACTCGGTGGTGAAATCATAGGTCTGCTGTCGCTTGGTGGCGTCGAACGGATACGCCATCGACCATTGCAGCGAGAAGCTGGTGATCTTGAAGTCGAGAACGCCGGTCGCCGGCAGGATCTGCCAGCTCGTGTCCTTTGAGCTGCCGATCTCGATCGAGACGGCCGTGATCGTCGGTGAGCTGCCGAGCGTGCCGGCGATCGAGAAGCCGTTGAGACCGACGAAGGCGAGGAACTGCTGCAGCACGTCGGGAGTCGCGGCGAGATAGCCGCCATTGCCGCCCATCACCTCGATCACCGTGGCCGGCGTCAGCGGATCGCCGCCTGTGACCACGGCGAGCGCCACCGAATAGTTGGCATCCGCGCCGGGCGTGATCTCGACGTCGAGCTGATAGGAACCGGTACCGCCGATGTCGAACTGCGAGGAGATCGCGAGCGTCGGCGCCTGGTCGCCCGCATCCGGATCGACGAGATCGGCCAGCACCAGGACGCCATCGACCTCGTCAGCGCCATCGGGCACAGGAATGGTCAGGGCCAGGCTCGGATCCTTGACCGTGAACTGCGACGCTAGCTTGAATGTGCCGTCCTGGATCGCCGCCCGCAATTGCCCCGGCGGGAACAGAACGGTCTCGCCGTTGAAGATGCCCATGTTGAGGGCGCCGCTCAGCAGCAGGTCGCCGGTCGGCGCGGTGAGCCCCGGAAACAGCAGCAGGAACGGCTTGGCGACGTCCGGCAGCGCGACCTTGGCGTCGAAATTCTGCACCGCGCCGCCGCTCACGGCACGCCCCGCGGAGTCACCGTACGGATAGCTGCCGGTCGCCGTCGAGAACACGAAGCTGACGTTCTTCAGCGTGCCGAACTGATTGAACGGGAAGCCGCCCATGAAGGCGAAGCTGCTGGTCCAGGTCCAGTTCGACGGCGTCGCCTCGGCCTGCACGATCAGTTGGTCGCCGTCCACCGTGAACACGAGCGTGGCCTTCGCGGCCAGCGGAGCGGTGGCGCCGATGAACGGGATCGTCGCCGACTGCACCGTGAACGCCGCCCCTTCCACGGGGCCGACGTCGGATTTTTCCACCGTGACCTTGAAATCGGCCGCGGTCTTGAGGAAGAAGGCCTGGCTCAGCCAGGTGTCGTAGTCGGCGGGGACCTTCACGGCGGGATCGGCGAGGCCCGCCGTCAGGAAGGCGGCATCGAGCGCGAAGGCGGTCTCGCCGGCGGCGGCTTCGACAGCGGCGCGGAGATTGTCGATAGCGCTCATCAGCCGGCGCTCCCTTCAGATGTCGGCGAAGACGCCGAAATGATCGCTGGTGTTGCGGACGCGCCCGTAGTTGCTCCAGCCGGTCAGATTTCCGGCGCCGCCGATCCCGGGATAGTTCGCCGCCGTCGGCGCGCCCGGCCACCCCATCGGCGCCGCGGTGAACTGGTTGGCCAACGCGACGGTGCCGAGGGGAGGATTGTCCGGCGGCGCCATGACCCCGTTCATCGGCGTGCCGGTCACCGTGTTCATGATCGTGGTCTGATAGTTGTGCATGCCGTTGTGCGGCCAGACCAGGACGTTGTCGATCGAGTAGAACGGCGCGGCGACGAAGTTCGAGCCGACATAGCCGTAGCCGGGATAAAAGCTCTGTCCCGGCCCGCCGCCGTTGGACCAGAGAAACTTGGACGCCGCCGTCTTGTCCTTGCCGCGAATATGGGTGGAGAAATAGCCCTTGTACTGGTCCAGATTGACGGGAACGCCCACCGCCGTCGGACTGACGAGCAGCGTGTAGGCACCGGGTCCGCCGGTGAGCGGATTGTAGAGACCCGAGGCCGTTCCGTTGACGGCGAACAGATTGACGTTGAAGTCGCCGCCGATCACCCGCGTCTCGTTCACACCCAGGGCGCCGACGACGTCGTTGATCGTCGACATCGTGGTGATGTAGTTCGCCGCCGCGGGGTTGTTCGGCGGCGAATGGATGCCGAAGATGGTGAGGTCGCGCTGGACGTTGCCGAGATTGTCGACCTCAGTGAACGTCGCCATGAACGGCTCGCGCAACCCGGCGAAGGCAACGGGCGCGCCGAGCGTGGTCGTGAAGGCGATGCGCGCGGCCACGACGTCCTCGTTGAGCCCGCCATTGTGCTGAGCGGCCGCAGGAATCTGCCGGACGCCACCAAGCCCCGGGGGGACCAGCATTCCGTTGACGTTGACGGCACCGAGAGGCACCAGCATGCCGTTGTACGGCGTGGCGACGCCGCCGCCCGGCGGCACCGACATGCCGCCATGCCCGCCGGTCCAGATGTTGGGCCCGGTGAAGTAGCGGTTGAGGGTGCCCGCAGTGTTGGTGCGGCGATAGAGAATACCGACCGTTTCGGCGCGCCCGCCCACCCCGGTGTAGAGCGGCGGCACGGCGTTCCATCCGCCCGCCACCATGGTGGCGGGGTTGTTGAGCCCGAACTGCACCATGGCGAGCGCATTGATGCCGCCGGTCTGGCTCGCCAGCGCGTTGGGCGCATTGTCGCCGGAGCTCACCTCGATGATGACGATGATGTCCGGCTGGGTGGCCGTCAGCACGGCATTGATCACCGCGCGGCGCTGGATCGCGCTCTGCATGTCGTTGAGGCCGCCATGCCCGCGCTGCCGCTTGATCGAGGCCGAAAAGATCTTGTTGATCGAGAAGTTCTCGATGTTCCAGAACAGGATCCGCGTCATGTTGACGGCTCCTGCAGCTCGGGCTTGCGGGCGGCAAATGCGAGCGACTGCTCGCAGCCCGGATTGTCGTCGGCGACGTAGGCGGCATACCAGCCGAGGCTGCCGGTGTTGTCGGGATCGCCGAACAGGAAGAACTGGATATTGGCGGACGGCGGCAGCTTGGCGATGCCGAAGATCTTGATCGCGATATCGTCGATCCGCAGGCAGTAGAACCACTTCGGCCCGTCTTCCGGCAGCTTGCGTCCCGATGCGGTCGGCACCGGCTGGCGCAGGATCGAGATCGCGCCGACCGCAACCTTGATGACGCCCTGGATGCTGAACAGGCTGGCGCCGGGCGCCGCGCCCGGCAGGCTCATGCCGATGAAGACCGCATGCTGCGCGTCCGAGCCGGTGGTGACCGGCGACCATGCCGCAAGCAGTTGCGACTGGAAGCCGACGCCGGAGGCGAGCGCTCCCGGGCCGCCCAGCGTGATGTCGTAGACGACGCCGAACCAGGGTCCCTCCAGCTCGGTCAGGTTGAGCTGCGAGGTCACCGGCAGGAAGCCGAGATCCGACGGCTTCTGATCGCCGGTCGCGTTGACGAAGCTCTTGAGCTGCAGTGCGAAGCCGCGGAACAGGCTGGTGTCGCGCATCCTCGAGCCGTTGAGATTCCAGGCCAGGTTGCCGGTCGCGACCTGGAACCGCTTGGCTCCGGGCGTCGCCTGCGGATAGGTCATGCCGATCACGAGGCCGGAGAAGGCAAGCCCGACGCCGAGCGCTTCCTCCGGCGTGTCGGGCGGGCTGCCGAACGACAGCAGGTCGAGCGTCTCTCCGATGGTGCTCTCAAGCGCCGTGAAATCGAACTGTCCCCAGACCAGGAAGTTGCTGGCCACCGTGGCGCCCTGGTCCTGGGTGCCAATCGTGTTGAACTGCACGCGGTCGAAGGCAACGGCCGGTAGCACGTTCGACGGGCTGGTCAGCACGTTGGTCGTGTTCTGCTCGAAGACATAGGCGCCGCGGCCGCCCTGGTCGACATAGCTGCCCTTGAGCACGATTCCCGTGAAGGGCTGCGGCGTGCGGCGCGAGTACAGCCGCGAGACCGGCGCGCCGAACAGCGCCGCGACCGAGAGCTGGACGTGGCTGTCGAACCGCGTCAGCCTGGCGTTCTCGAACAACGACTGCAACTGCAGCACGGTGAAGTCGAACTCACCGCTCATCTGCACCGCCACCGGCACGTCAGGCGCAACGCCGTTGGAGATGTTCATTGCATAGCGCGGATCTTCGTAGTCGATCAGGCCGAACAGGCTCGAATTGCCCGGGGGCATCGTGATCCGGCCGCTCCGGCCATCGACCGTGACGCGGCTGACGGTGAAGCCGAAATGATGGGCGTTGAAGCGGGTGAAGTCGATGCCGGCGGCAAGCCCCGCAATCTCCGGCGGCATGTCGCGCTGGCCGAGATCGGCCGCGAGCACGATGACGCCGGTCCAGTTCGGATCCTGCGCGATGCGCGCGAAATTCTCGTAGAATGGGCCGGACGCTCCCTTCGAACGCACGACGGCTTCCGCGATGTAGTCCTGCAGCCATTGCGACAGGCCGGTGTAGGACAGCGCGGCGGTGACCGGCGGCGTGCCGGGCAACAGCGAGAACTGCTCCGCCGACGTCCAGCGATTGGCATTCGTGACCCGCTCCAGCAACGAACCGGAGCAGAACTTCATGATGACAACGTTGCGGTAGGCGGTCGCCGACGCGCCGGCGCCGACCGCCGCGGTCATGGTCCAGCCCGCGATGTTGACGGTGTTGGCGAACTGCGCGCCGGTGCCGAACGGCTCCGGATTGACGGCGACGAGAAAGAGCTGGTTGGTCTGCAAGGCGTCCTGCATCGCCTGGGTCGGAGCAGATAGCGCGAATGGCAGGGTGTTGCCGTCGCGGTCGATCGACTGCGCCATGCTGACCTTCAGATAGGCACCCGTCGTCGGATCGCCCGCGATGATGAAGCCCTGCGGCGTCGTCCCATCGGTGCTCGGGCCGTCCGGCAGCGTGCCGCGCAGCGCGTGAGCCCGCGCCGCCTGCACGCGCGCCGACCACGTCTTGCTGCCATAGCTCGAGATCAGCGACTTACGGGTCGCGGCCACGATCTGGCTTTCGAACTGGACGAGCGTAGCGCCATCGAGGCCGCTGCTCGCAGCAGCTCCATAAGGCACCAGCGGAAACGTCTTGTCGCTGCCCTGGGCAAGCGGCATGAATGGCGGCGCCGATTGCAGGATCGCGACGTCCTCGGCGCCGGCGCCGGCCTCAGCCGCAGCGTAGATCGCGCTGCCTTCGGGCTCTGCGAGATAGTCGACGGCGCCGCCTCCGGAGACGATGGTCACCCAGGAGGTCTGATGCTCGTCCGTCAGGCGCGCCGCGACGGCACCGCTCGTGGGACGGTTGAGGTCCGCCGTCTCGAATGGAAACACCGGCGCGTAGCCCGGCTTCGAGGGAATGGCGTTGAGACGATCGTTCTGGGCTGCAGGCAGGCTGACGTCGTACGCCTTGAAGCTCAGCGCTTCCGATCCGAACAGTCCGCCCATCAGCTTCGCCAGCTGCCCCGCCGAGCTGCCATCGGCGCCGAGCGCGTAGTGGCCGGCCAGGCTCAGATAGGTCGTGCCTGTCTCGACCGCGACCGTCTTGGCGGCGCTGGTCGCAAAGGCGAAGCCCCCTGCCCCGAGCGCCGGCGCCGTATCCGTGCTGCCAGCCCCGAGCGGCGTCAGTTGCACGACACGCCCGCCGGTCGTACGGAATTCGCTGGTCAGCGCCGGCGCCCCCTTGATGGCGAAACCCGAACGCAGATAGCCCTGCTCGAGCTGCTCTCGGCCGATCGCGCGGTTGGCCGGATCGCCGAGGTCGAAGGCGCCTGCGATCGAAAGCTGCGACGGCAACGCCGCCACCGTAATGGCGGCATATTGCGCAGCTTGCGGCGACGTCGTCGCGTTGTTGTTGATGACGTAGCGGACGCCCTGCTCCAAGCCCTGGCTGACGAACGCCTGCTTCGAATCGAGCAGCCCATCAAAGGTGACGCAACCGGTGTTGGCACCGCCGAACGGCACGTAGGCGTAGATGCGATTGTTGGAGGTCCGCGCAAGCCGAATGCCGAGCGGGTTGTCGCCCTTGCCCGAGAAGCCGACGAACGGAGGCGAGCTCAGCGCCGAGCCCGACAGGCGCAGCGCCCCACCATCGATCTCGATCCGGGTCTGATCGAGAATGTAGAATTTGGCGTTGCGGGCGAACCAGAGGTTCAGGTTGCCCGAGACCTGGTAGACCGGCGGCAGGTTGATGAAGGAGATGCCGTAACTCTCGAAGTCGCCAAACCTGACCGGATTGGCCGAGGCCAGCCAGACGACGGCGCGGTTGCGCGTCGCCTTGCTGATATAGGTCCGCACACGCTCGGCGAACCCGCCGGGATCACGATCAAGATCGGCGGGCCGCTGCGTCGCGAAAATATAGCTGCCACCGTACTTCTTCAGCGAGTCATCGTAGTTGATGAACGGTGGCAGCGACGAGCCCGTGCCGAGAAGGTAGCCGGCCCAGCCAACCGAGCCGGCAACCCTGGTCTCGTAAATCGCAGAGGAGTCGACCTGCTCGAACTGCGCTGACGCGGACGCGTCCATGCTCGTATCACCCGATCGGGAAAATGCCGAGCAAGGTGCCCGCCAGTGAATAGAGAGCGCGATCGTCGATGATATCGCCCTTGATGATGGTCACCGTATATTGCGCCGAGCCCAGCGCAGCATATTGCACCGTGATGCCCGCCTTCCACGTCGTCGCGCCGATCGTGATATCCGCGGCGAGAACCGCGGTGATCTGGGACTGCGAGACGATCGGCGTCCAGACCGGGATGCGGCCCTGGTACTGGAACGAAACGTAGGTCGTGTTGTTGGTGTCGCCGCTTGGCGTCGTCACCACGTTGCTGTTCGGACTGGTCGGCGTATTCACCGTCGGCAGCGCCGTGAAGGCGGCGCGCGGATACTCTTCGGTCCGCGTAGTCGCGGGCGGCGCTGCCTTGACATCCAAACCGATCGGGAAGATGCCGAGCGTCACGCCCTGGAGCAGGTAGAGCCCACGATCGTCCACGATCTCGCCCGAGATGATGGTCACGGTGTACTGGGTCGATCCCAGCGCCGCATACTGGATCGTAATGCCCTTGCGCCAAGTCGTTGCGCCGATCGTGATGTCAGTCGCCAAAACGACCTGAGGTTGCGCCTGCGAGACAACCGGCGTCCAGACCGGAATGCGCCCCTGATACTCGAACACGAGCTGCGTCGTGTTGTTTTGATCGCCCGTCGGCGTCGCGACGACCTCGGTGTTGGGGCTTGTGGGGGTGGTGACAACGGCGGGAGCCGAAAAACGAAGGCCTTCATGATGAGCCATGGCTATCTCCTTTTCTAAAACACAGATTGAAACCCGCAGTACGCAACCGCCGGCGCGGCTGAAACGAATGGAAAATCAACTAAGCTACCAATGATTGAAATCTATCAGAGGTTGTGGCGTGTAACAGGGTTCGCCGCGGTGGTCAATCGGGCCAGATCACAGTCTTCCCCCCACGCCCGGTCACATTCTGGTGTTTACATTTCAGGCGAAGCCGGGCGCCGCTCAGCGGCTGACTTGTTTCCGGAGCATCTGCATTGCACGCTTCATCGCCGCGGACCGGATGAACGAGCCGAGCACGAATCCGGTAAAGCTGCTCTCCTTTCCGGAATCGACAATCTCCCCGCTCATCGTGACCGTGTAGTAGCGACCCATCGGGTGCATGGTCACGGTCAGTCCCTTGCGCAGGACGATGCCTGCAATGGCAATGTCCTCGGTCAGCTCGACCTCCACTTCGCCAATCGACACCAGCGCTCTCCAGCACGGGATCGTACCGTTGAAAAAGAAGGTCACCCAGGTGCTGTCATTCGTGTCGAACGTTGCAGCCACCTGCGCATTGCAATTCGTCGTCAGCTGGGTGTTGACGGTTTGATCGGTGAGCTGAGATGGCGCAGCGAGCAAGGCGACTCCCGTTCTCTTCAGGCGCTCAGCGTCGTGCAAAACGACCCGCTAGAGGGTAACAAATAACTAGCTGTGGTCGGTTTGCGAGTCCATTTGCAATCCGGCCCCTGCACCAGTCCGGACGGGGGCTCTGCATCTCACGCAGGGGCGACCATGCCCCTGGCCGTCACGTCCCGCGGATCGAGGAGTCCAGGCGGCTTTTCGCAACCGGCCCGATCCGCTGCAAGAGCTGCTCTTCCCAGGTTTCCTCAAACTCTAGCAGCCCTGTTGCCCGCTCCTTCCCCCCCGCCGATCGCATGCCGCGCGCCGGGAAACGCCTCGACCGGTGGTCGGACGCTGCTGACGGCAAAGTTGATTTTTCCATATTTTTCAATCCGTTGTCGTGACTGCAACGTGAGATGCCGCCGCGGCGGACGTCGCAAGCGGCAGACGCCGGAATGATCAGGCGCAGAATCATCTCCGGCCTGGACGCCTGATCGTCGCTCGGCGGGCGGCAATCCCGTCTCCGGCGGCGTGCGTCGGGTTGCCTCCAGGCCCTGCTGTTTCTACAACAGCCGGAGCGCCTCCCAAGCATCAGGACCATCCCCAAAAGTGAACGAGCAACGCTTCATCGGCTCGCTGACCGGCTTGCGCTTCGTCGCGGCCGCAACGGTCGCCATCGGCCATGGCGCCCCGTCGTTGGCGCAAGGCCCGCTGCCGGAGCTCATCGCACAAATCAGCAGCATCGGAATGACGATGTTCTTCGTGCTGAGCGGATTCGTCCTGTGGCTCAACTACGCCGAGCGCTTCCAGTCGCAACCGCTCGGAAGCGCTCTTCGCGAATTTGCCATCGCGCGCTTCGCCCGGCTCTACCCCATGTACGCCGTGATTGCGCTCGCAGTCGTCGCATACATCGTGATTGCGCGAGGTCTTTCGGCCCCGTCGCTCGGCTTCATCCTCACGATGACGCAAGCCTGGTTTCCCGTGCAGAACGGCACCATGCTGGTCGCAGTCGTGCCATCGCTGCAGCACCTCTGGTCCATCAGCGTGGAGCTGTTCTTCTACCTGCTGTTTCCATTCGTCTGCCTGCTGTTTGCAGCCGTCGTCCGGCTGCAAACGATCATCTGGATCGCGCTGGTGAACATCGTGACGTTCGCGCTGACGATCGCGGCCGCCTTCACCTTCGGGGATGCGTTGCTGCGGGCCGTCGCGCCGAGCCTGACGCAAAACGGGATGCAGTGGCTCACCTACTACTCTCCCTATCTTCACATCGCTCAGTTCCTGGCCGGCTGCCTTGCCGCCATGATCTACAGGAACCGCGCCGATGCCAGCGTCGGTGACGGGGAGCGGCGCTGCGTGAGGCTCCTGTTCTGGCTTTCGCTGGTGAGCCTCATCTGTGCGCCTGTGCTGCTGTTTCTGCAGCCTCGTCTGCCCGGCTGGTCATTCGCGATCGAACTTGCCGTACGTCTCATCGAGATCTCGGGATTTTCGATCGTCTTCGTCGCCGCCAGTCGATACGGCCATGCCCCCTGGCTGTCGTCCAGAGCCCTGATCATTGGTGGCGAATGCAGCTATTCGATCTATCTGCTGCATCCCTTTCTCATTCGGCTTGCGATGATCGGAAAGTCAGATGCTCCTGGCGCTCTTGAGCTCGCACTGCGGCTCGGTCTGTTCGTTGCGATTGCGACGGCGATGGCCTGGATCACCTACATGCTCATCGAGGCACCGTCGCGGGCATGGTTACGGAGAGCCTTCCGCACCAGCGCACCACGCGACGTGATCCATGCGAGGCCGGTCTGAGCGCCGGAGCTTCGTCTTGCTCCTGATACAAGGCACGGCTCGCGACAGCCGGCGGTCCGACCCACGTTCTCGCGCCGGTGATCAGCCCTCGTATATTCACCTGCTGACACAGGCCTTCGCCTGTCTGCTCCATTTGAACGCGGTTCCGCACGGCGGTCTTGGCCGAGCGCCCGCGGGGCATTCGTTCCACACCGGCGCTCCCACCTCCCAGCCATTCACGACGCAGCCGCCATTCGGCGCGACGTGGCACCCTGGGCCGCAGGACTCATTGGCGTCCATCCGGCCGGCCCCTGCCGCAAGGCCGGTCAGTAGCACGACCGAGAACATCAGCCTCATCGCTTCGCTCCGTTGCCTCTGAGACGACGAGCCCATGCGACTGCGCCCCAGCTGAAACCATGAACGTGCCAAACCGTTCCTCAGTTTGTCGCAGCCTGCTCGAGCTGCTTTCGTCGGAGATCGTCGCCGCCAGCCTGTGACGAAACACCGCGCCGCCACCACACTCCAGCCCCACTACGCGCACGACTGCGCCATATCCGTGCACGGGAATGGGAAACCATCGTAGCGAGAAGGTTTTCACCATGTTGGGCGATGATTGCGCAGCCTGGGCGAGCCGGAAGCGGAAAAGTCACCTCTCCACGCCAGTTTGATCGTGGTGAGGCGCTGGGGCGCGCGCTTAGAAGCGGGACGAGCCAAACAACATCAAGAACCGGCGGCACGAACTGCCGGCCAGCCTTGGATCGTCCGGATGTATGCCGGACGGGCCCGTGGCGAATGCAGGGAGCGACAGATCGACATCATGACACGAAAGCTTTCAGTCCGCGAAGTCATTGCCAGATCTTATCCCAGTTGGGACTATGCCATGGCGGATCGGTTGATCGCATGGCTCGATCATTGTGGTTACGAGATCGTGGAGAAGAAGCCGGAGCGCACCGCGGCTCTCGTGACCGATGACGCGCGGCCACACGTGATCGGCGCTTGATGAATTGAGCGCCTTTCGCCGGGGCGCGGTGAACGATCAGCGCTCCTTGAGCGGCAGCGCTCGGGCGCCGCAGGAACTGTGCATCCCGTCCTGGGGTTCAGGATGACAAGACCAACGCTCGACGTTTCATCGAGCACCATGAGATCAGGGAAGGATCACCAATGTCTCGCAAGCTCACGCCACGCCAGGTCATCGCACGCTCCTACCCGACCTGGGATTACGCCATGGCCGATCGCCTGATCGCCTGGCTGGACGATTGCGGCTACGAGATCGTCGAAAAAGGAGCTGCGCATGTGGGCGCAAGCCTCGTGCCTGCGGCGCCGGAATCGACACCGTCGCATGAAAGCACACATTGATCCCGTCGCGATCACCGAGACCGCGAACGGGGTCTCCGGACACTCATTGGCATGAGACAGCCTGGCTCAGGCAAGCAGTTGCTTCTCGATTTCGTAGACCGGAAGCTTGACCAGATCCTTGTGGACCTCGCCATGCAGCGCCTTTCGTACCGCGTCGGAATAGTCGGCGCGGATGATCCCGAGCGCGCGCGGCGACGCCACCATCGTGACGGCTTTGGTTTCGCCTGAAATGACAGCATGATGCAGGCGATCGGCAAGCTGCTTGAGAAAGATACGCTCAGCCTGATCATGCCAATCCGTCTGATCCACTGAACTCCGAGCATTGCCAAATGACGGCTGCACCGAGCCGGGAGCGTCAGTGCCCTGAGCGCTCGTGCGGTCGTTCTCCTGTTCACGGACCTCTTTGGTGTGCAGGTTCGGAAACATGCTGTCACCGACGTTCTCGAGGATCAGCGCCTTGCGCCCGTCGCACACGACGATCCAATCACCGGTTCCGACCTTCATCTTGTCCATGAGATTACTCCATCATCCGAATTACAGCGAAGAATGTGCCGGCGAGCTCATCGGGAGAAGCCGCCGCAGCTATATGCCTTCTTCGAAATCTTCCAAGGAAAGGCCGAACTCCGAGAGAGCCTCCTCCAGATAGTCGCCGAGCATCGGCGTTTCGATCAGATACGTCGCCGTGCGATTGTTGTGCGCCTGAGCGGCCTGCGCACGAAGCTCATCCCAATTGTCCAGCGAGCCGTCACCCCGGCCCAGCCACATCAGCGTGACCAGATCGATCTGTTCGTCGACATTGAGGCCCCTGATGAAGCTGACGAGCTCCGACCGGTCCGTTTTCAGGCCTCGCCCACCGGTACCGGGCGCCGTGTCGTCATCTGCCAAATCTGCCAGCAATTCGGGTTCGGCCGCTTCCATTTCGTGCTGGTGGATCTTGGTCACGACGAAGGCGACCTTCTCCGGCGAGATCGAGAGGGTGGGCGTGGTAGTCGTCATTCAGCGTCTCCTGGGTCCCCGGGCAAACGCCCCCAGGTCCCGTGCAGAGACGCTAGGCGTTCCGGAAGGAGCGCACTTTGCGCAAGATCAAGGCAGCGTAGCGGCGTGAAAACCAGCGCAGCACCCCGCGCGAGCCCCGGAGCGCGATTGCAGCGGGACCGCTTGGATCGACCAGGGACCGCGGGCGATCGATACTACCAAGTCCAATCGAGAGAGCCGACATGCGGCTGCTGCGCGACCAGAATCATCGGTCTGCCCGGATGAGCTTTTGCGGTCCTTCGCTTTTTCGCCTCTGCAGCCGGCTTGCCTGTGTCGGCAATCCGCGTCGCGCGAGGCTTCTCGGCGGACTTCACGGCCGCAACCTGCGGGTTGGTCTCGACGGCGCTCATCTGCGCGAAGGCGTCGCGGGCACTGGGCTTGGCCACTTCTGCCGCAGGCTGCTCCGCCTTCGCGAGCTTCACCGGAGCCGGCGTGGCGATCGAGGTGTCCATCACGATCCGCTCCGGCCACTTTCTGGTGGACTGAATGCGCACCGGGGGAAGGTCCGACGCAGACGACAGGCTTGCAGGCAATGGTACGCTGGGAAGCACGGCATCCGCCAGGACCAGCAGCGCCAGCAAAGTTCCACCGACGAAAAGAAAGTAACGCAGAATGGGCATAATTTACCGCTCCGTCGGCACCTGCGCCGACATCCACCTAACGGAGGATCATGACAGTATGTTCCCGCGTCGAACGCTCGGGTTCAAAAACCGTGGGAGACTAGCGCGACATAATTAGATTTTCGTCGCTGCAACCAGCGCGCATTTGGCCGTGCTGACGTTAACGTTGACGAATCCGACATGGACCGCCGCGAAGGTCTTCCGGCTGCGCGGCCCGACTTGGCCGGGCACGATCCGTCGGCGGTCGCTGACATGACTACCGTCCCGCCGGCTGAAGGCGCAGGTGATTTCGACGTCCTTGATTGCGAAACTGTTGGCATTCCGTACCGTGAAGGTCACCAGCGCCCTCGACCCAAGACCGCCGCGCCGCCAGGACTGGGAACTGATCCGCAGGCCGGACAGAGCGGCCGGGTCGAGCGCAGGGGATGAAGCAGGCGGTATCGTCGGCGACAGGCTGGCATTGGCGTCCATGACGGTCCGGCCGGAGCCGACCACCGGGGACGAATCGGGGTGCGCGCTGGACTTGGCCGCCGGGCTGGGCACCACGAATGAGAGCCCAGGCGACGTCTCCGTCCCGTCTTCATCTCCTTCATAGCCGCTGCTCGGGGAGGCCGATCCGACCCGCGTGAGGCTGGAGTCGGCCACCTCCTCCTCTTCGACCGACATGATCAGCCACCCGACGACGCTGAACATGATCAGCGCGAGGATCGCCAACCCCGACACCGCGGCTCCCAAAGGGATGGACGCTCCGTCGCTTCGGCGCATGGCCAGCGACGCCGTGGCATCGGGCTTGCGCCCCAGCAAACGAGAGAGACCCGCGCTCATGTCTGCACCATCGGCTGCCCGGCGGGGGCATCTGGAAGCTTCAATCGGCAAACATCGATAGGGTTGCATGCAAAGCCGACAATTGGAGGGCAGGCCCGGATACCGGTCGGTATGCCGGGCTGGCGCGGCCGGTGACGGGCCGGTAAACATCCGACCCGTTGCCGGCACCTCGAGAAACGCCGCCGCGCCGCAGGCGGTTCACTCCTTCGAAAGATCTCGACGATGTTGAATGTCACGTGGGACCACATCCATCTCCGCAGCCCGGACCCGGAAGCCACCGCTACCTGGCTTCACGACATTCTCGGCGGCGAGATCATCCGCAATCCCGGCCGCATCGACGTCAGGCTCGGCGGCGCCAGCGTGTTCGTCGCCAAGGTCGAGCCGAACGACGGCGTCAACGCGCCGCCTGTGACGCCGCACCAGGGCCTCGATCATTTCGGCCTCACCGTGAAGGACATCGACGCCGCGGCCGCCGAGCTCAAGGCGAAGGGCGTCACCTTCACGACCGAGCCGACCACGATCCGCCCCGGTGTTCGCATCTGCTTCATCCGCGGGCCGGAGGGCATTTCCATCGAGCTGCTGGAGCGCGACAAGAAATACACCTGAGCGCCGCCCCGCCCGGCTACGACATGCTACCCGGCATGAAGCAGCGGATCTGGAGGCCCTGATAGCCGCGCATCGGCCACACCATCGTGCGGCCGACCCGGTTGGGCTCGGTGATCACAGCGTCATCGGGGACGTCGAGCCATTCCCCCTCGATACGGACGCGGTAGTGACCGTCCCTGCTCTCCCAGTCGACATCGCTGACGGCGCTGCCGTCCGCGTCCGAGCAGCACGGGCCCTTGCCGCTGCGCAGACCGTCGAACCATGCCTTGATCTCCGGCGACGAGTTCGCGTACTGGCCGCGATCACGCGCCAGTGACGGTGGCGCGGCGAGTGCGATCAGCAGCGCCGCGCTGCTGACCTGCACAGGCGGCTTCCATCGCGCGGCCCTTTGCCGCTTCGAACCCGTGTTGCTGATGTCAGCACGATCAGCTCGATGCGGCCCATGGCCGCGGGACACGATCCATTTGCTCATTTCCATCTGGTCCATCTGGCTCCTGCACCACCCCAGGGTGCACGGATAGAAATGCATCAACCGGGCCAGATTTCGTTTCGATCTCGGCTTCGTGAGAGTCAATCCGGGGTTTTACGCAGACCGCCCTATTCGGCCGCCTGCTCCAGCGGCGCGACCCGCGGCAGAATGATCTGGACGCGCGTGCCGGCGCCCGGCTCGGAGTCGAGATCGAGCCGGCCGCCGAGCCGGCTGGTCACGATGCTGTAGACGATGTGCAGGCCGAGCCCGGTGCCGCCCTGGTCGCGGCGCGTCGTGAAAAAAGGATCGAAGGCGCGGCGGCGAACGTCGAGCGACATGCCGCAGCCATTGTCGGAAAAGATGATCTCGACATTGTCGCGGCCGGACTCACGCGCCCTGATTTCGATCACGCCGCTCCTGCCGTCCGGAAACGCGTGCGCGACCGCATTGAGGAACAGATTGGTCAGGACCTGCCCGTACGGCCCGGGGTAGCTGTTCATCACCAGGTCGGGCTGGCAATCCACATTCACCGTCAGGTTCTGTCTGCGCACGCCCGGGCGAAGACTCATCACCACCTGCTCGGTGAGATCGGCGAGATCGAAGCTGCGTTGATCGGAGTAGTTGCGGTCCGCCGCCACCTGCTTGAACGACTGGATCAGCTCGGCCGCGCGATTGAGATTGGCGACGAGCTGTCCCGCGGCGCTGCGGCTCATCTCGATGAACTCAGTGAGACTCGACCGCCGCAGCTCGCCCCGCGTGACCGCCTCGCTGAAGCGCTCGGTCTTGCGCTCGAGCGCGGAAGCGACCGTCAGGCTGATGCCGACGGGGTTGTTGACCTCGTGAGCAACACCGGCGACCATGCGCCCGAGCGCCGCGAGCTTCTCGGCTTCGATCAGCGAGGCCTGGGTCTCGCGCAGGTTCCGGAGCGCGGTCTCGGCGGCCTCCTTGGCCTTGCGCATCTCCAGTTCGCTCTTCTTGCGCTCGCCGATGTCGAGCGCCACCGTGACGATCTTGTCGACCTCGCCGTCGGCATCGAGAAGCGGTAGCTTGTTGACCAGCCATTGCCGCATGACGTTGCATGAATCGAGGTATTCCTCCTCGTAGAACCCGAGGCCCGCCTTCGTCGCCAGCACGCGCTTGTCGTTCGAGTCGGTCTTGTTCGCGCCGTAGCGCGACATCAGCTCGCCCGTGGTACGACCGAGCGCATCCTCGGGCTCGACGTTGAAGATGCCGGCCATATAGCGGTTCATCAGGACATAGCGCAGCTCGCGATCCTTGACGTTGATCACCGCCGGCACCGTGTCGATGACCTGCTGCAGCAATCGCCGGCCTTCCGCGATCGCGTCCTCGGCGCGCTTCTGATCCGTGATGTCGCGGACCACGCCTTCGTAGCGAACCACCTCGCCGCTCTCGTCCCGCACCACCGTGGCGCTGTCGGAAAGCCAGCGGACCTCACCGGTGCGCCGGCGCACCTGGTATTCGAACTCGCGCACCATGCCGTCGCGCCGCATCAGCCGCTGATAGCGTTCGCGCGCCAGGGGATGGACATAGATCGTATCCGCGATGTCGTTGACGCTCTGGATCAGCTCGCTCGCGGATTCGTAGCCCATGATGCGCGCGAGCGCCGGATTGGCATTGAGCACAAGACCGCTCGGTGTGGTCACATAGATGCCGTCGATCGAGGCTTCGAACAGCTTGCGATAGCTCTCCTCGGCCAGCCGCTGCTCGGCCAGCGCGCGGACCGCCGCCTCGCGCGCCGCGTCGGCGTCCTGCAAAGTCTGCCGGAAGACCTCGGCCGCCCGCGCGATGTCGCCGATCTCGTTCTGAACGTCGGTCTGGGGGATCGACGCCGCCTTTTCGCCTGCCGCCAGCGCCCTGATCGAGCGTGCGATCGAGGCCAGCGGCCGCACGGTGCGCCGGACCACGAAAGACGCAGCGAAGATGCCGATCAGAACGCCCGCCGTGCCGAAGATGATGCTCTGCCATTTCGTCTCCGCCAGGGTACGGGCGAAGTCGCGCGACAGCACCTTGCCCTGGCTCGCGCTCAAGGCGCGCAGCAACTCGGTGACCCGGCCGATCAGCCGCCCCTCGATGCCCAGCACCTCCTTGTCGAGCCGCGCGATCTCGTCCTCGGTGCCGGCGATGGCGATGATCGCCTCGGCATAGCGGTCGGCGGCCGCACGAAGCGCGCCGTCCTCGATCGGCATCGCGCGCATGCTGCGGGCGGCCTGCTCGGCGCCGGCCGGGTCACGCGCCAGCAGCGCCGCGCCAACCTGGTTCTGCACCTGGAACAAGGCCCGCGCCGTGCCCCGATCGGTCAAGCCGGCGATGGCGTCCTCGAAGCCCTCGCGCGCCGCCGGCAAACCCGACAGCAGCTCGGCACGCCGGGCGATCAGCGCACTGATCCGGTCGATGCCCTCGCGGTAATTGGCGAGCCGCTGGGCGACGCCATCGATGGTCGCCTGCTGCTCCGGCGCGAGCTGCAGGCGCGTCTTCTTCAGGAGCGCGCTGAGCTCGGTCGCCGCCTCCATGGCCCGGTCGGAACGCGAACCGGGATCGGTGACAAAATCACGCGCCGCGAGCCGCAGCTCGTTCATGCGCTGGTCGATCTCCTCGGCGAGATCGCCGACGCCCTGCAGCCGCTGCAATTCGGCAAAGGTCGAATCGATGTGACGGATGGCGATCACGCTCGCCATGCTGGTCGCGGTGATGACGGCGAGCAGCAGCAAAAAGCTGCCAAAGATCATCCGCCCGATCGTCATCGATCGGAGGCTGCTGCAGGCCGTGTCGAGGTCCGGTAATCTACTCATGGGATCCGATGGTCGGAACCGCACTATATACGAGCCGCCGCGCGGCTGAATGAACAGATAGGGAACAATCCCGTCCGCGCATCATCCACCGGACGAAAAATAGCCTGTGCGGTTAACCGGCCGCACCGAACTCGAACACCTCCCCATCATAGCCTGCCTCGCGGGGGATGCGCAGCTGACGGCCACCCTCGGCGGTCCTGGTCATCACCGGCATCACGGTGATGATCTCCATGTCGCGCGCCGCCGCCAATGCCCCGGCCACCGCCGGCTGCTTGCCGAGCCGGATCAGGTTGCGGGTGGTCGGGAACGGCAGCTTGAAGCGGCCATCCTCGCCGCCGGCCAGCGCCTCGCGCGGCGAGACCCAGACGGAGTCGGTCGATTCCCGGCCGTCATGGGCGCCCAGCTGGTCCGGCGGCGCGGCCGCCAGGAAGAACCAGGTGTCGAAGCGCTTCGGCATGCCCTCGGGCGTGATCCAATGCGCGTAAGGGATGAGCGTGTCGAGCGCCAGCACCAGGCCGTGCGCCTCGATGACCTCGAGAAAGCTGGTCTTGCCCTCGCACAACGCCAGGCGATGCGCAGCCTCGATCTCGCGGGCGGCCGCGGCCTCGATCAGCGTGCGCGCGCCGCGCGCTCGCGCCAGCAGGATGCCGCTCTCCTCGAAGGTCTCGCGCACCCCGGCGATGCGGAAGCCGAGCGCCTCGGCGTCCAGGCCATCGTCGCCGGCATAGAGCTCCGGCCTGCCGGCGATCTCCTGATCGCCCTTGTCGACGCTGCCGCCTGGAAACACCAGGGCGCCCGAGTTGAACTCGATCTGATGGTGGCGCACCATCATGAATACCTCGATCTCACGTGCGGCTGCGCTGTCGCGTAGCAGCAGCACGGTCGAGGCGGGACGGACGGCGGCAGCGTCAGCCATGGTCACTCCGCGGCGGTGGCTCGGGGTTGCAGATTGGCGCGGGCGTCGGTGCGGGCGACACGCGACAGCAGATAGTCGACCTCGGCCTTGGCGGCCGCCGTGATCGCCGAGCCCGGCTTGCGCTGTGCGCTGGAGGCGATCGCGCCGCGCTTCTGCAGCACGTATTTGCGCACGGCAAGGCCGGCGCCGGGCTGCTGCTCGTAGCGGACCAGCGGCAGATGCGCGTCGAACAGGTCGTGCGCGGCATCGCGCTTGCCAGCCTGCGACAGCTTGACGACGTCGACCAGCATTTCCGGGAAGGCGTAGCCGGTCATCGCGCCGTCGGCGCCGCGCTCCATCTCGAAGTCCAGGAACAGGCCGCCATTGCCGCACAGGATCGACAGCGGCCGCAGCGAGCCGTCCTTCTGGAAGCCGCGGAGCGCCGAGATCTTCTCCAGGCCCGGCCAGTCCTCATGCTTGAGCATCACGCAGGACGGACTGTCCATGACGATCCTGCGGATCACCGCCGGCGTGAACTGCACGTTCAGCGTCAGCGGATAGTCCTGCAGCACCCACGGAATGTCCTCGCCGATCGCCTCCTGGGCCTGCTTGAAATAGCCCGTGATCTGATCATCGGTGCGCAGGGTCGGCGGCGGCGCGATCATCACGCCCGCAGCGCCGGCATCCATCGAGGCGCGCGCCAGCGCGCGCATCGTCGCGAACCCCGGCGCGGAGACACCGACGATGATCTGCAGGTTCTTGGCGCGCTTGGCAAAGCGCACCGCAACCTGCTCGGATTCCGCCGCGTCCAGCTTCGGCGCCTCGCCCATGATGCCGAGCACCGTGATGCCGTCGCAGCCGGCCTCGGCATAGAAATCGACCAGCCGGTCGATCGAGGCGTCGTCGATGCGGCCGTCATCATGGAACGGGGTCGGCGCGATCGCGAAGGTGCCCTTGGCGGCGGCGGTGAGCTTCATCATCTGTCTCCAATCTCTCTGGCGTCATTCCGGGATCGTCCGCAGGACGAGACCCGGAATCTCGAGATTCCGGGTTCGCTCGCCGTCGCGAGCGCTCCGGAATGACGACCTGAATACATCAAAACCGCCGTGCGGACTTGGCTATCTCGGCCTCCGAAAAGAATATCTCCCCTGCATGGGCGGCGATGTCCTCGGCCTTCCAGGCCGACGACGGCGGTTTCCATCCGTCCATTTCCATCATGCGCAACTCGCGCACGCCGCGTGGACCGGAGACGCCGAGCACCTTGCCGGTCTGATCCCCCGAGAGACTGCTGACCATGTAGAGCACGGCCGGCGCGATGCCCTCGGGCGTCAGCGCCGCGCCCGGGTTCTCCTTGTAGCGCGGCAGGTCGGCCGTCATCCGCGTCAGCGCGCCGGGCGCCAGGGTCCACACCCGGATGTTGTACTTGCGGCCCTCGATTGCCAGCACGTTGGACAGGCCCCAGATACCGCCCTTGGCGGCGCCGTAGTTGGACTGGCCGAAATTGCCGATCAGGCCCGAGGTCGATGAGGTGTTGACGATGACGCCGCCGCCGTTGTCGCGCATCCAGCGGAACACCGGCAGGGTGCAGCAGAAGGTGCCTTTGAGGTGCACCTGGATCACCTTGTCCCAATCCGCTTCGCTCGACTTGGCAAAGGTCTGGTCGCGCAGGATGCCGGCATTGTTGACCAGGATGTCGGCGCGGCCGAAATGCCGGATGGCCTCGTCGAACACAGACTGCCCGCCGGCCATGGTGGAGATGTCGGCGGCGTTGGCGACGGCGTGGCCGCCCTCGGCCTTGATCGCGGCCACCACCTGCTCGGCCATCGACAGGTCGGAGCCGGAGCCGTCGCGCGGCCCGCCAAGGTCGTTGACCACCACCGCCGCGCCCTCGCGCGCGAACAGTTTGGCGTAGGCCTCGCCGAGGCCGCCACCTGCGCCGGTGATCAGCGCCACCTTGCCGTCGAGCAGTCCCATGGGCGCGTCCTCCGCTTATGTTCTTGCTTTCTCCGTCATGGCCGGGCTTGACCCGGCCATCCATCTCCTGAACCGTCCATCCATCACCAGAAGAGGATGGATGCCCGGGTCAAGCCCGGGCATGACGATAACTAACAGCTGTGCCTCACATCACGAGGATCATCCCAGCACTGTCTTGCCGTTCTTGATCACCGTGACGTTGCGCGACTTCACGCGCGCTTCGAAGGAGATCACATCGCCATCCTTCCAGAGATCGACCGTCACGGTCTCGCCGGGGAACACCGGCGACGAGAACCGCGCGGCGTGCTGGCGGAACGCCGAGGCGTCGTAGTCGGCATAGGTCTGCAGAACGGCGCGGCAGGTGAGGCCGTAGGTGCACATGCCGTGCAGGATCGGCCGTGGGAAACCGGCGCGACGGGCAAACTCGGGATCGGAGTGCAGCGGGTTGCGGTCGCCGCACAGGCGGTAGATCAGCGCCTGATCAGGCCGTGTCGAGATGTCGACGCTGCGGTCCGGTGCGCGGGTCGGCACCGGATGCGGGTCGGGGATGCCGCCGGACGGGCCGCCGAAGCCGCCATCGCCGCGGGCGAAGCGTGAGGCGACCAGCGTCGCCAGCGGCGCGCCGCCCTCGTCGCGCAGGATGGTCTGATGGCGGATGACGGCGCCCTTGTCCTTGCCCTTGTCGGACACCGCGAGCACGGAGGAGTCGGCCGTGATCTTCGCGGCCACCGCCAGCGGCTTGTGAAAGGTGATGTCGCGCTCGCCGTCGACCACCAGCACGCGGTTGAGCTTCATGTCGCCGGGACCGGCGCCCCAGGCCGCGACGGAGGCAAAGGTCGGCACCACCTTCAGCGGCCGCGGCTCGGCGGTGGCCTCGTTGACGAAGGCGAGCTCCTTCTCATCCATGGGATCGGCCCCCATGCCGATGCCATAGGCGTACAGCATCACCTCGCGATCACCGTAGGCATAGGGCTGCCCGATCGCCTTCATCGCCATCAGCTCATCGTAGTTGATCGGCATGTCGCCTCCCCGAACTTCGTTCTCTTGTAGGGTGGGCAAAGCGAAGCGTGCCCACCGCCTTTCTTGTTGTATATCGGTGGGCACGGCGCTCCGCGCCTTAGCCCACCCTACGCACGTCTTCCGATGCCCATTGCTGCGCCCTCTCCCCTTGTGGGAGAGGGCAGCGCAACTATCAATTCCGACCTCACTCGGGTGAGGGGTTGTCTCCACAGCCGCGCTGTCTGCGCGGAGAGAGACCCCTCACCCGGCTCAATCTCGCTTCGCTCGATCTCGCCACCCTCTCCCACAAAGGGAGAGGGTACACCATTGTTGGAGCACGCAGATGCATGCCCCATCGTCATTGCGAGCGGAGCGAAGCAATCCAGAGCCGCACGAGGACTCTGGATTGCTTCGTCGCTTCGCTCCAATGACGTGGAGCCGCATCCGTGCTCCCTCACCTACACCGGCGTGAAGAACGGCAGCGGGGCGCCGTCGGTGGGCTTGAACACAACCCTCACCTTCTGGCCGATCTTCAACGCATCGAAATCGCAATCGACGAAATTGGTCTGCAGCGACGGCCCCTCCTTCAAGGTCACGTAGCCGATCGCATAGGGCCCGGTCGGCGACTTGCGCATGATCGAGAACGTGTAGATCTCGCCCTCGCCCGCGCTCTGCTCCCACACCGTCTGGTCGGAGAAGCAGAACGGGCAGATCGAGCGCGGGAAATAATGCGCCTCGCCGCATGCCGTGCAGCGCTTGATCATGAATTTGCCCTCGGCGGCGGCATCCCAGAACGCCTTGGTCTCGGGATTGGTGACGGGGGCCGGAAGTTTCTTGGCTTCGGACATCAGACGCGCTCCAGAATGCAGGTCGAGGCGGCGTGGCGCACGCCGAGCAGGCCGCCGGTGCCATGGGCGATGGCGAGGTCGCAATTCGGCACCTGGACCTTCGGATGAGCTTCGCCGCGCAGCTGGCGCACGGCCTCGATCACCTTGGTCATGCCGCCGCGGTTGACCGGATGGTTGCTGCACAGGCCGCCGCCATCGGTGTTGAACGGCAGCTTGCCGACGCCGGAGATGAGGTTGCCGTCGGCGACGAACTTGCCGCCCTCGCCCTTCTTGCAGAAGCCGAGGTCCTCGAGCTGCATCAGCACCGTGATGGTGAAGCTGTCATAGATCGAGGCGTATTTGATATCATTCGGGGTCACGCCCGCCTCCTCGAAGGCGCGCGGGCCGGACCACACACCGGCGGAATAAGTGAGATCGAGGTCCTTGCCGCCGCGCGGCCCCTTCATCGCCTCGCCATGGCCGATCAGCCGCACCAGCGGCTTCTTCAGGCTCTTGGCGATCTCCGGCGTGGTCACGATCAGCGCACCGCCGCCGTCGGTAACGACGCAGCAATCCATGCGGTGCAACGGATCGGAGATCATCGGCGAGTTGATCACGTCCTCGACCGTCACGACCTCCTTCAGCATCGCATGCGGATTGTACTGCGCGTGATGCGAGGCCGCGACCTTGATCCAGGCGAGCTGCTCCGACGTGGTGCCATAGTCGTGCATGTGGCGCATGGCGCACATGCCGTAGGCATTGTGCGTGGTGGCGCCATAGGCCATCTCGAAGTCGGCTTCCGCGCCGGCGGCGCGCGGCGGCATCGGGCCGGTGCGCGGCTTGCCGGCCAGCGTGATCAGCGCGATCGAGCATTTGCCGGCGGCAATCGCCTCAGCGGCGTGGCCGACGTGGATCAGATAGGAGCAGCCGCCGGTCTCGGTGGAATCGATGTGCCGCACCTTCAAGCCGAGATAGTCGACCATCGGCCACGCGCCGCCCGGCGCATCGCCGGCGCAGAAATAGCCGTCGACATCTTTCGCGCTCAACCCGGCATCCTCCAGCGCCCCCTTGGCGACCTCGGCATGCAGTTGTGCGGTCGATTTGTCCGGTGCGTGCCGGGTCGGATGCTCATAGATCCCGGCAATGTAGGCCTTGCCCTTGATGGTCAATTCCGTCTCCGCTTCCTGTCGTGTCCTGCCCGATGGTTGGAGATTTTCTGGACCCTCGCAGGAGGCTTGGCAAGCGTGGAAAATATTCCGCGAGGTGGAGATGACGCATGGTCTCGCCCTTCACTCCGCCGTCGTCCCGGGCTTGACCCGGGACCCATAACCACCGGCGGATCTTGTTGGACTCGATGGTCGCCCCGCGTGCCCTCTCACACCCGCCGGTGGTTATGGGTCCCGGGTCAAGCCCGGGACGACAGCGATCGTGTGGCGCGAGCGAGCACATATCGAACTACACGTCACCCAGCACTCCCGCGACATCACTGCCCGGGTCATGCTGATCTTGTTCGCCCTCTTCAGATCGGAGGGCGCAGGGAAGGCCAGGCGTCGGCTGACGCCTGCGGCCCGCCTGCGAAAAAAATGCAGGCGGCAGGTACCACAGGTGCAGCCGAGAACACCCGGCCTTCCCTGCGCGATGGTCTTCACGCTTATACGCAGTCTGCCTGGTGCGCCGGGCTTGTTGGCCACCATGATCCGCGCGGCGCGTCAGCGCCGTCACGAACGTGACACCAGCGTCGGGGTGCCAGCACGCTGCGACTTCACGTCCGCGCCGAACCGTTCGTCCGCGCATCCCTCAAGGACACGCTGCGGCTCCATCGCGGCCATCGCTCCCCGCCCCGCGTGTCGTGACGATCGCGCGCAACGCCCCTTCCGAGTGAGGCGGGATGGCGGCAATAAAGCATGATTTCCGATATTCGTCAATATAAATCTGTAAATCAGAATTTGAACGAGGCCTGTCACCCGGGTGAGCGCAGCGACACCCGGGACAGCCGTCCCGCATATCGCTTCGCTCATGCGGGCTACGGCTCTCTCCGCGTCATTGCGAGCGAAGCGAAGCAATCCAGGACGGCCCGTAGGACTCTGGATTGCTTCGTCGCTGCGCTGTTCGCAATGACGTTGAAACCGTAGGGTTCCGAGCTTGCGGTGAGACGGTGGGCACGCGCCGCCAGGGGCGGCGCTTTGCCCACCCTACGGGCCCTACTCCGCCGCCATCTGGCGTGGCGCCGACGGCGGGTTGGCGAGGTCGGCCGCCAGTTGCGCGTAGCGCGCCTTGGCGTCCTGCACGGCCTTGTCCTTCACCGGGCCGTAGCCGCGGATCTTGTCGGGCAGCGACAGGAATTCGACGGCGATGTCGGCATTGGCGGGCGACAAGAGGCTGAGCACCGTCGCGACGTCCTTTTCGTAGCCGGCGATCAGGTCGCGCTCCATCTTGCGCTCGGCGGAATAGCCGAAGATGTCGAGCGGCGTGCCGCGCAGGCCCTTCAGCCTCGCCAGCAGCCGGAACATCTTCATCATGCCCGGGCCATAGCTCTTCTTCTTCGGCCGGCCCTGGGGATCGAGGCCGGAATTGAAGATCGGCGGCGCCAGGTTGAAGGAGATCTTGTAATCGCCTTCGAAGGCGTCGTGGAGCTGCTTCTCGAAGGTGCCGTCGGAGAACAACCGCGCCACCTCGTACTCGTCCTTGTAGGCGAGCAGCTTGGCGTAGTTGATCGCAACGGCGCGCGGCAGTGCCTCGCCGTAGCCGCCCTTGTCGGCGGCCTCGCGTACCTGGTCGACCAGCTTGCGGTAGCGCTTGGCGAGCCGGGCGTTCTGGTAGGCCGCGAGATAGGTCATGCGATGGGCGATGATCTCGTCCAGCGTCATCGCGTCGAGCGATTTCGGCGGCACCGTCTCGTCCTGTCCGGTCATCATGCCGGCGACGCGCTCGGGGTTGACCACCACGAGGCGGCCGAGCCGGAATGCCTCGGTGTTCATCTTGACCGCGACGCCGTTGATCGCGATCGCCTTCTCGATGGCCTCGGCCGAGAGCGGCAGCAGGCCCTTCTGATAGGCATAGCCCATCATCATCATGTTGGTGGCGATGGAGTCGCCGAGCAGTGCCTCGGCCGGCTTGGTGAAGTCGAAGAACGTCGAGTCCTTGCGCAGCGCCGTTTCCAGCAGGCTCGTCACCTTGCGGTTCTGGAAGTTGAAATCGCGGTTGAGGACGAAATCGGCGGTCGGGATCAGATGGCTGTTGATGACGCCATGGGTGCGCTCGGCATCGCACAGCGTGATCGTCTCCTTGGCACCCGCCACCACCTCGTCGGCGGCGATGACGAGATCTGCGGTGCCGGTGACGATGCGCGAGCAGGTCACGTCGGCGGTGTTCTTCGACAGGCGGACGTGGCTGAGCACCGCGCCGCCCTTTTGCGCGAGGCCCGACATGTCGAGGATCATCGAGGCCTTGCCCTCGATATGGGCGGCCATGCCGAGCAGCGCGCCGATGGTCAGCACACCGGTGCCGCCGACGCCGCCGACGGCGACATTGTAGGGCCGCTCCAGCGACGGCTTGGTCAGGGGCTCCGGCATCACGCCGATGTCGCCGAGCTCGGCCGGAGCCCGCGAGCGCGGCTTGCCGCCGTCGATGGTCACGAAGGACGGGCAGAAGCCCTTCACGCAGGAATAGTCCTTGTTGCAGGACGACTGGTTGATGACGCGCTTGCGGCCGAGTTCGGTCTCCAGCGGCTCGACCGAGATGCAGTTCGACTGCACCGAGCAGTCGCCGCAGCCTTCGCAGACGGCCGGGTTGATGAAGACGCGGCGCTGCGGATCCTCCATCGTGCCGCGCTTGCGGCGGCGGCGCTTCTCGGCGGCGCAGGTCTGCACGAACACGATGGCGGAAGCGCCTTTGGTCTGGCGCAGCGTCTTCATGACGTTGTCGAGCTCGTCGCGATGCGCCAGCTTGACGCCGGGCGCGATGCTGTCGGCCGGATAGGCATCCGGGTTCTCTGAGACCAGGTAGATCTCGCGGATGCCCTCGGAATGCAGCTGGAAGGTGATCTGCTGCGGCGACAGATCGCCGTCATGGCGCTGGCCGCCGGTCATCGCGACGGCGTCGTTATAGAGAATCTTGTAGGTGATGTTGGCCTTGGAGGCGACCGCCTGGCGGATCGCGAGGCTGCCGGAGTGGAAATAGGTCCCGTCGCCGAGATTGGCGAAGATGTGCTCCTCATTGGTGAACGGCGCGATGCCGACCCACGGCACGCCCTCGCCGCCCATATGCGTGAAGGTCTCGGTGTTGCGGTTCATCCACAGCGACATGAAGTGGCAGCCGATGCCGGCGAGCGCGCGGCTGCCCTCGGGCACTTTCGTCGAGGTGTTGTGCGGACAGCCGGAGCAGAAATACGGCGTGCGCGCCACCGGCGAGACCAGCTGCATCTGCGAGGCGTCGCGGCCGTTGAACCAGTCGGCCTTGGCGCGCAGCATCGCCTTGATCTCGGGATTGAGGTCGAGGCGAAGAAGCCGCTCCGTGAGCGATGTCGCGAGCGAGGCGACGGAGAGCTCGGTCGCGAACGGCAGGAAGCGCTTGTCGTGGTCGTCCATCTTGCCGACGATGCGCGGGCGGACGTCATCGCGCCAGTTGAACAGCTCCTGCTTGACCTGGTTCTCGACGATCTCGCGGCGCTCCTCGACGATGAAGATCTCCTCGAGCCCGACCGCGAACTGGCGCACGCCCTCCGGCTCCAGCGGCCAGGGCATGCCAATCTTGTAGAGCCTGAGACCGATCTTGGCGGCGACCTCCTCGGTGATCCCCAGCTCGCGCAGCGCCTGACGGATGTCCTCGTAGCTCTTGCCCGACGCCATGATGCCGTAGCGGGCGTTCGGCGAGTCCATCGTGATGCGGTTGACCTTGTTGGCGCGGGCGAAGGCGATCGCGGCAAAGCCCTTGTAGTCCTGCAGCCGGCGGTCCTGGTCGAAGCGATCGTCGGGCCAGCGCAGGTTGAGGCCGCCCGGCGGCAGCTCGAAGTCGGTGGGAATGACGAACGGCGTCATCTCGTCGTTGAGGTTGATCTCGGCGGTGGTCTCCACCGTCTCGGTGATCACCTTCATGCCGACCCAGCAGCCGGAATAGCGCGACATGGCGATGCCGAGCAGGCCCATCTCGATCATCTCGTGGATCGACGAGGGATAGAGGTAGGGCATCAGCGCCGACATGAAGGCGTGGTCGGACTGGTGCGGCACGGTGGAGGACTTGGCGCCGTGGTCGTCGCCGGCGAGACAGAGCACGCCGCCGTTCTTGGCGGAGCCCGCGGCATTGCCGTGGCGGAACACGTCACCACAGCGGTCGACGCCGGGGCCCTTGCCGTACCAGATGCCGACCACGCCGTCATACTTGCCGCCGGGCGACAAATGAAGCTGCTGCGAGCCCCACACGGCGGTCGCTGCCAGGTCCTCGTTCACCCCGGGCTGGAACTTGATATTGTACTGCTCGAGATGCTTGCGCGCGGAGAACAGCTGCTGGTCGTAGCCGCCGAGCGGCGAGCCGCGATAGCCGGAGATGAAGCCGGCGGTGTTGAGGCCGGCGGCGCGGTCGCGCCGGATCTGGGCCATCGGCAGCCGCACCAGCGCCTGGATGCCGGTCAGGAAGATGTGGCCGGAGCTTGCGGTGTATTTCTGGTCGAGATTGATCTCGCTCTCGTTGATGCCCATTCCGCCCTCTTGCCGTGCTTTATCAGGGGTGCGCGACTGCCGCCGGACGGCGGAAGCGCGCGTTCTGCCAATCATTTATGTCTGCTTTTGAAGAATGCGCATCACAAATCTCGTCCGCGCAGGGCAGCCAACCGAAATCGCAATTTCATGGCGGCAGCCGGCTGCGGCTTTTGCGGTTTGTGTCGAAAACGGCGGCTGCCGCGAAATGGGATGATGCGCGCCATGGCTTTGGCGGCTCGGCGGACGGTGATTGAACCGTTGTGGCCGGCGCGATTCTGGCCCCAACGAATTGTGCAATGCGATAAGACCGCCGCCGTTCAGCCACGCTCCTCGCCCGAAAAGACGAAGCGCGGCATATTCCATTTGTAGCGGATTGCGAGCAGCCGGAACGACAGTCCGAGCGCGAAGGTCAGCGCCGTCCACCATCCGCTGGCGATGCCGAGCGACAGCCCCGTCGCATAGACCAGGCCCGTGACGAGGGAGACGCTGGCGTAGAGCTCGGCGCGAAACAGCAATGGCACGTCATTGCACAGGATGTCGCGCAGCACGCCGCCGGCGCAGCCGGTGATCATCCCGGCGACGATGACGATGCCGATCGGCACGTTCATCTGCCAGGCGATGTCGCAGCCGGTCATCGTGAACACGACGAGGCCGACGGCATCGAGAACGAGGAACGCCATCGTCAGCCGGTGAACCAGGCGCGCCATGGCGATCGTCACGAACGGCGCCAGCACGGTGAGCAGCAGCAGGGACGGCCGCTCGACCCAGGCGAGCGGATAGTGGCCGAGCAGAACGTCGCGCAAGGTGCCGCCGCCGAGCGCGGTGATCGCCCCCAACAAACAGACGCCCATCCAGTCCATGCTGCGGCGTCCCGCCGCGAGCGCGGCCGTCATCGCCTGCGCCGCCAGCGCCACCCAGGTCAACAGATGCAGCACGCTGTCACCGGGCGGCAGGTTCCACATCGAGGGGGCTCCAGCTGGACAGAGAATCGCAAAGTAGGCGAGGAACCTTAGCGCGGCACGCAACGGATCGACTGGGGAATTCGCAAGGTTTCGCGGAACAGAGCCGGGGCTGCGCTGGTTGTCGGGTGACAATCGCAAAGGAGGACATCATGGCCAACGAACGGCTCCCGAACGAACGCTATCCCGACGGCATCAACCGGCCGGACATGACCACGCGCCCCGGCATGGCCGGTGCTGACATGACCGCTGCCGAGTACGAGCGCACGGCGCGGATGGACAGCCAGCTGCAGCCCGATCCCGAGCTGAGGGAAGGCTCCGCCTCGACCGGGCGTATTGCCGCCTACGCCCTGGGCATCGCGATCCTGCTCGGCGCCGTCTTCTACGGCCTCAACAACATGTCGATGCGGAGCGACCAGGCGAGCACGACGCCCGCCTCGCAGTCGGCGTCGACGAGCAATGGCAGCAGCAACAGCTCGTCCGGCGTGACCACCGGCGCCGCGGGCGACCGCACCACGCCGCCGCCGGCGGCCCCGAAGGCTCCGACTAACACCAACAACGCGAAGTAATTCGTCAACTATCCCACGAACGGCATGCCGCCGTTCTCAACTCGGGCGGCGGATGAGCGATCATCCGCCGCCTTTTTGCGCCCGCTCATCAGCAAGGCTGATATCGGCGCGCACGTCATGGCGCCAACAAACGAGTGTCAGGGTGGAACGATCTGCGCGCTTGCCGATTGCCTGTGCGGCACTTTGACCCACACTGATTGGAGGAGATTTGTGATGAAGGCTTTCATTCTCGCGGCCGCAGCAGGCACGCTCGTGATGACCGCAGCACAGGCTGCGCCGCTCTCGGTCGATGTGTCGGCCGTCCCCCAGCGCGACGTCCAGACCGTCCGCATGGTCTGCAACGAGGACGGCCATTGCTGGCGCGAGCGCCACGAGCGCCGTGTGATCATTCACGACGACCGCGACTCCTACGCCTATGCGCCGCGCGAGCGCTACATCGAGCGTCGCACCTATGAACACCGCGACGGCATCGGCATCCGCGCCCCCGGCGTGAGCGTCGGCATCGGAACGGACCGCTACTGAACAGTCGTAGCGAACGGATTGGAAAAGCCGCGGCAAGTCCGCGGCTTTTCTACATGCGTGGCCCAACTCAACCGAAGAGCTTGTTCAGCTCGCCGCCGGGATAGCCGCCTGCCAGCTCGGTGAAGGTGCCCTGCTCGGCCATCTCCCTGGCCGCGCGCATGAAGCCGGCCCAGGCCATCCGAGCCAGCGAACCGCCGACGCTGATGCGGCGCACGCCGAGCTCGGCGGCCTGGCTGAGTGAGAGACCGGACGCCCCGATCAGCAGGTTGACCGGCTTTGGCGCCATCGCTTTGACGACCGCCGTGATCTCCTCGACCGTCTTGATCCCCGGAGCATACAGACAGTCCGCGCCGGCCTCGGCATAGGCCGTTAGACGGTCGGTCACGAGCCCCAGGTCGGGCTTGCCCCAGAGAAACGCCTCGCAGCGGCCGGTCAGCAGCACGTCGCCGCCGCTGGCATCGATCGCCTGCCGTGCGGCGCGGATGCGGGCCACCGCCAGTTCGCGTTCGTAGAGCGGATCATCCTTGTCACCCGTGGAGTCCTCGATCGACAGACCCGCGACGCCGGTCGCGACCGCGCGCGTGACGTTGGCGGCCACGCCCTCGGGGGCATCGGCGAAGCCGCCCTCGAAATCGGCGTTGACGGGAATGTCGACCGCCGCGGACAGCGCCGCCAGATGCGCGAGCATCTCGTCGAGCGTCGTGCCGGTGTCGGCCTTGCCGATCGACCACGCGAAGCCGGCGCTGGTCGAGGCGACCGCCTTGAAGCCGAGATGCTGCAGCATTTTCGCCGTGCCGGCATCGAACGGGTTCGGCAAAATAAAGCAGCCGGTCTCGTGCAATTTGCGAAAGGCCGCGCGCTTGTCCGCCGTGCTGGTCACCGTCATGTCATCCTCCCATGCATCTCTTCGTTGCACCAGGATAGTCCCGCTCTCATGGCGCCGCCACGACATTGCGCAGAAATGTTCGCTCTTCGCCCAGAATGAGTTTGTGCTCCTCCGCGAGTGCGAAGTTCGCCCGTCCCTCGCCATCGCTTCGCAAGGTTGCGCGATAGCGCTCGTAAGCCGCGAGACTGTCGAATGAAATCAGGCCATAGGCGACGTCGTTGGTGCCTTCATGAGGCATGAAATAGCCGATCAGGTCGCCGCCGCAGCGGGGAATGATCGACAGCCAGCGCCTGGCGTAGGCTTCGAACACGTCGCGCTGATGCGGATCGATGCGATAGCGGATGAAGACGGTGATGGCCATGACAACCTCCGGTAAGTTTCGTATCATCGACACTATCCGCTTGCGGGGCGAGAATGCTTCGGCTAGCATCGAACTATGAAATCGGGTCCGGACATTGCGATGGTGGCGGCGCTGGTCGGCGATCCCGCCCGCGCCAACATGCTGACGGCGCTGCTCTCGGGCCGGGCGCTGACCGCGACCGAGCTCGCCCAGGAAGCGGGCGTGACGCCGCAGACGGCGAGCTCGCATCTTGCCAAGCTCGAAGGCGGCGGCCTGGTCGAGCCGGAAAAACAGGGCCGTCACCGCTACTACCGGCTCGCCGATCCGGACGTCGCCGACGTGCTGGAGAAGCTCGCCGGCCTTGCCGCGCGCGCCGGCCACATGCGGGTGCGCACCGGGCCGAAGGAGCCGGAGCTGCGGCGGGCGCGCATCTGCTACGATCATCTTGCCGGCGATCTCGGCGTGCAGATGCTCGATAGCATGACCCGGCAGAAGCTGGTGCGCCGGCGCAAGCAGGAGATCGTGCTGACCGAGGACGGCAAACATTTCCTGGCGCAGCATTTGCGGATCTCGCCGGAAATGCTGGCGCATCCGCGCCGGCCCGTCTGCAAGGCCTGCCTCGACTGGAGCGCGCGGCGGCATCATCTCGCCGGCACGCTCGGCGCAGCGTTGATGAAGCGCTTCACCGAGCTGAAATGGGCGGCGCGCGATGCCACTCCAGGCAGTCGCGTGGTCAATTTCAGCCGCGCCGGCGAAAAGCATTTCGCGGCGCTGTTCGGTCCGGCCGAGGACTGACGATCACGTGCTGTTTATCGCAGCAATGCCTTCGTGCATTGCGGCCAGAGCGAACGCAGGGCACGGCGAGACGGTTGACGACCCCATCTCACTCCCGGAGTCTCCATGTCCCGTTTCGCTGCCGCGCTCTGCGCTGCCCTGCTCACCGTCGCGCCGATCGCCGCCCGCGCTGCGGAGATGCCGCGCGAGCCCTATGGCATCAACCTCGAAGGCTTCGCCTATCCCTACCCGGTCAGCCTGCTGCCCTTGGTCAACGACAGCGAGCAGCTGCGCATGGCCTACATGGATGTCGCGCCGGCGCAGCCGAACGGCCGCGTTGCGCTGCTGCTCCACGGCCGCAACTTCCCCTCGAGCTACTGGGCGCCCGTGATCAAGACACTGACCGACGCCGGCTTCCGCGTCGTGGTGCCCGACCAGGTCGGCTTCGGCAAATCAACCAAGCCGTCGGGCGAACTGCATTTCGACACGCTGGCGCGCAACACGATGACGCTGCTCGATCACCTCGGCATCGCCAAGGCCGACATCGTCGCGCATTCCATGGGCGGCATGCTGGCCGTCCGCATCGCCCGCGCCTATCCCGACCGGGTCGCGCATCTCGTGCTGACCGCGCCGATCGGGCTCGAGGACTACCGCGCCTACGTGCCGCCGGTCCCGTCGGAAAAGATCAGCGAGAGCGAGGACCGGCTGACGTCGGACGGCTATCGCAAGCAGCTGGAGACCAACTACGCGCTGAAGCTGCCGCCGGAGCAGGTCACGCCGTTCATCGATGCCCGCTTCAACCTGAAGCAAAGCGCCGACTATCCGCGCTGGCTGAAGAGCTTCGTCAGCTCCTATCAGATGATCTACCGCGAGCCGGTGGTGCACGAGATCCCGCTGCTGACGCAGCCGACGCTGTTCATCATGGGCGCGGACGATCACAACGCGCCGGGACGGCCGAACGCGCCGGAAGCCTTGAGAGCGAAGATGGGCCAGAACGCCGAGCTGGCAAAGGACCTGGCCAGCCGGATGCGCGATGCCCGCGCCGAGGTGGTCGCCAATGCCGGCCACCTCGTCTTCCTCGACGCGCCGGACAAATACGACGCGCTGCTGCTGGACTTCCTCGGCAGGTAGTTCAAACGGACACGACCGGCAGGGATCGCGCCGATCCCTGCCGTGCCGCAATCACGAGTCCGAAACGGCGCCTGGCCGCAACGCGGCCGGGCCGATCACCAGGAGTGGCGCCGATGCCAATGGCGGCGCCAGTGCCGATGATGGTGACGCCAGCCCCAATGGCGGCGCCGCCAACCCCAATGCCGCCGGCGCCAGCCCCAGTGATGGCCGTGGCCGTGATGTCCGTGATGTCCCCAGCGCACCTGCTCCGGCGCGAGCCGATCGGCCTCGTCCTGCGAGCCGACCGCGCGCTCGACGTGCTGATCCCTGGCTGAAGGCGCGGCTTCGTTCAGCGGCGACGGCGAGAGCGGCGCGGCGACCGCATCGCTGGTGCGAAGCACGGCGCCGGCCGCCGCCGCGCAGCCGAACCCCAATGCCAGCTTGAGGAAATTCCGTCGTTCCATCGCACGCCTCCATGATCCACGAGCCAGAGCATGACGGAGTATTCGGCCGATCACCTGAACGTTAGCTGAACCGGATCGCAGTACGGTGATGGAAGCGCCACGCCTTCGTCGTCGAAGGCAACGCAAGCTCAGCCGTCGACCGTCTGCGCCAGCACGAAGCTCTCGCGCGTCCGGGTCACGTCGGGCCAGTCGCGATTGAAATCGGCGGTCAGGCGTTTCATCTCGCGCCGCCGATCGCACGCTCCACCGCGGCGATGGCATCGAACTGATACATCGCCTGATGCACCCTGGGATCAGCGAGACTCCACACCCGCCACGCCTTGCGCACGCCGAAGCTCCTGATCGCGTCGGGCAGATGAACGTCGCGATACCAGCGATCGAACGCATCGCGCCGGGCGGGATCAGGCACGGTCGCGCGCACGACGAAGATGGCTGACGGCATCGAGTTTCCTCCGGACCACGTTGGTGTTGTTCCGGAGTCGACCCGCAATCCGCAGCTCAGCGAAACCCCGCGGCCAGGCCGACCACCTGCCCGTCGAGCCCGTTGAAGCCGTGATGGCCGCGCGCCTGACAGGGATCCCCCTCTTCCGCGCCGCCCGACAGCCACTTCGCGCGCGCCCGGCCGCCGGACCATCTGATGAACGGGTCGACGCCTGCCGGCAGCGTGAACTTGCAGGCGTCGCTGGTATGATGGATGACCAGCGTCCGCGGCAAGGCCGAGGGCGAGCCGAGGATCGACATCACGTTCGAGGAGCTCCCCGACTCCGGACTGAGGAAGCCCGAGGTCAGCACCAACGCATCCGGCCGGGCACCGCGCGCGATGCCTTCCGCGGCGCGCAACGTGCCGCGGCTGGTGCCGATCACCGTCACCGGCCGCTTGATCGTGGCCATGTAGTCCACCGCGGCCTTCAGATCGGTACTGGTGTCCGCGACCATCACGGCGAGCCCGCGTGCGGCATAAGCGTTGCGCGTGCGCACCAGCTGGTTGCCGAGCAGGCCGTGAATGTCGCCGCGCTCGCCGACATGGATGGCGCCGTCACCGCCGGGCAGCAGGATCACGCTGGCGCGCACCGAGGCCGGCCTGATCAGCGCGACGCGGGAGCCGCCGATCGTCACGGTCTCATCGGCGAAGGCTGCTCCGGCTGCGACAGCCGACATCGCAACTGCCAGCCAGATACGTATCCAATTCGCCGGTCTGATCATCGGAGCCTCCCCGCGCGGACTCGCGCTGCCGCGGGAGGCTATCAGAAATCAACGAGGCCCGGAGTGCCTAGGAGTCCGGGCCTCGTCACCTCGCGACCTCGCGCGAGCGAAGCCGGTCGGTATTTGACAATGTCTAGCGTCCGATCACGCCGATCGCATTGAGCTGGCTCAAGACGTCAGTAGCAGCGCGTGATCGTGACGGTGTGATCGCCGCCGCGGCGTCCCGGCACCGTCACGGTCTGCATCGGGCAGCTCGATACGTAGGGGCGATCGGATGGCACGACGTTCGGTGGAAAGCGGTGGGCCCAGTCCCACGGGACGTCGTAGGTATAGGTGTAACGCACGTCGGCCGAGGTCCGCTCCGGGATCTGCTGCGGCACGGGCTCGTCATAACCGCCATAGGCGAAGGCGCCGGCGGCCGGCAGATAGGCGCGAGCGCCGCGATAATGGTGATGACGCAGGCCGGGCCTGATCCCAGGCGCCGGCCGGACGACCTGGCTCGGTCCAACGGGACCGGCAGTCACCGCGGCGCCAGACCGGGCCGATGCGGCCTCGGTCGAGAAGATCAGCGCAGCGGCCGCCGCGCAGACGACGAAAACGCCTGAATTCCGAAATGCCGATGTTCTGTCAGCCATGATACGCGACCCTACTCTTCCGACCCACCCGACAAGGCTAGGCCAGCGGCCCAGTTCCCGCAAACCCATCGTTAAAGGTTAGTTAAGCGACAGGCTTAACGCCAGGGCCCGACCCGGCTCCGGATTGCCGCAATTCCCGCAATGCGACCAGCAACCCAGAGCCGGGCACGAGGCCCCCGGATTGCTTCGTCGCTGCGCTCCTCGCAATGACGATGGGTGCGGCTGGCTCTCATCCCCCGGCCGACGCAGCAGGACGGCGACGGCGCCCGGCGCGCGCGCCGCGTTCTCCGTCATTGCGAGCGAAGCGAAGCAATCCAGGGCCACGCGGCAGCTCGCAATGATTTTGTCGCCGCCGCCCGCGAGGACGACGGCTCGAGCCGATGCCTACAGCGGCAGATTGTCGTGCTTCTTCGCCGGCATCTCCATCTTCTTGTCGCGGAGCATCGCGAGCGCACGCGCGATGCGGCGGCGGGTGGAGTGCGGCATGATGACGTCGTCGATATAGCCGCGCTCGGCGGCGATGAACGGCGACAGGAAGCGGTCCTCGTATTCCTTGGTGCGCGCGGCGATCTTGTCCGGGTCCGCCATGTCGGCGCGGAAGATGATCTCGACCGCGCCCTTGGCGCCCATGACCGCGATCTGCGCCGTCGGCCAGGCATAGTTCATGTCGGCCCCGATCTCCTTGGAGGCCATGACGTCGAAGGCGCCGCCATAGGCTTTGCGGGTGATCACCGTCACCAGCGGCACCGTGCATTGCGAGTACGCGAACAGAAGCTTGGCGCCGTGCTTGATCAGGCCGCCATATTCCTGCGCGGTGCCCGGCAGGAAGCCCGGAACGTCGACGAAGGTGACGATCGGGATGTTGAAGGCATCACAGAAGCGCACGAAGCGCGCGGCCTTGCGCGACGCGTCGGAGTCGAGCACGCCCGCCAGCACCATCGGCTGGTTGGCGACGAAGCCGACGGTGCGCCCCGCAATGCGGCCGAAGCCGGTGACGATGTTCTTGGCGAAGGCGTCCGCGATCTCGAAGAAATCGCCCTCGTCGACGACCTTCAGGATCAGCTCCTTCATGTCATAGGGCTTGTTCGGATTGTCCGGGATCAGGGTATCGAGCGACATGTCGACGCGCTCGATGTCGTCGAAGCTCGGCCATTCCGGCACGCCGTCGCTGTTGTTGCTCGGCAGGAAGTCGATCAGTCGGCGCATCTGCAGCAGCGTCTCGACGTCGTTGTCGAAGGCGCCGTCGGCAATCGAGGAGCGCGTCGCGTGCACCGAGGCGCCGCCGAGCTCCTCCGCGGTGACGACCTCGTTGGTGACGGTCTTCACGACGTCGGGGCCGGTGACGAACATGTAGCTGGTGTTCTTCACCATGAAGATGAAGTCGGTCATGGCCGGCGAATAGACGTCGCCGCCGGCGCAGGGACCCATGATGACGGAGATCTGCGGGATCACGCCCGAGGCCAGCACATTGCGGCGGAACACGTAGGAATAGCCCGCGAGCGCCGCGACGCCCTCCTGGATGCGGGCGCCGCCGGCATCATAGAGGCCGATGATGGGGCTACGCGCCTTCATCGCCATGTCCTGCAGCTTGGTGATCTTCAGCGCGTGGGTCTCGGACAGCGAGCCGCCGAACACGGTGAAATCCTTGGCGAAGACGAAGGTCTTGCGGCCGTTGACGGTGCCCCAGCCGGTGACGACGCCGTCGCCGGGGACCTTGGTCTTCTCCATGCCGAACTCGGTGGAGCGGTGCTCGACGAACATGTCGAACTCCTCGAACGAGCCCTTGTCGAGCAGCAGCTCGATGCGCTCCCGCGCCGTCAGCTTGCCGCGCGCATGCTGCGCCTCGATGCGCTTCTCGCCGCCACCGAGCTTGGCGCCTTTGCGCCGTTCCTCGAGGGTGTCCAGAATGTCCTTCATGCGCTTCCCGCCCGTTCCCGATGTCGTGACTGTTGGCGGCCTTCTATCACGGCTATTTCGGAGCCGGAAAGCCGCTTTCGGCGATGCCGCCCCTCCTCCCACAGTTCGGAATTGGAAGCAGAATCATGGATATGGCCGCTCAACCGGACCTGGTCACTGAGCCTGCCGGCCCATCGCGTGGCGCCGTCCAGGGCGGCCTGCGCCTGCTGCTGCGGCTCGAAGGGCTGGTGCTGGCGGCCGCCGCGATCGCCTTCTACGCCCACCAAAGCGGCTCGTGGTGGCTGTTCGCGGCCCTGTTCCTGGCGCCCGACGTCAGCTTCGCCGCCTATCTCGGCGGCCCGCGGATCGGCGCCGTGGCCTACAATGCCGTCCACAGCACGCTGGCACCCGCCGCCCTGCTCGCGATCGGGCTGGCGGCCGGACAGCCACTGGTGGTCGAGATCGCCACGATCTGGCTGGCCCATGTCGGCGTCGACCGGCTCGCCGGCTACGGCCTGAAATATGCCGACGGCTTCGGCTTCACCCATCTCGGCCGGATCGGCGGAGTTCGTCGAGCCTGACACCGCGGTCCGAGATGCCGGAGTCTCAAAGAGGCCCGCCGCCCCTTGTTTCGCGGCGCACCAGGCTCGGTGTTGTCCACCGCTGTCAGCCAACGCGCCGCGCACGGCTGTTTGACAGCTCCGCGATCGCTCGTTCTACTTGGTTGCAAAGCCGCGCCACAAGCGGCGAGCCAGGAGGACGGTCATGGAGCGACACATTGTTGCTGCCTCATCGACGCTTGCCATGGACGCTCGTGTTGCCGTCTCGCATCGACCGCGCCGCGCCGTTGGAGGGTCCCGTTGCCGACAGGCGGCGGTGGCCGTGACGATGCTGCTGACAGCCTTGGCCGGTGACTTCGGCAGCAGCGCCAGCGCCCAGGGCTTCACCAAGGATATGCCCGCCCGGGTCGAGATGTATCCGATCCCGTCGCTGACCTTATCCGATCGGCAGTTCCTCTCCGGCGACGACGGCGGCAAGCCGGTGACCGTCGTCGGCGAAATGCGCGTCGCGCAGGGCAGCGGCAGGCTGCCGGTGGTGGTGCTGATGCACGGCTCCGGCGGCGTCGGCGCCAACATCGCGGCGTGGAGCCGCACCTTCAATGCGATGGGGATCTCGACCTTCGCGATCGACGGCTTCACCGGGCGCGGCATCACCGCGACCAGCACCAACCAGGCCCAGCTCGGCCGGCTGAACCTGATCATGGACATCTACCGTGCGCTGGACGTGCTGGCGAAGCATCCGCGCGTCGATCCCGAGCGCATCGTGCTGATGGGCTTTTCACGCGGCGGTCAGGCGGCGCTGTATGCGAGCCTCGAGCGCTTCCACAGGCGCTGGAACAATTCCGGGCTGCAGTTCGCCGCCTATATCCCGTTCTATCCCGACTGCTCGACGACCTATCTCGGCGACACCGACGTCGTGGCGCGGCCGATCCGGATCTTTCACGGCGGGCCGGACGACTACAATCCGGTGCGGACCTGCAAGGCCTATGTCGAGCGGCTGAAGGCCGCGGGCCGCGACGTCGCGCTGACGGAATACGCGGACTCGCCGCACGGCTTCGATCTCGGCCTGCTCGGCGCCAACATGCTCGCCGTCGCGCCGAAGGCGCAGACCGTGCGCAACTGCCGCATCAAGGAGAGCGACGGCGGGATGCTGATCAATGCCGACACGCAGCAGCCCTTCACCTATCAGGACGCCTGCGTCGAGTTCGATCCGCATGTCGGCGGCAATCCGGCCACGGCCGAGGCGGCGCGCCAGGCGGTGACGGATTTCCTGCGCGCGCTGTTCAAGCTGTCGTGAGCAAAAATAGAACGATTTGGATCAATTTTTGAGGTGACAGATCGAACGTATCGGGTCTTGCTGCGTTGTCGCTCGCTTTTCGACGATGAAACGGAGCCCGATGATGCGCGCCTCTCGCCTTGCGATCCCCACTTTGCTGACCGCCCTCGCCTTGGGCGGCGCGGCCCATGCGGCGCCTGCCGCGCCGTTCCGGGGGCTGCAGGGCTCCTGGACCGGCGGCGGCGTGATCAGCTTGTCCGACGGCAACCAGGAGCGGCTGCGCTGCCGCGCGGCCTATGACGTCGGCGGCGCCGGCGAGCAGCTCCGGCTCAACATCCGCTGCGCCAGCGACAGCTACAACATCGATCTCTCCAGCGACGTCGCCTATCGCGGCGGCGAGATCTCGGGGCAATGGAGCGAGTCGAGCCACAACGCTTCCGGCACGATCGAGGGCCGCGCCGTCGGCAACCGCATCGAGGCCCAGGCGCGCGGGCAGACGTTTTCCGCCGGCCTCTCGCTGACGACGCAGGGACGCCGGCAGACCGTGTCGATCCGCCCGGCCGGCACGGACATCAGGGGCGTCGACCTGGAGCTGGCGCGGCGGTGACGTACGCTAGGTCGCCACGATATCGTTGCTTCGCGTAGCAACGCGCCGCTCTATCCACGTCGTTGCGAGCGCAGCGAAGCAATCCAGAGTCCCACACACCACACTGGATTGCTTCGCTACGCTCGCAATGACGGTGGTGAGAGCATGCGCGCCTCACGATACGCTCACAACGCGCCGATCTCCTTCAGGCACGCTTGGGTCAACGTCATGCGGGCTTCGACGTGACGCGGCTCCGGGCAATCCATGTTGAGCGCGAACACGGTCGGCTGATCCGCCTTGTCGACCCAGCCGACCATCCAGCCGAGTGAGCCCTGCTCCTTGCCGAGCAATCCCGACTTGAAGTGAATGACGGCGTCGCCGACCTTGGTCGTCGGAATGATGTCGCGCGTCAGATCCTGGCTGCGCTTCGACACCGTCAGCGCGCCACGGCGCAGGCGATCGATGAAATCGACCTGCTCCACCGGATCGATGCGAAGCGCGCCGGTGAGCCAGAACTGGTCGATGCCGCCGCCGATGTCGTGATTGCCGTAGTCGAGCTCCTCGAGATATTTTTGCATCCGCTCGGGACCGATGCGGCGCGCGATCTCCTGATAGACCGGCACGGCGGAGACCGCGATCGCGCTGCGCAAGGTGTGATCCCTGTTCCAGGCCTCGATCGATCTCGTGACGCCATCCCATTTGAACACATCCTTGTCGGGATCCTCGACGACGCCCGTCTCCAGCGCGATCAGCGAGTTCGCGATCTTGAAGGTCGAGGCCGGCAGCTTCGCCTCGCCGGAGCGATCGGCATCGCTGGCGATGATGAGATAGTCCTCGACCTTGTAGGCCAGGAAGGTGCCCTTGGTGTTCTCGTCGGTGAAGCGCTTGGCGAGATCGCTGCGGATCTCGTTGCGCGGCGGTGCGACATGCGCAAATGCGCGCGCGGGCAACAGGCTGGCGCCGGTCATCAGGGCGAGCGCGTGGCGGCGGCTCATCATGGGCATCGCAAATCTCCGTCGTCGTTCGCCCTCCCTACCACAGGGCGGTGACGACCGACGCGTGACGGAGATCACAAATGCGGCGCGCTCAGCGCATCGGCCGCGACAGGTTGAGCACGAACACCAGCACCTCGGCGACGGCCTTGTAGAGCTCCTCCGGGATCTCGTCGCCGAGCTCGACATTGGAGAGCGCGCCGGCCAGCACCTCGTTCTCCTCGATCGGGATGTCGTGCGCCTTCGCGACCTCGATGATCTTGGCGCCGATCGTGCCCTTGCCCTTGGCGACGACGCGCGGCGCGCCCTGGCCCTTGTCGTAGTGCAAGGCGACGGCGAGCTGGGTCTTGTTGGCGGCCTTCACCTCGATGCTCATAGCGCGCGATCCAGGAAATGGCCGGCCCTGGGCGGCATCACGGCCGGCGGCGCGCCGTCCTGCACCACGAGATCGCCCGGCGAGAGCTCGGCACGGCTGAGGGCCTGGCTGAGGTCGGCAAGGCCGGCGCGCAGCCGCGCGGCGGTGACCGGACGCTCGGCCCACATCCGCACGGAGGTGCGCTCGGCGCTGAATGAGATCATCGCATGCACCGGGCCGGCCGGCTCGACGTCGAGCGAGAAGCGCGCCCGCCAGACGCGCTTGGCCGCGTCCGGCGATTGCGTGCCGCCGTCGCGCGCGATCTCGAACTGCGCCATGGCCGTGCCCTGCGGGGTGGCGAAGGGAATCTCGAAGTTCCAGCGCGGCGGCGCCGGGTCGGTGCGCGCGGTCGAGGCGTCCGGGCGATCCGGCAGCGAGGCGACCTGCAGCAGGGTCTGGCGCGACAGCGCCTGGTCGGTCTCGTCGAGCAGCCGGTGCGCGATCGCCGACAGCGGCGAGTCGGGACCGAGCGTCGGCATCGCCACGGCCTGCGGCATCGGTGCAGCCCCGCGGAACGGCGGCGGCGGGGTGTTGGTGCGCACGACCATATCGGCGCGGCCGTTGGCGTTGCGTCCGGGAACGAGGCCCGCGGCGCGCGGAATCTGCTGCTGCGCTTCCTGCAGCACGGCCAGCACCGTGCCGGGCGTGAGCGACTGCGCCTTGGCGCCCGTCAGGGCCTCGATCAGCGCCGAGCCGGTGAAGCCAGCAGACGCGGCGTCGGGCCGCCCCATTCCCGTGGCCCAGGGCTGGGGCGGCAGCTCGATCTCGATGTCGGGCACCAGCGAGGGGGCGCCGCTCTGTTGCTGCGCGGCGGCGGCGCGGCCGGCCTCGGACAGCATCGAGGCGTAGGAGTCACCGGGCGGCGGCTGCGTCGACGCCGCCATGCCGGGCTCGGCGGTCTGCAGCACCGTCGCCAGCGTCTGGCGCAGCACGATCAGCGCCGCCTTCAGGTCGGGCGTGCCGGTGCCGGTAGTGCCATTGGCGAGCGAGGATTCCAGGAACAGGCCGGATTGCTGCACGGCGGTCTGCACATCCTCCGCGGTCAGCGCCGGCGAGAGCGGGGTCTGCTGCGCCAGCACCTGGGCCACGGCGGCGCGCAAGGCCGGGGGAAGGTTCGGCGAGTCGGCGACGGCCTGGAGATCGGCGAATAATTGGCCCTGGCTGCCCTGGCGGGTCGCCGCCTCCTCGCTGGCGATTGACAATGCGAGCCGCTCCAGCCCGGTCAGTGGATCCGGCGGCGGAGGCAGCGCCGGTGCCAGCCGGCCGGTGACGTCGACGACGGTGGCGGCCGGGGTCGGGGTGCCGGTGGTGCCAGTGGCAGCGCTGCCGCCCTGCCCGACGATGGCGAGCTGCAGCCCTTGCGCGGTCTGCGACACCGCGACCTGCACGGTCTGGCCGGCCTGCAGCGGCAGCTCGCTCGCGAGCTCCATCGACAGGTTTCCGATCGCGACCTGGACCAGGTTCTCGGCGAGCACCTGCTGCACCCTCGCGCTGACCAGTGCGCCGGCCTGCAGCGTGGTCGCTGCCGCCACCGTGGTTCCGGCCGGCGAGCTGCCGACGCCGCGGACGGCGCTCACGGAAGGCGACGGGGTGACACTCTGGACCATGCGCGTACTCGGGTTACGCGCACAGCCTAGCGGGTGCCCCTAAACCCGGCGTTAACCGGCCTCAGAGCGCGGCGTCGACTGCCCGGAGGATGCGGACGGCGGCCTGGTAGTCGATCTGCTTGGCGGCGCGACGGCTCATCGCCTCCTCGTCGGCGCCCCATTGCGCGACGTTCCAGTCCTCGTCGACATGGGCTGCCGCCCAGACCTGATCGGCGTCGCGCACCCCATGCACCAGCGCCAGCGCCAGCAGCGCCGAGCCGGTCAGTGTGGTGACGACATGCGCGGCCGCCACCGTCCACGGGCCGGTCGGCAGCGCAGCGCGCGCGGCCTGCACCGCAGCCTCCGGCTGGGCCACATGCATGATGCCTTCGGACAGGATGAAATGCGCGCCCAGGCCGTCGCGCGCCCAGTCCAGCACCGGGTCCCAATGCTCGGCCTCGCGCGCGACCAGCCCCTCGGGATGACCGGCCCGGTAGAACAGCAGGTCGGACTGGAGATATTTGGCAATGTCCTCGCGCACCGCGTCGGTGCGGTCGACCACCGACTGCACGACGCTGTTGGCGAACCGCGTCAGCGGCATCGTGGCGGGATCGATGTTCTCACCCTGGGCCTGCCACTCGGCGGCGACGGCCTCGGCCAGCTCCTCGGCGGGAACGATGACGACGCGCCCCGACGGTGTGCGGATCGGCCGGCCGTCGAGGGTGACGTTGAAGCCGCCCTCGGCCGCGGCGGTCCCGGCCTCCTTGTAGAAGCGCTTGCGCAGCGGCGTCCGCATCGCCTGGCGCGCCGATTCCTGCGGATCGAGCGGCGACCGGCCGACGACCTCGTCAAACAGTTCACGCATCAGAATTCCAGCCCTCTCGCGGGATGATCACACGGGATCCGTTGTTTTCGCGGTAGATAAGCCCTGTCCGCCCGAAATGCGAGCTGCCGATGCGTCCGCTGCTCTCCGCCCTCGTCCTGCTCGGCAGCGCCGTTGAGGCCGCCGCCGGCTTCCGCTCGCCGGAATCGCTGGTGCGCAACGTCTATGCGCATTACGGCCGGGGCGCGCCGGAGCTCTCCGCCGGGCTGCCGCGGACGGCCGAGACCGCGCGGCAGTTCTTCGATCCGAGCCTCGCCGGGGCCTGGGCGGCGCCGCGGCGTGAGCCCTACGATTTCCTGGTGCAGAGCCCACGCTGGAAGCTCGGCCCGGTCGCGATCTCGATCTTGCGCAAGCAGTTCGACAAGACGTATGTGGCGGCCAGCTTCGACAACCAGGGCCACCGCGTCACGCTGAACTTCATCGTCGTGAAGGGACCGGACGGCTGGGTCATCCTCGACGTTGAGACCCCGCACGATTCGCTGCGGGAGTTTTTGCGGCAGTTCCGGAATTGAGCCGCTGCGTAGCCCGATGAGCGAAGCGATATCCGTGTTACGAGAGGCCGCTCACTCCTCCGGCGCGTTCTCGATCGGGTCGAAGCGGTCGTGCTCGAGGCCGAGCAGGTTCCACGACTGCAGCATGTGCGGCGGCAGCGGCGCGGTGGCGTCGATGAATCCGCCGCGCGGATGCGGGATGACGATGCGGCGCGCCAGCAGATGCAGCCGGTTCTGCAGGCCGCCGGGCAGCGCCCAGTTCTCGATGTTGAAATATTTGGGATCGCCGACGATGGGATGGCCGATATGGGCCATGTGCGCGCGCAGCTGATGGGTGCGGCCGGTCACCGGTTTCAGCGACACCCAGGCGAGCTTGTTGGCCGAGGCCTCGACCACCGCGTAATAGGTCACGGCGTGGCTGGCGCCCTCGTCGCCATGGGCGGCGACGCGCATGATGGTGTCGTCCTCGCTCTCCTCCTTGGCAAGATAGGTGGAGATGCGGCCCTGCTTGGGCTTGGGCACGCCCGCCACCAGCGCCCAGTAGATCTTGCGCGCCGAGCGGCTGCGGAAGGCGCCGGTCAGATGCGTCGCGGCGAAGCGGGTCTTGGCGATCAGCAGGCAGCCGGAGGTCTCGCGGTCGATGCGGTGCACGAGCCGCGGCTTCTGGCCCTTGGCGTCGCGCATAACCTCCAGCATCTGGTCGATATGACGGGTCATGCCGGAGCCGCCCTGCACCGCGAGCCCGGCCGGCTTGTTGAGGACGAGCACGTCGTCGTCCTCGTACAAGGTCATCGCCTTGAGGCTCTCCAGCGTCTTGCGCTCGCCCTCGGTGAGGCCGGCGCGCTCCTTCGGCGCGTCCAGCTTGAGCGGCGGAATACGCACGCTCTGGCCTTCTTCAAGGCGATCCTTGGAGTCGGCGCGCTTGCCGTCGACGCGCAGCTCGCCTTTGCGGACGATGCGCTGGATGTGCGAGAACGACAGGCCGGGAAAGCGCGCCTCGAGGAAGCGGTCGACGCGCATGTTGTTCTCGTCGGCCGTGACCACCACGGTCTGCACCTTCGTCGGCAGCAGCGGCGTCTCCGGCTCGACCTTCTTCGGCGGCAGCGCCGCAGGCCTGCGCTCGGCACGCTCCGAGCTGAACCGCGCGGGCTTGCCGGCACCGGCGCGCTTGGCCGGCGGCCGCTCGCGCGGGGCGAAGCTGTCGCGGCGATCCTCTCCCTCGGCGCGCGGCGCACGGCTGCGCTCGGCCTTGCCGCGCCCGAAATCGCCGCGCGGTGCCGCCTCGCGGTCACCGGCAAAACGGTCGCGCCGCGGCCGCTCGGCATCGGGACGCTTCGCAGACTCACGCTTGGCCGCGGCGCCTGCGCTGCGGGCGGCCTCGGCCTTCGGCCGCTCGCTGCGGCGATCGGTCGGGCGATCGGATCGGGTCTGGGTTCGCTTGATACGGCGGCTCATGGCAGGTTGCGTATCGCAAAAGCCCCTGCCAGTCACGGCGAAATCGCGATAAATCCGCTTGTGAGTCGGCCGCTTGGGCCATCGATACTGATCGGAGCGAATTCGAATGACGCTCACGCGACTGGGCCTGGCGATCCTGGCAGCCACGCTGGCGACGACCGCCACGCAGGCGCAGCAGAGCCCCATGCCCGACGACATCGCCTGGAAGCTGATCGAGATCGGCCGGGTCATCGCCCCGCCGAAGACCGCCGCGATCTACGCGCCGCTGCAGGCCAAGGAACCCTACACCGGCGTCAAGGTGCAGCGCGATGTGAGATACGGCACGGCCGAACGCAATCTGCTCGACGTCTTCACGCCGGATGCCGCGGCCGCGCCCCGGCCCGTGCTGATCTTCGTGCATGGCGGCGCCTTCATCGGCGGCAACAAGCGCACCACGCCGGACGGCCCGTTCTACGACAACATCATGCTGTGGGCGGTGAAGAGCGGCTTCGTCGGCGTCAACATCACCTACCGCCTGGCGCCGAAATTCTCCTGGCCTGCCGGCGTCGAGGATGTCGCCAGCGCGGTGCAATGGGTGGCCGCCCACGCCGCCGAGAACGGCGGCGATCCCGCGCGCATCTATCTGATGGGCCATTCGGCCGGCGCGGTGCACGTCGCGACCTATGTGGCGCATCCCGAATTCCACAAGGTCGCCGGCGGCGGCCTTGCGGGCGCGATCATGGCCTCGGGCGTCTACGACCTCACCGCGACGCCGCTTGGCGACCAGGAGATGGCCTATTTCGGCACCGATCCCTCGCGCTTCAAGGAACGCTCGTCGCTGCAGGGGCTGCAAGCCTCGCCCTTGCCGCTGATGATCGTCTCCGCCGAGCTCGACCCGCCGCGCTTTGTCGAGCAGTTCGATCTGCTCAAGCAGGCCGCCTGCAAGCGACCGTCCGGCTGCGCCCGCGCGGTGATGCTGCCGCAGCACAGCCACATGTCGGAGGTGTATGCGATCAACACCGAGGACGACCGGCTGACGCGGGAGATTGCGGAGTTCGTCAAGACGGGGAAGTAGTAGCACGCTCCCTCCACCGTCATTACCCGCAGCGAAACAATCCAGGGCGTCGCGAGGACTCGGGATTGCTTCGCTGCGCTCGCAATGACGTGGAGAGAGCATGACGCAACATAAGCAGCGCGACATGCGGTGACAGAACGAGCGGCGTCGGGGCTCCTACCCACCCCGCTCCTTCCGCAGCTTCGCCCAGTAGTCCAGCCGCTTCCTGATCTCGCGCTCGAAGCCGCGCTCGGGGGGATCGTAGAACTGCTGGCGGCCGAGGGCGTCGGGGAAGTAGTCCTGGCCCGAAAACGCGTCCGGCGCATCGTGGTCGTACTGATAGCCCGCGCCGTAGCCTTCGCCCTGCATCAGCTTGGTCGGCGCGTTCAGAATGTGCTTCGGCGGCAGCAGCGAGCCTCCCTCCTTCGCCACGCGCTTGGCAGCGCCGAACGCTTTGTAGGCGGCGTTCGATTTTGGCGCGGTCGCGACGTAGATCACGGCCTGCGCGATCGCGAGCTCGCCCTCGGGAGAGCCCAGGAAATCATAGGCGTCCTTGGCGGCGTTGGCGATCACCAGCGCCTGGGGATCGGCGAGGCCGATGTCCTCCACCGCCATCCGAACGATGCGGCGAGCAAGGAACAGCGGATCCTCGCCGGCGTCGAGCATGCGGGCGAAGTAGTACAGCGCCGCATCCGGATCGGAGCCGCGCACCGATTTGTGCAGGGCCGAGATCAGGTTGTAGTGGCCGTCGGCCGATTTGTCGTAGATCGGCGCACGGCGCTGCAGGATGTCCTGCAACTGCACCGCGTTGAAGATCTCGTCCTTGCGCGCCGAGCGCCAGACCTCTTCGGCGAGCATCAGCGCGGCGCGGCCGTCGCCGTCGGCCATGCGGATCAGCACGGCGCGCGCCTCGTCGTCGAGCGGCAGCTTGCGGCCTTCGACAGCTTCCGCGTTGCTGTAGAGCTTCTCGATCGCGGCGGCATCGAGCGAGTGGAACACCAGCACGCGCGAACGCGACAACAAAGCGGCGTTGAGCTCGAACGACGGATTCTCGGTGGTGGCGCCGACCAGCACGACGGTGCCGTCCTCCATCACCGGCAGGAAAGAGTCCTGCTGCGCGCGGTTGAAGCGATGCACCTCGTCGACGAACAGCAGCGTGCCCTGCCCGGTCTCGCGTCGCGCGCGCGCGGCGTCGAAGACTTTCTTCAGGTCGGCGACGCCGGAGAACACCGCCGAGATCTGCTCGAAATGCAGCTCGGTAGCATCGGCCAGCAGCCGCGCCACCGTGGTCTTGCCGGTGCCAGGAGGGCCCCAGAAGATCAGCGAGCCCAGCGTGCGCGTCTCCAGCATGCGCGTCAGCGCGCCGTCGGGACCGAGGATGTGGTCCTGCCCGACGACGTCGGACAATTTGTGCGGGCGCAGCCGCTCCGGCAGCGGCCGCGGCGCGTCGTGCTCCATCCCCGCCGCGGCGAAGAGGCTCGGGCCTCCCTGCTGGGGACGCTTCGGGCTCATCCGCCGAGCGTGACGTTGATCTGCTGGCCGCCGCGCAGCACGGTGATGCGCCAGATGCGGGCGGCCTCGCGCGACGCCTTGTCGAGGTCGGCGGTCTTGGCGATCTTCTGGTTGTTCACGGCCATGATCACGTCGCCCTTCTGGAAGCCGACATTGGCCGCGGTGGTGCCGTCGCCCGGCTCGAGCACGACCACGCCCTCGGTGTCGGCATCGAGATGCAGCTCATCGGCGACCGCCGGAGAGATGTTGGCGACCTTGGCGCCCTGGAACGGCGAGCGGCCGTTGATCACCATCTCGTTGCGTCCGGTGTCCGGCGCGGTCTCCAGCGCGACCGCGACCTTCACCGGCTTGCCGCCGCGCTGCAGCTCGATCTGCGCCGTGCCGCCGAGCGGCCGGGTCGCGAAGCGATAGTCGAACGCGTTCGGATCATCGACGGTCTGGCCGTCGATCGACACGATCAGGTCCGACGACTTGATGCCCGCCTTCGCCGCCGGGCTGTTCGCGACCACGGAGGCGACCAGCGCGCCGGTCGGCGAGCGCAGGCCGAGGCTCTCGGCGATCTCGGGCGTCACCGCCTGCAGCCGCGCGCCGAGCCAGGGGCGCTTCACCGCCTTGCCGCCGCTCTTCGCCGAAGCCACGACCACGCGCACCATGTTGGCAGGGATCGCGAAGCCGATGCCCTGCGAGCCGCCGGACTTGGAATAGATCGCGGTGTTGATGCCGACGAGACGTCCGGTCATGTCGACCAGCGCGCCGCCGGAATTGCCGGGATTGATCGCGGCATCGGTCTGGATGAAGAACTGATAGTCGGTGATCCCGACCTGCGTGCGCGCCAGCGCCGACACGATGCCGTGGGTCACGGTCTGGCCGACGCCGAAGGGATTGCCGATCGCCAGCACGACATCGCCGACCAGGAGATCATCGGAGTTGGCGAGGTCGAGCGTCGGAAACTGCTCCTTGGTGCCCTTCAGCTTGAGCACGGCCAGATCAGTGCGGCTGTCCTTCAGCACGATCTCGGCTTCGAACTCGCGCTTGTCGGCGAGCGAGACCTTCACCTCGTCGGCGCCCTCGATCACGTGCACGTTGGTGACGACGAGACCGGACGCATCGATCATCACGCCCGAGCCGAGCGAGCGCTGCATCTGCTCCTGCGGCCCGCCCTGCAGGCCGAAGAAGCGGCGGAAGATCGGATCGTCGAGAAAGGGATTGCGGTTCTGCACCACCTTGGCGGCATAGACGTTGACGACCGCCGGCTGCACGCGCTGCACGATCGGCGCATAGGACAGCCGCAGCTCGGCCGCGGACTGCGGCACGCGCCGGTCCTGCGCCGCGAGCGGAGTGGCTGCCAGCAGAGACAGCAGCAGGACCAGTGTGGAGCGAATCAACGTCATGCGAACAATCCTGGGAAAATGACGGCTTGGATATAGGCGGAACGGCCGCCGCGGCCAAGCTCAGGCGGCCTGATGCGGCGTTTTGATGGTCTCTGCAACGGGGCCGCAGGACAGCCGTTCCTGGTGCCGCTCGCCCCAGCTCCTGAGGACCTCGATCACCGGCCGCAGGCTCTCGCCGACCTCGGACAGGGTATAGTCCACCCGCGGCGGCACCTCGGCATAGACCTTGCGAACCACCAGCCCGTCGTCCTCGAGCGCCCGCAGCTGCTTGGTCAGCATGCGCTGGGTGATGCCGGGCATCAGGCGGCGCAGCTCGCCGAAGCGCTGGCTGCCGCCCTGCAGGTGGTAGAGGATCACGCCCTTCCACTTGCCGTCGATCAGATCGAGCGTGGCTTCGACCGCGCAGCCCGGACGGCGGGTGAAATTCTTCCGTTTCATCGCGTTTTGGCCCAATAGTATCCAAACGGGGACTAGTTCCCCATTTTTACAGTACTTGCTGAAATGACGCCAGAAGGACAAACAGATCCTATCGCCAAGCCAACCAGGAGGTTGTTCATGAAGGCCGTCGGATACCAGCAGTCGCTCCCCATCACCGAGGACCGCGCGCTGTTCGACTTCGAGACCGCCAAACCCGAGCCGAAGGGACGCGACATCCGCGTCGCAGTGAAGGCGGTGTCGGTCAATCCGGTCGACACCAAGGTGCGCAAGCGCGCCGCACCGCCCGCCGGCGAAACCAAGATCCTGGGCTATGACGCCGCTGGCGTGGTCGAGGCTGTCGGCCCGGACGTGAGCCTGTTCAAGCCCGGTGACGAGGTGTTCTACGCCGGCTCGATCCTGCGCCAGGGCACCAATGCCGAATTCCATCTGGTCGACGAGCGCATCGTCGGACGCAAGCCGAAGAGCCTGTCGTTCGCCGAGGCCGCCGCCCTGCCCCTGACCTCGATCACCGCGTGGGAGCTGCTGTTCGACCGGCTCGGCGCCATCCCCGGCAAGAGCCTCGATGACCGCACCTTGCTGATCACGGGCGCCGCCGGCGGCGTCGGCTCGATCCTGATCCAGCTGTCGCGCCGCCTCACCGGCCTGACCGTGCTCGCTACCGCCACCCGGCCCGAGTCGCGCGACTGGTGCCTGAAGCTCGGCGCCCATGCCGTGATCGACCATGGCAAGCCGATGAAGGCGCAGATCGATGCGCTGAAGCTGCCGCCGGTCGCGCTCATCGCGAGCCTCACCCACACCGACCAGCACTACAAGGCGATCGCCGACTTCATGGCGCCGCAGGGCAAGTTCGGCCTGATCGACGATCCCGCCGAGTTCTCACTCGCAGCCTTCAAGGGCAAGGCGATCTCGATCCACTGGGAATCGATGTTCACGCGCTCCTCGTTCACGACGCCCGATATCATTGCGCAGCACAACCTGCTCAACGATGTCTCTGATCTCATCGACAAGGGCGTGATCCGCACCACCCTCGGCGACAACTACGGCACCATCAACGCCGCCAACCTCAAGCGCGCCCATGCGCTGATCGAGAGCAACACATCGCGCGGCAAGATCGTGCTGGAGGGGTGGGACTGATAACAATCAGCTCGTCGGGTGGGCAAAGGCAGGGCTCTGGTCTCTTCACGTTCGAGGTCGCGGTGGCGCCGTGCCCACCATCTCGCCGGTGCGCTCGCTGACGGACGGTGGCACGCTGCCGCCTGACGGCGGCTGCTTTGCCCACCCTACGGCACCGCCACCCTCAACTAACAAGCCCGCGCTTCATAGCTTTCCGTCATTGAGAGCGAAGCGGCAACGGCGTCCGGTCGCTCATTGCCGCGCTGGTCCCCAAGCGTAGGCCTCATCGGGAGTGCTGAACGCCCTGATCACCGGCTCGGAAAAGCCGAGCGCCTCGTAGCAGTACTCACTGCCGACGAAACTGAAATGCCGGGGTCGACGGCCGACCGGATCGATCGCCTCATAGGCATTCAACAAGGCCGATTGCCCGGCCTCCTTGATATAGACGCCGCCGTCGTACACGACGGTGTCGGCGCCATGCGCCGACACCGCGTAAGCGACCTCTTCGAACCCGGCATAGATCTGGCACGCGATCTCGATGCCGTAGGCGCGCAAACCGGGCGGCGATGCCACGACGATCAGGTGGAGCACGCCGCGCCAGAGACCTTGATCGAAGACCGCAGGCGGTCGTTCGATGCCGTCGATCATCGAGGGGTAAGGACGCCATTTGATGGAAGGGTCCGGAAACAAGAAACCTCCAGGCAGATCTTGATCATGGATCATAGCGCGGCATGTAGGGGCTGCATATTCGCCCTGCATTCGATAATTCGGAGGGCCGCGAGGCCATGATGGGCGAGGACTGGCCGGCCGGGCCGATCTCCTTTAACGAAGCGCGACATTCGCATCTGGAACGGCGTCCGTGAGCAGCATCGAGCAAGAGACCCATTCGTCCGCCGATCGCGGCCCGCGCAGCGGATCGCCGCTCGAGGTCCTCAGCATCTTCCTCAAGCTCGGCCTCACCTGCTTCGGCGGGCCGATTGCCCATATCGGCTATTTCCGCGACGAGTTCGTCGTCAGGCGAAAATGGATCGACGAGCATGCCTATGCCGATCTGGTCGGGCTGTGCCAGTTCCTGCCCGGTCCCGCCAGCAGCCAGGTCGGCTTCTCCATCGGGCTGATGCGCGCCGGCTATCTCGGTGCGCTCGCGGCCTGGACCGGCTTCACCCTGCCGTCGGCCGCCGTGCTCATCCTGTTCGCCTATGGTGCGGGCCGATTGAGTGGACCGATCGGCAGCGGCCTGCTGCACGGGCTGAAGCTGACCGCAGTCGCCATCGTCGCACAGGCGGTCTGGGGCATGGCGCGCACGCTCTGTCCCGATCGCACGCGCGCCTCGATCGCGGTCGCCGCAACGTTGATCATTCTGCTCAGTTCGGCCTCGGCCGCGCAGATCGGGGCCATCGTGCTCGGCGGACTCGCCGGCCTCTGGCTGTGCCGCGGCGAGGCGGCGCCGTCGGGACACGTCGCGATCCCGGTGCCGCGGAGCGTGGGGTTCATGGCGCTCGCGCTGTTCGTCATCCTGTTGGCGGGACTTCCGCTGCTGCGCGGCGCAACGGGATCGACGCCGCTTGCCTTGTTCGACGCGTTCTATCGCTCCGGCGCGCTCGTGTTCGGCGGTGGACATGTCGTGCTGCCGCTGCTGCGCGAAGCCTTCGTCGGACCTGGCTGGCTGAGCGACGACGCCTTTCTCGCCGGCTACGGTGCGGCGCAGGCCGTCCCGGGCCCGCTCTTCACCTTCGCCGCCTATCTCGGCACCGTGGTCGCTCCGGAGCCGCATGGGATCATCGGGGCCGCGCTCGGTCTCCTCGGAATCTTCCTTCCGGGCATGCTGGTCCTGCTCGCCGCGCTGCCGTTCTGGGACTCGTTCCGCAAGCGCGCCGGCGCCCAGGCCATGATGCGGGGTGTCAACGCCGCGGTCGTCGGCGTGCTGGGAGCGGCCCTGTACAACCCGGTCTGGACAACCACCGTCCATAACGCGGCAGATTTTGGCATCGCGCTGGTCGGTTTCGTCCTCTTGGTTGCCTGGCGCGCGCCGCCGCTCGTCGTGGTGACGTTCAGCGCCATTGCCGGCGTCGCGGCCGCGCTGGTGTAAGCGGCGGCGCCGCCGCATCACATGGTTGGCAAAGCGCCGCCGAAGCGGCGCTCTGCCCCCAGCGAGCTGCCGTGCGCGGCTAATTATGCTTCTTCCAGAAGATGCGCGCGCCCTGCACGGATTGCGCGACGTTGATGCGTTCACGCTCGAACGGCGTCACCACGCCATCGGCCTTGGCCTTGTTTTCCAGCTTCTGCACGTGGATCTGGCCGCGGACGAGCTGCTGCGCCTCCGGATAGGTCAGCCGTCCGCTCGCGATGCCATTGTAGATGCGATGTGACTGGTTGCGCTGACGCGCATCGATCAGCGGCGTGCCCGCGAGGCTTGCTCCCGACGTCAGCGCGAGCAGCAACGCAGCGGCCATGATGGACTTCATTTCACTCTCCTGTGGTTGTCGTCCACCGGCGTGAAGACGTCATTGTCCGCACGGCTCCAGCGAACGGCTGCCAGGATGCGCGCGATCGGCCGTGTCGACCGTGCCCGGGCTCACACGGCGTGTCGTCCGATGACGATGAATGCTGCAGTGATCGATCGTCGGGTGGAGCCGCATGTCACGCCGCGGGGGCCTCCGCAAAAAAATTGCGGCTTGCGTGAGCTGCCGGTCTTGCAAATCTCACCTTTGGGTGCATGTTCGCCGCGCACTACTTTTGAATGAATCATTTTTAACAATCATTGGCGACGCATGGCGGCGAGACCAACGGCCCATCCCAGCGCGCACATCCATGGAGACCGGCCATGAGAACGATTCAGTGGCTCATGCTCACTTTCGCGACGACCGTCACCGCAAGCGGCCTTGCCGGCGCCCTCAGCCCTGCGAGCGCCGCCCCGCCTCCGCCGGCGAAGAACTGCCCGGCATTCGGCTGGTCGGAGGGACTTGGCAGTTATCTCAAGCCGGACGCCGCCTTCCCCACCTCCGACACCAAGACCATCCCGACGCCGGACTGCAATTTCCATCAATGGTCGTGGGAGGCCTTCGTCTGGGCGACGGCTCTGGTGAAGGATTCGGGCTCCGGCGCCGCCGTGCCGCGGTTCATGACCTTGGCGACGCCCGACGAGTTGCTCAACAACGCCGAGAATGCCGGCGCCCCACGGCCGCGCCCGCTGACCTTGGCGGCCCGTGCCCAGGTCTTCCACGGCATGGCCGGCTTCACCGAAGGCGCCGGCGCCATCGTCGAAGCCGACGGCAACATGCTGGTCGCGCAGAACGGCTATCCCGTCTACGCCTCGGTTCACATGAACCAGAGCTATTTCAACACCGCGCGCAAGAACCTGATCGCGACCGGCGGCTACCAGAGCCAGCCGGCAGATTCCTCCTTCGCCGTGGGCGATGCAGTGTTCAAGGCGACGTGGCTGCGGCTCGACCCCGGCCAGGCGCCGCCCGCGGGCGCCTATACGACCCAGGCACAGGTGCCGGTGCTGGAGAACAACGTCACCCCCGGCCTGATCACGATCCGGCCGGCGCCCGGCAAATTCGTCACGGTGACGGTGGCGCTGGTCGGCCTGCACGTCGTCGGCTACACCGAGAACCACCCTGAATTCCTGTGGGGCACGTTCGAGCTGAAGAACAACTCGCCGCAGACGCCGGACAACACCTTCGCGCCCTCGGCAAGCCGCTCGGATCCGAAGAACTATACCCTCTACAAGGGCAGCACGCCGTTCTCGCAGGTCAACATCGCGGCGCAGCCCGGTGCCAACCGGCCGCAACTGCGGCTCGATCCGGCGACCCAGAAGCTGACGCCGGTGACCAACGTCGTGCTCGAAAACCAGACCGGCGGCGAGAACCAGCCCAACGGCGTCGGCAACATCTTCGCGATCACGGCGCAAGCCCAGGGCTTTCTCTCCGGCCTGAAGGGCCCGCAATCGACGTTCGCGAACTACGCCCTCGACGGCACCGTCTGGATGCTCCCCAACTCGTACAATCTGAACAGCAACCAGACCAATGCGGTCGGTTCGGTCAATCTCGCCAACGCCACCGCCGAGACCTTCGTGCAGAACGCCGACAACACGCCGATCAAGAACGTGCTGAACTGCTTCCTGTGCCACAACCCGACGTCCTATTCGTTCCAGACGCCGCCGCCGGCCAAGCTGCCGAACCGGCTGATCGCGCTCAGCCACGTGCTGTCGATCGGCTCGCCCTACGAGGTGCCGAACTCGATCTCCGGCCGGCTCCTGATGCGGCCGGATCCGTTCAGGAAGTAGACCGACGACGCTTGCGCAGCGGTGCCGGCAACGGGGCCGCTGCCGTTTCGAGCCGATGGCAGATCTCAGGATCTGCCATCAAGCGATTGAACCGACGCCGGTTATCGGCGCGCTCCGAACCGCTGCTTGAGCGCTGGGATCAGGATGGCGCGGCAACCTGCTTCGGCTCCTGCGCTGCCTCAGCCTTCGTCTCAGCTCTGGCGACGAAGCCCTTGGCGAGGGCGTGATAGAGCCCCTCCTCGCAGATCAGGCGCGAGGTGCCGTAGGCGATCAGCGACGCCATCATCAGCGGCACCACCATGGCGTGGTTGTCGGTCATCTCGGTGACGATGACGAAGGCGGTGATCGGCGCCTGCACCACGCCGGCGAAATAGGCGACCATGCCGAGCAGCATGATCGGCGCCAGCGGCGACTGCTGGAACAGGCTGGCGACGTTGGCGCCGATGCCCGCCCCGACTGCGAGCGACGGCGCGAAGATGCCGCCGGGAATGCCGCTGATCGCGGCAAAGGTGGTGGCGAGGAATTTCAGCACGCCGAAATCGCTCGGCAGCGGCGTTCCGGTCTCCAGCGCGCCTTTCACCTGTGCATAGCCGGTGCCGTAGACCGTATCGCCCGAGGCCAGCCCGCACAGCGCGACGGCAAAGCCGCAGGCGAGCGCGAACGGCAGCGGGTGGCGTTTGATGAGGCGGCCGCCAGCGCCGGGCAGTCCGCGCGCCATGGTGATCAGGATGCGGCTGAACAGGCCGCCGGCGGCGCCGCCCAGGACCCCGCAGACGGGCACCGCCAGCCAGTCGATGCCCTTGCCGAGCGCGATCGGCGTCGTGCCGAAATAGGCGTAATTGCCCATCAGGGCCAGCGAGGTCAGGCCCGCGGCGATCACGGTGGCGATGATGAGGCTCGAGGTCCGCGTCTCGAAGGCACGGCTCATCTCCTCGATGCCGAACACGATGCCGGCCAGCGGCGTGTTGAAGGCGGCCGCGACCCCGGCGGCGGCGCCCGCCAGGATCAAGCCCGGCTGCCGCCGCGGCGACAGCCGGCCGAGCGCGAACATGATGGAGGCGCCGACCTGCACCGTCGGGCCCTCGCGGCCGACCGAGCCGCCGCACAACAACCCGAGCAGGGTCAAGAGCACCTTGCCGATGGCGATGCGGATCGACACCAGCGGGCTTCGCGCGCTCGTGTCGGTCAGGTGCCGAGCGGCGATCGCCTGCGGGATGCCGCTGCCTTGCGCATTCGGGAAGAAGCGCTGGGTCAGATAGACCGACAGCGCGAAGCCGGCGGGCGTCACGATCAGTGAGGCGTAGCGTGATTTCGACAGCAGCCAGTTGAAGGCGAGCTGGGCCAGGTCGGCGAGCTCCGCCAGGGCCACGGCCGCCGCGCCCACCATCAGGCCGCCAGCCACGAACAGCACCCGCCGCTGCCAGCGCGCCGAGGTCAGCTTGAGCCAACGCTTGCGGCGGGGGGTGATGGTCAGCATGGGCGCAACGGAGTCCGTTCTCTACGCAGGTGCAGCACCCTCGACGAAAATCAGCCGGCGGTCCAGCGCCTTCCCGCGTTCGCCCAGGGCGTCCGCGTATTCGGCCGACGCATACCATTCGCGCAGCCGGGCCATCGACGGGAACTCGACGATGATGAGGGTCTTGGCCGGCGGACTGCCCTCGACCGTCTCCGCGGTCCCGCCGCGGACCAGATAACGCCCGCCGTATTGCGCGATCGAGCGCGCCGCGAGCGTGCGATAGCGCTCCATCGCCTGGGCATCGCGCACCTCGACCTCGGAGATGACGTAGGCCGCCATGGCCGGCCTCAGGCGATGGTGTCGAGGATGCCGCCCTCGGCGCGCAGCGCGGCTCCGTTGGTGGCGGATGCCTGCTTGGAGGCGGCGTAGACGACCATGTTGGCGATCTCGTCAACGCTGGCGAAGCGCTGCAGCAGCGAGGCCGGCCGGTGCTGCTTGACGAAGGACGAGGCCGCCTCCTCCTCCGACTGGCCGTTCTGGCGGGCGAGATCCTTGACGAAGGTCTCGACGCCCTCCGACATCGTCGGTCCCGGCAGCACCGCGTTGACCGTGACGCCGGTGCCGCGGGTCAGCTTGGCGAGGCCGCGCGAGATCGCGAGCTGCGCGGTCTTGGTCATGCCGTAGTGGATCATCTCGGTCGGAATGTTTACCGCCGACTCCGAGGAGATGAAGATGATGCGGCCCCAGTCGCGCTTCAGCATGCCCTGCATGTAGGCGCGCGCCATGCGCACGCCGGACATCACGTTGATCTCGAAGAAGCGGCTCCAATCCTCGTCGGGAATGTCGAAGAAGTCCTTCGGCTCGAAGATGCCGGCATTGTTGACGAGGATGTCGACCTCGGGCAGCGCAGTGACGATGGCGTTGCAGCCGTCGATCTGAGCGACATCGCCGGCGACGCCGCGCAGCCTGGCGGCCGAAACCGCCTGCTTGAGCTTCGCGACCGCCTCATCGACACGGACCTGGCTGCGACCATTGACGACGACCTCCGCGCCTGCAGCGGCAAGCCCCTTGGCGATGGCAAAACCGATGCCGGCGGTCGAACCCGTGACGAGGGCGGTCTTTCCCGAGAGGTCGATGTGCATGAGCAGCTCTCCGTTGTGCTGAAGCAACGGATGTGGGGCGTCGTCGCGCCAACGCAACGCAGAGCTGATCCTCGAGAAGAACGGTGAATGGCGCGCGCAAATGCCGCCGGCGGCCTCCGTAGGGTGAGCAAAGCGGCCGCCGAAGGCGGCGGCGGGCCCACCATCGATCGACGAATTCTCGGTGAGATGGCGGGCGCGGCGCCGCCAAGAGCACGTGCGAGGCGACGGCGTCGACCCGTCTTTGCCCACCCTAGAAGCGACCCCCCTCAAACGAAAACGGCGCCCGAAGGCGCCATTCTGAAAACTCGGGTCGGATCGCCGCTTACGCGGCTTCCGAGGTCTCCTGCACCGGGCCGGAATCCTGCCCCTTGGCATCGACGTCGCGGTCGACGAACTCGATCACGGCCATCGCGGCGTTGTCGCCGTAGCGGAAGCCGGCCTTGATGATGCGGGTGTAGCCGCCGTTGCGGTCCTTGTAGCGGGGCGCCAGCACGTCGAACAGCTTCTTGACCTGGTCGACGTCGCGCATCTCGGCGATCGCCTGACGGCGCAGCGCGAGTCCGCCCTTCTTGCCGAGGGTGACGAGCTTCTCGACGATCGGCCGCAGCTCCTTGGCCTTCGGCAGCGTGGTGACGATCTGCTCGTGCTTGATCAGCGCGGCGCACATGTTAGCGAACATCGCCTTGCGGTGCTCGGCGGTGCGGTTGAGCTTCCGATGAACCTTGCCGTGACGCATAGTGTTAGTCCTTCATTTCAATCTGCCGCGACGGTTCGTCGGACATGTTGCTCAGGTGGGCTGCCTGCGTTCGCCCGGGTGGTTACGGTGGCGGGTAGGACCCTACCCGCCCGCCACTCAGTAGTGATCCTCGAAGCGCTTGGCCAGCTCGTCGATGTTCTCCGGCGGCCAGCCGGGCACTTCCATGCCGAGATGCAGACCCATCTGGGCCAGCACTTCCTTGATCTCGTTCAGCGATTTGCGGCCGAAGTTCGGGGTGCGCAGCATTTCCGCTTCCGACTTCTGCACGAGGTCGCCGATATAGACGATGTTGTCGTTCTTCAGGCAGTTCGCCGAACGCACCGACAGCTCGAGCTCGTCCACCTTCTTGAGGAAGGCCGGGTTGAAGGCGAGGTCCGGGATGATCTCCTGAGCGACTTCCTTGCGCGGCTCTTCGAAGTTGACGAACACGTTGAGCTGATCCTGCAGGATGCGCGCGGCATAGGCCACCGCGTCCTCCGGCGAGATCGCGCCGTTGGTCTCGATCGTCATGGTCAGCTTGTCGTAGTCGAGGATCTGGCCCTCGCGGGTGTTCTCGACCTTGTAGGAGACCTTGCGGACCGGAGAGAACAGGCTGTCGACCGGGATCAGGCCGATCGGCGCGTCCTCGGGACGGTTACGATCGGCGGCGACATAGCCCTTGCCGGTCGCGACCGTGAACTCCATGCGGATCTCGGCGCCCTCGTCCAGAGTGCAGAGCTGCAGGTCGGGGTTCAGAACGACGATATCGCCGACGGTCTGGATGTCGCCGGCGGTGACCGCGCCCGGACCCTGCTTCTTCACGACCATCCGCTTCGGGCCTTCGCCCTGCATCTTGATCGCGATGTCCTTGATGTTCAGCACGATGTCGGTGACGTCCTCGCGGACACCGGCGATCGAGGAGAACTCGTGCAGCACGCCGTCGATGTGCACCGACTGCACAGCGGCGCCCTGCAGCGACGACAGCAGGATGCGGCGCAGCGCATTGCCGAGCGTCTGGCCGAAACCGCGCTCCAGCGGCTCGGCAACCACGGTGGCGAAACGGGTCGCGTCGGAGCCCGGCGTGACCTGGAGCTTGTTCGGCCGAATCAATTCTTGCCAATTCTTCTGGATCGTCACTGTTTCACCCATGGGCCAGTCATGGGATCTGACTGACTGGCGTTGGAGAACCGCGCTTCAGATCGCGGCAGTCGAAATGTCTCAAAAGCACGACGAGGCGGACATGCTGTCCGCCTCTTTCAGATTAGACGCGCCGACGCTTGCGCGGGCGGCAACCATTGTGCGGGATCGTCGTCACGTCGCGGATCGAGGTGACGGTGAAACCCGCAGCCTGCAGCGCACGGAGCGCCGATTCACGGCCGGAGCCAGGGCCGGCAACCTCGACCTCGAGGGTGCGCATGCCATGTTCCTGAGCCTTCTTGGACACGTCCTCCGCCGCGACCTGGGCGGCATACGGGGTCGACTTGCGCGATCCCTTGAACCCCATCGTGCCGGCCGACGACCAGGCAATGGTGTTGCCCTGCGCGTCGGTAATGGTGATGGTGGTGTTGTTGAACGACGAATTCACATGGGCGACGCCGGAGGCGATGTTCTTGCGCTCACGACGGCGGACACGTGCGGCTTCCTTGGCCATATAAGTACCTTTCTCGAGATCTCAACGCCGCCGTAGTGCCAGCGGCTACACCAGAAAGGCGAATGGTGAATAGCGAGTAGCGAACAGGGATCGCCCCTATTCGCCACCCGCTATCAGCAGTTCGCCAGATTACTTCTTCTTGCCGGCAATCGCCTTGGCCGGTCCCTTGCGCGTGCGCGCATTGGTGTGGGTGCGCTGGCCGCGCACCGGCAGGCCGCGACGATGGCGCAGGCCGCGATAGCAGCCGAGGTCCATCAGACGCTTGATGTTGATGCCGGTCTCGCGCCGCAGGTCGCCCTCGACGACGTAGTCGCGGTCGATGATTTCGCGGATCTGCAGGACTTCCTGGTCGCTCAGCTGGTTGACGCGGCGATCCTCGGCGATCTTGACCTTGTCAATGATCTCGCCCGCGATCTTCGGGCCGATGCCATGGATATACTGGAGCGCGATCAGGACGCGCTTGTTGGTCGGGATGTTGACACCGGCAATACGGGCCACGGACTTCTCTCCTGTCACCGATCCCAGGATGGACCGGTCTTCGTTCTCGCTATCTCGGGCAGGCGTCCGCAAACGCGAACAAGACGCCCACCCCTCGATTCGTGGGGCCCGGCATCTTTGGAAAACCATCCGACTTGGATGCGGGCTTATTAATGGATTCACACGGCGGTCGTCAACCGCCCCTACAAGATTCGATCACCTCTTGGCGCGCTTTTTTGCAGCCTTTGCAGAGGTTTTCCGGGTTCCCTTGGCCGCCTTGGCAGCGAGCTTGGGAGCCTTCTTCGAGGCCTTGGAGGCTTTCTTGGGGGCCGCCTTTGCTCCCTTTTTGGCTGTCTTTGCGGCCTTTTTCGTCGGCGCAGGCGCCTTCGGAGCCTTTTTAGCGACCTTCTTGGCCGATTTGGCCGGCGCGGTCTTCCCCGCAGCCTTGGCACTGCGCTTGGCCGGGCTCGCCTTCTTCGCCGCCCGGCTGCCGCCGGTGTTACCGACGGCGGCCAGGATCCGTCCGATCTCCTCGGTGACCTGCTCGATCGGCATCATGCCGTCGACGGTCGCCAGCATCCGGTGGTCCGAATAATAGTGGATCAGAGGCTCGGTCTGGTCGCGGTAGCTGGCGAGGCGCTTAGTGAGGACCTCCGGCGTATCGTCGGCCCGCACGGCCTCGCCGCGCGCGCGGGTCTCGGCGGCCCGGCGCTCGACGCGCTCGAGCAGAACGCCCTCGTTGACGCGGAGCTCGATCACCGCGTCCAGCTTCATCTGCTTCTGCTTCAGCAGCGCATCCAGCGCCTCGGCCTGCGGCACCGTGCGCGGGAAGCCATCGAGGATGAAGCCATTGGCGGCGTCCGGCTGCTCGATACGGTCCGCGATGATGCCGACCACGACCTCGTCAGGCACCAATCCGCCGGCAGCCATGATGTCCTTGGCCTTGAGCCCGATCGGCGTTTGAGCGGCGACCGCGGCGCGCAGCATGTCGCCGGTCGACAGCTGAACGATGCCGTATTGCTGGACCAGGCGCTGCGCCTGCGTCCCCTTGCCCGAACCGGGCGGCCCCAGAAGAATGAGTCTCATCGAATTTCGCCCCCCGGCACACGGTGAGCGACCCTCCCGCACACCTTGTTCTTGGCTTGGTGGTTCCCGGGCCGCGATCCGCCGCTATCCGCGGCGGCGCCCCCGCAACTTCGACTTCCTGATCAGCCCCTCATACTGATGGGCGAGCAGATAACCCTGAACCTGCGCCACGGTATCCATCGTAACGCTGACCACGATCAGAAGCGAAGTGCCACCAAAGTAGAACGGGACGGAAGCGTAGGAAATCAGAATTTCCGGGATCAGACACACGATCGCCAGATAGATGGCGCCGAGCACGGTGATCCGCGACAGCACGTAATCGATATATTCCGCGGTGCGCTCGCCCGGCCTGATGCCCGGGATGAAGCCGCCATGCTTCTTCAGATTGTCGGCGGTCTCGGTCGGGTTGAACACGATCGCGGTGTAGAAGAAGGCGAAGAACAGAATCAGCGCCAGATACAGCACCAGGAACAGCGGCCGGCCGTGGCCGAGCTGGGTGGTGATCCACTGGAACCACTCGGGTCCCTTGCCGGCGTTGAAATTGGCGACCGTGGTCGGCAGCAGCAGCAGCGACGAGGCGAAGATCGGCGGGATCACGCCCGATGTGTTCAGCTTCAGCGGCAGATGCGAGGACTGGCCCTCGAACATCTTGTTGCCGACCTGGCGCTTCGGATACTGGATCAGGAGCCGGCGCTGGGCGCGCTCCACGAACACGATGAAGGCGATCACGGCAACCGCCATCACGATGACGATCAGGATCAGGCCGGTCGACAGCGCGCCCTGGCGGCCGAGTTCCAGCATGTTGGCGAGTGCAGAGGGCAGCTCCGCGACGATGCCGGACAGGATGATCAGCGAGATGCCGTTGCCGATGCCGCGCGAGGTGATCTGCTCGCCGAGCCACATCAGGAACATGGTGCCGCCGGTCAGCGTGATCGCGGTCGAGAGGCGGAAGAACAGGCCGGGATCGGCGACGACGTTGCCGGCGCCTTCGAGGCCGACGGCGATGCCGTAGGACTGCACGGCAGCCAGGATCACCGTCAGATAGCGGGTGTACTGGTTCAGCATCTTGCGGCCAGCCTCCCCCTCTTTCTTGAGGGCTTCGAGCTGGGGCGAGACGGTGGTGAGCAGCTGAATGATGATCGATGCCGAGATGTACGGCATGATGTTCAGCGCGAAGATCGCCATGCGGTGAATGCCGCCGCCGGCGAACATGTTGAACATGCCGAGAATGCCGCCGGCCTGGGTGCGGAACACCGAGTCCCAGATGTTCGGGTCGATGCCGGGCAGCGGAATGTAGGTGCCGAGGCGGTAGACCAGCAGCGCGCCGAGGGTGAACCAGATGCGCTTCTTCAGCTCATCGGCCTTCGCGAGCGCGCCGAAATTGAGGTTTGCCGCCAGTTGTTCCGCTGCTGAGGCCATGTCTAGCTTTCTCCCGCCGCCCTTCTTGACCGCATCAGCCCCGCGAGGGCTCGCGAGGCTTGGGCAGACGTCGGATATTATCTGGTACGCGAGCGCGTTCTGTCCATTGCCCTGCCCTCTCCAGCACAAGCCGGCAGCAGGGCAATGACGCAGATGTTACGCCGCCTCGCCTTCGTCCTTGGCTGGCGCCAGCAGCTTGACGGTGCCGCCGGCCTTCTCGACCGCCGCGATCGCCGACTTCGAGGCACCATGCACCTCGATGTTGATCTTGGCCTTGAGCTCGCCGCGGCCGAGCAGACGCACGCCGTCCTTGGCGCGGCGCAGCGCACCGGACTTCACGAGGGACTCGGCGTTGATCACGCTGCCGGCATCGAGCTTCTTGGCATCGATCGCCTGCTGGATCCGGTCGAGATTGATCTCGACGAAATCGAGCGCGAAGATGTTGTTGAAGCCGCGCTTCGGCAGACGGCGATGCATCGGCATCTGACCGCCTTCGAAGCCCTTGATGCGCACGCCGGAGCGCGCGGTCTGGCCCTTGCCGCCACGGCCCGAGGTCTTGCCCTTGCCGGAGCCGATGCCGCGGCCGACGCGCATGCGCTTCTTGCGCGCGCCGGCGTTGTCGGCGATATCGCTGAGCTTCATCGCCCTTCTCCTTACTTCTCGTCGACGATGCGGACGAGATGATGAACCTTGGTGATCATGCCGCGGACCGCCGGCGTATCCGGCAGTTCGGTCACGCGGCCGATCTTGTTGAGCTTCAACCCGATCAGCGTCTCGCGCTGCGAGTGATGCCGGCGGATCGGGCTGCCGATCTGCTCGATCTTGATCGTCTTGGCGCTAGCCATGGTCTTCACTCCGAGATGCGCCGGCCAGAGGCGGCGCGCGTTCGTTAGTCGGCAGCTGCCTCGGCATCGCCACCGACGCGGCGGGCCTGCAGGGTCGACACCTTGATGTTGCGGCGCGCGGCAACCGAGCGCGGTGAATCCTGGTGCTTCAGCGCGTTGAAGGTCGCGCGCACCATGTTGTACGGGTTGGACGAGCCGATCGACTTCGCCACCACGTCCTGGATGCCCAGCGTCTCGAACACGGCGCGCATCGGGCCGCCGGCGATGATGCCGGTACCGGCCGGAGCCGCACGCAGATAGACGCGGCCCGCACCGTGACGACCGAAGATGTCGTGGTGCAGGGTCCGGCCCTCGCGCAGCGCGACGCGGGTCAGGTTGCGCTTGGCGGAGTCCGTCGCCTTGCGGATCGCCTCCGGCACTTCGCGCGCCTTGCCGTGGCCGAAGCCGACCCGGCCCTTCTGATCGCCGATCACGACGAGCGCCGCAAAGCCGAAGCGCTTACCGCCCTTCACGACCTTCGCGACTCGGTTGATGTGGACGAGCTTGTCGACGAACTCGCTGTCGCGCTCCTCGCGCTCCTTGCGATCGCGACCGCCTCGTTCCCGTTCACCTGCCATGGTGCTATCCAATCTTCTGAGGGGCTCTCGCGCCCATATCCATTGATGTTAGAAGCTCAGCCCGCTCTCGCGCGCCGCGTCGGCCAGGGCCTTGACGCGACCGTGATAGAGATAGCCGCCGCGATCGAACACGACTTCCTTGATCCCCGCCTTCACCGCGCGCTCGGCGAGCAGCTTGCCCACCGCCTTCGCCGCATCGATGTCGGCACCGGTGTTGCCGGCCGAGCGCATCTCCTTCTCCATCGACGACGCGGAGGCGAGCGTCTCGCCCTTCTGATCGTCGATGACCTGAGCGTAGATGTGCTTCGACGAACGGAACACCGACAGGCGTGGACGGCCGCCGGCGGAGCGGCGCAGCGACAGCCTCACGCGCTGCTTGCGCCGGGCATTCGTAACCTTTGCTCTCGACATGTCCGGCTCCGTTACTTCTTCTTGCCTTCCTTGCGGAAGATGAATTCACCCGCGTACTTCACGCCCTTGCCCTTGTAGGGCTCCGGCGGCCGGTAGGCGCGGATTTCGGCGGCCACCTGGCCGACGCGCTGCGGGTCGATGCCCGTGACCGTGATCTCGGTCGGCTTCGGCACGGCGATCGTGATGCCCTCCGGGATCTGGTAGACGACGTCATGGCTGTAGCCGAGCGCGAGCTGCAGGTTCTTGCCCTGCATCGCGGCGCGGTAGCCGACGCCGGTGATCTCGAGCTTCTTCTCGAAGCCCTTGGTCACGCCTTCGACCAGGTTGGCGATCTGGGCGCGCGCGGTGCCGTACAGCGACCGGGCGCGCTTGGTCTCGGCGCGCGGGGCAACCTTGACCTGGCCGTTCTCGAACTTCACGTCCACGTCGTCATGGACGATGAACTGAAGCTGGCCCTTCGGCCCCTTCATCTTGACGGTCTGTCCGTCGACGGAGGCCGTCACTCCGGACGGCACCGCCACAGGCTTCTTGCCAATACGTGACATGGCTCAATCCTTCTTAGAACACCGTGAAGAGAACTTCACCGCCGACATTCGCGTCACGCGCGCTATGGTCGGCCATGATTCCCTTCGGCGTCGACAAAACAGAAATTCCGAGCCCGTTGTTCACGCGCGGCAGGTTCTTCACCGAGGTGTAGACGCGGCGGCCGGGCTTGGAGACGCGCTCGATCTCGCGGATCACGGGCTCGCCGTCGAAATATTTCAGCTCGATCTCGATCTCGCTGCGGCCCGACGGATGCTCCAGCGTGGCATAGCCGCGGATGTAGCCTTCGGACTTCAGCACCTCGAGCACGCTGGCGCGCATCTTGGAGCCGGGAGTCGAGACCTTCGACTTCGAGCGCATCTGCGCGTTGCGGATGCGGGTGATCAGATCGCTGATGGGATCGTGCGTTGACATGGTGCGATCCTCCTTACCAGCTCGACTTCACGAGGCCCGGAACCAGGCCCTTGGACCCGAGCTCGCGCAACGCGATGCGGCTCAGCTTGTTCTTGCGATAGTTCGACCGCGGACGGCCGGTCAGCTCGCACCGGTTGCGGATGCGGGTCGCCGACGAATTGCGCGGCATCTCGGCCAGCTTCAGGGTCGCGGCAAAGCGCTCCTCCATCGGCTTTTCCTTGTCGGCGATGATCGCCTTCAACCGGGCGCGCTTCGGGGCGGCGTTCTTGGCCATCCGCTTGCGCCGGTTGTTCTTCTCGACTGAACTCTTCTTTGCCATGCTTGGCTCCTGGGTATCCGCGTTTGAGAGGCTGTTCAGCGTCTCACTGCCGGAACGGGAAATTGAATGCGGTCAGAAGGGCACGGGCCTCGTCGTCGGTCGTCGCGGTGGTGCACACCGTGATGTCCATGCCCCAGCTCTCCCCGGCCTTGTCAAAGTCGATCTCGGGGAAAATGATGTGCTCCTTGATGCCGAGCGAATAGTTGCCGCGGCCGTCGAAGCTCTTCGGGTTCAGGCCGCGGAAGTCGCGGACGCGCGGCAGCGCGACGTTGATCAGGCGGTCGATGAACTCGTACATCTTGGTCTTGCGCAAGGTGACCTTGCAGCCGATCGGCTGGTTCTCGCGCAGCTTGAAGGTCGCGATGGCGACGCGCGAATAGGTCACGACCGCCTTCTGGCCGGCGATCAGCGACAGGTCGGCCGCCGCCGTCTCCGCCTTCTTGCGGTCGTTAACCGCCTCGCCGATGCCCATGTTGAGCACGACCTTGTCGAGCCGCGGCACCTGCATGACGTTGGCGTAGCCGAACTTCTCGGTCAGCTGGCTCTTGATCTTGCGATCATATTCCTCGCGCAGGCGCGGGGTGTAAGCGGTCTCAGCCATCGATCTCAACTCCCGAGCTCTTGGCAACGCGGACCTTCTTGCCGTCCGCCTGAATCTTGAATCCAACGCGCGTCGGCTTGCCGTCCTTGCCGACATACGCGACGTTAGACAGGTTGATCGGCGCCTCCTTGGAGATGATGCCGCCTTCCTGGTTCTGGGTCTGCTTCTGGTGACGCTTCACCAGGTTGATGCCGCGTACCAGCGCGGTGCCCTCGTCGGGACGCACCTCGAACACCTCCCCGGTGCGACCCTTGTCGCGGCCGGTCAGGACGATCACCTTGTCGCCCTTGCGGATCTTGGCAGCCATCACAGCACCTCCGGCGCAAGCGAAATGATCTTCATGTGGTTCTTGGCGCGCAGTTCGCGCGGCACCGGCCCGAAGATGCGGGTGCCGACCGGCTCCGACTGGTTGTTGATCAGGACGGCCGCGTTGCGGTCGAAGCGGATCACCGAGCCGTCGGCGCGGCGGATGTCCTTGCGGACGCGCACCACGACGGCCTTCATGACGTCGCCCTTCTTCACCTTGCCACGCGGAATGGCTTCCTTGATCGACACCACGATGATGTCGCCGACGGTGGCATAGCGGCGCTTCGAGCCGCCCAGCACCTTGATACACATGACACGGCGTGCGCCGGAATTATCGGCCACGTCGAGGTTGGTCTGCATCTGAATCATTGATGCACCTCGTCCTCTTCATCTGCTGCGCAGGAAAGCTGCGCCTTGTTTGATCCCGAAAGCGAAACCGGCCCCTTTGACAGGGCCGCGTCTCGCGCCTCAGGCGGTTTTCTTGTGCTCGCCCCGGATCACGGTCCAGCGCTTGAGCTTCGAGATCGGCTTGCTCTCCTCGATCCACACCATGTCGCCCGGCTTGAACTCGTTGTTCTCGTCGTGCGCGTGGTAGTTCTTCGAGCGGCGGATGGTCTTCTTGTAGATCGGGTGGGTGAAGCGCCGGTCGACGCGCACAACGATCGTCTTGGCCTGCTTGTCGCTGACGACGACGCCCTGAAGGGTCCGTTTCGGCATGTCGAGCCTCTTACTTCGTCTTGGCGCGCTGCTGCGCGGCGATGGTCTTGATACGGGCGATGTCGCGGCGCGCCTCACGCAGCCGCGCGGTATTCTCCAGCTGCCCGGTGGCACGCTGGAAGCGCAGGTTGAAGCGCTCCTTCTTCAGATTGACGATCGCATCGTCCATCTGGTCGGGGCTCATCGCGCGAATGTCGGCAATCTTCATCTCGGCCATGACCATTACTCCGCAATGCGTTCGACGAAGCGCGTCTTGATCGGCAGCTTGGCGGCCGCCAGCAGCAGCGCCTCGCGCGCGATCTGGTTGCTCACGCCGTCGATCTCGAACATCACCCGGCCCGGCTTGACGCGGGCCACCCACAATTCCGGCGAGCCCTTGCCGGAGCCCATGCGGACCTCGGCCGGCTTTTTCGACACCGGAAGATCCGGGAACACGCGAATCCAGACGCGGCCGGCGCGCTTCATGTGACGGGTCAAGGCACGACGAGCGGCCTCGATCTGGCGCGCGGTGACGCGATCCGGCTCCATCGCCTTCAGCCCGAACTGGCCGAAGGCCAGCGTCGCGCCCGAGGACGCAACGCCGTGGATACGGCCCTTATGCGCCTTTCGGAACTTGGTCTTCTTTGGTTGCATCATGGCTTTGAGCCCTCAAACCTGTCTTGTCGCGGCTGATCGATCAGGCCGCGTCGCGGCGCGACCGGGGCTGCGAGCTCTCGCCGCCGCCTTCGTTCATCCGCTTGTCCTGTGCCATCGGATCGTGCTCGAGGATCTCGCCCTTGAAGATCCAGACCTTCACGCCGCAGGTGCCGAAGGTGGTGAACGCGGTGGCCACACCGTAGTCGATGTCGGCGCGCAGCGTGTGCAGCGGCACCCTGCCCTCACGATACCACTCCATGCGGGCGATTTCCGCGCCGCCCAGACGACCCGAGCAGTTGATGCGGATGCCCTCGGCGCCGAGACGCATCGCCGACTGCACGGCGCGCTTCATGGCGCGGCGGAACGCAACGCGACGCTCGAGCTGCTGCGCGATCGATTCGGCGACCAGCGTGGCATCGAGCTCCGGCTTGCGGATCTCGACGATGTTGATGACGACGTCCGACGAGGTGATGTCGGCGACGCGCTTGCGCAGCTTGTCGATGTCGGCGCCCTTCTTGCCGATCACGACGCCCGGACGTGCCGAGTGGATCGTGACGCGGCACTTCTTGTGCGGACGCTCGATCACGATGCGGGCAACGGCCGCCTGCTTGAGCTCCTTGTGCAGGATCTCACGGATCTTGACGTCTTCATGCAGCAGCTTGCCGTACTCGGCCTTGCCGGCGAACCAGCGCGAATCCCAGGTCCGGTTGATGCCGAGACGCAGACCGATCGGATTGATCTTTTGACCCATCGTATTCTCCCAGCGCCTGCTTTAAGCGCTCGCCTCGACCTGACGCACAATGATCGTCAGCTGCGAAAACGGTTTGAAAACTCGGCCCGAACGGCCACGGCCGCGCGGCGAGAAACGCTTCATCACGATTCCCTTGCCGACGAAAGCCTGCGAGACGACGAGATCGTCGACCTCGAGCTCGTGATTGTTCTCGGCATTGGCGATCGCCGATTCCAGGCACTTCTTGACGTCGACCGCAATCCGCTTGCGCGAGAACTGCAGGTCGGCGAGGGCGGCCGACGCCTTGCGGCCGCGGATCATCTGCGCCACCAGGTTCAGCTTCTGCGGGCTCACCCGAAGCATCCGGGCCACAGCCTTGGCCTCGTTTTCGGGGAGGCTCCGTTCGCGCTTTGGTTTGCTCATCGCTTAATCCTCAAGCCTTCTTGGCTTTCTTATCGCCCGAATGGCCGTGGAAGGTGCGGGTCGGCGAGAACTCGCCGAACTTGTGGCCGACCATCTCTTCGTTGATCGCCACCGGCACGTGCTTCTGGCCGTTGTAGACGCCGAACGTCAGGCCGACGAACTGCGGCAGGATGGTCGAGCGGCGGCTCCAGATCTTGATGACGTCGTGACGGCCGGACGCGCGCGCCGCATCTGCCTTCTTGAGCAGCGACGCCTCGACGAACGGGCCTTTCCAGACTGAACGAACCATGTCCGTCGTTCCTTACTTCTTCCGCTTGTGGCGGCTCAAGAGAATGAATTTATCGGTCGACTTGTTGGTGCGGGTCTTCTTGCCCTTGGTAGGCTTGCCCCACGGAGTGACCGGGTGACGACCGCCCGAGGTACGGCCTTCGCCGCCGCCGTGCGGATGGTCGATCGGGTTCATCGCGACACCGCGGTTGTGGGGCCTGCGGCCCATCCAACGCTTGCGGCCGGCCTTGCCGATCGAGGTGTTCATGTGGTCCGGGTTCGACACCGCACCGATGGTGCCGCGGCAGCGGCCATGCACCAGGCGCTGCTCGCCCGAGTTCAGGCGGACGATCACGTAGTCCTGGTCGCGGCCGACGATCTGGGCGTAGGTGCCGGCCGAACGCGCGAGCTGGCCGCCCTTCCCGATCTTGACCTCGATGTTGTGCACGATCGTGCCGACCGGCATGTTGCCCAGCGGCATGACGTTGCCCGGCTTCACGTCGACATAGTTGCCGGCGACGATGGTGTCACCGACCGCCAGGCGCTGCGGCGCCAGGATGTAGGCGAGCTCGCCGTCCTGATACTTGACCAGGGCGATGAAGGCGGTCCGGTTCGGATCATACTCCAGGCGCTCGACGGTCGCGGGAACGTCGACCTTGTCGCGCTTGAAGTCTACCGTGCGGTACGACTGCTTGTGGCCGCCGCCGAGGAAGCGAACCGTGATGCGGCCGGTGTTGTTGCGACCGCCGCTCGACTGCTTGCCTTCGGTCAGCGCCTTGACCGGCTTGCCCTTGTACAGGGCCGAACGATCGACCATCACCAGCTGGCGCTGGCCGGGCGTCGTGGGATTGAATGTCTTCAGTGCCATGGCAGCTCAGCCTTACAGTCCGGTGGTCACGTCGATACGGTGGCCCTCTTCGAGGGTCACGATCGCGCGCTTGCTGTCCGATTGCGAACCGAAATTGCCGCGGAACACCTTGGTCTTGCCCTTGCGGACGAGCGTGTTGACGCTCTTGACCTTGACGTCGAACAGCTTCTCGATCGCTTCCTTGATCTGCGGCTTGGTCGCCTTTGCGGCCACCTTGAACAGAACCTTGTTGTGCTCCGAGGCGAACGTCGCCTTCTCGGTCACGACCGGCGCGATGATGATGTCGTAGTGGCGCGGATCGATGGTCTTCATTTGAAGCGCGCCTCCAGCGCATCGATCGCCGCCTTGGTCAGCACGAGCTTCTGACGGCGCAGGATGTCGTAGACGTTGATGCCCTGGATCGGCAGCACGTCCAGGTTCGGGATGTTGCGGGCCGCAGCGGCGAAGCCGTTGTGCAGCTCGGCGCCGTCGATGATCAGCGCGTTGGTCAGGCCGAGACCCGAGAAGTGGCCGATCAGCGCCTTGGTCTTCGCCGCCTCGAGGGTGGCGTTCTCCAAGACGACCAGATCACCGTCCTTGGCCTTGGCCGACAGCGCATGCTTCAGAGCGAGCGCACGGACCTTCTTCGGCAGGTCGGTCGCATGCGAGCGCACGACCGGACCGAAGGCGCGGCCGCCGCCACGGAACTGCGGCACGCGAGCCGAGCCGTGACGAGCACCGCCGGTGCCCTTCTGCTTGTACATCTTCTTGCCGGTGCGCCAGATCTCGGCGCGCCCCTTGGCCTTGTGAGTGCCGGCCTGGCGCTTGTTCAGCTGCCACTGGACGCAACGCTGAATGATGTCAGCGCGCGGCTCCAGACCGAAGATGGCGTCGGACAGCTGGACGGAGCCGGCTTCCTTGCCCTCGAGGGTGGTGACTTTCAGTTCCATTTATGCGCCCTCCTGCACGGCCGGCGCTTCGGCAGCCTGCTCACCCGCGACCTTGAACTTGCCGGGCTTCGGCGCTTCCTTCGGCAGCGGCTTCTTGACGGCGTCCCGCACCGAGATCCATCCGCCCTTGGAGCCGGGCACTGCGCCTTCCACCAGGATCAGGCCGCGCTCGACGTCCGTCTGCACCACACGCAGGTTCAGCGTGGTGATGCGATCGACGCCCATGTGACCGGGCATCTTCTTGTTCTTCCAGGTCTTGCCGGGGTCCTGACGACCACCGGTCGAACCGATCGAACGATGCGAGATCGACACACCGTGCGTGGCGCGAAGACCGCCGAAGTTCCAGCGCTTCATGCCGCCGGCGAAGCCCTTACCGACCGAGGTGCCGGTAACGTCGACGAACTGGCCGACGACGAAGTGGTCGGCCTGGATCTCGGCGCCGACCGGGATCAGCGAATCCTCGCTGACACGGAATTCGGCGAGCTTGCGCTTCGGCTCGACCTTGGCGACCGCGAACTGGCCGCGCTCCGCCTTCGGCATGTAGACCGTCTTGCGGCTGCCGCTGCCGAGCTGCAGCGCGACATAGCCGTTCTTCTCGGTGGTGCGGTGACCGACCACCTGGCAATTGCCGAGCTTCAGCACGGTCACGGGGATATGTTCGCCGGTCTCCGTGAAGACCCGCGTCATCCCGACCTTTTGTGCGATCACTCCGGAGCGCATCGGCGTGCTTCCTGTTCTTATCTATGTCCGCGATGGGGCGAACGTGAATCCAAAAACTTAGAGCTTGATCTCGACGTCGACGCCGGCGGCCAGGTCGAGCTTCATGAGAGCATCGACGGTCTGCGGGGTCGGATCGACGATGTCGAGCAGGCGCTTGTGGGTACGCATCTCGAACTGCTCGCGGCTCTTCTTGTCGACGTGCGGCGAACGGTTCACGGTGAACTTCTCGATGCGGGTCGGCAGCGGAATGGGTCCGCGAACCTGCGCGCCGGTCCGTTTCGCCGTGTTGACGATCTCGCGCGTCGACGTATCGAGGATACGATGGTCAAACGCCTTGAGACGGATGCGGATATTTTGGCCGTTCATTGCCGTATCTTTCTTTGAGTAGTGAGTGGCGAGTAGCGAACGGCGAATGGATATCTCCATTCGCCACCCGCCATTCCCTATTCGCTGTTGTTACTCGATGATCGAGGCGACGACGCCGGCGCCGACGGTGCGGCCGCCCTCGCGGATGGCGAAGCGCAGCTTCTCCTCCATCGCGATCGGCACGATCAGGTGCACTTCCATCGCGATGTTGTCGCCCGGCATCACCATCTCGGTGCCTTCCGGCAGGTGAACGACGCCGGTCACGTCGGTCGTGCGGAAGTAGAACTGCGGACGATAGTTGGTGAAGAACGGAGTGTGACGGCCGCCCTCTTCCTTGGTGAGGATGTACGCCTCAGCCTTGAACTTGGTGTGCGGCTTGACCGAACCCGGCTTGCACAGCACCTGGCCGCGCTCGACGTCCTCGCGCTTGGTGCCGCGGAGCAGCGCACCGATGTTGTCGCCCGCCTGGCCCTGATCGAGCAGCTTGCGGAACATTTCAACGCCGGTGACGGTGGTCTTCTGGGTCGGACGGATGCCGACGATCTCGATTTCCTCACCGACCTTGATGATGCCGCGCTCGACACGGCCGGTCACGACGGTGCCGCGGCCCGAGATCGAGAACACGTCTTCGACCGGCATCAGGAAGGGCTGATCGATCGGACGCTCCGGCTGCGGAATGTACTCGTCGACATTGCGCATCAGCTCGAGGATGGCGTCGTGGCCGAGCTTCTTGTCCGAATCTTCCAGAGCGGCGAGCGCCGAGCCCTTGATGATCGGGATCTTGTCGCCCGGGAACTCGTACTTCGAGAGCAGCTCGCGGACCTCGAGCTCGACGAGCTCGAGCAGCTCCGGATCGTCGACCATGTCGCACTTGTTGAGGAACACGACCAGCGCCGGCACGCCGACCTGGCGGGCGAGCAGGATGTGCTCGCGGGTCTGCGGCATCGGGCCGTCAGCAGCCGACACGACCAGGATCGCGCCGTCCATCTGCGCGGCGCCGGTGATCATGTTCTTCACGTAGTCGGCGTGGCCGGGGCAATCGACGTGCGCGTAGTGGCGGTTCTTGGTCTCGTACTCGACGTGAGCGGTCGAGATGGTGATGCCGCGAGCCTTCTCTTCCGGCGCCTTGTCGATCTGGTCGTAGGCAGTGAACGTCGCACCGCCCGTCTCGGCCAGGATCTTGGTGATTGCAGCCGTCAGCGAGGTCTTGCCGTGGTCGACGTGACCGATGGTGCCGATGTTGCAGTGGGGCTTGTTACGTTCAAACTTAGCTTTGGCCATTTGACTCTCCGTTCAGTCGCTAACTTGAGCTAACGACAATCAGGCAAACTTCTTCTGGACTTCGGCCGACACGTTGGCCGGCGCTTCAGCGTAGTGCGAGAACTGCATCGTGAAGGTCGCGCGGCCCTGGCTCATGGAGCGCAGGTTGTTCACGTAACCGAACATGTTCATGAGCGGCACCATCGCGTTGATGACGTTGGCATTGCCGCGCATGTCCTGGCCCTGGATCTGGCCACGACGCGAGTTCAGGTCGCCGATGACCGAGCCGGTGTAGTCTTCCGGGGTCACCACCTCGACCTTCATGATCGGCTCGAGCAGAACCGACTTGCCCTTCTGCAGCGCCTCGCGGAAAGCCGCGCGAGAGGCGATTTCGAAGGCCAGCGCCGACGAGTCGACGTCGTGATACTTGCCGTCGACCAGCGCCACCTTGACGTCGACCACCGGGAAGCCGGCGACAACGCCCGCGCCGAGCACGCTCTCGATGCCCTTTTCGACGCCGGGGATGTATTCCTTCGGAACCGCACCGCCGACGATCTTGGACTCGAACACGTAGCCGCCGCCCGGCTCGTTCGGCTCGACCACGAGGCTCACGGCCGCGAACTGGCCCGTGCCACCGGTCTGCTTCTTGTGGGTGTAGTCCACATTTGCCGGCTTGGTGATACGCTCACGGAACGCCACCTGCGGCGCGCCGATGTTCGCATCGACCTTGTAGGTGCGCTTGAGGATGTCGACCTTGATGTCGAGATGGAGCTCGCCCATCCCCTTGAGGATGGTCTGCCCCGACTCGTGATCGGTCGACACGCGGAAGGACGGATCCTCCGCGGCCAGCTTCGCCAGCGCGACGCCGAGCTTCTCCTGGTCGGCCTTCGACTTCGGCTCGATCGCGATCTCGATGACCGGCTCCGGGAATTCCATCTTTTCCAGGATCACCTGGTTGGACGGATCGCACAGCGTATCACCGGTGCGGGCTTCCTTGAGGCCAGCGAGGGCGACGATGTCGCCGGCATAGGCTTCCTTGATGTCCTCGCGGTTGTTCGCATGCATCAGCAGCATGCGGCCGATGCGCTCCTTCTTCTCGCGGGTCGAGTTCACGACGCCGGTGCCCGAGGTCAGGATGCCCGAATAGATGCGGCAGAAGGTGATCGTGCCGACGAATGGGTCGTCCATGATCTTGAACGCCAGCAGCGCCAGGGGCTCCTTGTCGTCCGCCTTGCGCACGACCTCGTTGCCCTTGTCGTCGGTGCCCTTGATCGCGGGAACGTCGAGCGGCGACGGCAGATAATCGACGACGGCGTCCAGCAGCGGCTGCACGCCCTTGTTCTTGAAGGCCGAGCCGCACAGCACCGGATAGAACGCGCCGGTCAGCACCGCCTTGCGGATCAGGCGCTTCAGGGTCGCCTCGTCCGGCTCCTTGCCGTCCAGGAACGCGGTGAGCGCGTCGTCGTCGAGCTCGACGGCGGCTTCCACCAGCTTCTCGCGATATTCCTTGGCCTGATCGGCCAGATCAGCCGGGATCTCGGCGTAGTCGAACTTCGCGCCGAGCGCCTCGTCGTTCCAGACGATCGCCTTCATGGTCACGAGGTCGATGCAGCCCTTGAAGTTGTTCTCAGCACCGATCGGCAGCTGGATCGCAACCGGCTTCGCGCCCAGGCGGTCGACGATGTCGGCCAGGCACTTGAAGAAGTCGGCGCCGGTCTTGTCCATCTTGTTGGCGAAGACGATGCGCGGCACCTTGTACTTGTCGCCCTGGCGCCAGACGGTCTCGGTCTGCGGCTCGACGCCCTGGTTGGAGTCGAGCACGCACACGGCGCCGTCGAGCACGCGAAGCGAACGCTCGACCTCGATGGTGAAGTCGACATGGCCAGGGGTGTCGATGATGTTCAGGCGCTTGCCGTTCCAGAACGCGGTGGTGGCAGCCGAGGTGATCGTGATGCCACGCTCCTGCTCCTGCTCCATCCAGTCCATCGTCGCGGCACCTTCGTGCACTTCGCCGATCTTGTGGCTCTTGCCGGTGTAATAGAGGATGCGCTCGGTCGTCGTGGTCTTACCGGCGTCGATATGCGCCATGATACCGAAGTTACGGTAGTCCTCGATGGCATGTTGGCGGGGCATGAAGGTGTTCCCTGATTTCCGTTCGGGCCGCTGTTACCAGCGGTAGTGCGAGAAGGCGCGGTTGGCTTCCGCCATCCGGTGCACGTCTTCACGCTTCTTCACGGCGTTACCCCGATTGTTCGAGGCGTCGAGCAGCTCCGCCGAAAGCCGCTCAGTCATCGTCTTCTCGTTGCGGTCGCGCGCGGCCGAGATCAGCCAGCGGATGCCCAGCGCCTGCCGGCGGGTCGAACGAACCTCGACCGGCACCTGGTAGGTCGCGCCGCCGACGCGGCGGGAGCGGACCTCGATGGTCGGCATGACGTTTTCGAGGGCCTGCTCGAACACCGTCAGCGGGCTCTGCTTGGTCTTGGCCTCGATGATGCCGAACGCGCCGTAGACGATACCTTCGGCGACCGACTTCTTGCCGGCGTACATCACCGAGTTCATGAACTTGGTGACGATGATGTTCCCGAACTTCGGATCCGGAAGCACTTCACGCTTTTCGGCTGAATGGCGACGCGACATGTGATCTTGTTCCCGCTTCTCTCGAACGTCTTACTTCGGACGCTTCGCGCCGTACTTCGAACGGCGCTGCTTACGGTTCTTGACGCCCTGGGTATCCAGCACGCCGCGGAGGATGTGGTAGCGCACGCCCGGCAAGTCCTTGACGCGGCCGCCGCGGATCATGACCACCGAGTGCTCCTGCAGGTTATGGCCTTCACCCGGGATGTAGCCGATCACCTCGAAGCCGTTGGTCAGGCGCACCTTGGCGACCTTACGAAGCGCCGAGTTCGGCTTCTTCGGGGTCGTGGTGTAGACGCGCGTGCAAACGCCACGCTTCTGCGGCGACTGCTGCAGCGCCGGCACCTTCTTGCGCGACTTCTGCACTTCGCGCGGATTTGCGATCAGCTGGTTGATCGTCGGCATCTTGGCCTTCACCCTTCTCAACGTTCGCACGGAGACCGCGACCGGCTTCCGCAAATTCTGTTCGAGGTTCCCCGCCTCACCGGGCCGTTTCGCGCGATCAAAACCCGCGCAAAACGAAATCGCGCCAACCGTTCATCGCTGAACGGAAAGCGCTTGACGCCACAGAGGACCGCGATCACCACCAAACAGCTTGCGCTGGCGGGCGGCCTACCGAGGTCATGCATCCGAAATTGGTCTCCAGAGAACGAGCTCGAGAGATCTAATATCGTTTTGGCATTGCCTAGCTATGATCGACAGCGTTTGAGCGGCATTCGTCGAGGGTGGTGCCCGTCCCGCCCTGTTCCGGGTGGTCTGGGTGATCCGTACCGACGCTGGCGAAGCTCACCGCCTGTCGTTGAGTGCCGGCCTTTTATAAGCGGTAAATATCCAAGTCAAGCAAAACGACGCCGCAGGACGCGCAAAGAAGCGCTTCTGGCCGCTGCAGTTTCCGCTCCGACCGCGCCCCTACATCCTAAGGTATCTGTAGACCGCAGAGCCCTGCCCGCGCCGGCCCAGCCCCTCTCCAACCCAGGGACATATCCAGAGACATTGAAGATAAGGCTTTTTTTGGCTTTGGCCGACAAGGATGGCGCCCACGACGAGGCGCCCCGTGACAGACTATACCGATATTGCGATCATTGGCGGCGGCTTGGCCGGCTCGATCACGGCCGCCATGCTCGGGCGTGCCGGCATCCCGGCGATTCTGGTCGATCCCCACGCGATCTCCCCGCCCGACTTTCGAATCGAGAAGATCTCCGGTGCCGGGCAGATCGGCCGATTCCGTCGCACCGGGATCGCCGACAAGGCGTTAACCCAAGCCACCCTGACCCCGGAGAACTGGATCGCCCGATTCGGCTACGTGCTCGAACGGGCTCCGGTCCCGCAATACGGCATCCTTTACGACACGCTGGTGACGGCCGTGCGCGACGAGATCCGCGGCCGCGTGACGCGAATCGTCGCCAAGGCCGTGGCGATCACGCCAGGCGAGGATCGCCAGTCGGTCGTGCTGTCCAACGGGCAGACGATCTCCGCCCGTCTCGTCGTGCTCGCCAACGGGCTGAACGTTGGGCTGCGGCACATGCTGGGAATCACCCGCAAGATCACCAGCCCCGCCCATTCGATCTCGATCGGGTTCGACCTGACGCCGGCCGGCCGCGCCGCCTTCCCGTTCCCGGCCATGACCTACTTCCAGGAGCGGGCCGACGCGCGGGTGCCCTACATCACCCTGTTCCCGATCGGCGAGCGCATGCGGGCGAACCTGTTCGCCTATCGCGAGGTGGACGACCCCTGGCTGCGGGCGATCCGGCGCGCCCCGGTCGAAACGCTGATGGCCGCCCTGCCCGGCCTGCGGCGGATCACCGGCCCGTACGCCGTGAGGGGGGAAGTGAAGGTCCGCCCCGCCGACCTCACCATCAACACTGGATACCGCATGCCGGGCGTCGTGCTCATCGGCGATGCCTTCTGCACCACCTGCCCCGTCACCGGCACCGGCTCCGACAAGGTGTTCACCGACGTCGAGCGCCTCTGCAACGTCCACATTCCGCGCTGGCTGGCGACTGACGGCATGGGCGAGGCCAAGATCGCGGCCTTCTATGCCGACCCGGTCAAGATCGCCTGCGATGCGTGGTCGCTCGACAAGGCCTGGAATTTCCGATCGGTCTCGATCGGGGCCAGCCCCTATTGGCAGGCACAACGCTGGGCGCGCTTTGCGGTCTCGCTCGGCCGCGGGATTCAGCAGCGGCTGACGAAGACCAATGCGCCGCTCAACGTCTATTCCTCGTCATCGTCATCATCCTCCTCGTCGTCGTCATCCTCCTCATCATCGCTGTCGTCGTCGGCCTGATCGAGCCGGCTCGGCTGATGGCCCTGGTCGTCCCAGAGCTTGCGATAGGTCCCATTCTTCGCCAGGAGCTCGGCGTGGCTACCGCGCTCGATCGCCCGGCCGCCGGAGATGACGATGATCTCGTCCATCTCGACCACCGAGGTCAGGCGGTGGGTCGACCAGATCATGGTACGGCCCTTGGCGACCTTCAGCAGGGTGCGGTTGATCGCGGCTTCCGTGGTCTGGTCCAGCGCCGAGGTCGCCTCGTCGAGCAGCAGCACGGACGGGTTGCGGATGATGGCGCGGGCGATCGCGATGCGCTGGCGCTGGCCACCGGACAGCGTGTCGCCGCGCTCACCGACGATGGTGTCGTATTTCTGCGGCAGGCTCATGATGTAGCGGTGGATCTCGGCCTTCTTGGCCGCCTCCTCCACCTCCGCGTCGGTGGCGCCCTCCTTGCCGAGCCGGATGTTTTCCCGCAGCGACATGTTGAACAGCATGTTCTCCTGGAACACCACGGCCATGCTGCCGCGCAACGAATCGCGCGTCACCTTGCGGATGTCGACGCCGTCGATGGTGACGCGGCCTTCATCGGGGACGTAGAGCCGCAGGATCAGGTTGAGCAGCGTGCTCTTGCCCGAGCCCGACGGACCGACGATCGCGATCCGCTTGCCGACGTCGAGCTTGAGGCTCAGATTGTCGAGCACCGGCGTCTGGCTGCCCTCGTACTGGAAGGTCACGCGCTCGAAGGTGATGTCGTGGCTGATGCGGGGCAGATCCGGCGCGCCGGGCCGGTCGGCACCGCGGGTCGGCTCGTCCAGCAGCTCCTGCATGTGCCGGATCGCGGCCGCCGAGGAGATCGACACCGGCACGAAGTGCATGACATGGGCGATGTTGTAGGACACCTCCCAGAATGCGCTCTCGAAGGTGACGAAGGTGCCGATCGTGATCTGGCCCTTGGTGGCGAGATAGGCGCCGAGAGCGAGCACGACGAGATGCAGCAGCAGCACCGAGATCGTGACGGTGCGCTCGACCATGGTCGACAGGAACATCGCATCGGCCATCTTGCGCCGCGCCGCGTCGTTGCGGAAGCTGAACCAGCCGAAGACCTTGCGGTGCAGGCTGAAGGCCTTGATGACGGCTTGTGCCGCGATGTTCTCCTGGATCACGCCGAGCAGCGACGCTTCGTTCAGTTTCTGCTCGTAATTGGCCTGAACCGCCTTCGGAGTCAGGATGCGCGGGCCGATCAGGGTGATCGGAAACACCAGGAGCGCGATCGCAGCGAGCTGCCAGTTCAGGAACAGCATCAGAATGATGCCCGCAATCAGCTCGAGGAACGGCAGCACGGCGCTGTTGGCGAAGCTCTTCACGACGTTCTCGAACGCCGACATGTCGACCGAGAAGCGCGACAGGATCTCGCCGCGCTTGGTGCGCTGGAAATAGGCCGCCGGCAGGTTCTGCACGTGGTCGAACAGCCGGGTGCGGACATCCGAGATGACGCAGGCCGCCAGCCGCGCATCCCAGCGCTCGTAGAGCACGGCAATGATCGAGGTGACGATGCCTGCAACCGCCAGCACGCCGAGGATGCGATAGAGCGCCTCGAAATCCTCTTCGCCGAGCGCATCGTCGATCAGGAACTTGAGGCTGAGCGGCATGATGACGTTGAACAGGGTCTCGATCAGCACGCCGATCGACACGAAGGCCAGCATCTTCTTGTATTTCGCGAGCAGCGGCGAGACGAAGCCGTAGATGGTCGCGAGCGCGCCGGCGGCCTCGCGCGCGGTGTAGACGACGAGGTCTTCGTCGTCATCGTCGTCGTCGAGCTCGTCGTCCTCGTCCTCGCCGTCCTCGTCGTCATCATCGTCGGAAGGCGGCGGCGCAGGCTTGCTGGCTTGTGGCGGCTTTGAGGGCTGCGCCGGCTTTGAAGGCGGCGCCGGCTCTGGCGGCTGTGCCGGCTTGGTCGCCTCCGGCGGCGTGCCGGCCAGTAACGGCTCGGAGGGCTGCAGCGCTTCGGTGGCCGGCGGCAGGGCGGCGGCCGGTGCTTGAGTTGCCGGCGGCGATTCGGGTGTCGTTGGCGTCGCGGCGGTTCCGGAAAGCCGCTTTGCGATCTCGGCAGCGGCGCCGGCGGCAGCCGCAATTCGTTCGCCAGCGATCCGATCGTCTTCGGTCTGACCGGGCGCAGCCGAGACCGAACCGGGTTTCGAGCCTCGCTTCGAGCCTGATTTGGAGGCCGGACCCGACCCTGACTTGGACTCTGGTTTCTTGGGCGCCATGCAACCAACCGAAGCAGCGTGACCGACGACGCGCCAGCCTTGCGCGTCAGGCCTTTAACATCTGCACGGCGCCGCGGCCAGCGTCCTCAGTCTTCGTCCTCGACCTTGTCGAAGAACGAGTAACGCAGGCTGTCCGCGTCGGCGTACCATTGGCCCGGGCCTTTGTTGGCCGCGAGCGTCGCGGCCCACACCTCGTCGGTGCAGTCGCGGCGATGCATGGCAAGATCGAAGCCGTTGCCGAAGAACAGCTCCGACCACTCCCACCAGGTGCCGAGCTTCTTGACCCCGCGCAGCAGGTCGTAGCGGTCGACGAGCGCCGGAGCCATGTCCGAGGTGATCGAGCCGAACACGAGGCCGGTCTTGACGACGCGGTTCAGTTCGCGAATCGCGCGCGCAACCTGCTTGTCACCGAGGTGGCAGAGGCTGGTCTCGAACACGAAATCGAACTCGCCGGTCTTGAACGGCATGTCCGTGATCGAGCCGAGCTTGTTGTACTTCTTGAGCGCCTTCGGCGTCTTGCCGTGGATGTAGCGGTTGTTTTCGATGCCCCAGGCATCGATGCCGCGCTCGCGGAGCGCTCCCACCAGTTCACCGCTCGCGGAGCCGGCGACCAGGAGCTTGTAGCCTTTGCCCTTGCCGGCCCGGTTCCAGACGATCTTGATCAGGCTGGTCAGATAGTCCGGATCGGTGAACTGCGACCACGCTTCGCTGTACGGCCCCTGCCCGCGATAATTGTCGAAATAGTCTCGGTCGATCTTGTCCGACAGCGGCATCTCGGCCTGCGAGCGGACGCGGCGCAGCCGCATCATTTCGGTCAGGATGATGTCGGTGGCGGCGTCCGAGGAATCGAGCAGTCCGTTCAAGGTCGAATCGAACAGGTAGTCACCGACCACGACGATGCCGGGGTGCTCCTTCGGCTCAGGCCGGTGATTGGTCATGACGTCGCGTACCGGCAGACCGCCGGGCAGCGCGTTGACGGACGACAGCCAGCGATGGATCTTGCCTTCCATGAAGTGCGCGCGCGCGTCGCCGAGCGCCGCCGGGAGCGACTTCAGCGCGGCATCGATCAGTTCCTGGTCCGACAGGTTGGCGAAGGCGAGCGCATCCGAGCCTGCGATCAGCCAGTTGAGCACGCCGTGCTTGCCGACATCGTGGCGCGAGCCCTCGTTGTAGATGCAGCAGCCGCCGAACGCCTCAGACATGAACCAGGAGCCCGGAATCTTCTCGCCCCAGAACGGCTCGTCGAACAGGATCGAGACGCGCAGGTAGTGCGCGGGACGATCGAAATAGGCGATGTGCTTGATCATCGACTGGCGCAGCTTCTCGCCCTCCCAGCCGACCGTCGACAGCCAGGAATGCGGCAGGCACACCAGCACGAGATCGAACTCGCGCGTCTCCGGCCCCTTGCCGTTCATCATGTTGAGCCGGTAGCGGCCCGCCTCCGTCTTGCCGATGCGGAGCACGCGATGATTGAGCTGGATGTCGGCATCGACCTCGGAGCGCAGGCACTCGATCAGTTGCTCGTTGCCGTTCTGAATCGAGTACAGGCCGATATAGTCGTCGATATCCATCACGAAGTTCTTGAGCGCATTGAGGCCGTTGGTGTTGTGGGCCTCGGTCGCGAGGTCGGAGCGCGACATCACCTTGAAGAAGCGCTTGGCGGTGGGATCCTCGACCTCCTCATCGAGCAGCTCCTCGCAGGTCTTGTAGGCCCAGGGGTGCTCGTTGTCGTGGGCGCCGACGCCCTCGTAATATTCGACCGGCGACATCACGTCGGTGCAGCGCTTGCGGAACGCCTCGACCGCGGCAGCCGTCTTCGGCCCGTATTTGCGGCGCAGCCCCGGCACGTCGTCGAGCAGCTCGCCGTCGAGCTGGACCTGCAGCGCATCCATCGGAATCGTCTGCAGCCCGAAATGCTGGATCAGCTCGCGCAGCGGATCAGGGCCGGTCATCGAGTAGTCGTAGATTTCTGCGACACCAGCCTCGTACATCGCCGGAGCGGTATCGAACTTGCGCGTCACGATCTTGCCGCCGAGCCGGTCGGATGCCTCGTAGATCGTCACCTTGCAGAGATCGCCGAGTTTGCGCCTCAGATACCAGGCGCTCATCAGGCCACCCGGACCGCCACCAACAATCGCAAGGTCAAGCATCGAAGTTCCGCCATCTCCGGCTGTCAGCGACGTTGCCGGTCGTCCATATCAGGGGTCCTGCCACCCTCGGGGCTCGATCGGCCATAGCCTACCCGGCCCGCAGAAGGTTTGCGCCGGAGCAAATCGGCGCATCGCCACGGGAGTCGACGGAAATCAGCTCAGCGGATCTGATGCTTCCAAAAGCGCCTCTGTCCCTGAAGGGAAGATGAACAACGGGGCAGCAGCGCGGCAACAGGAGAAGAAAATGTCAAAAAAAGGCCGGCAAACGCCGGCCTTTTCTACGCGTGATGAACGCACGGCAGACCCCGACACCGTCAGGGTCATGCCGCAACCGTCCGTTACTCTGCCGGCGGCAGCGCGAGCGGCTGAGGCTCGGGCTGCGCCGGCACGATCGCCGCCTGCTTCTCGCGCTCGTCGAGAATCAGCTTGTCGCGCTTCAAGGCGACCTCGCGGATGCGGGCCATCGAGGCGCCGGTGCCGGCCGGGATCAGACGGCCGACGATGACGTTCTCCTTGAGACCCTCGAGCGGATCGATCTTGCCGTTGACCGCCGCCTCGGTGAGGACGCGGGTGGTCTCCTGGAACGAGGCCGCCGAGAAGAACGACCGGGTCTGCAGGCTCGCCTTGGTGATGCCGAGCAGAACCGGAGTGCCCGTGGCCGGCTTCTTCGCCTCCTCCACGGCCTTCGCGTTGAGCAGGTCGAACTCGATCTTGTCGACCTGTTCGCCCGAGATCATGTCGGTATCGCCCTGGTCGGTGATCTCCACCTTCTGCAGCATCTGACGGACAATCACCTCGATGTGCTTGTCGTTGATGAGCACGCCCTGCAGCCGGTAGACCTCCTGGATCTCGTTGACCAGATAGGCCGCGAGCTCCTCGATGCCCTTGATCGCCAGGATGTCGTGCGGCGCCGGGTTGCCTTCGACGATGAAGTCGCCCTTCTCGACGATGTCGCCATCCTGCAGATGGATGTGCTTGCCCTTCGGGATCAGGTACTCGCGCGGCTCCTCGGTCTTGTCGACCGGCTCGATCGAGATGCGACGCTTGTTCTTGTAGTCGCGACCGAACCGGATGGTGCCGGCGATCTCGGCGATGATCGCGGCATCCTTCGGCTTGCGCGCTTCGAACAGCTCCGCCACCCGCGGCAGACCGCCGGTGATGTCGCGCGTCTTGGCGCTTTCCGTCGAGATACGCGCCAGGATGTCGCCCGGCTTCACCGTCGAACCGACGTCCACCGACAGAATCGCGTCGACCGACAGCATGTAGCGGGCATCGCCGCCGCGGGCGAGCTTGAGCACCTTGCCGTCCTTGCCCTTGATCACGATTGCCGGACGCAGATCCGCGCCACCGCGCGTTCCACGCCAGTCGATGACCACGCGCTTGGCGATACCGGTGGATTCGTCGAGCGTTTCCGAGATCGACAGACCCTCGGTCAGATCCTCGAACCCGATCGTACCCTCGGCTTCCGTGAGGATCGGACGGGTATAAGGATCCCACTCGGCGATGCGCTGGCCGCGCTTGATCATGTCGCCGTCGTCGACATGCATGCGCGCGCCGTACTGGATGCGGTGCGTCGCACGCTCGGTGCCGTCGGGGTCGACGATCGTCACGACCATGTTGCGGACCATCGCGATCAGGTGACCCTCGCTGTTGCGGGCGATCGCCTTGTTCTTGATGACCACCTTGCCTTCGAAGTTCGATTCCACGAAGGACTGCTCGTTCAGCTGCGCCGCACCACCGATGTGGAAAGTGCGCATCGTCAGCTGGGTGCCGGGCTCACCGATCGACTGCGCGGCGATGACGCCGACGGCCTCACCGTGGTTGACCGGCGTACCGCGCGCCAGATCGCGGCCGTAGCACATCTTGCAGATGCCGTTGACCAGCTCGCAGGTCAGCGCCGAGCGGATCTTCACCTCCTGCACGCCAGCCTGCTGGATGGCGTCGATGTGGCTTTCCTCCATCAAGGTGCCGGCCTTGACCAGCACCGCGTTGGTCGCGGGATCGCGCACGTCGTCGCAGGGCACGCGGCCCAGGATGCGCGAGCCGAGCGAGGCCACGACCGTGCCGGCATCGACGATGGCGCGCATCTTGATGCCGAGATGGGTGCCGCAATCGTCCTGCGTGATGATGCAGTCCTGCGCCACGTCGACCAGACGGCGGGTCAGGTAGCCCGAGTTCGCGGTCTTCAACGCGGTGTCCGCGAGGCCCTTGCGGGCGCCGTGGGTCGAGTTGAAGTACTCGAGAACCGAGAGACCTTCCTTGAAGTTCGAGATGATCGGCGTCTCGATGATCTCACCCGACGGCTTGGCCATCAGGCCGCGCATGCCGGCGAGCTGACGCATCTGGGCCGGCGAACCGCGGGCACCGGAATGCGACATCATGTAGATCGAGTTGATGTCGGCATCCGCCCCCGTCGCCGTCTTCTTGGTGACGGAGATCTCCTTCATCATCTCCTTGGCGATCTCTTCCGAGGCCTTCGACCAGGCGTCGACGACCTTGTTGTACTTCTCGCCATGGGTGATCAGACCGTCATTGTACTGCTGCTCGAAATCCTTCGCCAGCGTACGGGTGGTGTCGACGATCTTCCACTTGCCCGCCGGCACGACCATGTCGTCCTTGCCGAACGAGATGCCCGCCTTGAAGGCGTTGTAGAAGCCGAGCGCCATGATGCGGTCGCAGAAGATCACCGTCTCCTTCTGGCCGCAGTGACGATAGACCTGATCGATCACGCCCGAGATCTCGCGCTTGGTCATCAGCTTGTTGATGACCTCGAACGTCACGCGCGGATGCTTCGGCAGCAGGTTGCCGAGCATCACGCGGCCCGCGGTGGTCTCGATCCAGCGCTTGGCGATCTTGCCTTCCTCGTTCATCCCCTCCCAGCGGTACTTGATCTTGCTGTGGAGATGGATGGCCTTGGCGTGCAGCGCATGCTCGAGCTCGGCCATGTTGCCGAACGCCATGCCCTGGCCGGGCATGCCTTCGCGCATGATCGAGACGTAGTAGAGACCGAGCACGATGTCCTGCGACGGCACGATGATCGGCTGACCATTGGCCGGATGCAGGATGTTGTTGGTCGACATCATCAGGACGCGCGCTTCCAGCTGCGCTTCGAGCGACAGCGGAACGTGCACGGCCATCTGGTCGCCGTCGAAGTCGGCGTTGAACGCCGAGCAGACCAGCGGATGCAGCTGGATCGCCTTGCCCTCGATCAGCACCGGCTCGAACGCCTGGATGCCGAGACGATGCAGGGTCGGGGCGCGGTTCAGCAGCACCGGATGCTCGCGGATGACCTCGTCCAGGATGTCCCAGACCTCGGGGCGCTCCTTCTCGACCAGCTTCTTGGCCTGCTTGACGGTCGTCGAGAGGCCCTTGGCGTCGAGCCGCGAGTAGATGAACGGCTTGAACAGCTCGAGCGCCATCTTCTTCGGCAGGCCGCACTGGTGCAGGCGCAGCTCGGGACCGACCACGATGACCGAGCGGCCGGAATAGTCGACGCGCTTGCCGAGCAGGTTCTGACGGAAGCGGCCCTGCTTGCCCTTCAGCATGTCGGCGAGCGACTTCAGCGGACGCTTGTTGGCGCCGGTGATGACGCGGCCGCGGCGGCCGTTGTCGAACAGCGCATCCACCGCCTCCTGAAGCATGCGCTTCTCGTTGCGGATGATGATGTCCGGCGCGCGCAGCTCCATCAGCCGCTTCAGGCGGTTGTTGCGGTTGATGACGCGACGGTAGAGGTCGTTGAGGTCCGAGGTCGCGAAGCGGCCGCCGTCGAGCGGCACCAGCGGCCGCAGATCCGGCGGGATCACCGGAACAACGGTCATGATCATCCATTCCGGCTTGTTGCCGGAGTGGCGGAACGCCTCGACGATCTTCAGGCGCTTGGCGAGCTTCTTGTGCTTGATGTCGGAGTCGGTCTCCTGCATCTCGGCACGCAGCGTCTGCTCGAGCTTCTCGAGCTCGAGGCCGCGCAGCAGCTCACGGATGGCCTCGGCGCCGATCATGGCGGTGAAGCTGTCCTGGCCGTATTCGTCCTGCGCCTTGAGGTACTCGTCCTCCGACAGCAGCTGACGGTCCTTGAGCGCGGTCAGACCCGGCTCGAGGACGACGTAGTATTCGAAGTACAGGATCCGCTCGAGATCCTTCAGCGTCATGTCGAGCAGCAGGCCGATGCGCGACGGCAGCGACTTCAGGAACCAGATGTGCGCGACCGGAGCGGCGAGCTCGATATGGCCCATGCGCTCGCGCCGGACACGCGACAAGGTCACCTCGACCGAGCACTTCTCGCAGATGATGCCCTTGTACTTCATCCGCTTGTACTTGCCGCACAAGCACTCGTAGTCCTTGATCGGCCCGAAGATGCGGGCGCAGAACAGGCCGTCGCGCTCGGGCTTGAAGGTACGGTAGTTGATCGTTTCCGGCTTCTTGATCTCGCCGTAGGACCAGGACAGAATCTTCTCCGGAGACGCAATCGAGATCCGGATCTGGTCGAAGACCTGAGCCGGCGTCGTCGGATTGAAGAGATTCATAATTTCTTGGTTCATCGTATTCTCCTCGCGGGCCGATCGGGGGTCGGCCGCAAATTCGAAAATCTCTCAACGGGCGCCTTGTCCTGACCCGCGGGGGAAGGCGCCGGCACCCGGCCGTCCGAGACGGCCGGGCCTGATCTCTTGACCTACTCGGCGGCTTCCGACGTCGGCGCCGGTCCGAGCTTGGAGTTGTGCAGGTCGACGTTGAGGCCGAGCGAGCGCATTTCCTTGACCAGCACGTTGAACGATTCCGGAATACCGGCCTCGAACGTGTCGTCGCCGCGCACGATCGCCTCGTAGACCTTGGTGCGGCCGGCGACGTCGTCCGACTTCACCGTCAGCATCTCCTGCAGCGTGTAGGCCGCGCCGTAGGCTTCGAGCGCCCACACCTCCATTTCGCCGAAACGCTGGCCGCCGAACTGGGCCTTGCCGCCCAGCGGCTGCTGGGTGACCAGCGAGTACGGGCCGATCGAACGCGCATGGATCTTGTCGTCGACCAGATGGTGCAGCTTCAGCATGTAGATGTAGCCGACCGTCACCTTGCGATCGAATGCATCGCCGGTGCGGCCGTCATAGACCGTCGACTGACCGGATGCGTCGAGGCCGGCGAGCTTCAACATCTCCTCGATGTCGGCCTCCTTGGCGCCGTCGAACACCGGCGTGGCGATCGGCACGCCGCGGCTCAGATTGTGACCAAGCTCGATCAACTCGTTGTCGTTGAGCGACTTGATGGTCTCGTCGTCGCCGTAGATCCGCTTCAAGGTCTCCTTCAGCGGCTTGACGTCCTGCTTCGACAGGTAGGCATCGACCGTCTGGGCGATACGCTTGCCGAGGCCGGCGCAAGCCCAGCCCAGATGGGTCTCGAGGATCTGCCCGACGTTCATGCGCGAGGGCACGCCCAGCGGGTTCAGCACGATGTCCGCATGGGTGCCGTCCTCGAGGAACGGCATGTCCTCGATCGGCACGATCTTGGACACGACGCCCTTGTTGCCGTGACGGCCGGCCATCTTGTCGCCCGGCTGGATCTTGCGCTTCACGGCGACGAAGACCTTGACCATCTTCATCACGCCGGGCGGCAGCTCGTCGCCACGCTGCAGCTTCTCGACCTTGTCGAGGAAGCGCTGTTCCAGCCCCTTCTTCGACTCGTCGTACTGCTTCCGCATGGCCTCGATCTCGGCCATCAGCTTGTCGTTCGGCGATGCGAACAGCCACCACTGCGACTTCGGATACTCGTCGAGCACCGCGCGGGTGATCTTGGTGTCCTTCTTGAAGCCCTTCGGACCGGAAATGCCCTGGCGGCCATCCAGCATGTCGGCGAGACGGCTGTAGACGTTGCGGTCCAGGATCGCCTGCTCGTCGTCGCGGTCCTTGGCCAGACGCTCGATCTCTTCCCGCTCGATCGCCAGCGCACGCTCGTCCTTGTCGACGCCGTGGCGGTTGAACACGCGGACTTCGACGATCGTGCCCTGCACGCCCGGCGGCACCCGCAGCGACGTGTCGCGGACGTCCGAGGCCTTTTCGCCGAAGATGGCGCGCAGCAGCTTCTCTTCCGGCGTCATCGGGCTCTCGCCCTTCGGCGTGATCTTGCCGACCAGGATGTCGCCGGCGCGCACTTCCGCGCCGATGTAGACGATGCCGGCTTCGTCGAGGTTCTTCAGCGCCTCTTCCGACACGTTCGGAATGTCGCGCGTGATTTCCTCCGGACCCAGCTTGGTGTCGCGGGCCATCACCTCGAATTCCTCGATGTGGATCGAGGTGAAGACGTCCTCCTTCACGATCCGCTCGGAGAGCAGGATGGAGTCCTCGAAGTTGTAGCCGTTCCACGGCATGAACGCGACCAGCACGTTGCGGCCGAGCGCGAGCTCGCCGAGATCGGTCGACGGACCGTCGGCGATGATGTCGCCCTTCTTGACGATGTCGCCGACCTTCACCAGCGGACGCTGGTTGATGCAGGTCGACTGGTTCGAACGCTGGTACTTCATCAGCCGATAGATATCGACGCCCGACTTGGTCGGATCGAGATCCTCGGTGGCGCGGATGACGACGCGGGTGGCGTCGATCTGGTCGATCACGCCCGAGCGGCGCGCCGCGATGGCGGCGCCCGAGTCACGGGCGACCACGCCTTCCATGCCGGTGCCGACGAACGGCGCCTCGGCGCGAACCAGCGGCACCGCCTGGCGCTGCATGTTCGAGCCCATCAGCGCGCGGTTGGCGTCGTCGTTCTCGAGGAACGGGATCAGCGCCGCGGCCACCGAAACCAGCTGCTTCGGCGACACGTCCATGTAGTCGACCTTGTCGGGCGTCATCGGCACGACTTCGCCGGCATGACGGCAGACCACGAGGTCCTCGGTGAAGCGGCCCTTGGCATCGAGCGGCACGTTGGCCTGCGCGACGCGGTAGCGCCCTTCCTCCATGGCGGACAGATACACCACCTCGTCGGTAACGCGGCCGTCCTTGACCTTGCGGTACGGCGTCTCGACGAAGCCATACTTGTTGACGCGGGCGAATGTCGCCAGCGAGTTGATCAGGCCGATGTTCGGACCTTCCGGCGTCTCGATCGGGCAGATGCGGCCGTAATGCGTCGGATGCACGTCGCGCACCTCGAAGCCGGCGCGCTCGCGGGTCAGACCGCCCGGTCCAAGCGCCGACAGGCGGCGCTTGTGGGTGATCTCCGACAGCGGATTGGTCTGGTCCATGAACTGCGACAGCTGCGACGAGCCGAAGAACTCGCGCACCGCGGCCGCGGCCGGCTTGGCGTTGATCAGGTCCTGCGGCATCACGGTGTCGATGTCGACGCTCGACATGCGCTCCTTGATGGCGCGCTCCATGCGCAAGAGACCGATGCGGTACTGGTTCTCCATCAGCTCGCCGACCGAGCGGACGCGGCGATTGCCGAGATGGTCGATGTCGTCGATCTCGCCCTTGCCATCGCGCAGGTCGACCAGGGTCTTGATGACCGCCAGGATGTCTTCCTTGCGCAGCGTGCGCTGGGTGTCCGGCGCATCCAGCTCGAGGCGCATGTTCATCTTGACGCGGCCGACCGCGGAGAGGTCGTAGCGCTCGGCATCGAAGAACAGCGACTGGAACATCGCCTGCGCGGAATCGAGCGTCGGCGGCTCACCCGGACGCATCACGCGGTAGATATCGAACAGCGCGTCCTCACGCGTCATGTTCTTGTCCGCCGAGAGCGTGTTGCGGATGTAGGGCCCGACATTGACGTGGTCGATGTCGAGCAGCGGCAGGTCCTTGTAGCCCTGCTCGTTCAGCACCTTGAACAGCTTGTCGGTGATCTCCTCGCCCGCCTCGGCGTAGATTTCGCCGGTCTTCGGGTTGACGAGATCCTCGGCGATGTAGTTGCCGAGCAGCTCCTCGTCCGACATGCGCAGCGCCTTCAGCCCCTTCTCCTGGAGCTGGCGGGCGGCGCGGACGGTGAGCTTCTTGCCGGCTTCGAGCACGACCTTGCCGGTGTCGGCGTCGATCAGGTCGTTGACGGTCGAATAGCCGCGGAAGCGGTTGGCGTCGAACGGAACGCGCCAGCCTTCCTTGATGCGCTTGTAGATCAGCTTCTTGTAGAAGGTCGACAGGATGGTCTCGCCGTCGAGGCCGAGCGCGAACATCAGCGACGTCACCGGCAGCTTGCGGCGACGGTCGATGCGCGCGAACACGATGTCCTTGGCGTCGAACTCGATGTCGAGCCAGGAGCCGCGATACGGGATGACGCGGGCGGCGAACAGCAGCTTGCCCGACGAATGGGTCTTGCCCTTGTCGTGGTCGAAGAACACGCCCGGCGAACGGTGCATCTGCGAGACGATGACGCGCTCGGTGCCGTTCACGATGAAGGTGCCGTTCATGGTCATGAGCGGGATGTCGCCCATGTACACGTCCTGCTCCTTGATGTCCTTGACCGACTTCGCGCCGGTCTCCTCGTCGATATCGAACACGATGAGGCGCAAGGTCACCTTGAGCGGCGCAGCGAAGGTCATGCCACGCTGACGGCACTCGTCGACGTCATATTTCGGCGGCTCGAACTCGTAGCGGACGAACTCCAGCATCGAGGTGCCGGAAAAGTCGGAGATCGGGAACACCGAGCGGAACACCGCCTGCAGGCCCTCATCCGGCCGCCCGCCCGTGGGCTCGTCCACCATCAGGAACTGGTCGTAGGACGCCTTCTGAACCTCGATGAGGTTCGGCATCTCCGCGACTTCCTTGATGTGTCCAAAGAACTTGCGAACGCGTTTGCGACCGGTGAATGTCTGCTGCGCCATCGTGGCCTCTCATTTCGTCGCCCGGAGGGGCGAACCTTCCGAAACAGCGGCTGCCACCGCCCCTTCGGGTTGAATTTCGATCCATTTCGAGGATCTGAGGCTCAAAGCCGGAACGGAAACGTCCCAGATCTGTTCTTCAGACCAGCAAAACGCAAAACGACGCGCGAGGCGCGAGGACGCACCCGCTCGTCACAACCATCTCGTCACGGACTGCAAAAGCCCGAAATTGCCTATCTCCCAGCGGCTTACGGACGGAGACGCCACTCCACCGATCAACCGGCTTTTCGTGCTGCCGACCCAATATGGGTTGACAATAATCGAGATTCGAGAGCGAAGCCCCCAAATCTCCACACTTTTCCGTGTTCAGCCCACAACAGACGGTTCCGTTGCACGCCTTTTGCAGTGATTCCGAGCCGCGCCCAATACCCCTGCAAAACTCCTTGTCCACATGATGACCGGGCGATGTTACCACCCGGCCATCATAATCTCTCGAAAGCCCCGGACCTGCCCATGGCAGCCCGGGGACTTCGTTCGCGTAATCGAAGCGATTACTTGAGCTCGATCTTGGCGCCAGCCTTCTCGAGCTGAGCCTTGATCTTCTCGGCCTCGTCCTTGTTGACGCCTTCCTTGACCGGCTTCGGAGCGCCCTCGACGAGGTCCTTGGCTTCCTTCAGGCCCAGGCCGGTGATGGCGCGGACTTCCTTGATGACCTCGATCTTCTTGTCGCCGGCCGAAGCCAGGACAACGGTGAACTCGGTCTTCTCTTCCGCCGGAGCGGCAGCGGCGCCACCGGCACCCGGAGCAGCGACGGCCACGGCGGCCGCGGCGGACACGCCCCACTTCTCTTCCAGGAGCTTGGCGAGCTCAGCGGCCTCGAGAACGGTGAGGGCCGAGAGGTCGTCGACGATCTTCTGCAGGTCAGCCATTGAAGTAGTTCCTTGATTTGGTTCGGTTCGAAACCAGGTTGTGAGTGTTTGCGAAGGGCGTCAGGCCGCTTCGCCCTTTGAGGCATGAGCCTGAATGACGCGCGCGACCTTGGCCGCGGGTGCATTGGCGAGCTGGGCGAGCTTGGTCGCCGGAGCCTGGATCAGGCCGACGAGCTTGCCGCGCAGTTCGTCCAGCGACGGCAGCGAGGCCAGAGCCTTGACGCTGTCGACATTCAGGACGGTTGAGCCCATCGAGCCGCCGAGGATGACGAACTTTTCGTTCGCCTTGGCGAATTCGATGGCAACCTTGGGCGCCGCGACAGGATCGCTCGAAGTTGCGATCACGGTCGGCCCCTTCAACAGGGAACCGATGCCGACGACGTCCGTGCCTTCAAGAGCAATTTTGGCGAGACGGTTCTTCGAGACCTTCACCGACGCGCCAGCCTGCTTCATCTGCATGCGCAGCTTCTGCATCTGGGCCACGGTGAGGCCGGAATAGTGAGCGACGACGGCAACGCCCGTGGTCTTGAAGACCTCGTGCAGCTGCTCGACCGCCTCTTTTTTTGCCGCTCGTTCCACAGCAAGCTCTCTCCGGTTGGCGGCCTTCGCCCGAAAGCGGGACCGCCGGGTTGCACCCGCCGTCCCACCAAACCTGACCTCCGGACGGAAGAACCCGAGGACACGCAAGGCAAAACGGCGATGAATAGCCTGCCCTTCCGAAAGCCCCAGGGATCCCTGGGAGGCTCGCGGAGTGTCGAGGTTCGAACCAAACCTGCATGCCACCACGACGAAGGCAGTGGACATGCCGAAATCCGGTCTTCACCCGTCTATGCAGGCTGGATGATTAAGCCATTGAGGAAATTGGATTCCACGCCGGCGCCTGCAGTCTCGGACAGGATCGGGGTGATCGGCGGACCGACCTCCCCTGCGGCATTTTCGAGAGCAGAAAGATCCTTCTTCCTTCCGAGAAATCCAAACGGATATCCTCAAAAGGAATGCTGGCTCCTCTCAACTTTCGGAATGCGCGCACAGGCGCGCCAGCAACAGCCGGCCCGCCTGGAAGCCGGTTCTTTAACCGCTCGATCGCGACTTGCCAAGACCCCAAGAGCAAAAATCGCACCAGTTGGGCCATGCCGTGGAGCCGGGTAGGAGCCCCGTCGCCCGGATGAGCGACAGCCGGCGCGCGGGACGCGCGTTCGGCGATAGCGACGTGCGGGGTCTCACGTGCCCTGCCGGAGAACCCGGATGTCGCTGCGCTCATCAGGGCCACCGGGCATTGCGCGCGCAGGGCGCAATCCCGCCTCAGCCCTTCGGACAGGCCGCTCCGGCGTCGGCCCAGGCCTTGATCAGCTCGCCGAACTGCTTCTGGGTTCCCGGGGCCGGGGTCCGCCCTGCTCCCGGATTCCAGCCCCAGCCGACCAGCTCATCCTCAGCCATATGGTGAATCAGCTGCGCCATGGTCTTGCCGCCGTTGCGATTTGGATCCTTGATCTGTGCGCAGATCTGGCCGAGCGACTTGCCCTGCCAAGCCATCTCGATCGGAGCCAGCTGCCATTTGGGATTACCCGGCACGCGCGCCGCGTCGAAATTGGCCTCGTGGTGGCAGGTCGTGCAGGCGAGCCCGCCGGGCGCACCCATGCCGGCCTCGCCGCGGACCACCAGCGGCTGATGCGGAATCATCCTGTCGGTCTGGGTCGGCCGGTCGCCGGCCGGATGGCAGTTCATGCATCGCGGCGACTGCAGCACCTTTCCGGCCTCTTCGAACAGCGCCACGGCGCGCTTGTCCTTGCTCTTGATCCTGGCGAAGTCCGCCACCGGCTTGAGCACGCCGGCGACGCGCGTCGCCTCGGGCGCCGCATCGGCGCGCCGCAGTGCCGGCAGGGCTACGATCGCAACCGCAGCCAGGCTGCCAGCGAGCAGCGCCATCGTCGCCGTTCTGAACAGGCTCATGCGGTGTCTCCCGGCCGGATCGGCAGTTGGGTCGGCCGCGGCAGACCTAGCCTGGCCATGGCGTTGGCGACGGCAGGTCCCAGCGGTGGCACGCCGGGCTCGCCGACTCCCGAGGGTTTCTCGGCCGACGGCACGATCGCAACCTCGATCTGCGGCATCTCGTGGATGCGCAGCGAGCGGTAGGTGTCGAAATTGCCCGACACCGGTCGTCCCTCGTCGAGCGGCTGCTGCGCATAGAGGATGTGGCCTAGCGCAAAGCCGATGCCGCCCTCCATCTGGGCGCGGATGATGTCGGGATTGACTGCGACGCCACAGTCGACAGCGCACCAGACCTTATGCACGACCGGTCCGTCGGCGCCCATCGACAGCTCGACCACCTGGGCGACGTAGGTGTTGAAGCTCTCGACCACGGCCACACCGCGGGCACGGCCCGCTTCGAGCTTGGCGCCCTTCCAGTCCGCGAGCTCGGCGACCGCCTTGAGCACACCGGCGTGACGCGGCTTGTCGGCCATCATCGCCAGTCGTCCCTCCACAGGATCCTGGCCGGCGGCTTCGAGCAACTGATCGACAAACGCCTCGACGGCGTAGCCGGTATGGGTGTGGCCGACCGAGCGCCACCACAGCACGGGCACGCCGACATCGACCTGATGCAGGTCGCAGCGGAAATTCGGCACCTGGTAAGGGATCTCGTTGGAGCCCTCATAGGCCGTCGAATCGAGGCCGTTCTTCATGGTCATCGCCTCGAACGGCGAGCCCTTCATGATCGACTGCCCGACGATCGTATCCGACCACGCCACGATCTTGCCGTCGCGGACCACACCACGCATCCGGTGCAGGCTGAACGGTCGGTAGTAGCCGCCGCGCATATCATCCTCGCGGGACCACACCAGCTTGACCGGACGTCCCGGCCCGATCGCTTTGGCGACCTGCGCCAGCTCTGTGGCGACGTGGGTCGACTGCTGCGCCCGCCGGCCGAAGCTGCCACCAGCAAGAATCGTCTTGAGATCGACCTTGGCGATGTCGAGCCCAAGCACCTGCGCGATCACGGCGTGATCAGGCGTCGGAAACTGGCTGCCATAGCGCGCCGAGGCGGTGTCGCCTTTCCAGTGGATGAAGGCGTTGATCGGCTCCATCGGCGCATGGGCCAGATACGGGAAGACGAACTCGGTCTCGATCAGCCTGCCGCCTTTGGCGATCTCGGCGTCAACGTCGCCCTCCTGCTTCACCAGCGCGCCCTGCTTCTTTGCGCGCGCGCGAAACTCCTCCAGCAGTTGCGCCGTCCCGCGCGTCTCCGCCTTGCTGTCGTCCCAGGAGATCTCGAGCAGGTCGCGCGCGGTCTTGGCCGGCCAGAAGCCCTCGGCATAGACGGCGACGCCATTTGGCACCTCCTTGACGTCGACGACGCCAGGCACGGCCTTCGCTGCTGATGCGTCGAACGAGGCCACCCTGCCGCCGAAGCGCGGCGAGCGCGCCACCAGCACGGTCAAGGTCCCCGGATCCTTGATGTCGAGCGTATACTCGGCCGAGCCGTTCGACTTCGCCACGCTGTCGAGCCGGGTCACGGCGCCTTCCTTGCCGATCAGCTTGAAGGCGGAGGGATCCTTGAGCTGCGGATTCGCCGGCACCGGCTGCTGCATCGCCTTCGCGGCCAGCGCGCCGAAACCGCTCTGTTTGCCGGAGGGATGTCGGACGATGCCTTTATCGACCGTGATCTCCTCAGCCGGCACCTTCCATTCGTCGGCGGCCGCAGCCACCAGCATCGCGCGCGCGGCGGCGCCGACCTTGCGCATCTGCTCGTAGGAATTGGCGATCGCGCTCGAGCCACCAGTGCCCTGCACCCCGAACAAGAGATTCTTGTAGAGCACCGGATTCGAGGGCGCGTGATCGGCGCGCATCTGCGACCAATCGGCATCGAGCTCCTCGGCCACCAGGGTGGCCATGCCGGTGAACGGGCCCTGTCCGAACTCGATGTGCTTGCAGAGAACGGTGACGGTGTCGTCCTGGCCGATCACCAGAAACGTGTTCGGCGCGATGTTGACGGACTTGGCCGCGGCGCCATCCTGCGCGTAAGCCACACCGTTGCGGGCGACATAGGTGGCGAGCACCAGGCCTGCGCCGGCTTTCAGGAGCGAACGCCGGGACAATGCGGTTGAGGCAGCGGGCTTCACATATGCATTCATCGTCAGCCCTCCAGCGACTTGGCGGCGGAATGGATCGCAGCGCGGATGCGGACATAGGTCGCGCAGCGGCAGATGTTGCCGTTCATCGCCAGGTCGATGTCCTGGTCGGTGGGCTTGGGATTGAGGCCGAGCAGCGCGGCCGCGCTCATGACCTGCCCCGATTGGCAGTAGCCGCATTGCGGCACATCGTGCGCGGCCCAGGCCTTCTGCACGGCGACGGCTTCAGTGGAGGTCAGCCCCTCGATCGTGGTCACCTCGCTCTTTCCGACCGCCGAGACGGGCAACGAGCAGGAGCGGACGGTCTGGCCATCGACATAGACGGTGCAGGCGCCGCACTGCGCGACGCCACAGCCATACTTCGTGCCGGTCAACCCGACATTGTCGCGGATGGCCCAGAGCAAGGGAGTTCCGGGATCGACATCGACCTGATGCTCGCGCCCGTTGATCTTCAATGTGAACGCCGCCATTGCCGCCCTCGCTGTCTTTCGTTCGACAACGCGAGTTAGATGCATTCGAGAATGGCTCGCAATTCACAGAGCCGTGCAGTGCATCGAAATATTTCTGCACCGGCGCGGAACGATCCGGCAGCGACGGAGCGAGATCCGTAGCCCGAATGAGCGGACGGCTGCGCCCGAAAGGGCGAAGGCGAAGCTCATCCGGGCTACGACACGCGTCCTGCGGCTACTTCACCTGATGAGGCAACGTCTCGCCCGCAAAGAACGCGGTAAGATTGGCGACCACGCAGGCCTGCATGGCGACGTGCGCCTCCCTGGTGTTGCCGCCGATATGCGGGGTCACCACCACGTTCGGCAGCATGGTCAGCTCATCCGGCGCATGCGGCTCGGTTTCGAACACGTCGAGGCCGGCGCCGGCGATGGTGCCGTCCTGTAGCGCCGCCAGCAGCGCGCGCTCGTCGATGACGGAGCCGCGCGAGATGTTGACGACATGGCCGTCGGGCCCCAGCCGCTTCAGGAGCCCGGCGTTGACGACGTGAGTGGTCTCGGCGCTGGCACGGACCGCGATCATCAGCACGGTGCACCATTCGGCGAGCGCCTCGAGGCTCGGAAAATATTGATACGGCAGGTCGTCGTAGCGCGTGCGGCTGAAATAGCCGATTTCGGTCTCGAACGCCACGACCCGGGCCGCGATCTTGCGGCCGATCTCGCCCATGCCGTAGACGCCGACCTTGCAGCCGGCGAGGCTCGGCGGCGGCTTCATCAGCGGCGATGGTTTTGCGGACGCCCAGCCCCCGTCGCGGACGTAAGCGTCTGCCACCATCAGCCGCCGCGTGCTCGCCAGCATCAGCATCACAGCGACGTCCGCGACCGCCGCGGCATTGGCGCCCGGGCTATGTGCGACGGCGATGTTACGGGCCGCGGCCGCCTTCAGGTCGACCCCGTCATAGCCGGTGCCATAGCAGACGATCGCCCCGAGCGCCGGGAGCCTGTCCATGTCGACTGCGCCGAGCGGCGTGCCGCCGGCCGTGATCAGCGCCCGGATCCGCGCGACCTCGTCCGCCGGAAAAACCTCGTGCGCCGGCTTGCCGCCGCTGTCGAGCAGTTCGAAGCGGTCGGCAAAGCGCTGGGTCAGCGACTTCGGCAGGCGGGAATAGATCAGGACCTTGTCGGGCATGGCGGCAGGCACTCCAAATGCGAAGGGCGGGATCGATGAACGATCCCGCCCTTCTAACTAACCTATGCCCGGCCGCTTACGCGAGCACGGTGCCCGGCTCGACCTTGACGCCGGGGCCCATCGTCGAGGACACAGCGACGCGCTGGACGTAGGTGCCCTTGGCGCCGGCCGGCTTGGCCTTCACCACCGCATCCGCCAGCGCCTTGATGTTCTCGACCAGCTTGTCCTCGGCGAACGAGGCCTTGCCGACGCCAGCCTGGATGATGCCGGCCTTCTCGACGCGGAACTCGACCGAGCCGCCCTTGGCGCCCTTGACGGCACCGGCGACATCCATGGTCACGGTGCCGATCTTCGGGTTCGGCATCATGCCGCGCGGACCGAGCACCTTACCGAGACGGCCGACCAGCGGCATCATGTCGGGGGTGGCGATACAGCGGTCGAAGTCGATGTTGCCGTTCTGCACCTTCTCGACCAGGTCCTCCGCGCCGACCACGTCGGCACCGGCGGCCTTGGCTTCCTCGGCCTTGGCGCCGCGGGCGAACACGCCCACGCGCAGCGTACGGCCGGTGCCGTTCGGCAGCATGACGACGCCGCGGACCATCTGGTCGGCGTGGCGCGGATCGACGCCGAGGTTGATCGAGACCTCGATGGTCTCGTCGAACTTCGACACGGCCCGCTCCTTGATCATCTTGATCGCGTCAGCAAGCGGGTAGAGCTTGGTGCGGTCGATACCCTCGCGGGCCTTCTTCAAACGCTTTCCGAGTGCCATGGCCGCTTACCCCGCAACTTCCAGACCCATCGAGCGGGCGGAGCCCTCGACCATCTTCATGGCCGACTCGATCGAGTCGCAATTCAGGTCCTTCATCTTCTTCTCGGCAATCTCGCGCACCTGCGCCTTGGTCACCTTGCCGGCCTTGTCGCGACCCGGGGCCTTGGAGCCCGACTGGATCTTGGCGGCCTGCTTGAGGAAGTAGGACATCGGGGGGGTCTTCATCTCGAAGGTGAAGGACCGGTCCGCGTAAATGGTGATGACCACCGGGATCGGGGTGTTCTTCTCTTCCTTCTGGGTCTGCGCGTTGAACGCCTTGCAGAACTCCATGATGTTGAGACCGCGCTGACCGAGCGCCGGGCCGATTGGCGGCGACGGGTTGGCCGCGCCGGCCGGCACCTGAAGCTTCAGGTAGCCGGTTACTTTCTTTGCCATTGGGATTCTCCAATGCGCTCGCGACCTTGCCTGATGCGAACGCAACGCCTTGGGGCGACAAAACCCGTCAGGCGAGGTTTGGGACCGTGGTCCGGCGCGCTTGGCCCGGCTGGCAAAGCCGGTCACGCCTCCCACGAACGAAATCGCCCCCGTCCGGGGAGCGAAGCGCGCCCGATACACGAGATCGGACGAAAAGGAAAGGGTTGAGGGCAAAGCTCCCTCCTCCCGTCATTCCGGGGCGCCCGCAGGGCGAGCCCGGACTCCATAGCCACAGGGTGCCGCGTGAGGCACGCTGGAGCTGGCACTTCGCCGTCCCATTCCCGATCGAGGCTATGGATTCCGGGCTCAGCTCTGACGGCGGAGAAAGCGTGGATCGCCGGCCTCAGCCGACGACCTTCTCGACCTGGTTGAACTCGAGTTCGACCGGGGTGGCGCGGCCGAAGATCGACACCGCGACCTTGAGGCGCGAGCGGGCCTCATCGATTTCCTCGACCACGCCGGAGAACGAGGCGAACGGGCCGTCGGCGACGCGGACGTTCTCGCCGATCTCGAACGACACCGACGATTTCGGCCGCTCCACGCCTTCCTGCATCTGGTTCAGGATGCGCATCGCCTCGCCTTCGGAAATCGGCATCGGCTTGTTCTCGGCACCGAGGAAGCCGGTCACCTTGGGCGTGTTCTTGATCAGGTGGAACGCCTCGTCGGTCAGCTTCATCTTCACCAGCACGTAGCCGGGGAAGAACTTGCGCTCGGCGTTGATCTTTCGGCCGCGGCGCACCTCGGTGACGTTCTCGATCGGCACCAGCACCTGCTCGAACAGATCCTCGAGATTGCGCTGCTTGGCCTGCTCGCGGATCGACTCCGCGACCTTCTTCTCGAAGTTCGAATAGGCGTGAACGATGTACCAGCGCTTGTCGGAGCTTTGCGTTGCGATTGCCATCAGTGGATGCCCAGCACGAGGGTGATGAGATAACGGATGATCTGATCGGCGGCGAAGAAGAAGATCGAGGCCAGCGCCACCATCACGAACACCATGATCGTGGTGATGGTGACCTCGCGACGGCTCGGCCACGAGACCTTGGCGGTCTCCGAGCGCACTTCCTGCAGGAATTTGAACGGGCTGGTAGCCATCGTCAGGGGTCCTCGTCCGTCATCGGACGATTGAAGAGTTGACTGGGAAAACCGAACAGCCGACCGTGGCCCACCCTCTTGTCGGAGAGATGAGCCGAATCCACGGGCTCGCTTGTTCGGGGAGTGAAAAGCCGCGCCGGATATCCGCGTGTAGCGGGCCGGCTGCAGGTCCTCGATATCTACTGTCGACCCGGCCGAAGGTCAAGGTACCGAGGTGAACGACGCTCCTACGGCCCTCCGGCCCGGTCGGTTGGTGGATCTGCCCCGGGCGCGTGCGGCCGACGCGTTTCACTTCGGCGTCGCAAAATAGAAGTCGACCCGCCCCGGCACCGAGCCATAGGTATACGGCTGCTGCCGGCGTTCGGTCATGTCCATCACGTCGTCGCGCACGTTGTCGAACAGGCGGCGAACCTCGAGACCTGGAACCTGCATGTTCTTGACGAAGGCCGTGGCGAACGGCGAGTTCGCTGTATCGCCGTCGAGAGCGGTCTCGCCATGCTTTGCGGCGAACACGACCAGCGTCCCGGGATCGGGCTCCATCTGCGCCAGACCGCGGCTGACGGACCTGGACGCCACCGTCATGGTTCGCTTCATCTGACTGGCGAAGGGATTGTCGCGACATGCATCCAGCAGCACCAGGCGCAGTTGCTTGGCCCGCTCCGCAGAGTTGAGCACCTGATCGATCGAGACCGCTTCGAGGCTGATGTCGCGATCGCTTGCGATCCTGGCATCGACCGGGATGAGATAGTTGACTCCTGCGACCTCCATGCCATGTCCGGCGTAATAGACGACGGCCCAGTCGGCGGACTCGGCCTGCCGTGCAAACTCGCGCAGCGCACCGACGAGTTGATCTCTGCCCAGGTCGTTCTCCAGCATCACGGTCTGAAAATTCGCCCGACGTAGCGCGTCCGCCACCAGAGCGGTGTCCCGGCCAGGATTGGGGAGCGCCGGAACGTTCTGATAGGCCGAATTGCCGATCACCAGAGCGATCCGTTTGCCGGGTGAGTGGCCGGAAGCAAGAACGGCACCGAGGGCAGCCGGCTTGGTCTGGGCGGGCGGCGCAGCGTCGGCGCCGATGGCGTCGGCGATGTTGGCCTGCTGCCCCGTCTTGGATCCCTTCGCGCGCTGCGCCAGCTCCTGCTGCAGCTTCTTCTGCTGGGCTTCGAACGCTTTTGGGTCCGTCGGAGGCCCGTCATAGGCCTTGTTGAAGTCACGCAAGGGCAGGCTCATCGAAACCACCTGCCCGGTATTCATCGTGGCCTGAACGTTGATGGTCTGACCGCGGCGCAGGCTGCCCAACAGTTCCGGGGTGAGCTCGTAGTCCGACATACAACCGTTCTTGAAGCAGATGATGAACGGCTTCTGCAGACTCCGCTCGCTGTCGATCATCAACCGGGTGCCTTCGGCGAAATCCATGCCCAACGGCAGCGTGATCCGCAGCAGCCTCTTCGGGTCGGCTTCCGGCTCGATGACCACGGCCGCGAGCAAGGGTTGGCCCGTTTCGATCCGGCCGTCCTTGCCCGTGAAGCAGACCAACTTGGCATCGGCGTCCTTGCCCTTCAGGCAGAACTTGGTCCAGGGCGCCATGACAGAGAGATTCGGTTTCAAAATCGGGAGGCTCTTGTTGTTCCTGATCTTGAACAGAGCCACGAACATCTTTCTTTGCTGCTCGTCGACAGCATTCCAGTTGCCTGCCTTGGCACCGAGCGCCTGGGCCAAATCGGCGAGCGGAAGCGGAAGCGACAGCGGTGCGCCATTCGCATTGATGGCTTGAACGACCAGGCTCTTGCCGTTCTTCAGCATTTCGATCAGCTCAGGCGTCGCATTGTAGTCCGAGACGCAGCCGTCTGCGCCGCAGAACAAATAGGTGCTCTGGATCGGCTTCTCCGCGTCGACGATGATCCGCGTTCCGTGAACGGTTTGCAGACCGAGCGGGAGAACCACCCTTAAGACCTTACGGGCCTCCCCGTCTCTCTCGACGAGCACGGCCACGACAACTCGCTCGTTCTCGGCGGACCGCGCTGTCTTGGTGGTGAAACAGATCTGCTTGCCGTCAACATCTGCTTCGCGCGTACAGGCCTTCGCCCATGGCGAATACGACAGCTTGATCTCCTGCGCGGGCTTGGTCTGCGCTATCGCGGGTGAGGCCAGCACCGACAACAAGCCGAGCGCCAGTGCGATGCCGCTCCCGACCGCCAGCGCAGCAAAACTCCTCATGCTCCCAACCTCTTTCGCGCCTTCAATGCAGGGTTGAACGGCAGCCTACCGTGTTGCCGGGTTCGCGGCACGGAAAAAACAGCGCCTGCCCGACCGACAACGCGCATTCGCTCGACGGCCGCGCGGGCACCGAAGGCTGGCCACGGATTACCGCTGCCGCCCCTGTCTTTCCGCGCGATGGGAGAACGGCGGAGCACCGCGACGAAATGCCGTGGTTCATGCGCAGCCCGCGCTTGCTCATGATGATTCGGGCCCGCATGCTGCAGCCCATAAGAACAATGATCCGGAGGAAATCCATGATGTCTGCCCCGCGGAAGGGCGTGATGAGCCTTGCGGCCATCGGCCTTGCCACTCTCGTCCTCACCGCCGTCCCCGCCCGCGCCCAGGCGCCGCTCAAGATCGGCGTGCTCAGCGACTTCTCGTCGGTCTATTCGGACATTGGCGGCCAGGGCAATCTCGAGGCGACCAAGCTCGCCATCGAGGAATTCGGCGGCACGATGTTCGGCAAGCCGATCGAGGTGATCAGCGCCGATCCGCAGAACAAGGCCGACATCGCCGCCGCGATCGTGCGCAAATGGTATGAGAACGAGGCCGTCGACATGGTCATCGACATGCCGACCTCGGCCACCGCGCTCGCCGGCATGGAGATGTCGAAGCAGTTCGAGAAGCTGATGATCGTGACGGATGCCGCGAGCTCCGACATCACCGGCAAGTCCTGCTCGCCCTACACCGTGCACTGGACCTACGACACCTACGGCAATGCGCACACGGTCGGCAGCGCCATCGTCAAGAACGGCGGCAACACCTGGTTCTTCATCACCGCCGACTATCTGTTCGGCCATTCGATCGAGCGCGACACCGGCGACGTCGTGCGTGCCGCCGGCGGCACGGTGGTCGGCAGCGCCCGCCATCCCCTCAACAACCAGGATTTCTCGTCCTTCCTGCTGCAGGCCCAGGCCTCCAAGGCCAAGATCATCGGCATGGCCAATGGCGGCGGCGACACCATCAACACCATCAAGCAGGCCGCCGAGTTCGGCATCGTCGCCGGCGGCCAGAACCTCGCCGGCATCGTGATGTTCATCTCCGACATCCACAGCCTCGGCCTGAAGCTGGCGCAGGGCCTGATCATCACCGAGGCCTATTACTGGGATCTCAACGACCGCACCCGCGCCTTCGGCAAGAAGTTCTTCGAGCGGATGAAGCGGATGCCGACCATGAACCAGGCCGCGACCTACAGCGCCACCCTGCACTATCTCAATGCCGTGAAGGCCGCCGGCACCCGCGACACCAGGCCGGTGCTCGCGAAGATGCGCGAGACTCCGGTGCGCGACGCCTTCACGGACAACGGCGTGCTGCGCGAGGACGGCCGCATGGTGCACTCGATGTTCCTGTTCGAGGTGAAGAAGCCGGAGGAATCGAAGGGCCCGTGGGACTATTACAAGGTGCTGGCGGAGGTGCCCGGCGACCAGGTGTTCCGGCCGCTGAAGGACGGCAACTGTCCCTATGTGAAGCAATAAGAGGTCGCCGAAACGCATTCGGGGCTCGCGCATCGCGGGCCCCGGCCTCACCTGTCTCGTCGATTTTTGGCTTAAGTGCTTGATCTCGCTGGCAGGAGTGGAGAGGCTCGAACTCCCAACCCCCGGTTTTGGAGACCGGTGCTCTACCAATTGAGCTACACTCCTAGCGAGCCGGGACAGTGTCGCCGGTTCGCGCGCTTTGAAGCATAGACCTCCCCCCGAATGCAAGGGTGCAATGGGGCAAATCGACTGGTCAGACCACAACTTCCGCGCCAGACTTGATGCAAACCGACAACAGGACTTCAGGGAGAGCCCATGACCCCGCCGACCGCCGCATCCAGCGCGCCCCTTTCCGCGCTCCGCTCGCTGACGCCGCCGCTGCCGGATGACCGCCCCGAGGCGCTGGGCCTGTCCCAGGCTCGGCTGCAGCGGGCCTCCGATGCATTCAAGCGCGAGGCCGACAAGGGAACCATCCCCGGCGCCACCCTGCTGGTCGGCCGCCGCGGCCGGATCGGCTGGTTCGACGCCATCGGCCGGCAAACGCCCGACGCCGACACGCCGATGCGGCCGGATTCGATCTTCCGCATCTTCTCGATGACCAAGCCGATCGTCTCGCTCGGGATCATGATGCTGGTCGAGGACGGCGAGTTGTTGCTGTCCGATCCGGTCGCCAAGTTCATCCCGGAATTCGGCGAGCAGAAAGTGGGCGTCGAGACCGGCGGCCAGCTGGAGCTGGTGCCGGTCGCCCAGCCGATGACGGTCCAGGACCTGCTGCGCCACACCTCGGGCCTCGCGTATGAGCACACCGGCACCGGGCCGGTGCACCAGCTCTACCAGCAGTCGCGGGTGCGCAGCCGCAAGATCACCAATGCCGAGCACGCGACAATCGTCGCCGGCCTGCCGCTGATCTGCCAGCCGGGCGCCGAGTTCAACTACAGCCGCTCGACCGACATTCTCGGGCGCATCATCGAGGTCGTCTCGGGCCAATCGCTCGGCGCCTTCCTCGCCGCGCGCATCCTCAAGCCGCTCGGCATGAACGAGACCGCCTTCTTCACCGCGGAGGTCAATGCCGGCCGGCTCGCCGAGCCGTTCGCCAAGGACCCGTGGACCGGCGAGGCGGTCAACCTGTTCAAGATGACCGAGCAGCCTCTGATGGAATCCGGCGGCGGCGGCCTTGTCGCGACCACCATGGACTACGCGCGGTTCTGCGCCATGCTGCTCAACCGCGGCAGCCTCGATGGCATCAGGCTGGTCGGCCGAAAGACGCTGGAGCTGATGGCCTCCGACCATCTCGGGCCTCATGTGAAGACGCAGGGCACCCTGCTGTCGCCCGGTCACGGTTTCGGCCTCGGCTTCGCCGTGCGCCGCGAGGCCGGCATCGCCCCCTTCCCCGGCTCGCCCGGCACCTTCTTCTGGAGCGGCATCGCCGGCACGTTCTTCTGGATCGATCCGAAGGAGGAGCTGTTCTGCGTGTTCATGGCCCAGGCTCCCGGACAGCGCGACTACCTGCGCACGCTGGTGCGCGACGTGGTGTATGCCGCGGTGGAGTGAGGGGGCGTTTGTAGCCCGGATGAGCGCAGCGACATCCGGGATCTCCCGTACTCTTCGTGTGAACCCGCATGTCGCTTCCGCTCATGCGGGCTACGGGGCCTATGACGTTTGCCCGGATGCAGCGACAATCACAACTGTCGTCCCGGCGAACGCCGGGACCCATACCGTGTGATCTGTCGTGGGATGTCACTGCCAGTTGCCTGCCTCATGACGGCCGGTGGTTGTGGGTCCCGGCGTTCGCCGGGACGACACTGTTGGGTGAGGCCGCAACGCCGGCCACGCGAATAGTTCCCCTCAACTGATCGTCGCGCCGCCGTCGATCACCATGGTCTGGCCCGTCATGAAATTTCCGGCGGCGGAGCCGAGGAAAACCGCCGCGCCGGCGATCTCGTCGGGGATGCCGATGCGCAGCAGCGGCGAGCGCGCGGTGGAGGCCTTGAGGTTGTCCGGATTGTCCCACAAGGCTTTGGCGAAATCGGTCTTGATCAGGCCGGGCGCGATGCAGTTCACGCGCACATTGTGCGGGCCGTATTCGCAGGCGAGGTTGCGCGCGAGCTGCATGTCGGCAGCCTTGGAGATCGCGTAGGCGCCGAGGATGGTCGAGCCCTTCAGGCCGCCGATCGACGACACGATGATGATCGAGCCGTCCTTGCGCGCGATCATCTGCGGCACGACCATGCTGATCAGCCAGTTGTTGGCGACGATGTTGTTGTCGAGGATCTTCCGGAACTGATCGTCGGAGATGCCGGCGAGCGGCCCGTAATAGGGATTGGAGGCGGCGTTGCAGACCAGCACGTCGATCTTGCCGTAGATGCGGTTGGCCTCGTCGACCAGGTTCTGCAGGTTCTCCTTGCTGGAGATATTGGCGGCGACGGCCGCCGCCGTGCCTGCACCGAAGCGGTCATTGAGCTCCTTGGCGACGGCATCGCAGACATCGGCCTTGCGCGACGAGATCACCACCTTGGCGCCATGCTCGGCCATGCGCTCGGCAATGGCGAGCCCGATGCCGCGGGTCGATCCGGTGATGACGGCGACCTTGCCGGTCATGTCGAACAGGGTCATGGGGAGTCCTCCTGGGTTGAGTTGTTATGAGTTGCGGAATGGCAGCCGCGAGCTCGGTCGCGTAGCCCGGATGAGCGCAGCGACATCCGGGGTCTCACGCGCTGCAACGGTGAACCCGGATGTCGCTGCGCTCATCCGGGCTACGAAGTTCACTACGCCAGCTTGCTCGTCGTCACCTCCGGCCCGGCCGGCTGGTGCATCGCGCGGTGCGCGGCATCGGCGATCCATGGCTGCTGGTTGACCATCGGCAACCGCCAAGTGCTGACGTCGCCAGCCACGATGTGGTCGAGCCGGGTCACCGAGCAGTTGTCGATGTCGAACGCCAACCCCTTCTCGACCAGGCCGCCGAGCGCGAGGCCCACCGCGGCCTTGATGGTGCCGCCATGGCCGACGGCGATGACGTCGCGGCCGGCTTCCGAAACGGTGATACGAGCAATCGCCGCGGTGACGCGGGTGTACAGATCCATGTAGCTCTCGCCGCCCGGCGCCGGCTCATCGATGGCGGCGAACCAGTGGCTGCCCGCGGGACGGCTGGCCAGGAACGCGGCGCGGTTCATGCCCTGCCATTGTCCGAGATGCTGCTCGGCAAAAGCGGCCTCCCTGACCATCGCTGCGGGACGCGGGAAGCCGGCGGCCCAGATCGCCTCGGCGGTCTGATGCGTGCGCATCAGATTGCTCGCATACCACGCCGCACTGCGCGGCAGGATTTTTGCGACCGCCTCGAACACCTCGCGATCGGAGGTATCGCAGGCGATGTCGGACTGGCCGTAGATATTGCCGCCGTCGCTGCGCACCGGCGCGTGACGCACCCACCACCAGCGCGTGGTGACGACAGAAGGTTTCGTTGCATCAACCGACATCGCTCAACCCTTCCCTCCGCTCGTCTCTCGCTGTACGTGAAGGCCCAGATCGTCTCAAGCCGCTTGGCGATCTCAGCACGTTTGAAACTGCGTTTGAATTCCGTTGCGCGGCACGCAACTGATCACAATTGAAGCAGGAGGAAACATGGGCCGCCTCGAAGGCAAATCCGTCATCATCACCGGCGCCGGCAGCGGCATCGGCCGCGCCGCATCGCTGATGTTCACCAGGGAAGGCGCGCGGCTGATCGCAGTCGATCGCAGCGAAGGCGTCAAGGAGACGGTCGAGCTCGTCAAGCAGCAGGGCGGCATCGCGGAGGCCGTGATGGCCGACGCCGGTTCGGAAGCCGACGTGAGCGGCTTCATCGATCGCGCCGTTGCCACCTACGGCAAGCTCGACGTCATCTGGGCCAATGCCGGCATCTCCGGCGGCTTGATCCCGATTGCCGAACAGACCGTCGAGCACTGGCAGGAGATCCTGCGCATCAATCTGATCGGCCCGTTCCTCGCGGTGAAATACGCGATGCCGCACATGGTGCGGCAGCAGCGCGGCGCCATCGTTTGCACGGCCTCCGTTGCGGGCCTGAAGTCCGGCGCCTCTGGCCATCCCTATGCGGCGAGCAAGGCGGGCGTCATCAGCCTGGTGCAGACCACGGCCTACTCGCTGTCCGGCACCGGCGTGCGGATCAATGCGGTCTGTCCCGGCCTGATCGAGACCGGCATGACCAAGCCGATCTTCGACGGCGCCAAGGAGCGCGGCACCGAAGGCAAGATCGGCCAGCTCAATCCGTTGAAGCGCGCCGGCCAGCCGCATGAGATCGCCGCCATGGCCCTGTTCCTCGCCAGCGACGAGGCCTCCTACGTCAACGGCCAGGCTTTTCCGGTCGATGGCGGCCTCACGGCGTCGATGCCGTATGCGGGCAAGCCGATCTAATTGAATGGCTGCCTCACTCTCCGCTGTCGTCCCGGCGAACGCCGGGACCCATAACCACCGGCCGGGGTGAGGCAGGTAACTGACAGCGACATCCCTCGATGGATCACGCGGTATGGGTCCCCGCGTTCGCGGGGACGACACCTGTTGTTGCCGCACGACTGCGGCCCCTAAACCACGATTGCCCGCCATCCCCACCGCTGTCGTCCCCGCGAACGCGGGGACCCATACCCCCAGGGAGCGGTTTGAGGCAGGCCGACGGTTGGCTTTTGGCCCAACACATCTGCTGCGGCGTATGGATCCCGGCTCTGCGCACCGCCAGCGCGTTCACGCTGTCGATGCTTGGCCGCAATGACGATATCCAAACATGCGCGTTCATTCCCGCGACGCATCCGCGCCCGAGTGATCCCAAGAAACTCACCGCCCTTCGCAATCGAAGGGCGCAGGGAAGGCCAGGCGTCGGCTGACGCCTGCGGCCCGCCTGCGAAAGAAATGCAGGCGGCAGGTACCACAGGTGCAGCCGAGAACACCCGGCCTTCCCTGCGCGATGGTCTTAACGCTTATACGCAGTCTCCCTGGTGCGCCGGGCTTGTTGGCCACCATCGCCGCGCGGCGCTCAGGCCAACGCGACTTGATACCAGCATCGGGGTATCAGGACCCTGCGACTTCACGTCCGCGAACTGCCGTTCGTCCGCGTAGCAAGCTACGCTGCGACATCTCCGCGGCCACCGCCTCCCCGCCTCGCGTGTCGTGACGATCGCGCGCAACGCCCCTTCCGAGTGAGGCGGGATGGCGGCCATCAAATCACAAATTCCGAAAAAGCGAAAGTAAAATCTTTCGCCTGCCCAGGCTGAACGAGGCGATCACCTTGATCACGCTCGCAATCTTTCTTTGCCGGCGCGACCGCGTCGTGTCGCAGCGGACAGCGGTCCGGTTCAAGCGCAGGCATCGGCGCTCGCTGCGATTTTTTCAGCCCACGTCTTCGAACCGCCTGCTTCGAGCCTCCGTCGAACGTCGCAAGCGGACCATTCCGGCCTCGCCGAAACCGAAGGATGGATCAGATGTCGAGATTGTCGAAACTAGCCCTGCTCACCTTGGGCGCCCTGGCGGCCGGCGCGGCCATGACGGGCGCGAGCGCGCGCGAGACCCAATGGCCGGGCTGTGAGCTGGTCTCCTGGACGGCCTGCGGCACCGATGCACAGGTGCAGCAATCGCAGCGCCGCCAGAGCCGCGATACCTCGCCGATCTACATGAAGCAGACCGATCCGCGCTACAGCGGCGCGCTGACCGCGGCCGGTGGTGGCGGCGGAGGTGGTGGTGGTGGCGGCGGTGGGCGCTGAGCCCGCACCAACGCGGGCCTGATGAGGAGCCCGGATGCGCGAAAGCGGCATCCGGGTTCAGCACTTCTGCCGGTGAAGAACCCGGATGTCGCTTACGCTCACGCTCATCCGGGCTACCAAGCTACGCCGCTCCCGCCTTCTGCGCGTAGGCCCAGGCCTGCTTGGTCATCGGCACCATGCGCTTGACCGACTCGATGGCCTTGTCGTTGGCGGCGGTGCCGTCGCGGATGCGGCCGATGATGCCCTGCAAAATGCCGGCGAGCCGGAACAGATTGTAGGCGAAGTACCAGTTGAGGTCCGGCAGCTCGGTGCCGGTGACGCCGCGATAGATCGCGGCCGCCTCCTCCATGGTCGGGATGTTCAGCGCCTTCAGGTCGACCCCGTCGAGGCCCGGCATGATCCACTGCATCAAGAGATAGGTGAAATCGGCCATGGGATCGCCGAGCGTCGACAGTTCCCAGTCGAGCACCGCGATGACGCGCGGCTCTGATGCGTGGAAGATCATGTTGTCGAGCCGGTAGTCGCCATGCACGATCGAGACGCGCTGCTGCACCGGCAAGGTGCGCGGCAACCACTCGATCAGCTTCTCCATTTCCGGCAGGTGCTCGGTCTCGGAGGCGCGATATTGCTTGGTCCAGCGATCGACCTGGCGGGCGAAGTAGTTGCCCGGCTTGCCGAACTCGGCGAGGCCGATCGCCGCCGGATCATAGCTGTGCAGCTTCGCCAAGGTCTCGATCTTGCTGGTGAAGATCGCGCGCCGCTCGGGCGCTGCGACATGCGGCAGGGTCGGATCCCAGAACACCCGGCCCTCCTCCATCGACATGATGTAGAAGGCCGCGCCGATGACGCTGTCGTCGTTGCACAGCGCATAGGCCTTGGCGACCGGAAAGCCCTGCTTGCCGAGTGCTGCGATGACGCGGAATTCGCGATCGACTGCATGCGCCGACGGCAGCAGCTTGCCGAACGGCTTTCGCCTGAGCACGTAGGAACGCGCCGGCGTGTTCAGGCGATAGGTCGGGTTCGACTGGCCGCCCTTGAACTGGAGCACGGTCAGCGGGCCCTGATAGCCTTCGACATGCTCGGCCATCCAGGCCGCGAGCTTGGCCTCGTCGAAGCGATGCCGCTCCTCGACCGGCTTGGTGCCGGAGAATTCTTCGTCCTTCTTGACGCCGTCGGCCACGACGAACTCCCTTGGTGTTACGTCTCATCCTACGAGCGGCGGCGATTGCCGTCGCTCGTTTTTTTTCGTCATTGCGAGCGCAGCGAAGCAATCCAGGATTCCGCTCACGACTCTGGATTGCTTCGCTACGCTCGCAATGACGGAGGTCGTGATTGCGGGCGCCGCCTGCAATGCCCGTGAGAGGGCTCAGTTACGTAGGGTGGGCAAAGCGAAGCGTGCCCACCATCTTGCTTCGCGCTCGACAATGGTGGGCACGCCCCCGACTGCGCGCTTTGCGCACAGCCGGAGGCTTTGCCCACCCTACGAGTTCAATGCCGCGGCTCGTTGGCGTATTTCTTCATTTCGAGCCGGGCGATGGCGCGGTTGTGCACCTCGTCGGGGCCGTCGGCAAGACGGAGCGTGCGGATGTTGGCGTAGTCCTTGGCAAGACCCGCATCATCCGACACGCCGGCGCCGCCGAACGCCTGGATGGCGTCGTCGATGATCTTCAGCGCCATGTTGGGGGCGGCGACCTTGATCATCGCGATCTCGCCCTGCGCGGTCTTGTTGCCGACCTTGTCCATCATGTCGGCCGCCTTGAGGCACAACAGCCGGCACATCTCGATATTGGTCCGGGCCTCGCCGATGCGCTGCTCCCACACCGAATGCTCGATGATCTTCTTGCCGAACGCGGTGCGCGTCATTAGCCGGCGCACCATCTTCTCCAGCGACTCCTCGGCCTTACCGATGGTGCGCATGCAGTGATGGATGCGGCCGGGGCCGAGGCGGCCCTGCGCGATCTCGAAGCCGCGGCCCTCGCCGAGCAGGATGTTCTCCGCGGGCACGCGGACGTTCTCGAGCAGCACCTGGGCGTGGCCGTGCGGCGCGTCGTCGAAGCCGAACACCGGCAGCATCTTCTCGACCTTGATGCCGGGGGTGTCGAGCGGCACCAGGATCTGCGACTGCTGCTGATGCTTGGCGGCCGACGGATCGGTCTTGCCCATCAGGATCGCGATCTTGCAGCGCGGATCGCCGACGCCCGACGACCACCATTTGCGGCCGTTGATGACGTAATGATCGCCGTCACGCACGATCCGCGTCTCGATGTTGGTGGCATCCGACGACGCCACCGCCGGCTCGGTCATCAGGAACGCCGAGCGGATCTCGCCGTCCATCAGCGGGCGCAACCATTTGCGCTTCTGCTCCTTGGTGCCGTAGCGGATGAACACCTCCATGTTGCCGGTGTCCGGCGCCGAGCAGTTGAACACCTCGGAGGCCCACGAAATGCGGCCCATCTCCTCGGACAGCAGCGCATATTCGAGATTGGACAGACCGGCGCCGCGGAACTCGTCGTCCTCATGTGGCGACGGCGGCATGAACATGTTCCACAGCCCTTCGGCCTTCGCCTTGGCCTTGAGGTCCTCCAGGATCGGGATCACCTTCCAGCGATCGCCCTCGGCGTCCTGCTGCTTGTAGATCGGCACCGCCGGGCGGACATGCTTGGTCATGAAGCTGCGCACGCGCTCCAGCCATTCCTGCTGCTTCGCCGACATCGTGAAGTCCATGGGACTCTCCTTGGGTGTTTCCTCTGAAATTTTGGCCGCAGTGTCGGCCCGCCCACGGCGTCCGTGCAAGTGTGATCTTGCGCGACACGACCGCGCGAACCGTCGCTGCAGCGCCGAAATGTCGCCCCACGGAAGAACCGTGATTGACATTGCGGCCGTCTCAAACAATAGTTTCATACAATTGTTTGAAACGCAACTCCCCGCTTCATCGTTCGGGAGGACGAGCATGGCGACCGACCAGACCCGGACTGCGATCCTGATCGCCGCCGAGCGGCTCTATGCCGAACGCGGCTTCTCCGACGTGACCTTGCGCGACATCGTGGCGGAGGCGAACGTCAATCTCGCCGCGGTGAACTATCATTTCGGCTCCAAGGACGAGCTGATCGCCGAACTGTTCGTGACGCGCTCGATCGCGCTCAACCGCGAGCGCCTGCGCGAATTGCGTGAAGCCGAGGATGCCGGCGGCGGCCGCGCCGACATCTCCGACATCCTGCGCGCCCTCGTCGGCCCGATCCTGCGCGGCTGCCTCGGCCCTGAGAACCAGCGCTCGGCGGTGGCGCAGTTCATGATCCGCGCCTCGATCGAATCGGTGCCGCCAATTCGCCGTATCAAGACCAAGGAAATCGACCATCTGCGGAAGTTCGCAAGCGCAATGCAGCGCGCCCTGCCCGACAGCTCCGAGGTCGATCTGTTCTGGGGCCTGCATTTTGCGCTCGCCATGGCGCATCACACCATCCGCGAGAGTGAGCGCCTCACCAAGCTCTCCGACGGTCAATGCGACCTCGACGATGTCGAGGATGTGATCGCGCGGGTGGTGCGCGGCGCCGTGCTCGGCTTGACCGCGCGCGATCAGGCGGCAAAGTCGAAGGTCAAGATTGCAGCGCGCAGCCCGTAGCCGGGATCCCACCATCCACCATGGAGTCCACTCGTGACGTACCGACCGCACCTGTTACTCGCCTTCGTCGCGTCCACGCTCTTGATGGTGACCGCCAGCGAGCCGGTGCTGGCCCGCGGCGCCGCCGCCAGCATCATGAACTCGCCGGGCTATCAGCGCCGTCTGCAGGAATCGCGGCAGCAGCTTGGCGCGCCACCGCCCGCCCGGTACGTTGTAGAGCCGCGCTATCATGCGCCGCGGCACAAGGCGAAGCGGCACCGTCATCACAGCCACAATTAGGAGCAAACTCTCTCCACGGGTCGTCCCGGCGAACGCCGGGACCCATACCGCATGATCCGTCTTGAGGCACGCGGAGAGATATCGAGAGTCAGCACGCCGGCCGGTGGTTATGGGTCCCGGCGTTCGCCGGGACGACACCGGAGAATGACGCGACTAGCGGTGCCCTACACGACGCCCTGCTGCTTCAACGCCGCGATCTTCGCCTCGTCATAGCCGAGCCCCGACAGCACGTCCTGCGTATGCTCGCCGAGCAGCGGCGGCGCGCGATATTCGGTGATCGGGGTGCCGGAGAAGGTCAGCGCGTTGCGGATCAGGGACAGCTGCGGCTCGAACGGGTGCTCGACCTTCACCTCCATGCCGCGCGAGCGGACATGCGGATCGGCGAACACGTGCGCAAAATCGTTGACCGGCCCGCATGGCACGCCGGCCTTCTCCAGCTCCTCCAGCCAATGCGCCACCGAGTTCTTCAGGAACAGGCCCGCGAAGATCGCCATGATCTCCTTGCCGTTGACGACGCGGTCGTTGTTCCTGACGAATTTCGGATCGGTGGCGAGCTGGGGCGAGCCGAGCACGGCGCAGGTGCGCGCGAATTGCGCGTCGTTGCCGACCACCAGCATCAATTCGCCGTCGGTGCAGCGGAACACGCCGGCCGGCATGCCGCCATTGCCCCAGGTGCCGCGGCGCGGCGGCGACTTGCCGTTGACCAGGAAGATCTGGGCGTAGTGCGACAGCGACGCGATCACGGTGTCGAACAGGCAGACGTCGATGTGCTGGCCGCCGCCGTCATTGACGTCGCGGTGATACAGCGCCGAAAGGATGCCGATCGAGGTGTTCATGCCGGTCATGTAGTCGACGATCGAGGGACCGACCTTCATCGGCCCCGCCCCCGGTTCGCCGTCCATGTGGCCGGTCACGCTCATCAGCCCGCCCATGGCCTGGAAGATCGCATCATAGCCGGCGCGCGGTGAATACGGCCCGGTCTGGCCGAAGCCGGTCACCGAACAGTAGATCACGTCGGGATTGATCGCCTTGATGGCCTCGTAGTCGAGGCCGTAGCGCTTGAGATCGCCGACCTTGTAGTTCTCCATGAACACGTCGCAGTCCTTGGCGAGCGCGCGGATGATCTCCTGCCCCTCCGGCGAGGCGATGTTGACTGTGACGGACTTCTTGTTGCGGTTGGCGCAGATGTAGAAGGAATTGTTGTTGTTGGCCTTGCCGTCGGGATCCCTGAGGTAGGGCGGACCGAACGCGCGCGCGTCGTCGCCGGTGCCGGGCCGCTCGATCTTGATCACCTCGGCGCCGAGATCGGCCAGCATCTGCGCCGACAGCGGTCCGGCCAGGACGCGGGTCAGATCGAGAATCTTGATGCCAGAAAGCGGCAGGGCCGACATGGAGTTCCTCCGGGAGTTCTTATTCCTTGGCGCGGACATGCCCTAGCGAGGGCCCCGCCCGTCACCCGCCGATACACCATTTCGCGACTCGGAGCACTGCGCTGGCGGCATGCCGCCTTGCCCGGCAGAGGACGTCACCCCGAGCACCGCGCCCCGGGCGACCCAAATCCTGGGCGGTGGAAACTCGTCGCCGCTCCAAGACGGCCGCTCCGGCGCGGACATTGCCGGATTCGCGACGGCCGGCCACTTTCTTGCTTCATTTTGTGTGCGACCGGAGTCCAGACACATCCGGACACAGGGAACAAGGAGCCGTTAAGCGTTACAGCCACAGCTGGAGGCAGGTTTGATGTCTTACCCTCTGGAGCACGCCATGACGTCGATCTCTGCCTCCTCGATGAGCGGCTTTTCCCCGCTCGACCTGCTCAAGCAGGAGCTCACCAAGGAAGTCTCGGCCGGCAAGGTCAGCTCGACCGACCAGACCGCCCTGTCGTCGGCGCTCGACGACATCGACTCCGCGTTGAAGAGCGGCAGCGGCAGCTCGTCCTCGTCATCGACCTCCAGCACACCGCCCTCGCCCAAGGAGATGCAGTCGAAGATCGACGATCTCATCCAGAGCGAGGTCGACAGCGGCAAGCTGACGTCGGACCAGGCAAGCGAGCTGAAGAACGTGTTCGCCAACGCCTTCTCCGGCGGCCCGGGCGGCGCGGGTGGTGCCGGTGGCCCGCCACCCGGTCCGCCGCCGAGCGACGACAGCAGCAGCGACACCACCTCAAGCACCTCGTCCTCGTCGTCGTCATCGTCCTCGTCCCAGGTCGAGGAGCTCCTGAAGAAGCTGCTCGAGGCGCTGCAGAGCTCGAACAGCAGCACGACCTCGTCCTACGGCGCCAGCGGCACCAGTTCGTCGAGCTCGACCAGCAAGTCGCTGGTGGTGGACTTCTCGGCGTGACCGAACGAAGACGCGCCGCGTAGTCCGCACGGCCTCGTGGCGCACCGTCTTCTCATCCTGGTCATTGCGAGGCAGCCGGGTTCTCCCAGCCAGCGCGTGAGCCCCGCATGTCGCTACGCTCATGCGGGCTACGGGGCTTCACTCCGGCGCGTTGAATGTCCGCGCAAAATACACCGGCGCGGCCGCCGCCTTCAGGCGGTAGAGCTGGGCCGGCCGGTTCGGTCCCTTGCGCATCTTGGCGACCGGCTCGATCAGGTCGGCCGAGAGCATGCGGGTGCGGAAGGCGCTCTTCTCCAGCGGACGATCGAGCACGATCTCGTAGGTCCGCTGCAGCTCGGGCAGAGTGAACTCCTCCGGCATCAGATAGGCCGGCAGCGAGGTGTACTCGACCTTGTTGCGCAGCCGCCGCACGGCGGCCTGCAGGATCTCGGCATGATCGAAGGCGAGCTTCGGCTTCACGCTCATGCCCGCGAGCGGAAACCATTGCGCATCGGCCGCGAGCGCGGCCTCCGCTGCTGACGCCGGGATCAGCGCGAAATAGGCGTGCGTCGCCGACCAGCCGCGCGGGTCACGGTGCGCGCTGCCCCAGCTGCCGAGCTGCTCCAGATAGGGACTGAGGACGCCGGTCTTCTCGGCGAGCTTCCGCCCCGCGCAAGCTTCGAGATCATCGTCCTTGGCCACGTCGACGAAGCCGCCTGGTAATGCAAAGGCGTCCGGGAACGGCTCCCCCTCGCCCTGGCCACGCCGCACCAGCAGCACGTGAAGCGCCTCCAGCCGGATCGTGAAGATGACGATGTCCACCGTGGTCAGCGGCCGCGGAAAATCCAGTCCGCCCGCTCTCGCGGCCGCTCCGCCGCCCTGCCCCTGCCGTGCTGCCATACCGCCCGCCCCCGAATTCGTCCCTTGACACTAGCATACTTAGTTGTACTGTCAAACTTACTAAGTTGGCGTGACACACTTACGCCAGTCAACGTCAGGAGGCCGCCATGTTCGGCTTACGCTTCATCAAGGCCCAACCCACCACCTATCTCCTCAAGTACCGCGCCGGCAGCGTGGTCGAGGAAGGCGCCGGGCTCTCCACCTTCTATTATGGGCCCGCGACCTCGCTGGTCGCGATCCCGATCGGCAGCCGCGATGCCGCCTTCATCTTCCAGCAGATCGCCCGCGACTTTCAGACGCTGACGATCCAGGGCCAGGTGACCTACCGCATCGGCGAGCCGAGGAAGGCGGCCGCGATGCTGAACTTCACGCTCAAGCGCGACGGCAAGACCTACGAGTCCGATGACCCGGAGGAGCTGCCGCAGCGCGTGCTCGGCGCGGTCGAGGTGCTGGCGCAGCAGGCCGTCAAGGACATGACCCTGAAGGAAGCGCTGCGCGCCTCCGACCGCATTGCCGAGGTGATCGCGGCCGGATTGAAGCGCCGCGCCGACATCGATGCGCTGGGTCTGGAGATCCTCGGCGTCGCCGTGCGCGCGGTGAAGCCGACGCCGGAGACCGCCAAGGCGCTGGAGGCCGAGGCGCGCGAGGCGATCCTGAAGACCGCGGATGAGGCCATCTTCGCGCGGCGAAACTTTGCGGTCGAGCGCGAGCGGGCGATCCGCGAGAGCGAGCTCGACACCGAGATCGCGGTCGAGCAGAAGAAGCGCTCGATCCGCGAGACGCAGATGGATGCGGAGGCCAGCGTCGCCGCAAAGAAGAACGAGCTGCGCGAGGCCGGCATGGTCGCCGACATCGGGCTGGAGGCCAAGCGCAAGGACTTCGTGTCGCTGAATGCGGCGAACACCCGCACGCTGGCGGACGCCGAGGCCTATCGCGTCGGCGCGCTGATGAAGATCTTCGAGGGCGTCGACACCCGCGTGATTCAGGCGCTGGCCGCCACCGGCATGCAGCCGGGCCAGCTGATCGCGCAGGCGTTCTCAGGGCTCGCCGAGAAGGCCGAGAAGATCGGGCAGCTCAACGTCTCGCCGGAGCTGCTGAACAGCCTGATGCAGAAGCCCGCGGAGGCGCCCCGTGTCCGGCAATGACCGCAAGGTGGTCTTGGTCGTCCGGAGAACGCGGCTCGAGGAGCTGATCGCAAGGTTCCTCACCGCGGACCAGGCCCGCTTCTATGTCGAGCATCTCGGCGCCGACTTCTCCGACTACGAGCGCGAGCACGCGGCCTACCAGGCCGCGCGCGCCACGGCGACGCAGACGCTGGAGCGCTGGGGCCGCTACCAGATCGTCGACCGCGGCTTCCTGCCGAACTTCATCTTCGGCCCCGCCGACATCGTCGCGGCGCTCGGCCCCGACGGGCTCGTCGCCAACACCATGAAATATCTCGACGGCCAGCCGCTGCTCGGACTGAACCCCGACGCTCAGCGCCATGACGGCGTGCTGCTGCCGTTCGCGCCGGAGGACCTCGCAAGCCTGCTGCCCGAGGTCGCCGCCGACAAGCGCGCCGCCAAGGCCGTGACCATGGCGCGCGCGAGTCTCGCCGACGGCCAGGCGCTGCATGCGGTCAACGACCTCTTCATCGGCGCGCGTACCCACGTTTCCGCCCGCTATGAGATCGCAACGCGCGACGGTCAGGAACGGCAGTCGTCGAGCGGACTGATCGTCGCCACCGGGCTCGGCTCGACCGCCTGGTTCAAGAGCATCGTCACCGGCGCGCTGGCCATAGCCGGCCGTTACGGCGGCCACGGCGACGGCGACTACACCGCCCTGCCCTGGGACGCCCGGAGCTTGCGCTTCGCCGTGCGCGAGCCGTTTCCGAGCAGGACGTCGCAGACCTCCCTGGTCTGCGGCGGGCTGAACGGCGCCGAAACCTTGCGCCTGCGCTCGCTGATGCCCGAGAACGGCGTGATCTTCTCCGACGGCATCGAGGCGGACAATCTCGATTTCAATGCCGGAACGGAAGCGGTGATCGGGATCGCGGAGCGGCAGGGACGGCTGATCGTGTGAACCGATACCGAACGCCGCTGCAGTTCGCTGCTGGATGGTGGGCACGCCGCCGCCTTCGGCGGCCGCTTTGCCCACCCTACGATCCTCATTTCCTCGCGAACACGAGCACGCCGTTCGCCGGGATCGTCACATCAGCCGAGCTCGGCTGGCCGTGCAGCGGCGGGCCGCCGGCGGTGACGGAGCCATTGTTGCCGACGACGCCCGGGTTGACCCAGTTGTCGTAGACGTCGCTGTTGAACACCTCGAGCCAGGTGCCGCCTGCCGGAAAACCGATGGCGTAGTCGCGCCATGGCGTCTCGCTCAGGCTCACGATCACCATGACGTCGTCGCCCTGGCCATCCCAGCGGTGGAAGGCAAGCACGCGGTTGCCGTCATGGACGTGGACGATGGCGCAGCCCTCCGCGGTCAGCGCCGGATGGGTGCGGCGGATCGCGATCAGCTCTGACGTGAAGCGCATCGCATCCGCGGTGATCTTGTCCTCGCCGTCGAGCAGCGACCACTGGATCGTGGTGTCCAGGCTCGGCGTGTCGCTCCATGGTCTGTCCTCGAACAGCTCCTGGCCCATGAACAGCATCGGGATGCCCGGCGCGGTCAGCAACAGGCCGGTGGCGACGCGGCTGCGGCTGCGCGCATACCAGCAGCGACTGTCGACGGGATCAGCGAGGCGCGGAATGCGCGGCTCGCGGCCGGCATAGACGATGTCGTGGTTCTCGATCGAGTTGGCCGCGCGCCAGCGCTTGTCGAGGCTGAGATCGGCGATCGCCGCGGCGATCGGCTGCATCGGGACGACAGCGCCCGCGCCGCCGGCCGCGCTCGCGATGGCGCCGCGCACCGACAACCGCAGGCCGTCGCTCCAGGTCGCGTCGAAGCCGGCGCCGCCCTGCGCGATGTCCCTCACCACCCACGGGTTGACAGGCCAGTATTCGGCGATCTGGATCGCATCCGGCTTCTCGGCGCGCAGCGCCTCGGTGAGCTGCTGGCAGGTCGCCCAGCCGCCGAAGCGGTCCATCACGCTGACCTCGTCGAAGCGCAGGCCGTCGGCGTGATACTCGCGATAGATCATGATGGCGTTGTCGACGAGGTACTGCCGCACGTCGGCGTTCCAATAGGCAAACACCTGGCCGCCGGCCCAGCCCTGGTCGGTGAAATACAGGCTGCGGTTGGGATCGCCATAGGCCTGGCGGTCGAAGAACCAGACGCTGCTCTCGTCGAACCCGCCGCCGGCGTGGTTGTAGACGACATCGAACAGCACGGCGATGCCATGGACATGGCTGACGTCGATCAGCGCGCGCAGCTGGTCGTCGCAATGCCTGACCACGCTGACATCGGCGTAAGGCATGGCGCCCGCCGCCGAGAGGATCTCGTTGGTTCGCTTGAAGTAGGCCGCGAGATGCGCCTGCTCGTGCTCGCCATATTCGGTCTCCGGGCTGAACAGGTCGGTGCCGTTGTAGCCCATGCTGAACATGGTCGGGAATTCCTGCACCGGCAGCAGCTCGATCGCGTTGACGCCGAGCTTCGCCAGATGCGGCACGCGCTCGATGACGTCGAAGAAGCAGCCGTCGGGATTGCCCGCCTTCATGTCGAAGGTGCCGACATGGAGCTGATAGATCACGAGCTCGTTGTTGGGCGGCGGCGTGAAGTCGGTGTCGTGCCAGGGAAACGCGCCGGGATTGCGCAGCACCGAGTGCGCCTGGGGAAACGGCGGATCGACGGTGAGCAGCCGCGCATGCGGATCGCGCTTGTAGCCGGACGAGCCCTCACCCTCGACGAAATACATGTAGGCGTCGCCGTCCTTGAGCGACGGCACGAAGATCGCCCAATGGCCGTTGCCGATCGGCGCGAGACGGCAGCTCGCATCCTGCGCCCAGTCGTTGAACGGGCCGGAGACGTAGACCGCCTTGGCATGCGGCGCGAACACGCGGAAGGTGGCGCCGCCGGTCACCAGGGTGCCACCCATCGGAGCCTGGAGAAGATGCATTTGCCTGAGCGATATCCGTAGGCCTTCGGGAAACGGCGGCAGCGTAACAGGTTCGAGCAGCATATCCACGGCCGGCCCTCCGCTCAGAACAGCCGCGCGCCGTTCGGCACGGCCTTGTCGGGCTGGAACAGCACGACGTTGCCCTGCTCATCGGGAAAGCCGAGCGTCAGGACCTCGGACATGAACTTGCCGATCTGACGCGGCGGGAAGTTGACGACGCCGGCGACCTGGCGGCCGACCAGGGTGGCCGGATCATACAGCGCCGCGATCTGCGCGCTGGAGCGCTTCGTGCCGATACCGGGCCCGAAATCGATCGTCAGCTTCAGCGACGGCTTCTTCGCCTCCGGATAGGGCTCGGCCGCGACGATGGTGCCGACGCGGATGTCGACGGCCAGGAACTGGTCAAAGCCGATCCCTGCTGCCGCCGGTGCTGTCGGATCGTGGGAGAGATGCATGGCGGCCTCATCAAACGCGGGACCGCGCGGGAAGGCTTGCGATCCCGACGCGGTTTGGGCCGGAATCTTTAATGGCCATACGGGCTCCTGACAATGCACCCGCCCGGCGACGGCACGGCATATGGACGATTGGCTGCGTTGGTGTGGCGGGCCGGTCGCAGGCTGAGAAGCCTCCAATCTCTGGCGAGCAAGCGGGGTACCGGCTTTCTGCATCGCCGAGCGGAGTTCCGTGAATCGCCATGGCGTGCTGCTACCCGCCACATCGTCGCATGCGCGCGTTTCCCCGTCCTGCAGCATGCCCGCCGCCGAGCGCAATGACCCTGACACGTCACCTGTAATGTCGCAGTTCGTTCGCTTTTGCCTCCAGACGCAGCACGGAGGCTCAGCCTGCCCGCGAATAGCGGACATCGTCAGCACCCGTCGCCAGGCACAACCTGCCTGCCGCGCGTTGCTGCCTCACTGCTCTTGCGCTCTTGGGATGGTCCTGGCCGGCGCTTCTGACAGGCGAGCTAGGCGGCGCGCCGCCCGCGCGAAAGAGTTTCGGATGGGAGCTCACCGAACATGTCGCGATAGTCTCTTGCGAAGTGTCCGAGATTTCCGAAGCCGCAATTGAAGGCGACTGCAGAGACGGAGGTACGCTGATTGGGCCCCTCGAGCATCTGCTTTGCCTGTCGCAATCGCACCGTTTTCGCAAACGCCATCGGCGAATATCCGCGGCTCTTCTTGAACGCAGCATAGAGCGCGCGGACGCTGACGCCCGTCTGCGAAGCCAGCCCCTCGATCGTGATGGCGCGGTCCCAAGAGGCCTCGATATATTCCTCGGCCAGCCGAACGATCCGCGGCACGACGTCCTTTTCGGCTCTCTCCAACAGCTCGCTGAAATTGTGGCGGTGAGCCGACAGGAAGGAAACGATGAGAGCCTGCTCCAGTTCGACGAGGACCGCGCGTGGCAGCTCTGTCGCCGTCGCATCCAACTGATGAGCGAGGAACATCGCCAGATCGCGCAGGACCAGAGCGTTCGGCTGCAACGCCGCGGCGATCGGATCAAACTTGAGAACACCGGCCGGCTTTGCACCGAGCAGCGTCGTCAGTGTCTGCTCCAACGCCCTCGCGCTTATTCGAAGAATGAGCTGCTCATAACCTGGCTCGAACACAATCCTGTTGGCTTCGCCCGGCGCAACTATGCAGGATTGCCGCTCGGTTATCGCGACCGCCGTGCGATTTAGAACGGTCAAAGCGCTGCCTTTGAGGCCGATTTGCAGGCGCGCGAAGTCGCTCTCCGGGAACTTTACGACCGACCTTCCCCCGCCATATGCACAGAAGCCAAGGCCGATATTCGCAAGCTGAAGGTAGTTTCCTACCCCCTGGAATTCATTTGCGTTGGTGACTGCGAAGCCAGTTGCCCCATAGACCGTACGCAACGCGTGCTCCATCGCCTCCGGATCGTCTGTACGAATGACGGGAGCGCGGCTCAGCAGGCTTACGGATCGGTCCAGGTTCATCCAAAGATAGTATCTCAGATTGACCGAACTCAAACCTGGGAAAAACCCGGTCAGCGGCGCGGTGTCGCAGCTCGATCTTCGTGAAAGCCGATATAGCTTTTGAGGCCGTCCCAGCGCTCTTGAGAATGGTGTGGCCGACGCGTCTGTCAGGCGAGCTAGGCGGCGCGCCGCGCGCGCGACAGAGTTTCGGATGGAAGCTCACCGAACACGTCGCGATAGTCTCTTGCGAAGTGTCCGAGATTTCCGAAACCGCAATTGAAGGCGACTGCAGAGACGGAGGTACGCTGATTTGGCAGCGAGAGCATCTGTTTTGCCCGACGCAATCGCACCGTCTTCGCAAACGCCATCGGCGAATATCCGCGGCTCTTCTTGAACGCAGCATAGAGCGCGCGGACGCTGACGCCTGTCTGCGAAGCCAGCTCCTCGATCGTGATGGCGCGGTCCCAAGAGGCCTCGATATATTCCTCGGCCAGTCGAACGATCCGCGGGGTGACATCTCTTTCGCCTCTCTTCAACAGCTCGCTGAAATTGTGGCGGTGAGCCGACAGGAAGGAAACGATGAGAGCCTGCTCCAGTTCGACGAGCACCGTGCGTGGCAGCTCTGTCGCCGCCGCATCCAACTGATGAGCGAGGAACATCGCCAGATCGCGCAAGACCAGAGCGTTCGGCTGAACCGCTGCGGCAATGGGATCAAACTTGAGAACACCGGCTGGCTTTGCACCGAGCAGCATCGTCAATGTCTGCTCCAACGCCCTCGCGCTTATTCGACGAATGAGCTGCTCATAACCTGGCTCGAACATAATCTTGTTGGCTTCGCCCGGCGCAACTATGCAGGACTGCCGCTCGTTTATTGCGATCGCCGTGCGATTTAGAACGGTCAAAGCGCTGCCTTTGAGGCCGATTTGCAGGCGCGCGAAGTCGCTCTCCGGGAACTCGACGAGCGACCTTGCCCCGCTATATGCACAAAAGCCGAGACCGATGCTCCCGAGCTGAAGATAGTTGCCAACCCCCTGGAATTCATCTGCGTTGGTGACTGCGAATCCGGTTGCCCCGTAGACCGTCCGCAACGCGTGCTCCATCGCCTCCGGATCGTCTGTACGAATGACGGGAGCGCGGCTCAGCGGGCTCACGGATCGCTCCAAGTCCATCGAAGGATCAGTCCTCGCTTATAAGGCTCTGTCAAAATACTGGAGCGCAAGTCTTCCGGACTGATCCAAGTCAACATCGGAAAAGCTCCCGTCGGGCGGCCGGCGGCCGGGCGCAACAGTTCGATCACGTCCCCGATTTATCGCATGTTATTTTGAAGGCGGTAATTGGCTAATGATGCAGCAAATCCTGAGCGATGTTTGCAGAGTTTGGACTTGAGAATGACTTCAGAATCGCCGCGCGACGCGCTTCAATCTCGTTGAGAGGGGCAAGGCGGCCGTCTCTCCAGAATGCGGCGGCAAGCGAGGAGGCGAACGTGGCGGCAAAGGCCGAGCAGAACTCCACCATGAAGTCAAAGCTCGCTGCGCGCATCCTGGCAGCGGCAGCCAAGGGTGAACGTGACCCGAACAAGCTGAGAACCGCGGCACTTTTGGGAGACGATGATGTTCGGAACACTGACACACTTCCCATGGGACACAGTCCTCATGATTGGCTCTCAAGCTCAAGCCGGTCTCGCTCGCCACCTGCTCGACGGCTTTGAGGCGCAATGGGATCAGCAGAGCAAGACAAGCGCCACCCAACCGTCGACGCTGGGCGCTTGAGATACCCGATCTTGCGAAGCAGGTCACCGAGACGATGGACTTATGACTTCGTCACAACGCGAACCTGGCAACGTCCACACGCCTGTCGATATGAGTCGGTATGGAGTGAGTTCTGTCATGCTTATCAAGACGGTCACGTTGCATTCTATCACTTATCTTGTAGGCATTACCAGTTCAGTGGCAGTACACCATGCCATCCCCTCGCCGGGCACAGCGACCATCTTCCAATCTGGCACCACTGCAATACGTTATCAGCAGATCGCCAATCGCTCGACCAAAGGCGATAAGTTGGCGATCTGGCAAGCAACGCGTCAACTCAACAACAAAGCACCCGTACAGAGGCCAGCATACACCGTGCCAATTTCCAAATTCGGAAACGACTGTAAACCGCCAATTGATGTCCCTGGCCGCTGCTTTGCAGACGCCGGAGGGTACCGCAAGGTTGCGTCGTCCGCTCCCGCCCCAATTCGCGGCATACCGATTGCATCGAACCAAATCGGTCCTGCCGCGGCGGATCTGGTGTAGTCGTGGTGCAAAGATGACCAATATTCGAGGCGGCGACCTGTCCAATCCTGCAGTATTGAAATCGCTAAGTAGAATCCGCACAGCAAAGCTGCGCCTCGATCGGCCGACGTCGTGCCAGTCCCTAGAGGCCGACCTGTTGTCGCAGATCGCGCTTTGCGACGTTCTGTTGGACGAGATTCAATCGGTCGCTTGCAGCCTAAAGCTGGCGAGAGCCGTACCCGGTGAGCCGATGCCTGGTCGCAACCGGGCGCGGCTGCGATACCGTTCCTCAAAACATGATGGGCAGCGACGGCGCGCGGCGCAGCGATGTTGCGTGCCATCGAAGTTTCGTTCAGTCGCCACGTAGCGCGGATGGGCGCAGCGACATCCCGGTTCACCGACACGACACGTGAGGCCCCGCACGTCGGCTGGCGCCGACGTGTCCCACGCGCCGGCTGTCGCTCATGCGGGCTACGCGCCGCACCGAGATCCGCATGAGAAACGCACCGTCTCTCCTCCGTGATTGGCGCGGCGGTCGCGCATCAAGCTGTCATTGCACCTGCTTAGTGAGCACGCCGCCGCCTTCGGCGGCCGCTTTGCCAATCCTGCGCAAGGACGTAACTACACATTCTCCAAATGGCACGCCACCCACTGGTCCTCGCCTTTCAGCCGCAGCTCGGGAGCCTCTACGCGGCAGCGGTCGAAGGCCAGGGGGCAGCGGGTGTTGAAGCGGCAGCCTTTGGGCGGGTTGACCGGGCTCGGAACGTCGCCCTTGAGGATGATCGGTGTGCGCTCGGCGCCGGGTTCGGGAATGGGCACGGCTGACAGCAGCGCCTTGGTGTAGGGATGACCCGGTGTGGCAAAGATCTGCCGCCTTGGCGCCATCTCGACGATCTTGCCGAGATACATCACCGCCACGCGGTGCGTCATGTGCTCGACGATCGCGAGGTCGTGGCTGATGAACAGCAGCGCCAGGCCGAACTCGCGCTGCAGATCCTGCAGCAGGTTGACGATCTGCGCCTTGACGGAGACGTCGAGCGCGGAGACCGCCTCGTCGCAGACGATCAGGTCCGGCTTGGCGGCGAGCGCGCGGGCGATGCCGATGCGCTGGCGCTGGCCGCCGGAGAATTCGTGCGGCCGGCGGTTCACCGCGTCGCGCGGCAGCCGCACGATCTCCATCAGCTCGGCGATGCGCGCGTCGCGCTCCGCGGCGGTCTTCGCGAGGCCGAAATTGTTGATCGGCTCGGCCAGGATGTCGCGGATCCGCATCCGCGGATTGAGGCTGGAGAACGGATCCTGGAAAACGACCTGGACGCGGCGGCGCATCTCGCGCAGGCTGCCAGGGGGAAGATCGTCGATGCGCTGGCCGTCGAGCACGATCTGGCCGGCGGTGACGTCGAACAGCCGCAGGATGGCGCGGCCGACCGTCGACTTGCCGCAGCCGGATTCGCCGACCAGGGAGAGCGTCTCGCCGCGCGCGATCTCGAATGACACGCCGTCGACCGCATGCACCTTGCTCTTGCTGCGGCCGAACAGCCCGCTGGAGATCGGGAAGTGCTTCTTGAGGTCGTTGACCTGGAGCAGCGGCATGGTCATGCGGCGGCCTGCTCCTTGGCGGCGAAATGACAGGCGGCGATGTGGTGCGCGGCCTTCTGCTCCAGCCCCGGCGCATATTGACGGCACAGGTCGGTCGCGAGCGCGCAGCGGCCGGCGAACACGCAGCCTTCGATGCGCTGCTTCAAATCCGGCACTTGGCCAGGAATCTCGGCGAGGCGTTTCGTCTCGCCCGACAGCGACGAGCCGAGCTTGGGCAGCGCGCCGAGCAGGCCCTGCGTGTAGGGGTGGCGGGGGGTGCGGAACAGCTCCTTCACCGGCGCCTCCTCGACCTTGCGCCCGGCATACATCACCATCACGCGCTCGGCGACCTCGGCGACGACGCCGAGATCATGGGTGATCAGGATGATCGCTGCGCCGACGCGCTGCTTCAGCTCCAGCATCAGCTTGAGGATCTGCGCCTGGATGGTGACGTCGAGCGCGGTGGTCGGCTCATCCGCGATCAGGAGCTTTGGATTGCAGGCCAGCGCCATCGCGATCATCACGCGCTGGCGCATGCCGCCGGACAGCTGGTGCGGATATTCGCGCACGCGCCGTGCCGGCTCAGGGATTCCGACCAGCGTCAGCATCTCCACCGCGCGCGCCTCGGCCTGCGCCTGGTCGAGCCCCTGGTGCAGCCGCAGAGTCTCGCCGATCTGGCGGCCGACGGTCAGCACCGGGTTGAGGCTGGTCATCGGCTCCTGGAAGATCATCGAGATGTCGTTGCCGCGGAGCTGACGCATCTCGCGGTCGGACAGCGTCAGGATGTCCCGGCCCTCGAGCAGAATCGAGCCCGCGATCTTGCCCGGCGGCTCCGGAATCAGCCGCATCATCGACATCGAGGTCACGGACTTGCCGCAGCCGGATTCGCCGACGATGGCGAGCGTCTCGCCCGGGTTGACGTGGAAGGAGACGCCGTCGACGGCACGGTTGATGCCGGTCGGCGTACGGAAATGGACCTGGAGGTTCTCGACCTCGAGCAGCGGCATCAGATCGGCTCCCGGCCGCGGTTTGGGGCCTCATGCGGAGACATAGGGGCCTCATGGTTCGAGACGCGTCGCGCATTGCGACTGCCGAATATCACGACCAACTCGGCGCGGCGCTCCTCACCATGAGGCGTTAGCGCCGAGGCCGGTGCTGCACATCGGCGATGAGCAGCGTCGCCATGTGAAATGCTCCCACCCCTCACCCTGAGGAGCCCGCCGAAGGCGGGTGTCTCGAAGGGCCAGGCCCCTGCTCGGACCTCGTGGCTCGCCCGCCTCACTCCGCTGCTCATGGTGATTTGGCCATGCGCGGATCGAGCGCGTCGCGCAGGCCGTCGCCAACGAGGTTGACGGCGAGCACGGTCACCGACAGGAACGCGGCCGGGAAGAACACGATGTAGGGCTTGACCTGCCACAGCGCGCGGCCCTCGGCCATGATGTTGCCCCAGGAGGGAATCGTCGGCGGCGTGCCGGCGCCGATGAAGGACAGGATCGCCTCGGTGATCATCGCGCTGGCGCAGATGTAGGTCGCCTGCACCAGCATCGGCGCCATGGTGTTCGGCAGGATGTGGCGCAGGATGACCATCGGCGTGCGCGTGCCCGAGGCAACCGCGCCATCGACATAAGGCTGCTCGCGCAAGCTCAACACGACGCCGCGGACGAGCCGGGCCACGCGCGGGATCTCGGCGATGGAGATGGCGAGGATGACATTGCCGACGCTGCCGCGCGTGAGCGCCATCAGCGCCACCGCGAGCAGGATCGGCGGGATCGACATCAGCCCGTCCATGCAGCGCATCAGCACGCCGTCGGCCCAGCGCAGGAAGCCGGCGACGAGACCGATCGAAAGGCCGATCAGCGACGCCGCCAGCGCCACCGACAGCCCGACCGTGAGTGAGACCCGGGTGCCATAGAGCACGCGCGAATAGACGTCGCGTCCCAGCGCATCGGTGCCGAACCAGAAATCCGCCGACGGCAACCGCGTGCGCTTGGCCGGCGCGATCGCTGTGGGATCGACGGTGAACAGGAACGGCGCGAATACGCCGATGATGACGAGCAGCAACAGCAGCGCGCCGCCGATCGCGACCGTCGGATGGTTGCGCAGGAAGCCGATGGCGCCGCGCCGGATCTTTGGCGCGACCATCAGGTCCGGCAGAACAGGCGCGAGGACGAGGCCCGGCGGCGGCGATGTTGATGTCGTGACGGTCAATAGCGGATCCTCGGGTCGACCAGGGTGTAGGTGATGTCGATCAGGAGATTGACGAGCACGTAGACGAAGCTGAACAACAGCACGATGCCCTGGATCACCGGATAGTCACGGCGCAGGATGGCATCGATGGTGAGCCGGCCGAGGCCGGGAATCGCGAACACGCTCTCGGTGACGACGGCGCCGCCGATCAGGAGCGCGATGCCGATGCCGACCACGGTGACGATCGGCACAGCGGCGTTCTTCAGCGCGTGAATGAACAGGATGCCGCCCTGCCCCAGGCCCTTGGCGCGCGCGGTGCGGATGTAGTCCTGCTGCAGCACTTCGAGCATTGCGGCGCGGGTGATGCGCGCGATCAGCGCGATGTAGACGCAGCCGAGCGCGACCGCCGGCAGGATCAGGTTCTGCAGCCACGGCCAGAATCCTTGGGACAGCGGCGTGTAGCCCTGCACCGGCAGCCAATCGAACTTCAGCGCAAAGACATAGGCGAGGATGTAGCCGACCACGAACACCGGCACCGAGAAGCCGAACACGGCGAACGCCATGATGATCCGGTCGATCCAGGTGCCGGCCTTCCACGCGGCGATGACGCCAAGCGGCACGGCGATGATGATGGTGAGACACAGCGTCACCATCATCAGCGACAAGGTCGGCTCGATGCGCTGGGCGATCATCGAAGCCACCGGGAGATTGGTGAAGATCGAGGTGCCCAGATCAAAGTGCAGCAGGCGCCACACCCAGCTTCCGAACTGGACCAGGAAGGGCTGGTCCAGTCCGAGATTGGCGCGGATGCGCTCGACATCGGCCGGGCTCGCCTGGTCGCCCGCGATCACCACGGCCGGATCGCCCGGCGCGATGTAGAGCAGGCTGAAGACGAACAGCGCGACGATCGCCATCACCGGCAAGGTCGACAGCACGCGTCGGAGCGCATAAGCGAGCATGGATGTCAGTGCCTATGCGGTCTTCGACACGCCCCAGAACAGCGGGATCGGCCCCTTGGTCACGCCGGAGACGGTCTTGCGCCACGCGGTGTAGCCGAGGAAGAAGCCGGTCGGCGCGAACACGACGTCGTCGATCGCGGCCTTGTTGATGCGCGCGGCGACGGTCTTCTCCTCGTCCAGCGACTTGGCGTTGAACCAGTTGGTGATCTCCTTCTCCACCGGCTCGCTGTTCGGCCAGCCGAACCAGGCCTTGTCGCCGTTGGCGCGCAGCGCGTTGTAGGCAGCCGGATTGATGCAGTCGGCGCCGGCGTGCCAGGTGTGGAACATGTGCCAGCCGCCCTGCGCCGGCGGCGTCTTCAAGGCGCGGCGGGCACCGACCGTGCCCCAGTCGGTCGCGACGAAATCGACGTTCATGCCGAGCTTCTTGAGAAGATCCGCGGTGACGTCGCCGAACGCCTTCGTGATCGGCTGATCCTGCGCGACGAGGCAGGTGATCGGTTCGCCCTTGTAGCCGGCCTCCTCCAGCAGCTTCTTGGCTTTCGCCAAGTCGCGCTTGCCCTTCAGGATGTCACCGCCCTCCTCGGTGTAGAGCGGCGTGCCGGGTGTGAACACGCCGGGCAGCGGCTTCCACAGCGCATTGTCGTCGCCGACCAGCGCGCGCATGTAGTCCTCCTGGCTCATTGCCATGAGGATGGCCTGCCGCGCCTTCACATTGTTGAAGGGCGGATACAGATGATTGATGCGGAACGCACCGACATTGCCGAGGGGATCGCCGATGTCGACGCCGATGTTCTTGTTGCCCTTCAGCACCGGCACGAGATCGGTGATCGGGTTCTCCCACCAGTCGACCTCGCCGTTCTGCAGCGCGGCCGCGGCCGTCGCCGGATCCGGCATGATCACCCATTCGACGCGGTCGACCAGCACCTGCTTGCCGCCGGCGAGCCACAGCGGCTTCTCCTGGCGCGGCAGGTAGTCGGCGAACTTCTCGAACACGGCTTTCGCACCCGGCACCCACTCGCCCTTGGCAAATTTGAACGGGCCGGAGCCGACATATTCGGAGATCTGCTTGAACGGATCAGTCTGCGCGATGCGCTCGGGCATCACGAAGGCGCACGGCGCGTTGCCCTTGCCGAGCGCGAACAGCATCTTCGGATAAGGCTGCTTCAGCACCCATTTGAAGGTCTTGTCGTCGACCGCCGTGAGCTCGTTCTGGATCGCCTTGAGCATCAGGCCCATCGGATCGCGCGCCGACCAGCGCGTGAGGCTGGCGACGACGTCCTTGGCGAGCACCGGCTCGCCGTCGTGGAATTTGAGGCCGGGACGCAGCTTGAAGGTCCAGGTCAGGCCGTCGGAGGACACCTCCTCCGATTCCACCATCTGGCGCTGCGGCACGAACTGATCGTCGATGCCGTACAGCGTATCCCACACCATCGCGGCTGCGTTGCGCACGACATATTGGGTGCCCCAGATCGGATCGAAATTGGCGAGATTGGCCTGTGGCACAAAACGCAAGGTGCGTGCGGCAGCGCCTTGGGCGATCGCCGGCGCCGCAAATCCCGTCAGCGCCAGACCACCCGCGCCCGCCAATCCCTTCAATACCGTTCTGCGATCCATGTTCTCTCCTGATGCAACATGCCCAAGTTCAATTGCCGAAATTGTAAGCAAGGCCCATGCCACGCGTGTGGAGCGCGTTCATTTGAACGCAAATGAGGCATGGGGCGCAAGCCTATCGAAGCCCGGGCGAGCGCAGCGACCCCGGGTTCTCCGAGACTCCTCGTGTGAACCCGCATGTCGCTGCGCTCATGCGGGCTACGGACTTGCGCGCGATTGCCGAACGCATCATGCCTTCCGCACCGGCGAGCCGTCGGCCATCAGCGTCTCGCCCTTGCGCTCGACGATCATGCCGTAAGCGTGCGGCTGGCGATGGACGTCGAAGTTGAAGATCGTCTGCTTGTAGGATCTGCACAAATCGAGGTCACAGCGTGCCAGCGCGATCTCGTCGCCCTTGGTGGCGCAGGCCGCGACGATCTCGCCTGAAGGGGCGATGATGCAGCTGCCGGCGATGTGGTCGATGCCCTCCTCGACGCCGCCCTTGGCGACGCCAATCACCCAGGTGCCGTTCTGATAGGCACCCGACTGCATCACGAGGCGGTTGTGGAACAGCGAAAGGTCGTCATGCTCCGGCGCCGGCGGATTATGCACCGGCGTGTTGTAGCCGATCAGCACCATCTCGACGCCCTGCAGGCCCATCACGCGATAGGTCTCGGGCCAGCGGCGGTCGTTGCAGATCGCCATGCCGATGACGCCGCCAAAGGCGTTGGCGACGCCAAAGCTCTTGCCCGGTTCGAAATAGCGCTTTTCCAGATGCTGGAACTTGCGCCACGGTTCGTGCTCGGCATGTCCCGGCAGATGCACCTTGCGGTATTTCGAGACGACGGTGCCCGTCTTGTCGACAAGAATGGCGGTGTTGTAGCGGTGCACGATGCCGTCCTCGACCGCGAGCTCGGCATAGCCTAAGCAGAAGCCGATGCGCAGATCCTTCGCGAGCGCGAACAAGACTTGCGTCTCCGGCCCCGGCATCTCGCGCTCGAAATATTGATCGATCTCGGCCTGATCGGCCATGTACCAGCGCGGGAAGAACGTCGTCAGCGCGAGCTCGGGATAGACGATCAGGTCGCAGCCATTGGCGTGCGCCTGCCGCATCAACGCCATCAGTCGCGCAACCACCGCGGTCCGTGTTTCGCTCTTGGCAATCGGGCCGAGCTGACCAATGGCGACGTTGACGAAGCGCGGCATGTTTCCGTTCCTTATTTCGGAACTAAGTGGTCGTTCCGTGGCGCGCAGCTCTTGCACCGATCATGCCATGCTTGCTCAGTCGCGCAAGCCCGGCGCGTAGCCGAACGCCACCGCCGGCTCGGCCGCGGTCTCGACCCACACGCTCTTCACCTGCGTGTATTCGTACAGCGCCTCGATGCCGGAGGAGCGGCCATGGCCGCTGTTGTTGTAGCCGCCGAACGGCGAAGCGACGTTGATGGTCTTGTACGCATTGATCCAGAACGTGCCGGCCTTGACCTGTGCTGCGACGCGATGCGCGCGCGCGACGTCCCTGGTCCACACCGCGCCCGCGAGGCCGAACTCGCTGTCATTGGCGATCGCGATCGCCTCCGCCTCGGTATCGAAACGGATCGCGGCGACGACGGGTCCGAACACCTCCTTGCGCGCGATGCCCATGGCGTTGGTGACGTTCTTGAGCACGGTCGGCCTGACGAAATATCCGCCCTCGCCCACGCCGCCGCTCGCGCCGGTGACGATCTCCGCGCCCTCGGCGGCGCCCTCGCGGATCAGCGACAGCACGTGGTCATATTGCCTGGCGTTGTTGATCGGCCCGATCTCGGTCTCCGCCGACAGCGGATCGCCGCATCTGATCTTCGTAGCACCTTGCGCGACCAGATCGACGAAGCGGTCATAGACCGCGCCCTGCACCAGCAGCCTGGAGCCGGCGACGCAGCTCTGGCCGGCACCGCCGAAGATCGCGGCCTGCGCGCCGATGGCGGCGCGTTCGAGGTCCGCATCGGCGAACACGATGTTGGCCGACTTGCCGCCGAGCTCGAGCACCGACGGCAGCAGCCTGCGCGCCGCGGCCTCGCCGATCAGCCGCCCCGTCGGCACCGAGCCGACGAACACGACCTTCTTCACGGCGGGCTGCGCCAGCGCCGCCTGCCCCGTTGTGTGGCCGAGACCCGCGAGCACGTTGACGACGCCCTTCGGCAATCCGGCGCGTTCGGCGATCCCCGCCAGCGCCAGCGAGGTCAGCGGCGTCAGCTCCGACGGCTTCAGCAGCACGGCGTTGCCCATGCTGATCGCCGGTGCGATCTGCCAACCCGCGGTGAAGACCGGCGCGTTCCACGGCGTGATCTGCAGCACCACGCCCATCGGCTCGCGGCGCGTGTAGTTGAGATGGCTCGACGGCACCGGGATGACGTCGCCGTGGAATTTGTCGGCCCAGCCGGCATAGTACTCGAACATCTCCGCGACCTTGGCGACTTCGCCTTTGGTATCGCGGATCGGCTTGCCGGCGGACAGCGCTTCCAGATGCGCCAGCGGCTCGGCCGCGGCGAGGATCGCCCGCGCCACCGCCTGCATCACGCGGCCGCGGCCCGCGGCGGTCAGCTTCGCCCACTCCGCCTGCCCCGCCGCGGCAGCAGAAGCCGCCTTGGCCGCGACGTCGGCGCCGGCATCGGCATAGGTGAACAGCAATCGGCCGGTGGCGGGATCGTTGACCGAGACCGTCGCGCCTTCGCCGACGATGACGTCGCCGCCGACATGGGAGCCGACGGCTTTCAGATCCGGCCAGAACGGCAGCGCTGCGGCGCGCAGGCGGGGATCGATGAAATGGGTCATGGCGGTACGCTCACGGCTTCGGCATCGGGCCGAGCTGCAGCTCGACGATGCGGTTGAAATCATCGGCGTCGGCGATGCTCGCGGCGCTGTCGGCCCAGATGCGCGCGGTATCGCTTGCGATCGGCAGCGACAGTCCGAGTTCACCGATGAACTGCGCCGCCAGCCTGACGTCCTTGCGCATCAACAGCATGGTGAATCCGGAATCGAAGGCGCCGTTGAGAATCCAATTGGGCACGTTGACGAGCGTGACGCCGGAGCGGCCGGAGCCGGCATTCAGGCCTTCGAGCAGCCGCCCGGCATCGACACCCGCCGCATCAGCGATGCGCAGCGCCTCCGCGGCGGTCAGCAGATGGGCGGCGCAGAGCAGATTGTTGACGATCTTGGCAACGTTGCCGGCGCCGACGCCGCCGACATGGACGCGCTTGGCGCTCATCCGCTCCAGCACCGGCAGCACACGCGCGAGGTCGTCCTCATCGGCCCCGATCACCATGGTCATGGTGCCCGTCGCCGCCCCCTTTGGGCCACCGCTGACGGGCGCATCGACGAAGCCCATGCCGCGCGCCTTGAGAACGGCCGCAAGCCGGCGCGAGGTCTCGGGATGCGAGGTCGAGGTGTCGACGATGACGACGCCGGCCCTGGCATGCGCGAGGATGCCGCCGGGGCCTTCCACGGCATCGGCGACGATCCCGGCGGTCGGCAGCGACAGGATCACGATGTCGGCTGCGGCGATCACGCCGCCGATGCCGTCGGCGATCGCGATGCCCTCGGCCGCCAGCGCCGCGCGCGTCGCGGCCAGCGTGTCGTAGCCGGTGACGGCAAAGCCGGCGCCCTTCAGCGTCAGCGCCATGCCGCGCCCCATCTTGCCAAGTCCGATGATGCCAACGGCGGTCACGAAGCCTCCTGCCCGATTTGCCCCGCCAGCGTAACCGCGCGATTCCGGGGCAGACATCAGCGCCCTCCACCGCTAGTGTTGACCTCTAGTCAACACTGTCCGAGGCCATGTCCGCCCTGCTCGATCACCACCGCCTGCACTATCTGCACGAGACGATCCGCCTCGGCTCGGTGCGCGCCGCCGCCGAAGCGCTCGACGTCAACGCGTCGGTCATCAGCCGGCAGATCGCGCTGCTGGAGAAGGAACTCGGCCTCACTTTGCTCGAGCGCCTCAGCCGCGGCATCCGCGCCACCGAGGCCGGCGCGCTGCTGGTCGAGCGCTTCCGGCAATGGCAGGCCGACCAGGCCGACACCGTCGCCAAGCTGCGCGAATTGCAGGGGCTCAAGCGCGGCCATGTCGACATCGTGCTCGGCGAGGGCTTTGTGAGTGACCTGATGTCCGGCCCGCTCGGTCGGTTCTGGCAGCGCCATCCCGACCTCACGATGTCGTTCGACCTCGCCGGCACCAACGAGGTCGTCAATGCCGTTGCCGAGGATCGCCATCACATCGGCCTGGTGTTCAATCCATCAGCCGATCCGCGCATCCGGATCGCCACCGCGAGCCGCCAACCGCTCTGCGCGATCATGCCGCCGGATCACGCGCTGGCGCGGCTCGGCCGTCCCTTGCGCCTGCGCGAGCTCGCCGACCACCCGCTCGGCCTGATGCATGCAAGCTACGGCACGCGTCAGATCGTGGCGATGGCGGAGGCCGCCGAGCGCATCGCTCTGTCGCCGAAGCTCATCACCAGCTCGATCAACGTGCTCCGCCACTTCGTCAAGGGCGGCCTCGGCCTGACGCTCCTGCCCGCCTTCGCGATCGCCGCCGATCTTGCCGACGGCTCGCTCGCCGCGGTGCCGGTCGACAACCGCCTGCTGTCGTCGAGCGAAGCCTGCGTCATCACCCGGCGCGGCCGCGAGCTGCCGCATGCCGCCAGCCATCTGCTGCGCTTTCTCAGCGGCCAGATGCGGGCGTTCCGGGTCGGCGGAGCCGCCGGCAAGACCAGGACACGCGGCGCCGGACGTTGATCCGCGCCGATCATCACGGATCGTTTCCGGTTGCGCTGGCACAGGGGTTGAGATTGGATGTTGCAATTTCGGGAGTCGATCTCATGCGCCACGTTCTCGCGATCGCTTTCGGCCTGTGGGCGGCGACAGCAGCTCAGGCCGAGACCTGCCAGCTCATCGGCAACCAGATCCTGTGCGACGACGGGACGTCGGGGCAGCGGATCGGCACCAATACCTATTGGAACGACGGCTCCTCGTCACAGCAGATCGGGCGCTTCACCTACAACAACGACGGCAGCAGCTCGCAGCAGATCGGCAATCACACCTACTACAGCGATGGCACGTCGGCGCATACGATCGGAAACACGACCTATTTCAGCGACGGCAGGACGTGCCGGCGGATGGGCAATCGCGTCGCTTGCGACTAATCGGCCGGACCGGCTGGGGAGTCTGCACCGACGACCAGGGAAACCGACGTCCCCAGAAGATTGGGACTGCGACATCGCGTGAGCGCCCCATGACGAGGATCGCTTCTGGTCGGATGACGGAGTGGCCGCGGAAGCCTTGGAGCGGGTGAAGGGAATCGAACCCTCGTATTCAGCTTGGAAGGCTGCTGCTCTACCATTGAGCTACACCCGCATCGGGGCGTTCCCTAACATGGTCCGCGGCGGCTCTCAACCTCTTCGCCACGGGGTCTGGAGGCGGATGCATCGGGATCCGCGGTTGGAACGGCCGGAATCGAGCGGAATCCGCGACCCGAGCCGCAGCGCAGCACGACGGCGGCGGCTGGTGGGTTCCGTAATCGGCCCCCCCTACCCTCGCGGCCCGGACCATCCTATATTCCGGTCACCATCAACAACGAAAGGAGGTGATCCAGTGTCTTTCACCAAGCGCTGTCACCTCGCTGGGATCGCCCGCTGAGCGGCTCTTCATGAGCGACGTGTGAGCGCATGATTCGTCAGCGTTTCAGCGCCATCGCGGCTCGGCAACGGGGCGGTCTCGGCCCTGGACCAGCGAGTTCAAGAACGGAAGCGCGGCGGGTCTCACGGCCCGCCGCGTTTTTTTACGGCAGCTCCGCCTGCTCGCCGGCCAGCGCCGCCGGCGGGCTGCGGACGAACCGCCGCGCCAGGAAGCCGCCGAAGCCGAGCATCCAGAAATACTGCACGTACTCCGGGGCAATCGCCGCGATGACGATGCCCGGCACGAACACGATCACGGGAAAGATCGCGCCGGCGATTTCGGCATGGCGGCCGCTGGGAAGCGCGAGCCACCACAGCGCGGCGTTCAGCGACGCAATGATCGTCAGATGCAGGCCATAGAGGACGGCCACCGCGCTGCTCAGCCTGTAGCCGCCGTAGAGCCCGTTGGTCACCGGCAGCAGCACGATCGACAACAGGAAGAACAGATTCAGGATGACCACGGGCCGGCCCGCGAACGGCTGCCGGGCCAGCCGCCGGTGGTGGCTGATCCAGAACACGCCGGCGATGATGAAGCTGAGGACCAGCCCGGCGAGCCGCCCGGAATAGGTGTGCACCAGGTCGATCCAACCGGGCATATGCGCGAAATTGGGCTTCGGCAGGTCGTAGGCGAGAAGCGTCATCGCAACACCGAAGATGGTGTTGGAGAGCGATTCCAGCCGGCGCATCTCGAACAGGTCGGACTGAGGCTCTGCCATGTCGAATCGGAAGCAACCGCGGCGAGGGACGGAGATGAGGACTCCGGTTCTATAGCAGCTCCGGCGCCGCGCTGCTCGACTTCGCTGCCGCCCTTGGGCGGCAGGCCGTCACGTCACTCGCCGCCGGCCTCCAGACCACCGGCCCTCGAGCGTCAGCGCTCACCGGCAGGCATAGGTGTGGCCATCGAAGCCGCGATAGCTGTGCGTCGCCGGATTGTAGCTGCGGAATTGGACGCAGGCCGGCAGTCCCGCGGTGCGCAGTCGCGGCCTGCCCTCCGCCTGCAGCCGGGCCGAGGCCGGGGTTGCGGTGGCAGGCCTTGCCATCACGATCATCGGCCGGCTGGCGACCATGCGCGATGTCCTGCCGGCATCCTTGGCCGCTGCATCCCTGGCGGCGACCACAACGGCCTGCGCCTGGGCCGCCTTGCCGGATGACGGTTTGCCCGATGGGGCGCCGGCTGGGGATGGCGTCGTCGCAGGCGGATTGGCCGCGACCATCTTGGGAGAGGACGGCTTGGCAGAGGACGACTTGGCAGAGGACGACTTGGCAGAGGACGGCCTGGTCGCTGGCGCCGCCATCGATGGCGATTTCACGGACGGCTTGGTCAGGGAAGGCTTGCCGGCGACTGGCTCTGCCGCGGCAGCTTTCTGAACCGCATCCTGCTTGTCCGTAACTGCGGCCTGCTTCGGCTCAGCCGACGCGGTGGGTATCGTCGCAACCGCTTCCGCAGCCGCGGCAGGCTTGACCTCGGGACCGGCCGGAATGTCGGCGCTGGCCGCCTGGCTCGGAACGGATGGCGCGGGATCGACCGACGCGGTCTTGTCGTCGGCTGGGGTCTTGTCCTCGGCGACGGGCGCCTCGACCGGCTTCTTGATCAGCTTCTTGCAGTCCAGCGGGAACACCAGCTCGCCCGATGCCGTCAACCCGATCGGCTCGCATCCGCCGAACGGCCCGCTCTCCTTGCCCTGATCCTTGGCCACCTCGCCTGCGGGTGGTGAGGAGCCGCCGGGCTCGGCGCTTCGCGCAAGCGAAACGCCAACCACAACCTGAAATAGAACAACGCCGCACAACAATCCGGCCCGGCCGGCCTTCTGCCCCAATGTACGCATGACACGCTCGCTCGACGCATGAACTCCGGCAAGGCCATCACGCCATTGAGGCAAGTCTGTGAAGGCAAGCCGCGGATTCCCGCTGCGATCTCAATTCGATGGCATTGTGTCCTGTTTGCACGACCAACGGTGCCGCAGGAATCCCTCAATGCGGTTGCAATCGGAGCCTACCAGGGTCGCCTGCGTGCAGTGACCGTCGGGAATTGACGGCCGCCGCCAGATGCGAGCGTCCGGACAGAACCCTTGAGCGCAACCGGCTATCGTCCCGACATCGACTGCCTGCGCGGCTTCGCAGTGATCTCGGTGATCGCGTTCCACTACGACATCTCGCCGTTTCGCAGCGGCTATGTCGGCGTCGACATCTTCTTCGTCATCTCGGGCTTCCTGATCACGCGGATCATTCATGCGGAGGTGCAGACCGGAACGTTCTCGTTCGCGGCGTTCTACCGGCGCCGCGCCCGGCGCATCCTGCCGGCGGCCCTGGCGATGCTGTGCGTGACCCTGCTCGCCGCCAGCGTGATCCTGTTGCCTGGGGACGCGGTGGCGGTGGCGCAGCAGGCGCTGGCCGTGCTCGTCTTCTGCTCCAACGTCCTGCTGTGGTCGCAGCAGGGCTATTTCGACGCCGCCGCCATCACCAAGCCGCTGCTGCACACCTGGTCGCTCGGGGTCGAGGAGCAGTACTATCTGCTGTTTCCCATGCTGGCGCTCGCCGCCTTCGCGCTGCGGCGGCCGCTGATGCTTGCGAGCTTCGCCGGGATCTGCGCGACCTCGTTCCTGCTCTGCGTGATCCAGACCCGGCTGCAGCCCGCCGCCGCGTTCTTTCTGTTGCCGGCCCGGGTCTGGGAGCTCGCGCTGGGCGCGCTGCTGGCCATGGAAGCCCCGCCGGCGCCGCACAGCCAGTGGCTCAGGATCACTTTGGCCGCACTGGGTTGGATCGCGCTCGGCGCCGCCGTCAACCTGTTCTCGCCGCACACGCCCTATCCCGGCACGGCCGCGCTGCTGCCGTGCCTCGGCGCCGCCGCCGTGATCTGGGCCAACCCGTCCCCGAGCAAGGCCGTGCTGACCGCGGTCAAACCGATGATCGCGGTCGGGCTGTGGTCCTACTCGCTCTATCTCTGGCACTGGCCCGTCGTCTCGCTGGCGACGGCGGTCTGGGGTCCGCCGAGCTCTATTCAGCACAAGCTGGCGCTGCTCGGCGCCTGCACCGCGATGGCGCTGACGAGCTTCTATCTGATCGAGCAGCCGGCGAGGCGCGCGCAGTCGCCGGTCACGGTGCGCGCGCTGGTCGCGAGCGCATCGGTCGTGCTGCTGGCCTCACTCGCGATCATCGGGCTTGCCGGATTTCCCGCCCGCTTCTCGCCGCAGGAGCGGACGCTGGCGGAATTCATCAGCTACGACCATCAGTCCGCCTATGAGAGCGGCACCTGCTTCCTCGATCCGGGCCAGACCTTCGAGGCGTTGCAGCCGTCGTGCCTTGCCAAAGGCCCGCGCCCGCGCATCCTGGTGTGGGGCGACAGCCACGCCGCTCACCTCATCCCTGGCCTGAAGCGAGCCCTGCCCCAGGCCTCGCTGCTGCGCGCCAGCCTCGCGCAATGCGTTCCTCACGCCGAAGCAGGCCAGTCCGCCGCCTGTGCGGATTTCAACCGCCGGCTGCCACTTCTGGTGCGCGAGCTCACACCCGACATCGTCGTTCTCTCGGGCAATTGGACGCGCACCGCGATGACGCCGGCCGCACAGGCGAGCCTGCTCGCCACGATCAAGGCGATCACGGACAACGGCAGCAAGGTGGTGGTGGTCGGGCCGAGCCCGCAGTTCGACCGCCCACTGCCGCATCTGCTGATTGCCGCGAAGCGCTTCGGCGTCTCGACCGACGGGCACATGCTGGATGGTCTCGGCGAGGTCGACGGCTTCATGCGTGTTCTGCTGAAGGATTCAGCGCGGACCGACTACGTCTCGCTGCTCGCGCTGCTGTGCCCGGCCGGAGATTGCGTGCTCCAGACCTCCGACGGCGCGCCGCTCGCCTGGGACGGTGGCCATCTCACGGCGCAGGGTTCGGAGCTCGCAGGGCCACGGATCGTCGCGGCGTCGCCGGCATTGGCCGCGGCCGCAAGCGCGCCGCAACTGACGGCGAACAGCGCCAACTAGTCGTCCGACAGGAATCTCGCAAACACCGGCGCGGCGCGCTCGCCCATCCGCTCGGCCCCTGCCACGGTGAAATGGCCGGCATCCTGGAACAGCCACACGCCATGCTCGACGACCGGGCAATCCTGGTCGCAATAGACCTCCGAGGGCCTGAGCAGTGTCACCTTGGCGAGCGGCCTGATCGCCTCCGACAGAACGGCGTCGATCACGCGGTTGGTCGCGATCGCCTCGCTCTTCGGCACGGCATCGCACGGCTTGGCGGGTGCGTGCCAGCGCGGCCCCGGCAGCATGCGCAACTGATCGAAGGCGCAATTCACCGGACGGACCTGGCCGCCGACGACGAGGAAATGCCGGCCGGGCCGGTCGAGCAGACGGATAGTCTCGGCGAGATGACCGGCGACCGCGGCGTTGCGGGTCCGCGCCGCCGGCCCATCACCGAGATCGAGATAGTGCTGCCATGCCTGCCCGATCACGACGAAATCGGCCGGCGACTGCCGGATCCGCGGCAGCTCGCTGTCGCGCAGCTCGGCGCAGACCTGGGCGCGAGGTCCCTCGGCGGTGAGCCCCGCGAGGGTGGGACATCCGCTCATGGTGGAGACGTGCCCGATCATGCCGCGCGCCTTCAGCGTCGCATCGAGCGCGGCGACATATTGCTGGACGTAGGAATCGCCGAGCAGCTCGACGCCGCGCGTGCCCTCGAGATCGCCGAACGCGCACAGCCGGCCGACGGCGCGGCCGCATTTGTTGAGGCCGAAGCCCTGCAGCTGGAACAGCGCGAGCTGATCGTCGGGCAGCCGCGACACGACGCCGTTGGCGCGGAAAGTGACGTGGGTGAGCGCGGCACCGACGATAAGCACCGTTGCAAAGCTCGCCACCTGCGCGACGCGCGGCCACGGCAACCGCCGCAGCGGCCGCTCGACGATGGCGAACATCAGCGTGGTCAGCACTGCCATCAGCGCGAGCTGCGCTGCCAGTCCCGCCGCGGTCTGCGCCGCATCGCCGAAGATGAAGCGGACGAAGAAGATCACCGGCCAGTGCACGAGATAGAGCGAATAGGACGCGGCGCCGACAGCGCGAACCGGGTGAGCCATCACCAGCGACGTCGGGGCATTGGCCGCAATGATGACGGCCGTGGCGATGCAGGGCAGCAGCGCGGCGACGCCTGCCTGGGACTGATAGTAGCCGATGAGGAGAAGGCTGCCGAACAACAGAACATCACCGCAGGCGGCGGCGAGAGAGCGGGCGCGCGGCGACGCTGCCAGGCGAGCCTCGAGCGGAATGGCGAGCGCGCCGATGGCGAATTCGAACACCCGGAATGGCGTCAGGAAGAACACGGCGTCCGGATCGCGCGATGACCAGAGTGCGGCCGCGGCAAGGGACAACAACCCGATCGCGGCAATGGCGCGGAACACATGTCGGCGCGTGCCGAGCCACATCAGCAGCAGCGGCGCCAGCGCGTAGAATTGGACCTCCGCCGACAGCGACCACAGGTGCAGCAGCGGCAACTCATCCGCGCTCGGCGCGAAATAGGCGCTGGCCTCGCGCCAATACTGGATGTTGGCGATGGAGAGCAGCCCATGCGTCGCCTCCTTGGCGAGCTGGCGCAGGGCTTCCGGCGACAGGAACAGCCAGCCGACCGCGAACGTGGCCGCAATGGTTACAACCAGCGCCGGCAGGATGCGCCTTGCCCGCCGCAGATAGAACTCCGACAGCGAGAAGCGCCGGGCGCCGACATCGCGCAGGATCTGCCCGGTGATGAGATAGCCGGAGATGACGAAGAAGATGTCGACGCCGGCATAGCCGGCCGAGAAGCCGGTGATCCTCAGGTGGAAGAGGATGACGATGACGACGGCGATCGCCCGGAGGGCATCGATGTCAGCCCGATGACTGCGTTCCAATGTCGTCCACTCCGCGCATTCCTCGAGGCGGACGAGTTGCGCAGACACGGATGGCAACAGCAGGAAACAGTCATGACGTCATCGGACCCATCCGATGACACCGCGCCGGCGGCGGCGTGGCGGACGTGAAGGGGGTCTGCCGAAGTCGGCCGCAAGTTCGGCAATCCGTTGAACGATCGGCTTGAATACGGCAATCTGGCGGCGCTGAGGGACAATGCGGGGCTGAGGGCGGTGATGAACCTGTTGCGAAGAGAATGGCGGGCAGCGTTCGCGGGAATAGCCGTCGCGGCGCTGCTGGCGGCGACCACCGCAGCCTCGGCGCAAGCCCAGACGCCGGCTCCCGGCGCCGCAGCGCCTGCTCCCGCTCAGACCACGGTCGAGCGCAACGCCAAGGGCGTCGCCGGCAAGCCGATCCAGGTCGGCATCTATCTCAACGTCCAGCCCGACTGCTCATCCGGGCCGCTTCCCGCCATCCGCCTGGTGACGCCGCCGGGCAACGGCACCGTCACGATCAAGCGCGGCAAGGTCAGCGCCACCAACTACAAGCAGTGCCTCGCCCTGGAAGTGCCGGGCTTCATCGCCTTCTACCAGTCGAAGGCCGATTTCGCCGGCACCGACACGGTGACGCTGGAGGTCAAGTTCCCGCAGGGCCGCACCGAAGTGCAGCGGATCATGATCAACGTCGGCGTCGGGCCGGCGGGGCAGAAGATCTGAGCCGCAACGCATCGACGCGCCGCCGCCTTTAGCCATGAAAAAGGGCCGCCTCTTGGGCGGCCCTTTGCTTTCGCGCGTCCCATGCGGGCCGGGATCAGACGTGGACCTGCGTCTGGGCGTGGCTGTTGTCGAGGATCATCTTGATCACGTCGTCGCCGGCCGTAAGGTTGCCGCCGGTGTCCTTGATCGTGGCGACGTTGGTCCAGCCGGAGCCGGCATTGATCTGCAGCGTCAGGTCGCCGTTGTTCAGCACGGCACTGCCGTTGGCCGAGGCCAGGCTGGTGTGCCCGCCGCTGTCGACGAAGCGCACCGCGTCGGCATGGTTGCCGGACACGCTGGACAAGAGGCCCGAGAGGTCGATGACGTCGCCGGAGGTGCCGGTCTGGAAGTCCAGGATGGTGTCGAGCCCGCCGCCGGCGAGGTCACCGGCGTTCCACTTGAACGTGTCGGACCCGCCATTGCCCGTGAGCTGGTCGGAACCAGCGCCGCCGATCAGAACGTCCGCGCTGCCCGACCCATTGATCGTATCATTGTAGTTCGATCCGATCACGCCTTCCATATTCTTGTAGCTGTCCGTGCCGAGACCAGGAATGGACACGTTCGTGGCGGTCGAGCTCTGAGTCAGCGTCAACGTAAAGCCGGCGGTCGCATCGGAGAAGTCGAGCAGGTCGATCCCTGCCCCGCCGTCGATGGTGTCGTTGCCGCCACCGCCGCGGATGATGTCGTCACCGTCGCCGCCATTGATCGTGTTGGCGGCACTGCTGCCGATCAAGACGTCGTCGCCCGAGCCACCGGTCACGCGCTCGATGTTGGCGATCGAGCTGAAGCCGGTGGCGGTGCCGGCCCCGAGATTGACCGTCACGTCCTCGTTCGTGATGTAGGTCAGCGTGTCGCTGCTGTTGCCGCCAAGATCGGCGGTCACCGCCTCGATATTGCCGAGCTTGGTTCCGTTGACGTCGGTGATCACGCCGTTGGCCACCGTGACGTAGATCAGGTCCTGCGACGACGTCCCCTCGATGACGAGGGTGTCGGTACCGGTGCCGCCGTCGACGGTGTCGACGCCGTCGTTGACGCCCCAATAGAAGGTATCGTTGCCGGAGCCGCCGATGGTGACGTCGTTGCCGCTGCCGCCCCGGATCGAGTCGTTGCCGGCGCCGCCGTTGATATAGTCGTTGCCGGCGCCTCCGAGCAGCGTGTCGTTGCCGCCCAGGCCGTAGATGCCGTCATCGTCGGCGCCGCCGTTGAAGTTGTTGCCACCGCTCGACCCGATCATCACGTCGTAGCCGTTGTTGGCGTTCGCTTCGAGCGGGTTGTCGACCGTGGCGGTGATCGCGTCACCGTCATTAGCGCTGTAGCCGGACAGCCACGGTGCCGAGCCGGCCACCCACGACTTGTCCGACAGCGAGTTGATGGTGAGATTGAAGGCGCCATTATCGAGCGCGTTGAAGGCCAGATAGGTCGACACGGACGACACCGAGTCGGTGGCCGTGACCTTGTAGACGTACAGGCCCGCGTCGTTGTTGTTCGGATCTCCAGTGAACTGATTCCCGGTCCGGTGGATCCAGCTGTCGTCGCCGGTCGAGCTGTAGACGAGGCTGTAGGTGTAGGTAACCGTCCCTGTTCCGCCTGCGAACAGCGTCGCTGCGTCCAGGCTGATCATGTTCGGCGAGTCGGTGTTCTTCGACAGCGCGTAGCGTCCATCGGCGCTCGTGGTGTCCACAACCGACAGCGGCGCGGGCTCGCTCGTGCCGTTGATGGTCACGTCGATGACCTGGCTGGCCGTGCCGTCGACCGACTTCACCGTCAGCGTGTCGTGCTTGACGTCGCCATTGTTGAGCGCCTGCACGTTGGCCGCCGAATTGTTCAGCGTATAGCCCCAGGCCCCGGTCGCCGCATTGAAGGTGAAGGTGCCATACGTCCCCGCCAGCGACGCCGGCGTCTGGAACTGGGCTTCGCCGCTGTCGACGTCGGCAACCGTCAAGGTCCCGCCGGCCGTCAGCGTGCCGTCCTCCTTGGCCGTTCCGCTTGCCGTGCCGGTGATCGAGGCCGCATCGTTGACGCCGTTCACCGTGACGGTGACGGTCTGCGTGGTCGTCCCGCCATGGCCGTCGTCGATCTTCACCGTGTAGGTCTGATCGATATGGTCGCTGGCGCGCAGCGACTGGATGTCGGAATCGTTGACGGTGAACGTCCAGTTCACCTTGTGGCCGGCGTTGTCCACGGTGGCGTTGAACGAGCCGTAATAGTTGCTCCCCGCCGGGGTCGTGGTGGTCACCGTCTGGGCGTCGCCATCCACATCGGTGAAGGCGATCGCACCGGACGCCTTCTCCACGCCGGGCGTCAGGGCCGTGCTCGGTTGCACCGAGATGTCGTCGATGACGGCACCGCCCGCGCTCGCGAACTTGATGGTCGTCGTCGTCGACGTCGCCGTGAACTGGTAGGTCTGCTCCGTCCAGCCGAGGTTCCAGGCGCCCGTCGTCAGAACGGTCGTTCCGTCGACGCCCGACGTCACGGCCGTACCGTAGGTCATCACGTAGAAGTCGACGGTATAGGTCATGCCGACGACGGTGCTGATGGTCTGGCTCATCGAGCTCGATGCGCCGTAGAAATCGGCCGAGCCGCCATCCGTGCGGCCGCCCACGACGGTGACGGCATGGGCGCCCCCGACCGTCCACGCATCCAGCGTATAGAAGTTGCCGTTGTAGTAGCCGAACGAGCCGTTCTGGATCAGGTTGCCGGCCGGGGCCGCATACGAGGCGTCCTCGGTGACGCTCGCCGTGGTCGTGCCCGCTCCGAAGGTCGGCGCGTGGTTCGGCGCGGTGACCGAGCCGGTCTGGCCGCTGGTCACGTTCTCGGCAAAGCCCTGGCCGTCGGTGTAGGTGACGTTGGCCGAGATCTTGTGGCCGACGTCGTTGGACCCCAGCGTGTAGGTCGAGCCCGTCGCGCCGTTGATGACGGCGCCGTCCCGCAGCCAGTGATAGACGACGTTCGACGCGGCACCATCCGGATCGCTGCCGAGATTCGCGGTCAGCGTCTGGCCCTGCGTCGCCGTGCCCGACACCGTCACCGTCGCAGCACCGTCATTGACCGGCGTGATCGTCAGCGTGAAGGCGTCAGAGGCGGCATACTCGCCGTCGCTGGCATAGACAGTGACGTTGACCGCGCCGGCGAAATTTGCCGGCGGGGTACCGCTGAAGGTACCCGTCGTCGCGTCGAAATGCAGCCACGCCGGCAGGGCGCTACCGTCGCTCAGGTTCGCCGACAAGGTCAGCGGACCATTGCTGCCGTCGAAACGTCCATCGACGTCGGCGAAGGTGTTGGACGGGATGGCGAAGCTGAACGGCTGGTCTTCCGCCGAGCTGCGGTCGGCCAGCGCGTTCTGCAAGGTCGGCGCGTCATTGTTGCCGATGATCTGGATCGTCACCGTCTTGGCGGTGCCGTCCTCGGTATAGACCGTGAAACTGTCGGTCAGCGTGGTCTGGTTTTCCTTCAGCGCCTGGACGGTCGGATTGTTGTTGTAGAGCCCGTAGGTCCACTTGCCGTCGCTGCCGATGTCGAACCAGCCGTAGCCATTGGCCGTGTTCGAAGAGGCCGCCTGCCACACGTCGTTGTGACCGTCGACGTCGGTCGAGTTGAGGTCGCCGCGGGCGATGCCGTAGAGCGGGCTGCTCTGGCTGTTGGCGATGCCGCCCTCCTCCGCAATCGTGCCGGTGGCATCGCCGCTGATCACGGCCGCGTCGTTGACGCCGGTGACCGTGATCTTCAGCGTCGCGGTGTTCGACACCGCGCCCGACGGATCCTTGTCGGTATAGGTGAAGGTGTCGACCGCGTTGACGCCTGCGGCCAGCGCATTGGCCTTGTCGGCGACATAGGTGTAGGAGCCGTCCGAATTCAACGTCAGATGGCCGTAGGCGCCCTCGATCGAGGTGCCGACGCCCGCCCCTTGCGTCACGCTGCCGGTGCCAGCGACGACGCCGGAGACGACCAACGAGGTAACGGGGGTGTCGACGTCGCTGTCGGCGACCGAGCCGCCGGTCGAGCCCCGGATCACGCCGTTCGCAGCCGAGATGTTGAGGCTGCCATCCTCCAGCACCGCATGGGTGTCGGAGTTCGTCACCGGCGGGTGATTGGCGGGGATGACCTCGACGCTGACGGTCTGGGTGGCACTCAGATTGCCGCCGCCGACATTGCCGTTGTCGTTGATCGTGATCGTGACCGAACCCGGATGGTCGCTGTTCGGCGTGAAGACGGCGGAGGCCAGATAGGTGTTCAGATCGCTGATCTTGAACCCGCTCATCGTGAGCGTCTGGCTGGCGTCGATGACGCCGAGAGACGGGATCGAGAACGTCCCGCCGGAGATATCGAACCGCACGGACTCGACGACATCGCCGTCCGCATCGGAGAAGGTGATCGCGTTGGCGCCGGTGAAAGCGAACGCGGCGCCTTCATTGGCGGTCACGTGCGTCGGGGCGTGGACCTCGGGTGCATCGTTCACCGGTGTCACGTTGATGGTCAGCGTGCCGGTGTCCGTCTGTCCGGCCGCATCACGCACCGTGTAGTCCACGGTGTCCGCGCCGTAGAAGTCCGCCTTCGGCTTGTAGACATAGGTGCCGTCGGCATTGAAGTGGATGGTGCCGCCCTTGGCTGTCGTGAAGTCGCCCGCCACCACGCTCAGCGTGTCGCCGGTGTCCGGATCGCGATCGTTGTGCAGAACGCCCTGTGCGGGATCGGACACGGTCAGCGTCGTGTCCTCGTTCACGCTGGCCGTGTCGTCCACGGCCGTGGGAGCGTCCTCGATCGGGTTGATGTTGATGGTGATCGTCTGCGTCGCGCTCAGATTGCCGCCGCTGCCGATATTGCCGTTGTCGTTGATGGTGATCGTGACCGATCCCGTCGCGTCGTTGTCAGCGGTCGGCGTGAACACGGCGGAGGCCAGATAGGTGTTCAGATCGCTGATCTTGAACCCGCTCATCGTGAGCGTCTGGCTGGCGTCGACGACGCCGAGTGACGGAACCGACAGCGTGCCGCCGGAGATGTCGAACCGCACGAACTCGACGACGTCGCCGTCCGCATCCGAGAAGGTGAACGCATTCGCGCCGGTGAAGGCAAATGGCGTGTCCTCGTTCGTCGTCACCTGCGTCGGCGCATGGATCTGCGGCGCGTCGTTGACCGGGGTCACCGTGACGTCGATCGTCTGCAGCGCGGTGTTGACGACATCGGTATGGACGTTGCCGTCCGACAACGTGGCGTGGTCGGTCACCTCGGCGACGACCGACAATGAGAACGTGCCGTTGTAGTTCGCGGGCGGCGTGACCTGCAGCGGATGGCTGTCGAACGCGGCAATCGCTGCGGCGTCGTCGATCACCCATTTGCCGGCGTCGGCGCCGGTTCCGGCATGGCCGACCGAGAAGGTCGCCCCGGCCGGATAGCCCGAAATCAGCAGCCGCAGGCTTTCGGAGCCGTCGGTGTCGGTAACGGCGGCGCTGATGAGCTTCAGGTCGATCGTCTGATCCTCGGCGCCAGAGGCCGGGCCGAGGTTCATGAAGCTCAGCGTCAGCGAGTCGGCCTTCGGCGCGACGTCGACCGTGACATGCGCGGTCGCGGTGCCGCCATCGCCGTCGCTGACCGTGTAGTCGAAGCCGGCGATACCGGAGAAGTTCTTGTCCGCCGTGAACACCGGGTTGCCGTTGGTGAGCGAAACCGTGCCGTGCGTCGCATTGCCGACGCCCGTGACGGTCAGGGTGTTGTGGTCGACGTCGGTGTCGTTGTTGAGCAGGCTCAGCAGGGAATTGATGGTGAGCGGAGCGTCCTCGCTCGCCTGGACCGTGTCGTCGTGAGCCACAGGCGGCGTGTTGAACACGCCGGTCAGCGTGCGCGTGCCGTCGGTGAAGGCGAAGCTTTCATAGTTCGTGAACGTATCGGTCAGGCCGTTGTGGGTGACCTGCACGCCGATCAGCGTCACGCCGTCCGTCGCGAACACCTTGGTGTAGGTCGCGTCGGCGAACTTGAAGCCGAACTTGACGGTGTCGCTGTCGGCGCCGCCGTCGGACACGACACTGGTGTTGCCGGCAAACCGGACGAGATCCAGCGTGTCGTTGCCGGAGCCGCCGTTGAACACGATGGTCGACGGCGCGATCGCGGTGCCGCTGATATCGGTGATCGTCACCGTGTCGCTGGCGGTGCCGCCGGTGATGGTGATGCGCTCGATCTCGTCGGCGCGGATGGTCGCGCCATTCGGCCCGTCGTAGCGCACCAGAATGTCGGTGGCGTTGCTGGCCGAGGGGTCGTTCAGTGTCGGATTGATCTCGGTGCCCGTCGAGGTCTTGCCGATGGCGAAATTGCGGGCATTGGCATCGCCGGTGATCGCCAGCACGTCGTAGTTCGGAGAGGTCGCCCCGGTCTCCGAGCCGCCGTCGATGATGTCGCTGCCGTCGCCGACCGTGTAAAGGAAGGTGTCGTTGCCGGCGCCGCCGAACAGCCGGTCGTCGCCTGCCCCGCCCTTGATGACATCGTTGCCAGCACCGCCATACAGCGCATCGGCGCCGCTGCCGCCGACCAGGATGTCGTCGCCGCCGGAACCGTGGGCCTCGGTCACGCCGCCCAGCTTGTCGGTGCCGACGACCTTGTCGGTCACCGAGGCACGGTCGGTCACGCTGTGGGCGCCGACCGTCTCGCCGAGGACCGTCGCCGAGCTGTCGCCGAGATTGACGAACACCGGCGAATTCGGCGCGTCATAGCGCGTCGTCGTCACGGTGCCTGCGGCATCGACCCGGATGGTGAAATTGTTGGTGAAGACGTCGTGGTCGCGATCCTCGACCGCGAACGCGAAGTTGAGGTCGAGATACTGATCGGCCGCGCTCGGGGTCCCGATCGGCGCGGGGTGATCGAGCGGCTGCAGCAGAATGAAGTTGTAGGAGCCGGTGCCGGCCTCCGACAGCGTCACCGTGAACACCGCCGCATCGGCGGCATTGCCCGTCACCTGGCCGTTCTGCCCGATATAGCTGCCACCGCTCATGCGATAGGCGGTCAGCGTCGTATGATCCGCCGACATCACATAGGTCAGGCCGAAGCCGAGCGAGGTCAGCCCGGAGAGCTGGTGATTGGCCGCATCGTAGACGCGGACCGGCGACGAGCCGAAGAAGGTCACCGACGGACCGGAGCTGTCGCCGTCGGCTCCGTAGGTGATGCGCAGATCGACCGCGCCGGTCGAGACATTGCCGGCCGCCTCCGAGACCGCGACAATGTCGACATCCTGCGACTGCGGGGCATCGTCGTTGACGGTGATGATGATCTGGTCGTGCAGCGCGACGGAATCGCCGTCCGAATCGGTGGCGGTCACCGCGGTCGACAGATCGAGCGTGAGCGCGTTGTCATGGCCGGTGCCGACGTGGTCCAGCGCGCCCTTCAGACGGAACGAATACTGCCCGGTGTTGGGGTCGACCTGGAACTCGAAGATCGTAACCCCGCCGGCCTTGGCGATCAGCGTGTTGTCGACGCCGATGCTGTAGGTCAGCGCTACGCCGCTCGACGTCAGCGACAGCAGCTCGGGCGCGAGGTTGGTCTTCTCGACCGTATAGGTGCCGGGCTTGTCGGCGCCGAACGACACCAGCGAGCTCAGATTGCCTGTGAAGTAGGAGTCGTTGCCGTTGCCGTCCCCGTTGAGGTCGCCGCCATGGTTGCCGGTGGCGGTCACCACCGTGCCGTTCGGCAGCTCGCTCTCGTAGACACTGGCTCTCAGCACCGCCGCGGTCGCGACAGGCGTGTCGTCGTCGATCGTCACCGCGAACGAGGAGCTGGCGCTGTCGCCATCCGCATCGGTGGCGGTGAAGCCGAAGCTCAGCTTGACGTCGTTCTCGTTCTGGCCGGCCGGATGATCGACATGCTTCAGCAGCGTGAAGCTGTAGCTGCCCGCGCCGGAATCATCGAGCGAGACCTTGAACACCTGGTTGGCCGCCGATGGCGGATTGCCGTTGGTCGGATTGCTGCCGGTGTAGCCATAGACCGTATTGCCGACGACCCAGAGCTTGACCTGGACGCCCTCGACCGTCAGCAGACCGGCGTCCGAGGTGGCGTTCTGGCCGTTGGTGATGCCGCTGAACGCGACCGCGCGATTCACGCTGCCGCTGTTGTTGTCGTCGGCGCCCCAGGAGATCGCCAGCGAACCGTTGGCCGTGACATTGGCGCCGGCGACGTCGCCAGTCGCCGCTCCGGTGTTGCCGCCGGAAAGACCATCCTCGTCGACGGTCCCGGCGTCAGCCGTGCCGATCGCAGGCCGGCCGTTGTCGTCATTGATGGTGACAGTGAAGTTGCCGCCCGAGGCGGTGTCGCCGTCGGCGTCGGTCGCGGTGAAGCCGAGCTTCAGCGACAGCGCGTTGGTCTGGCCCGAGCCAACGTGATCGACATTGTCCAGGAGCTCGAAGGTATAGCTGCCCGAGCCATCGTCGGACAGCGTGATGTGGAACACCTTGCGGTCGTTCGTCGTGAGCTGGCCGCCATTGTCGTTGGCGACGCCCCAGATCTCGGTGTCCGACACGCGGATGAACTGCACCGCCGTGCCGTTCGAGGTCAGGGTCGGGCTGCCCGCGCCGGTGGTCTTGACCACATCGCCGGTATGGATCGCGCTGTCGAACGCCACGCTGCGATTGGCCGCGCCCGAATTGTTGTCGTCGGCGCCCCAATTGATGTTGAGCGCGACATTGGCCGCGGTCTGGGTCTGGAACACCTCGGACCCGGCTGATCCCGTGGTGTTCTCGGTCAGCGTCGCGGCGGCCGCCGAACCGAGCACCGGCACGTCGTCCTTGACCGAGACCGTGAAGCTGTTGCTGGACGTGTCGCCGTCGCCGTCGGTCGCCGTGAAGCTGAAGGACAGCTTGACGATGTTCTCGCCGCTGCCGGCGGGGTGATCCAGGGTGCCGAGCAGCTTGAAGCTGTAGGAGCCGTCGTTCTGGTCGCTCAGCGACACTTCGAACACACGGGTGCCGTGAGCGAGATCGCTGCCGGTGTAGCCGACCAGCACGCCGTTCTCGAAGCTGTACTTCACCGTCTGGCCGTCCGACGTCAGCGTCAGATTGTGGCCCGCGCTGTCCTCGGCGTCGACATTCGCGCCGGCGCTGGTGTAGCGGAAGGTGACCGAGCGGTCGCCGAGCCCGCCGCCCGCGGTCTTGTTGCTGTCGTCGGAGCCCCAGTTGATGTTGAGGTCGCCGCTGACCGAGGTCGACTCCTTGGAAGAATCGGTGCCGCTCGGCAGATCGTCCTCGTCGACGGTCCTGGCATCACCGGCCGCCGCCACCGGCGCGGTGTCGAGCACGTTGACCTTGAAGCTGCTGCTGACGCTGTCGCCGTCGGAATCCGTGGCCTTGAAGCCGAAGGTCAGCGGCAGGCTGGTGCCGTTCTGGCCGGACGCCGGGTGGTCGATGTTGTCGTACAGCGTGAACTTGTAGCTGCCGTCGCCAGTGTCGGACAGCTGGATGGTGAAGACGGTGCGGTGATCCGCGGTGACCGCCGTCAGCAAGGTGCCGTCGCCGGAGATCGTGTAGCTGATCGCCGAGCCGTCGGAGGTCAGGCCCGTGGCGCCGGCGACGGTGGTAAAGGCCACCGCGCGGTTGTGCCCGACACCCGTATTGTTGTCGTCGGCGCCCCAGGAAATGGCGAGGCTGCCGGTCTGGACCGTCGAGTTCGACGCATCCGGGTGGCTCGTGTCGTAACCGTCGGTCGGCAGATTGGCCTCGCTGACGGTCTCGTCCTCGGCGCAGCCGACGGTCGGCACGTCGTCGGTCACCGCAACCGTGAAGCTGCTGGTGGCGCTGTCGCCGTCGGAATCGGTGGCCTTGAAGCCGAAGCTCAGCGCCAGGCTGTCGGCACCCGACTTGCCATGGTCGAGGTTGTCGAGCAGCGTGAACTTGTAGCTGCCGTCGCCGTCATCGCTCAGCGTGACGGTGAACACCGTGCGGTGATCGGTAGTGACCGCGCTCAGCGTGGTGCCGTCGGATGAGACCACATAGCTGATTGCATAGCCGTTCGACGTCAGCCCTGCCGGTGCGGTCGTGTCGAAGAACGCCACCGAGCGGTTGTTGGTCGCGCCGGAATCATTGTCGTCGGCGCCCCAGGAAATCGCGAGATGCCCGGTCTGCACGGTCGAGTACGGCGAATCCGGGAACAAGACGTCGTAGAGATCGGTCGGCAGGTTGGATTCGCTGACCGTCTCGCTCTCGGCGTGCCCGATCGTCGGGACGTCGTCGACGACGGTGACGGTAAAGGTGCTGCTGCTCGCATCGCCGTCGGAATCGGTCGCCGTGTAGTCGAAGGTCAGCTTGACGACGTTGCTGCCCTGCCCCGCCGGATGATCGAGATTGCCGAGCAGCTTGAATGTGTAGGTGCCGGTGCCGTCGTCATCGAGCGAGACCTCGAACACGCGCTGACCGGAATTGAGGCTGTTGCCGGTGTAACCGACCAGCACGCCATGATCGAAGGCGTATTTCACCTGCTGACCGTCCGACGTCAGGCCGCTGAGACCGACATCGCTGCCGTTGGTCACATGGACGTCGGCGGCGGCGTTGGACGTGTTGGTGAAGCGGACCGAGCGATCGGCTGCGCCGTTGTCGTTGTTGTCGGCACCCCATTTGATGTTGAGCGCGCCGGTCACCTGGGGATCATGGCTGCCGCCATCATGACCGCCGAAATCGGGGCCGCAATCGCCGCCGCCGGCGTTGAGATCGGCTTCGTTGATGCTCTTGGCCGTCCCGGTATGCGCCTCCGGGCTGTCGTCGTTGACGCTGACCTTGAACGTGCCGCCGATCTGATCGCCGTCGGAATCGGTGGCGACGTATTTCAGAGTCAGCGCAATGCTGTCCTCGGTGTTGGGCACCGGGTGGTCGAGATTGTCGAGCAGCGTGAAGGTGTAGGAGCCCGAATCGAGATCGGACAGCTTCACCGTGAACACGGCGGCATTGGCCTTGTTGCTGGTCCAGTTGCCGTTGCCGTCGATGTAATGCTGTCCGTCGAAGCGGTAGGCCGTGATCAGCGTGCCGCCTTCGCTGACGGCGTAGGACAACGCGACGCCGTTCGACGTCAGGTGCTGCGCGGCGAGCGAGGAGGTGGCGTCGGAAGCGAAGGTGACGGCGCGGTCGCCGTTCACCGGTGCCGCACCGGTGATCCCGACATTGCCGAGATTGTTGGCGCTGTCGGCGCCCCAGGAGATGCCGAGAGCACCCGTTGCGACGGTGTTCTGGCCGGGAACGTCGCCAAGCCCGCCCGCGAGCCCGGTGGCAAGCCCGTCCTCATCGACCACGCCAGTCGCAATCTCCCGGTTCAGCACCGGCGCGTCGTCGTTGATCTTGATCTTGAAGGTGTCGGAGACCGCATCGCCATCCGAATCCGTGGCGACGAAGCCGAGGGTGAGCGTGACGTCGTCCTCGGTATTTTGGCCCGGATGATCGATGTTGTCGATCAGCGTGAAGCTGTAGGACCCCTGCCCCTGGTCGGACAGCGACACCGTGAACACAGCGGCCTTGGTCAAGTCGCCGGTGGCATGGCCCTGGCCGTCGACATAGGTGTGATGGGCTTCATCGTAGCGGTAGGCCGTCAGCAGCGTGCCATCGGCTGACACGGTGTAGCTCAGCGCCACGCCGTTCGACGTCAGATGCTGTGCGGAGAGCGTCGAGATCACGTCGGAGGCGAAGGTGACGGCGCGGTCGCCATTGACCGGGGCGCCATCGATGCCGCCGTCGACATGGCTGTTGGCGCTGTCGGCGCCCCAGCGGATGCCGAGGAAATCGGTCACCGTCAGATTGGCGCCCGCAGCGTCCTTGCCGTCCGCATAGGAGTTGCCGGGATTGCCGAGACCGTCCTCGTCGACCACCGAGTAGCTGACGCGTTCGCCGAACACCGGGGCGTCGTCATTGACCTCGACATTGAAGCTGCCGTGGATCGCATCGCCGTCGGAATCGGTGGCGACGAAGCTGAAATTCAGCCCCTGATTATCCTCGCTGCCGTGGACCGAGTGATCGAGATTGCCGGTGAGATTGAAGGTGTAGGAGCCGTTGTCCTGGTCCGACAGCGACACGGTGAACACCGTGGCGCTGGCGAGGTCCTCCGTCGGCTTGCCGTTCGCGTCGACATAGGTCTCGTGGGCGGCGTCGTAGCGATAGGCGGTCAGCAGCGTGCCGTTCTCGGAAACCTGATAGCTCAGCGCCGTTCCGTTCGACGTCAGCCCCAGCTCCTCGAGCGAGGACACGGCGTCGGCAGCGAAAGTCACGGCGCGATCACCCTTGACCGGGGCGCCATCGATGCCGCCGTCGACATGGCTGTTGGCGCTATCGGCGCCCCACAGGATCGCGAGCGACCTGGTCACCGTCAGATCGGCGCCCACGACGTCGCTGCCGTGCGGATAGCTGTCGCCGGCATTGCCGAGGCCGTCCTCGTCGACCACGCCGGCGCTCGGCGCATCGCCGAACACCGGGGCGTCGTCATTGACCTTCACCGTGAAGCTGTCAGTGACCGCGTCACCGTCCGAGTCGGTGGCGACGAAGCCGATATTGAGCGTGATGTCGTCCTCGGTGCCGTGCACCGGGTGATCGAGATTGCCTTTCAGCTCGAAGGTGTAGGAGCCGTGGTCCTGATCGGACAGCGACACGGTGAACACCGTCGCATGGGCCGAATCCGTCGGCTTGCCATCCGCGCCGACATAGGTCTCGTGCTCGGCGTCGTAGCGATAGGCCGTCAGCAGCGTGCCGTTCTCGGACACGACATAGGTGAGACCGAAGCCGTTCGATGTGAGATTCTGGGCGTCGAGCGTCGCGACCACGTCGGCCGCGAAGGTCACGGCGCGGTCGCCGTTGACCGGCGTGCCATCGATGCCGCCATCGACATGGCTGTTGGCGCTGTCGGCGCCCCAACGGATGCCGAGCGTATCGGTGACCTTCAGGTCTTCGCCATAGGCGTCGCCGTCGTCCTTGTAGCTGTTGCCGGCGTTACCGAGGCCGTCCTCGTCGACCACCGAATAGCTCGGCTTCTCGCCGAAGGTCGGTGCGTCGTCATTGACCTTCACCGTGAAGGTGTCGGTGATCGCATCGCCATCGGAATCGGTGGCGACGAATCCGATGTTGAGGGTGATGTCGTCCTCGGTGCCGTGCACCGGGTGATCCAGGTTGCCCGACAGCGCGAAGGTGTAGGAGCCGTGGCCCTGGTCTGACAGCGACACCGTGAACACCACGGCGCCCGACAGACCCTCGCCTTCCAGCGGCTTGCCGTTGGCATCGACATAGGTCTCGTGCGCGGCATCGTAGCGATAGGCGGTCAGCACGGTGCCGTTCGCCGACACGTCATAGCGCAGGGCAAAGCCGTCGGAGGTGAGATCCTGCGCCTCGAGCGAGGCCACCACGTTCGCGGCGAAGGTGACGGCGCGGTCGCCGTTGACCGGCGTGCCGTTGATGCCGCCGTCGACATTGTTGTTGGCGTCGTCGGAGCCCCAGCGGATTCCGAGCGTATCGGTGACCGTCAGATCCTCGCCATAGGCATCGTGGCTGTCGGCGTAGCTGTTGCCGGCGTTGCCGAGGCCGTCTTCGTCGACCACCGAATAGCTCGGCTTCTCGCCGAAGCTCGGGCCGTCATCGGCGACGTTGACGGTGAAGGCGCTGTTGACGGGGTCGCCGTCGGCGTCGGTCGCGACCACCTTGAAGGTCAGCGGCAGCGACGCGTCGTTGGCGCCGTTGTGGTCGATGTTGTCGGACAGCGTGAAGGTGGCGCTGCCGGAGCCGGTGTCGGACAGCGACACGCTGAAGATGGTGCGCGCGCCCTCGCCCTCACCTGCCGTCGCGATGATCTCGGTGCCGTTGGCCGACAGCGTGTAGGAGATGGCCTCGCCGTTCGAGGTCAGGCCCAGCGCCTGCAGGGTCGCGATCTCGGACGCGTCGAACACCAGCGAGCGGTCGCCGTCGACCACGGTGCCGTTGGAGCCGCCATCGACCTTGCTGTTGCCGTTGTCGGCACCCCAGCCGATGTGGAGGTCCACGCTCGCGGTGGTCGGCTCGAAGCCGTCGCCGCCCGAGGGCTTGGCGTCGCCCACGATTTTGGCGCCGAGCTCGCTCTCCCCGCCGCCCTCACTGCCGCCGCCGGTGTGCTCGGCGACATTGATCGCCTCGACGGTGCCGGCGACCGGCGAATCGTCGTTGATGCCGATCACGATCGTCACCGGCGCGGTGTCGCCGCTGCCGTCGATGGCGATGACGTTGAAGGTGAGGTTCAGCGTGTCTTCGGTGCCGAAGACCGGATGATCGAGCGGCAGCAGCAGCGTGACCGTATAGGTGCCAGCAATCGTCGAGTTGGCGTCGAGCGTGACGGTGAAGACGTGATTGGCGGTAATCGATGGATCGCTGCCGATATAGCCGATCAGCTCAGGCTGGCCGTTGACGGTGGTGATCGCAAAATGCACCTCCTGGCCGCCGGAGGTCAGTCCGGCGAGACCGGGCTGCGACGCCGCGAACGCAAAGGCGCGGCCGATCACGTCGGTGCCGAAGTCGACGTTGAGCGAACCGGTGAAGCTCGTCGCCACGCCGCCGATATCGCCGCTGCCGCCGGGCCGGCCTTCGGACAATCCGTCCTCGTTGAGCACGACGCTGTCGGCAACGCCGGCGATCGGCGTCGGATTCGGCGTGACTGGCCTGTCGCCGAATTGAGTGCCGATGTCTTCGGCTCCCAGCAGCCCCAGCGGCGTGCCGACAGTCAGCGGGTCGACCTTGAACGTTCCGAAGTTCGCGCCGGCAGGCACGCCCGGCGCTCCGGGCGTCCCCGCGGCCGGCAGCACCGACTGGTCGGTGGTGATCGGAAACAGTTCGGCAAACTGATCGCCATTGATGATTCGATCGGGGCCGACTTCGAAGCTGACATCCTTCAGCGGGGCGCCGTTGGTGTCGAAAACCGGGTCGATCGAGACCGTCGACTGATTATCGAACAGGATGATCAGGCGGTTGCCGATTTTGACGAAGGTCAGCCGCTCGCTGGCAATGTCGCTGAAATCGATCTGGTTCGAGCCGTCGAGATGGACCGTGACGGCTTGGTTGCCCTGTGGCTTCCCGATCTTGAGGTGCTTGGCCGAGGCGCTGGATGGCTGCGTGGACGTGCCGGTCAACTGGGCCAGCAGGACAGGAGCATTCATGCGCCAAAACCTCCAAATATGGGGCGCTTTGGTGGCGCCCCATTTCTATCGTTAAACTATTATTAAACGAGAATACGGGTCAATATTACCGGTTCTTGTTAATCAGACTTTAGGGACTTTGGGTAAATGCAGTCAAGTGCAGCGGCATTTGCGAAGGTAAACAAGGCTGTGCCTATGCTTCCGCCTAAGGGGCGGAGCTGCCTGAACGACAAGAATAAATGGAGGCGAGGCCTGCAGAATTACTGCCAATTCGCAGTTATTCAATCGCGCAATACTCGGGGAACACCACGCACGCTGTTGGGAATAAGAGCTTGCCGCCATCAAACGGCCGAAATGGAACCGGCCTCTCGCGAATTATTTGCGAAAGGCAGGAATTATTCTTGAAGAGGATTGAAGTCGCGGCAGATTGCCTCAGATGCGACTGACGACGCAGGCCACCGGTTCGTATTTGCCGAAATACAACAAAGCCTGGTCACCGATGCCATCGAGCCACACCCCGCGGCCCGCATAGCGATAGCCGTCGCCCATCGGGACGAGACGAACTGGAATCGCGCGATGGGGATGGAGGTAGAGCTGTGCGGTGACGATCTCGCCCGGCGCAAGCACGGGGCGTGAGCGCAGCATGTAGCTGCCGCCATTCTCGCAGGCGATCGAAAACGCCGCGCCCGGCAGCATCACCGCGTGAGCCTGCGCGCGGCCGATGAATCCACCGATCGCCGCCAGAGCCAATGCCCCGCAAATCATCACTTGTTTGATATTCACCCCGGCCCCCTGCTCGCCAGCTTCCCTGCGCGCATTAAGACCGTAAATGATCTCGGCTACAAGTCGTCCGCCTGCGACATTCAGAGCAGCAGCGGCCGACCCGGATCCCGGCCGCCGCCGATATCGGCTTCCGCCGCCGGCGCGACGTCGCTCTCGCTCTCGTGGTGCGGCCGCTCGGCATAGGGCGCCGCGAACAGGCTGACGCCGCGATGATCGATGGCAAACAGCGGCATGAAGGACTGCAGATCGCGGCCTTCCATCAGAGCGGCCCGCCGGTTGTCGAGCATGGACCATTTGCCGTCGAGCCGCACGGCGACGACGGCGTGATCCTGCCGCACGGCGAGGTCGCGGACCAGCAGCAGCTTGAGATCCGATTCGGGCGTTCCCGCCGCCAGCAGCAGCGCGTATTTGGCGATCGCGTAATCCTCGCAGTCGCCGAGGCCGCTGCGCAAGGTCTGCAATGGCGAACTCCAGACGTCCGGCACGCCGTGTTGCTGGTCGTCGCTGACGTAGCGCACCGCCTGGTTGACGCCGCGATTGATCATTTCCGCGCGCGCGCGGCCGTCGCCAGCCGCAGCCGCCGACCGCGTCAGCGCGACGAAGATCCGCTCCGACGCCGAGCAGCGTGCGTCGTCGCCGTTGCAACGTTCGACCGAGATCCGCTCGCTTGCCATCGCGCCCTGGATGCCGCGCCATTTCACCCACAGCACGCCCTCGGGGGCACGGAACGTCATCAGGCCGAACGGCTCGTCGCTTGGCATCGCGACCGCTGGTGCCTGCGGGGCGTCGCTGACGACTCCGGCGCGCCCGGATGCATCGGTCGATGCGACTTCCACGGGTCCAGAGGCGGAGCGACGCAGGCCGTCATGCTTGGCGAGCACGGCATTGATTGTGAAGAAACGGACGGGCGGCGGCACCGGCAGCGCGCTATCCGCAGTGCCCTGCGCAGACCTGCGGTTTGAAGTCTCGGCAAATGCGGCGCCGGCGCAACCGGCCCCCACCGACAAGGCAAGCACAAGCCCCAGCGCACGCGGGAGAACCCGCGGCCGATCGATCCGCAACATCAGTGACGCCCCGTATGCTCCGGGGCATCGGCCGACGTCATCGCGTCGATCCCTGTCCCGGTCGTTATCGGATCAGGGATAGGGCCGGCGCTGCTTCGGGCCGGTTAAACCGCAATGATGTTCGCCGCCAAGCTGCGAACGCGACTAATCAAGGCCAACCGAACCGTGTCGCATTTGAACGATTCAGATTCTGGTAACGCTGCCCGCCGCTCGGGGCGGGCCCGGATGAGCGCAGCGGCGCCGGTGGCACGCATGCCTTCGCGAAGCCCGTACCCAGCGCGGGCACCCTGCTCCTTGCTCAGCGCTCGCGCAGCGCCTCGTCACGCAGCATGCGCGCGGGCTTGACCAGATAGTCCAGCACCGACTTCTTGCCCGTCAGAATCTCGACGGTCGCGACCATGCCCGGGAGGATCGGAAGCGGCTGCTGGGCGGTGCCGAGATGGTTCTTCTCGGTGCGCACCATCACGCGATAGAAGGTCTCGCCGCGCTCGTTCTTGTCGCCCTTCTCGTCGGTGATCGTGTCGGCGCTGATGCGCTCGACGCGCCCGTGCAACGAGCCGTACACAGACGAATCATAGGCGCTGAGCTTGACCACCGCCTCGTGGTTGGGGCGGATGAAGGCGATGTCCTGCGGACGGATGCGGCCCTCGACCAGCAGCGTGTCGTCGAGCGGCGTGATCTCCATCAGGCTGGCGCCCGGCGCGACCACGGCGCCGATGGTGGTGACGTTGAGCTTGTTGACGATGCCGCGCACCGGCGAGCGCAATTCGGTGCGCCGTACCCGGTCCTGCGCCGACTTGATGTTCTCGTCGAGCACGGCGAGATCGCCGCGGGATTTCGCGAGATCGTCTTCGGCCTGGGCGCGAAAGGCGGTGACGATGTTGAGCCGGCGCGAACGCGCCTCCTGCACCGCGGCCTCGGTCTTCACGATGCTCGCCTGCACCACCGCGAGTTGCCCGCGCATGTCGGTGGCCTGGCGGTCGGCACGCAGCATCTCGATCTCCGGCACCACCTTCTGATCATAAAGCTTGCGGGTCAGACCCAGCTCGCGATTGAGCAGCGCCAGCGTCTCCGAGAAGCGCTTCTCGGTCGCCCTGAGCTCGTCGATCTCCTTGCTCTTCTGCTGCTCCTGCTGCTGCACCACGTCGACATCCTGCGCGAGCTTGCGCGCATGCGCATCGAACACGGCGCGCTCGCTCTGGACCGCGCGCGGGGCGTCGGCGACGAGGTCATCGGGAAACTCGACCGGGCTGCGGCCCTCGGTCTCCGCCGCGAGCCGGATCACCCGGGCGGCCATCGCGCCGCGGCGCTCGCGGATCTCGCCGAACTGCGAAGCAAAATTGGTGTCCTCGATCCGCGCCAGCGGCTGATCCTTGTCGACGATCGCGCCTTCCTGCACCAGGAGATCGGCAATGATGCCGCCTTCCAGCGATTGCACCACCTGGGTCTGGCGCGATGGCACGACCTTGCCGTTGCCGCGCTTGACCTCGTCGAGCACGGCGAAATGCGCCCAGATCAGGAAGGTGAAGAACAGGCCGAGCGAAGCGAGCAGCAGCATCCGCGCTGTCTTCGGCGTGCGCAGCTCGACGGCAGCGCGGATGTCGTTGGAGAACGCGAAATCGCTGTGCGCCATGTCACCTCGTCCCCTGGACCGGCTTCGCGGTGTGGCTCGCGGCCGGCGCCGCCGCGGGCGGCTGCGGACGCAGCATGGTGAGGATCTGCGCGGTCGGCCCGTCGGCGACGATCTTGCCGGAGTCGAACACCAGGATGCGGTCGACGAGGGACAACAACGACGGCCGGTGGGTCGAGACGATGATGGACATCTCGCCCTTGGCCAGCAACTTCAGGCGCTCGAGGAATTCGCCCTCGCTGCGAACGTCGAAATGCGCGGTCGGCTCGTCGAGGAACAGCACGCGCGGCTTACGGATCAGCACGCGCGCCAGCCCGATCGCCTGCTTCTGCCCGCCCGACAGGCTGCGGCCGCCTTCGGCGATCATCATCTCATAGCCCTGCGGATGGCCCGCGATGAAGGTCTCGACGCCGGCGAGCCGCGCCGCCTCCAGCACCTCCTCATCGGTCGCTGCGGGGCGGCCGAGCGTGATGTTGTCGCGCAGCTTGCCGTAGAACAGGTCGGTGTCCTGCAGCACGAAGCCGATGCCGGCGCGCAGATCGGCCGGATCGTATTGCTGGATGTCGATGCCGTCGATCAGGATGCTGCCTTCGGTCGGCGGATAGAACGCGGTCGCGAGACGGCCGACCGTGGTCTTGCCGGAGCCGACGCGGCCGATGATGCCGATCTTCTCGCCCGGCTTGATGTCGAAGGAGACGTTGTCGAGCGCCTTGGTCTGGCTTCCCGGATAGGAGAAGCTGACATTCTTGAACTGGATGCGGCCCTGGTTGATCTCGCGCGCGACGTAGATCTTTTCCGGCGGACGCTCACGGTCCAGCGACATCAGCCGGTCGATCGAGCGCAGCGCCGACGTCGTCTGTGTGAAGCGCGTCATCAGGCCGGCGATGCCTGCGATCGGACCGAGCACGCGCCCCGACAGCATGTTGGCCGCCACCAGCGCGCCGACCGAGAGCTTGCCGTCGAGGATCAGGAACACGCCGACGACGACCAGCAGCAGGCTGCAGAACTGGCTCGCGACGCTCGCCGCGGTCATCGCCATCGACGCCCAGAACTGGACATCCTCGCTGGAGCGCGCCTGCGCCGCCACCGAGCGCTCCCACACCGTCTGCACCCGGCTCTCGCCGGCGACCGCGCGGACTGTCTCCATCCCGTTGAGCGATTCCACCAGGATGCCGTGACGCGCGGCGGATTGCGCCTGCATCTGCCGCATCGCGCGTTCGAGCGGCCGCTGGATCAGCAGCCCGACGGCAATCATCACCGGCAGCATCAGCAGCGGAATCCAGGCGATGGGACCCGCGATGATGAACAGCACGATGATGAAAACGACCGCGAACAGCATGTCGGTCGCCGAGACCACGGTGCCGGACGTGAAGAACTCGCGCACCGAATCGAAATCGCGGAGCTGGTTGGCGAGGATGCCGACCGATGGCGGCCGCTTGTCCATCTTCAGCGACATCACGTGCTCGAAGATGTTGGCGGCGAGCACCACGTCAATCTTCTTTCCGGTCATGTCGATGATGCGGCTGCGCACCACCTTGAGCAGGAAGTCGAATCCGATGGCCAGCATGAGGCCGACGCCGAGCGCGACCAGCGAGGGGATCGCGCCATTCGGAATCACCCGGTCGTACACGCTCATCGTGAACAGCGGCGCCGCCAGCGCCAGGATGTTGACGATGAATGCGGCGATCGCGACATGGCCGTAGTTGGCGCCGAAGCGGCTGACCACCGACCAGAACCAGTGCGTTTTCGACACCTCGCCGGCCGCCGCCACGCGCGGATCGACGACTGCGGCGGGCCGCACCAGATAGGCGAAGCCGACATATCGCGCCGCGACCGCGTCGAAGCGCTCGATCGCCGGCTGTTCACGGCGCGAGGGATCGACGATGGTGAGACGGCCGGCGGCCTCGTCGATCGTCAGCAGGATGCGCGTGGTGCCGTCGTGAAACATCAGCACGCAGGGCAGCACCAGCGCGGGGATCTCGCTCAGCGGCCGTTCGACCAGTTGCGCCTCGAGCCCGGCCCGCTGCGCGGCGCGCTCGTACAGCGCGATGCTGAGCACGCCGCTTTCGAGCGGCAGTCCGGACAGCAGCGCGCTGCGGCTCAAGGCGCGGCCGTGATGAGCTGCGAGGTAAAGCAGACTGTCGCTGAGAGGATCAGCTGCCGGTACGGCTGTGCTCATCTGCGGCATCACATGCGCCGTCTCTTCGAGCTCGAACCTTGTCGGACGAATATTCAACAACGCCTCGGAAATCCATCTGGCCCAACGACCCACGCGGGCCTGCACCCATTGCTTCTTGCTAATAATTTGCTCTAGCCTAGTTCTTTGGCCTGCACCCGACTTTTTCGAGACTTTTACGGGTGTTTCTCGACAATCTCAGCGCAAAGTAAATGCATATGGTGAAAAGCCGGCGCGAGATGCGCCGGCTTTTGTTAGTTGCAGCTATTTCGACGCGGGCCCGTTGAGGCTCTGAGCAAATCCGCCGTACTTTCCGGAGGTAACAAACAACGTCGTATCCTCGGGATCGCTCGAGGCCCACCGATCCCCAAAGGTAATCGGTGCAGGATGCTTCGGCGTACCATCATGCAGGCCGAACAGCGGCACCGGGCCTGCAGAGCTCAGCGGCTGCGGTCCGGGCGCCGGCGCACTCAGCCGAATGGGAGCCAGACTGTAGCCGATGAAGCCGCTCGGCGTATCCACCGGCTCGGTCTCCGGAGGATGCCCGGTCTTCAGGTAGTTCAGCATCTGGCCCATCGCGGCGAGCAGCTGATAGTCCGCGAACACCACCACACCGCGCGCAGACACCAGCGACACGTTGGCGTTGAAGTATTGGTTCTGCGAGTTGAGGAGATCGATCAGCGTGCGCTGGCCGAGCTCATACTCCTTGTTGTAGGCGACGAAGGTGCGGCGGGCCGCTTCGACATCGCGGACGAGAGCTGAGACGCGATCAGCCGTGATGATCCGAGCCGCCCAGGCCTTGTCGATCGACTCCAGCGCATCGCGCTGCAGGCGAGCATGCTTCTGCTGCTCCTGGATCATCCGCTGCGCGGCTTCCTCGCGGCGCCAGCTGTTCTGGCCGCCGTTGAAGATATCCCAGGACGCAACGACCTTGCCGCTGACCTCGTCGTAACGATTGTTGTAGGTGATCGATTCCTTGCCGGTCGTCGCGCGGCCTTCCAGCGAAAGCGTCGGCAGGAAGGTGCCGGTGGTGGCATCGAAGCCGCGCTTGGCGGCCGTCACGTCCGCCGCGGCAGCGCGCAGGGTCGGATTGAACTTGTAGGCGATGTCGAGCGATTCCGCCTTGTCGCGCGGCATGTCGGACAGCCGGCCGGGGAAACGCAGATTATAGGGCTCGACGCCGACGACCTTGCGGTACTTCGCCCGCGCCACTTCGAGGCTGAGACGGAATTCTTCGAGCACGGCCTGTGCTGCCGCGACCCGCTCCTCGGCCTGCTGCGTGTCGCCCTCGCCGGCCCGGCCGCCCTGGAAACGGGCCAGCACGTTCTTGCGCAGCTCGAGATGAACCTTGAGGTTCTTGTCGGCCAGCGCGACCAGCCTGGAGTAGCGCACCACGTCGACATAGGCTTCGGCGGCATCGAGACCGATCAGCTCGGTTCGCTCCAGCACGCGGTACGCGGCGGCATCGACCCGCGCGGCCTGTCGCCACACTTCATTGATCGAGGAAAAACCATCGAACAGCAACTGGCGGACCACCACGCCGGCCTCGCGGCCGCGCAGGTAGCGGCCATTATTGCTCGGCGCCGGCGAGACATACTGCTTGAGCATCTCCGGCCCGGCGCTCGCATCGAGCCGGACCTGCGGCAGCAGCGTGCCCTGGGACTGGCGAAGCTCGGCTTCGGTGGCCCGCCGATTGGCTGCGGCCTCCCCGACGCCGGGATTGGTCTTCACCGCTTGGTTGATGGCATCCTGAATGGTGAACGGCTCAGCGCCCAATGCCGGGCTAAAGCTCATTCCCACAACGCATATCAAAATGGGTGTATATATGCTCTTGAACATACGGAACCGATAACAAACCCGAGATCGGCTCGCAACGCGACTCGCCACAGTTGCGGCGAAAAATCGACCGGTTGTGGCAGAATAGCTACGCTCCGCCATATTCTCCGGAGCGGAGATTTCAGAATCTGAAGCAAAATCAAAGCAGTGGGAATGAAGTAAAGCCGAGGCGGTGATTTAAAGTCAGCTATTTATTTCACAAAGAAAAATCTCGCCTCGGAGAATGTCGAGTTTTTCGTGTTTGTCTTCAATATGGACCGCTTCCGCGCCATTAAGTGAGATGGGCCCTCAAGCGACACAGCGGAACGGCAACAGGCGATCAGTCGCACGCCATTGCCACGCCGGCCCGCCACGACGGCCGTGAGCAATCGCCGCCCCGGCATCAAGGAACAACGAAGGATCCAATGAATATCGCGACCGACCGCCGGGCCCGAGATGCGAGGCATATATTTCGACGCACGGTCTGCAGCGAAACAATGGCTAAGGGGGTCCATTGCCCTCGAAAAATCTCGTCGAGCTGAAAGGCAGTAGATGGTGGGGGAGGCAGGACTCGAACCTGCGAAGCCATGAGGCGGCTGATTTACAGTCAGCTCCCTTTGCCACTCGGGACACTCCCCCGTATCGATGGCAATTCGGGCCGGCCGCGGAACAGCGGCGTCGGGGACCATCAGCGCCATGGAGACGGTAAGACCGCGGGGCCCGGATGAGCGGGCGCGCGCGGCCGGGGCCCTTATGATCGAACCCGCCCCTCGAAGTCAACCAAGGGACGACGAATTTTCCCGCCTGAGCGGTGCCAAATTGCCAGAATCCGCAGGCCGTGACAGAAGCTCGTGCCATGAGCGAACGCGACCGAAAGCCCCCTTTTCGCCGTCCGGGCGGCAAATTCTCCGGCAAACCGCGCGGATTCGAGCGGCCGCAGCCGTGGCGTGAACGCGACCACGGCTCGGATGGCCCCGTCATTCTCTATGGCTGGCACACCGTGACCCTGGCGCTGGCCAATCCGAAGCGGAGGATTCGCAAACTTTACCTGACCGAGAACGCTGCGCGGCGGCTCGCCGACGAGCGGATCGAAACAAGGGTGACGCCGGAGATCGTGCGCCCCAGCCAGATCGACCAGCGGCTCGGTCCGGACGCCGTGCACCAGGGCCTGCTGGCGGAGGCAGATCCCCTGCCCTCGCCGGACATCGACACGCTCGCGGCCGAGGGGCTGATCCTGGTGCTCGACCAGATCACCGACCCGCACAATGTCGGCGCCATCCTGCGCTCGGCGGCAGCATTCGACGTGAAGGCGATCGTGACCACCGCCCGCCACAGCCCGGAGGCCACCGGCGTGCTGGCCAAATCAGCCTCCGGTGCGCTCGAACTGGTGCCGATCATCACGGTGCAGAACCTCGCTCGCGCCCTGACGCGCCTGAACGAGCGCGGCTTCCAAACGGTGGGGCTGGACAGCGCGGGCGAGCAGGACATCGCGGCGGTCGCCTTGCGCGAGCCGCTCGCGCTGGTGCTGGGCGCGGAGGGCAAGGGCCTGCGGCAATTGACGCGCGAGACCTGCAGCGTCGTGGCACGGCTCGACATGCCCGGCGCCATCAAGAGCCTCAACGTCTCCAATGCCGCCGTGCTCGCGCTCTATATCGGCGCGACCCGGATCGGATTGATGCCGAAATGATCAAACGCCCGCGCGCCGAGGCGCACGGGCGTTGGCCTGAACGAATGTCCGGCTGATCAGTAGTAGCGGCGCAGCACGCGCTGGCCGTGATAGTAAGGGGAGGCGCCCCAGCGATAGGCGTGGCGGCGATGGTGATAGCTGTAGACCGGCAGCGCCTGCTCCTCATAGGCCGGATACGGCGCGAAGGCGCCTGGACCACTGTAGGTCGGCCCCTGGTTGACGTAATAATACTGCCGGGTCGGCTCGGACAGCCGCTCATAGCTCGCGCCGCAGGCGCCGCAGCCGTGGCCATAGGTGTAGCCGGGCTGATAGAAATATTGCGGCCGATACGTCACCGTCGGCTGGTACGTCACGGTCGGCTGATAGGTGACCGTCGGCTGATAGGTGACCTGCGGCGCGCAGGGGGTGGCATAGCCGCACGGGCCGCAGGCGGTGGCGCCGCAGGCCGCGGCCGGTGCGCCGCCGGCGACGGCGAGACCGGCAATCGCGACAAGTCCTGAAATTACTCCACGCATAACTCTCTCCTGTTGATCTGTTCTTGCTTGTCTTGCTTGTGTTTGGCTGTCGATGGTGAATTGCTCGCTAGCGGCGGTAGGCCGGCGGCCGATTGGGATAGCCGCGTGGATCACCATCGGGCGGAGCCAGGATGACGGCAGGCGGATACATCGGCACCGCCGGCTCCGGCGGCTGCATCTGGGATTGAGCGCCCCACGAGCGGGAATAGCTCTCGGCGGGCTTCGGCAGCTTGCGATCGGCCGGCGGCTCGATCTCCATCCGGCCATAGCCGGGCCTCGCTCCGAGGGTCGGATAGTAATGGCCGACATATGGCTCGGGCGGGACCGTGCGGCCGCCATAGATCGTGGGCTGCATGTATTGACCCTTGCCGAGACTGGACTGGCCTTCGACGACAGCATAGGAGGCATCAATGCCGTCGATGACGACGGGCACGCCGGGTCGCTGGGGAATGACGATCTCGAAGCCTTCGCTCGCGAGCGCGGCGGAAGAGGTCCCGATCACAATCACAAAAGCCGTTGCAATACGCATGAATTCACGCCCCGGTTGCCGTCCTACAAATACCGCAACGCGCGCCCTGATGGGTTAAACGCGCACATCAATCTGCCGGTAAGACTAACGCGCGAGCCATCATTCCGGGTTAAAGCTCCGGTCGGGTTCACGCGTGAGGGTTAATGCCTGATCATCAGCCCGCGCGGTCGCGACCATCGTGCGCAGCCCGATCGTGGAGTCACCAGCCCGACGGCTCCCTCAACCGCCCGGTTGGCCCGCTAGCCCCGCACGCGACGATCGCGATCAGTGTCGACAACGCGCGCCGCCGGCCGTCGTGAAAAACGGCGTGACCGCGGAACGGCGGCGGCCGGAGGAACTTAGGAGTTGGGGCGCAACGACGGAGTCATCCATGATCAGATCTGCAATTCTCGGGGCTGCTGTTCTCGCGACCGCGCTGGCCGGCCCGGCCATGGCGCGCGACATGCACCACCGCCACCACATGGCCCGCCACGACGGCGCGATGATGCAGCAGCAGCGCGCCGACGCCGGCTGGACCAACAATGGCTGGAACAACGACTGGAATCGCCGCGGCACCGGCTTCTGGCCGGCTGACGTCGCCGCCGGTGCCGTCGGCGCCGCCGCGGGTGTTGCTGGCGCAGCCATCGGAACCGCCGGCGCCATCGCCACCGCACCGTTCCGCACCGCCGACGCCTATGCCTACGGTCCCGGCCCCTCTTACGGCCAACCGAGCTATGATCGCGGCCCGAACGGCTACTATGGCGACTGGAACAGTTACGCGACCCGCAACGGCCTGGTCTGCCGCCCCGGCACCATGTTCAAGGGCAGCGACGGGCTGATGCACATCTGCCAGTAAAGATCGAGCCGGAGCGGCTTCGACGATCGGCTCCGACAGGGGCGGCCCAACGGCCGCCCTTTTTGCTGGGCTGATGGGGAGAAGCGGCGCTCACGCGGGGAGTAGCCGGACTGCATCAACTCTGGTAGGAACACCGCGCTTCGCGAGACCTCGTCGCAAACTGACGACGAGATCTGCGCCACCAATGTGCCTTCGCCGGCTTAGCTCAGCGGTAGAGCAGCGGTTTTGTAAACCGAAGGTCGGGGGTTCAATCCCCTCAGCCGGCACCAGCAAAACGCCTGGACTTCTTACGTTTTTGGCTCCACCCGCGCTCGGCAAAGTCGGCACGAATGGCGAACGGGTGCGTTTTCGCAAGACTCAAAAACAGGCACACTTGTTCATTTTATGTTCCCATTGTAGTTTCCCGCCATTCACAAGCGGAGGCAGCAATGAGAGAGCGGAAATTCTTCACTTTTGAAACGGGAGCGCGGGCAGATCTCCCGCCGGGTTGGGCAGTCGTGGGGCTCGCAAAGAATATTGAGGGACGGCGAGAAGTTGTGACGATCGAGGCCGAGCGCGCTCCACGCTCCACCTTCGCCGCGACTGAAGCGAACGCCAACAATACGCCAATCTCACATCGATCCGCCTGACCTTGCCTCCTCCAAGACATTCGCCGAATTGGTGCGAGATCGCCTCGCAGCAGCGGTCGATAATGAACTATCCGAGCGCTCGTTGGAGAAACTTAAGTCTCCGACGCCCCGCGTTGAGAAGGCTCGGAAGCATTGGAACTTGCCCCTGGCGCGGCAGAAATGCTTGGGGCGGCCTGAACGTTCAAAGATCCAAGCCTATGGAGAACACCTTGTCGAAGGGCTCGAACCTTGATCAATCCCGGCTCTTTGATTTGGAAGGGTGAAAACAAGAGATTTGATCCAATCCCTCTTACGTCTCCGATCGATTCCGGGGGAAATGGTTGACCCGGCTGCAACTCTGCTTCGATTGAAGGGGCCCCTTCACTGTCGCCCGGCAGAAAAATACAGATTGTTATCGACGGATCGTACAACTCGCATTTCTGAAAAAACATTACGTGAATCCCGAATTTCGGCAGAACCGCAGGGAATTCGGAGCGGACAAACATTGACCCCGCGTAAGCGCCAACGTACGTAACCTTCGAATCGACCTCGAAGCGAATATCGTCACAAAAAAGGGAGTGACCGAAAAAATCAGCAAGGGAGCCAGTAGGAAGTTCGCTCATTGGGCCGTCAAGCTCGCGTCTACTGTGATTTTCACGCCTTCCGGTGCGCGCTTAACGACAACGCGAGATGCTTCTTGCGAGCTACTAGTTGCGGAGCGTGACGGCTCGGAGGCTTGTTTGATACGATCCTTTGACACAAAGTTGTTATCGCCAACGGGCGGTTTGCGGGCCTCGAAAAACGGCTCCCATCCAAGGGCCCAAAACAGCTCTCCGATTCTGCGGGATGTCAAATTTTCCAGCCCTTGAACTTCCCGATTCACTACAGCTCGGCTCGTGCCAATTTGCTCCGCAAGGTACTGTTGAGTGATCTTCCGAGAGGCTTTTTCGGCCATCAACGCGCGTCGCAGCTCCTTTGCAACACGATCCATAAACGCAGAACCTGCCTGCGATTTTTCGTCAATGATGTCCAGCTCATACGAGTTCATCGAAATCTCCCATTACGAACTTCTCTCCGTCTAGCGGGAGAGCGTTTCTTGCCGTCATCACCGCTCGCTTGTCGTCGGCGTAATTTTTGATCTTAGTTGGCTCCTTGTAGTCATCCGTATAACCACCGCATACCGCGATGAACTTCTTCGGTTTGTACATCCAGCCAAATATTCTCAGATCGGCAGTCTTCAATTCCCAGACGCCATCACGCTGAGGCTCCATATCCTTGAACATCCGATCATGGACCATCGGTTCACCGGTAATCCACTGAATCAAACGGTTGATTAGCTGCTCGGCGGGGGTAAAGGCGCTTTGAACACGACCGGTCACCATTGTTGGGACCGTCTTCCTCATCCAATTGAGACACTCTGGATATGCATACAACTCACGTTCATCGAACTTTCCGCGAGGCAACCGGAGCTTGACCCGCACGATAGTACCGTCCTGCAAAAGGTTATCGAATGTAGCCATATGGGTCAACAACTTTGCTGATTTAAAAGTCAACAAATGGTAAGGGGAATCGAATGAGCTGCCGATTCGCGGCGCTGGGCGATCCAGCGTTGCTCGATTCAGGGATGCTGCACAACCCATTGTCGCGAATCTAATCGCTGAGGCCCTGCGGCGCCATATTGTTCACTTTTTGTACTGCAGCCGCGCCCTTGTGGGGCGCGGAGCCGAGCTTTACAAGCGGCTTCTTCTGGCAAAAGATTTCACGGGCCTGACCGAAAGAGCACTGACGCGCGACTCAAACGGTCGTTCTTATCCGTTCCTCACCGGATACTCCCATGCGGGTCCAATTACTTGTTGAGGATCACCTTTAAGCCGAGCCAAATCGCCCCGAGGAGACCGCTCACGATCGTCCCGAGGGTGATTTTGAAAGTGAGGGCCTGCGCACCCTCGACGCTCTTGCGCCACCGGCGCAGGTGCTGGAAATCAGCCCGCAGCTCCTTGTGATCCTCATCGTCCAGCCCGAACGCGCGCAGGACGGCCGCAGCCGCCTCCTCCGCCGTCGATCGGGAGCGGTCCTGCTGCTCGGCGAGAACCGCCGCCACGATGTTGCGGATTTCGGCCGGGGTCATCAGTGGAACCACTTCAAGCGGAGATGCTGGCCAGACGCAGAAGCCGCCGGCGGGGCTGGCGCTGGCGTCGCCGAGCTTGCCTTGGCCTTCACGGCCGGGACGGCGCGGTGTTGGGCTTGAGGCGCCGCCCGAGGCGTCGGACCGGCGGCGCAGCCCGCGAGCAACGCGGCGGCGGACAGCGCGATCAGGAGCCTGGTCATTTCCGGAAGATCCTCGCGATTTTCTCAGCCGAGCGGCCACCAAACCAAAGTGCCATCAGCCAGCCGGCCCATTGGCCGAGGTTGCCTTTCAGCTCGAACGCCACGCCGAGATGAAACATTCCGACCCACACCACCATGTAGACGACGTAGAGCGCGAACGACCAACACACGACGGCGCGCGGCGCAGCGGTCCACCACCTGCCCTCATCGGCATCGTTGCGCCGATCGGCAAGCTCGCGCTCGCGTCGTTCGAGCTCCAATTCCTTCGCGGCGAGATCAGCGGCGATGCGCGCGGCATCATTGCCGGCCGCGAGCTTGGCCTTGTACATATCGACCAGTCCAGCGAGGGCCGGACCGCCGACGAAGCCGAGCACGGCCTTTGCGAGCGCGCCCCACATCTCAGGCGCCAAGCGCCGCGCGGATCGCAGCAGCCTTGGCCTGGAGCGCGGCGGCGTCGGCTTCCAGCTTCTTCGCCAACGCCTCACCCTGAAGGCCATACTTGCGAAACAGCCAGGCGCCGAGCGCAACACCTGCGAAGAACACGGGGATATCGATCAGCGCCATTGGTCAGATCCTTTCGAACAGACTGAGAAGCCAAAACAGGATGCGAGTGAGGGAGGACGGGGCCTGCTCCGGCACGGGCAGCCCTTCGGCGACACCTTCCAGGCAGAGTTGCTTTTCGCCCTTGCGCGAGTCGCCCGCGCGGCGATTTTTCAGCCCCTGGATCGCGGCGCCATTGGCGCGCACATACCAGGAGGCGAACGCCTCGCAGCCGCCGCGAAGATCGCCCGCATTCATCTTCTTGAGCATAGGCGAGCTGCACACAGCAGCCGGACCCGCGTTGTAGGCGGCATCGAGCAGCGCGGCTTCCGTCTTCACCGGCAACTGGACCTTGATGCACGGCCGGATGCCGTCGAGATATTTCGGCAGCGACTGTTTCAGCAGCTCATCGCACTGCGCGGGAGTGAAGCGCTGCCCGACCTTGACCGCTCCGGCGTCGTTGGTCTGGCCGTGGCAATATGTGACGGGATGGCCGGTGCCGATCTTGTCCACCTTGGCGGTAAGGTCGGTCCCTTCCCATGAGGCCGTGAACGGCACGCAAACTGCGATGATAGCAGCCGCGCCGGCGGCAAGCTTGTGCCTCGTCTTCATTCCGCCCCCCATTGGAAAACGCAGCGACACTACTGCTGGGCGGAAGTCGAATGTCGGGTAGGGACGGAAATAGCAGAGGAATGTGGGAACAACTTGCCATTGCGCGCCGCACGTGGTTGTTTCCGGCGCACCGTCCCAACTCGGCCGTGATCATGCGCTTGCGAAGCTACCTTGCAGTACTCTCAATAGGAGCAATGGTTAGTCTGGGGGCAACCGGTTTGCTGTATCGATTGGCGGAGCCTTTTGGGGCGACGAAACAACCGGAAGAGCTTGCGGATCTGCAAATCGAACATCCAAACGCGATCGTTCTGCCGTTCGACATCAGATATAACCTCGCCTTCAAGATCAGGCGGATCGAGACCGTGACCCCGGACATCGCATGGTTTGGGACATCACGCGTCGGATCGGCAATGGCCGAGATGTTCAAACCTCTGACGTTCTACAACATGTCATTCACAGCCTGGACAACCGACCAGTTGGCCGAAGCCTTCGATAAGGCGACGAAGCGCGCTCGTCCTAAGGTGGCGATTATCTCTCTCGATTATTTCCTGTTTACCGATCGCTGGGAGGAGCAGCTTAGAGAGCCGCGGTCGATGATCATCGGGCAACCGCTGAGATATTTGAAGTCAAGCCTTGGCAACTTCGCCCAGCAAGCTCTCAAGAATTGGTCCTCGCTAGACGCCGCCCAAGAGCGCTTCATTGGTCCTCAGACCATGGTCACCCGAGAAGGGTTCAGAAGCGATGGCTCATGGCTCTTCACCCAGGAGCATATCGAGCAGACGATCAAGCAGTACCGAAACGTGAGATTTCTCCTGGATGCAATTCCCGGCGGATCTTTGGTTTCGGAGCGGCAGAAACGTCCGATCGAAGAAATCGCTGCCCTGGCGAAGGAGCGGAACATCAAGCTGATCGCCGTCCAGCTCCCCTACCTGCATGATGCAGTGGACTTCTTGGACCGCACGGCGCCCACTGACCGCTTCTACGGCGTCTGGCATGATTTCGAGAGCCAGCGAACGGGCGCTTGGCTGAGATCGCTAGGGATAGAATTCGTCGATCTCGCCCGCTCCCCGCTCGGAGCAGATCCGGAAAACTTCATAGACGCTTACCATCCATCAGAACGCGGGATGGCGGCATTCGTGCGCGAGTTGATGGCGCACGAATGCTTTCGGTCAAATTATCCGCAGGATGCGGTTGACCAACAAGGTGGGCTGCATCACGTTGTGAGCGGCGCCCCCTCCGGCGTTAGTAACGCTGACGCTGGGGATGGTGATGGGTTGCGTCGTCACAGTCCCTGACAAGCCGCTGGATGCGATCTGACCTGGGCCAACGGCCTGGAACCCCCCCGCGCTGCCGTTGGAGTGCGCGGTTACGTCATAAGTAAACTGCGCTATCGTTGACGTTGACTGGGTCGCGCCGATCGCGGTTGGAAGCTCCGATTGTGCCAAAATGTGAGCGTCCTCCCCGCCAGCACCGCCCAGGCTATGCCTGATAGCGGCCATGCTCCCGCTCGTTAGCCGGTTCGCCGTTGTTCCGCCCATGTTATCCGGGCAAGCAGACACGCGCCCTCTGAAATCCGGGATATTGAACGTGGTAGAACCGTCGCCGGGCCCGTAAGTAGTGCCGATCAGAGAAAACAGCGTGGCATAGGTCGTTCGGCTGATGGCTTGGCCATATGGAAGCGCGAAATAGCTGTTCGGCGCCGTCGCCGCAATATAGTCAATACAGCCGGCGATCGGGATATTGTATGGGTTTCCGAAAAGGCCATGCAGGTAGAACGCTCCATCGCTGTTGTTGTAGAGGGCAACATAGGGTGTGCCCTGGACAATCGTTCCGGTAGGGAGCTCGACGCCCGGCGCGGAGCGCAGCGGCTTGGCCCCAAGGCCGTCAACGTTCAGCGTGCAGGCACCTGCATTGGTCGCGTGCGGCGTGAAGGCGACAACCTGCCCCGCGAGATGCGGCAAGCTGTCGAACTGCTCATATGATGCCAGCGTGTAGGCTGATGACGTGCCCGCTGTCGTGATGCCTCCCGCCGTATCGTCGCGATACTTCGCAACCGCGGCCATTGCACCGCGCACGCCGTCGTTGACTGCTGAGGGCGCCATGCCCTCTGGAAACTGGCAGGAGCTGTCAGCAAGGCCATTATTGCCCGCGAGCTGGGACCACTTGTAGAGCGTCATTGTTACCCCCTGAAAGAGAATGGAGCGGCGCGCCGGGCGAAATAGCTCGGCCGGGCCGCAAGGATGTTGCGGAGCTGCGGGACCGCGGCGAGCGCCGCGAGATCGACCGGGGCTTGATCCGGCGCAGAAGGCCGCGCCGAGGCTGCCGGAGCGGCTTGCGTCGCCTGTGCAGCTGCTGGGGCTTGAGCCGATGCGGCGGCCGCCTGCGGGCCACCCATCGCCATCGGCGCAGCCTTCGAGCCGTCGTTCAAGAAGCCCTGTGCATAGGCGAGCCGCTTGCCATGGCTGTCGTCGCCATATCGGATGTAGGATTTCAGCGCCGTATTGGCCGCGGCGACGTCGCTAGAATTCAAGAAGCCGGCCGCCGAGCGTCGCTCGGGGCCGCCCATCTCAATGCCGATGTAGTCGAGCTGCGTGTTTGGATCGTCGGCGGACGTCCCGCGCGAGGTCGCGTAATCTTCCAGGCCCTTCCGCCGATCCAGCCGCCACTGCAGAAGCCCGTAGGCCCCCTCTTTCGAGTTGACGCGGGTCGGATCTCCTCCGCTCTCCTGGAGAATGTTTCCGGCGAGCGCAGCGGCGCCGGCAGGGCTGTAGCCGCGGGCAAGCAATCCGTGATAGATATCATCCCCGTTCATCGACGCACCTTCGGGAGAGCGGCCACATGAGGCCGGTGATTTTGATCTGCATCGCGGCGTATGCCGCAGCGATGGAAGCAGTTAACCTTGCTGCCCATCAGATTGTCGGGCACTTCGGAGTTATCGGCGGGCTGGTGACGATCGCCGCGATGTATGGTGCGGCCGTCTATTCCGAGCGCCGACGCCTCTGATTTGACTGCTCGATCATTGCTTGAGCGCGCAGGCCAGAGGCGAGCATGAGTCCCTTGCTCACCTGCCGGCCCGGCTGCGGTCCATAGAACAGCCTCCTTGCGTTGTGCGCGGCATTGAGATTGCCGACCGCGCTCAGTCCCTTGTCAGCAGCCACCGCAACCGCCGCCCCCGGCAAGCCGCCCTGCGTCAGCCCGAGCAGCGGCAGCAGCGTTTGCCGCAGCCCACTCGCCACCCGCGCCAGCATCGGCGCCGTGCCTGACGGGTTCGTGGTCCCCTTCACCGGGATCATCTGCTTGTAGACGGAGGCCAGCTTACGCATCAGCTCGATTTCCTGCGGGCTGTAGAGCACCTGCGCAAGCTGCTTTCCGCCTTCATTCAGGAATTCGTGCAGCCGCTGGGAAAGAGCCTGCGCCTCCAATTCGATCTTCCCTTCGCCCGCGCTGGTCAGCTTCTCGAACATGCCTTGCCGGACCGCTGTCCAGCCGTCCGGCGAAAGCGTACGCTTCAACTCCTGCGCCAGCGGCACAGCCGCTCGTCCGGCGCCCTTGCCGGTGGCGCCGAACAGATCGTTGACCAGCTGGTTCGGCGATGCCGGCGGCGCGCCATCGGCGCCGGTAAGCCGGCGGATCGCCGCAGCAGCCGGGCCCGGCTCATTCGGCCGCGGCGCGATCGAGGCGAGCCGGTTCGCATGCGCAGACAGCGCCGCGCGCTCCTCGGCCGAGAACACGGTTTGTGCCAGCAGCCGCCCGCGCGTCCCTGTCAGAAACTCGTTGACCCGCGCCGCCGCCTTTTCGGGCTCGCCTGCGGTCAAGTGCGCAAGCAGGCCCTGCTTGAAAGCACTGAATTCCTCCGAATTGCGCCCGAAAATCGAAGCGATGCGCTGCGCGATCTGCACGGGCATCTGCCCGCCGGGCGATGCCGCCGAGCCATAGGCCAGCCGCGCGACCTCGTCCGGCGTCGCCGCAGTGTCGGCGAACTTGCCGAGGATCTTCTCGACCGCCGCGCCGACGGTGTCGCCCGAGCCGCGCCTGGCGAACTTGGCCTTGTAGTCCGCGAACGCCGCCCGTGCGTCGCGCTGCATCTGCAGCACCGCCGGGCCATCGCCGGAAAACTTGCCGGCCGCCACCATCTGTTCCACGCGGGCGTCAAACTGCTCCATGATGTGTTCGAGCGCATAGACGTCCGAGCCGGAGCCGCCCGCCATCATCTTGGAACGGGCATCCTTGTAGAGCGTCACGAGCTGCTTTCGCACCTGCTCGACGTCGCGCATGGTGAAGCCGGCGCCACCCTGTGCAGCATCTGCGGAGACCTTCGGCGCTTCGATGCGGTCGCCAGGAAAGCCGGCGCCGCGCGGGGTCGCGAAATCCTCCTGCTCGAGCTGGCGGATGGCGTGCTCGACCGCCGTATCGGCGTCGAGGCCTTCATCCGCCATCAGGCGCGCGGCGCGGTTCTTGACGTCCGGCCCAAGCTCGCCGTGGCCCGCAGCGGCCAAGTCGTCCTCGAACCCACGCATGAACGCGTCTTGCTCGTGCTGCGCCCGCTCTGAATGAAGCGCGGTTTCACGTTTGGTCTTGGCGCCCTCGAAACCTTGTGGATAGCGCTTCTGCCCGCGCAGCTCCGCATCGATCGCGTCGAGGAGATCGCGCGGCGTCGCGGTCGCGCCGTTCTGGCCGCGCAGATAGCCGGCCTCCTCCGCTGCCTCACGCATCCGATCGAGGTTCGTCCCGCGGTTGTTGACGACGCTGAAAAAGCCCTTCTGACCAGGAATTTGCTCGCGGTGCCCGGTCGCAAGGCCGATCGCCTCCAACTCCGCATTCGGCGCCAGGCCGCCCTTTGAAGCGATGAATTGCAGCAGGCTTGGCGGCGCCGCTGCGCTCTGCTTTTGCCGATCGTAGGCCGCTGCCACCTGATCGCCGAACTTCGCCCGGATGTCGGCAACGTTCTGCACATGCTCGGCGCCGAAGCCCTCCGCGCCAGTAGTTGGCGCCCCCGGCCGCCCAGAACCGGACAGGTTCATACGGCCGTCGATGATGTCGAGCCCCTGCAGCGCTCGCGGCGTGTTGGTCGGATCGAGCGACACCGGGCGTTCGGCATTATTCAGTCCGGCTTCCACGTCGTTGCGGAAGCCGGCGGCCGAGCCGGGAGCGAACTCGCCCGGCTGTTGTCCGACGAGATCATATTTCCCGCGATAGTCCGCCCTCGCCGCGTCGCGCGCTGCGGTGATCCGCTCCGACAGCATCTCGCCGGCATCATACGGCGTCGGCGCGCGGACCTGTCCGCCGGCATCGAGCGAGCGCGCCAGCGCCTGCCCTTCCTGCCCGACCTGCGCGACGCGCGCGGCGTCGGCGGACCGCCGCGCCTGCTCCTGCGCAATCAGCTCGGCCGCAATCTGCTCCGCCGCGTCCTGCGGCAGCGTGCGCGCCGTCTGCCCGGTCGCGTCGAAGCCAGCCGCGATCTTGTCGCGCGCCTCCGCAATCCGCGCATCCTGCAGATCCTTGAAGCCCTGCGCGCTGGCCTGCGCCGCCTCGCCCCGACCGCCGCGCAAGATCACCTGCTCCTCGGCCGAAAGAGCCGGGTTCTGCGTCACCTGCGATGACGACAGCGGAACATCGACACCCGCGACGCGCTCCACATTCTGCGCAATGGGCGCGGCCGGCCGCACGCGATCGGCGATTGAGGCCACGACCTTGCCCATGCCCTTGCCGACCGGGCCGGCGGCGCCGCCGACGATGCCGCCGACCGCGGCAGCCCCAGCAGGATCAGCGCCGCGGACCGCCGCATCCGCGCCAGAAAGCGCCGCCCCCGAGATCGCACCGTTGCGCACCATCTGCGGCACACTGCCGACCAGGCCGAACGCTTTCGGCGCCGCGGACATCGGCCCGGCCATGGAGAGCACAGACCCCGCGATCTGAGATCCGGCATTCACGATCGGATGCTGCTCGGCGAACTGGCGATTGTGGTCGTCCAGCATCTGCTTGGACTTCGCATAGCGCTCCGTCCAGTTCTCTCCGTGTCGACTGATGTCGTTTTCGCTCGGCGCCAGGTGAGGTTCAATGAACGGCGCAAGCGTCGCGTTCACGGCCGCGTTGACCTGATTGCGCATGCCTCCGAGGATCGGCACACCTTCCGCCGCTGCGCCGAGGACTTCGTTTGCGGTCACGGGCAACGGCGCCGCCGCCTTCGCGCCGATCTGCCAGGCGATTTCCTGCACGGCTGCATTCTGTTGCTCCGGTGAGAGCTTCAGGAACGCGTCGCCGACCGTCACCGTCCGATCACCAATCGTCAATTCGGGCATTATTTCACGCTCCAGGGGATAGAGGCGCCGCCGATCGAGACCGTCCCGCTCGCCGCCGGACTTGCCGGCGCGGTCGAGTGATATCCGGGGCCAGCCGCGCCGCGCATCTGCTCGATGGCCGCCGCGCGCAGCTGCGCCTTCTGCTGAACCACCGCCGGACCATCGCCGGGTTGTGGAAACATCTCGCGGTCGTAGCGCTCGAACTCGGATTTGCTGATTGCCGCGCCGCTCTCCTGACGCAGCAACGCGGTGATGAATGCCGATTTGGCCTGCGAATATCTCTGATAGTTCGAGGACTGGACGCCGTTCCCGACGCCGCCGGGCAGCGCATCGAGGCCCTTGCTCATCCAGCTCAGGCCCTCGTTCTGCAGGCCTCCAACAGCCCTTTCCGCCTGCTCCATGCGCGCGGCGAATGATGACGCCTTGGCCTGGGCCTCCGTCTTCTTTCCGGTGGCCGCGTCCGCCGAGGCTTCCGTCACGCGCTTGACGAACTCCTTCACGTTGACGCCGGACGGGATCGGGATCGGCTTCCCATCGGGCCCCATGACTGATGTCGGGTCCGAGCTCGCCGGAGCACCGACCGGCCGCAACGTGCCGTCCTGCTCGTTGAGCACCTGGAACGACTTTCCGCCCTGCGCATCCTCGCCGGTCTGAACGACCTTGTACTTGCCCGTGCCGTAATACTGATCGACCAGCGCTTTCATCAGTGCCGGATTGCCCACAGCCGCCCGCACGTCGGCGGGCGAAGCGCCCCGCGAAAGCAGAGCCTGCACGGTCGCGCTAGCCTGCTCGCGCTGAATGCTCGCCGGGTCCGTGCTCCTGCCCGTTGCAAGCGCGCCCAGACCGCCCATGATCGCCCCGACAGGGCCGAGCGCCATGTTGCCGAAGAACCCGCGCGCGCCCTTGTCCAGCCGATCGCCGATGCCGACGCCACCAAGCGAAAACGGCGCATTACGACCACCGCCCGGAGCAACGGTTGCCGGAGTATCCTCACCGCCCTCTGCAGCCGACGCGGCCGGAGCAGCCGCCGGCCGCGGCGCCGGCAACGGCACGGGCGCGGCCTGCGGCACGGACGGGGTCTGCGGCGCGGCGGGAGCCGGCGCCGGCTGCGATGCCCCCACGGTCGCAATCTGCGACGGCTGCACATTCATGGAACCAGGGCCGGCGAACCCAAACGGCACGACGCCCGCACCAAACCCGGTCGCAGGCTTGGGCGGGGCATTCGGATTGACCACCGAGGTTTTCGACGGATCCCCGAACTGATCGGGCCGCATCGCGGCAGACGGATCGAGCCCCATAGAGCCGTAAGCGGCCGCGTCCCGCGCCGCCTGCTGCTGCGGGTCAAGAGCGAGCAGCGACGAGGGATAGAGCGCGCCCCAGGGCGACGCCGCCTGATCGTTACCGGTCAAGAAATCGAGAATGCCCATTGATCACGTCCCAAACGAAATGTTGCCCTTCGGCCAGAGCGAGCCGATCCCTTGCGCGATCGTCGCAAACTGCTGTGCGCCGCTCATCGTGCTCGATCCCGTAGCGGTGCCGTTCTGTGTTCCGAACGTCGCCGCGACCGGGGAAACCATCCCCAGCAGGGTCTGGTACGTGCTGAGAGGAATTCCCGTGCGCTGGGCTTCAGCCGCCAATGTGGCGTTTGCGCCGTAGTTGTTCGCGTCGAGCGCCGATGACGCCATGCCGACGCCGTTCGTCAGGTTGGCGTTTGCCGCCGCCTGGTTCTGGTTCAGCATCCCATAAGTGGTGTTGCCGGCCCCGTAGAGCGACGAAGCGGCGTTGAGCTGATTGGTCTTGTCCGTGTTGTACTGAGCCGCAATCACAGGCGCGACGCCGGCCGCGATGCCCCGCCCCAGCGCCTGCGCGTTGCCCGGCGAGCCGTCCCGCCCCGCCGCCGCCCATGAGCCGTTGACCTGATCGGTGACGTCGCGCGTGATCTGATCCAACTGCGGCTTGAGCGCGGAATTCGCGCCGATCTCTGAGCCGTTGGCTGTCGAGTTGAGCAGCCCTTGGTACCGCTCGTAATTGGCGTTGATTACGGCATCGTTCTTCGTCGCGCCACCGCCATTGAGCAGCCCGATCGCATTCTGGCCGATCAGCGGCGCATAGGTCTTGCCCGCCGCGGCGTTCGCCTCGAGCTCGTTGATGGCCGCGGTCTGCGTTGCGTTCGGCGTGGTGCCGGTGCTGCCCGCGATGGCCCCGAGATTGCCCAGGATGCCGTTGACTGTCGACATCGCCGGCTCGTAGCCGGTCAGCTGCGACGTCTGCGTTTGACTGGTTTTGCTGGTCCCGCCCATCACAGACCCCTTTCGAGAACGACGTTTGAAACCCGGTAGTGCTTCAGCCGGCGCACCCAGCCCTTGCGCCCGAAGATCCGGACCATGGCCGCGCCCTCGGCGCGAGCCCAATCCTCGATCTTGTCGAGCAGGCCCGCCCAATGCTCGAAGTTCGCGCCGCCAAGCGCCGTCATCTGGCAGACAAGATGCCGATCGGTCCGAACCAGAAGCGTCACCGCCGCCGCCTCGATCACCGATCCGGAGACGGCGAGCCACAGCAGCCCGTCTCCGTTCAGCACGTCATGCTCCAAGTCGGTGGTGTGCCCGAGATCAGTGCGCAGATAGGCCGCGCGCAGCCGCTCGCGCACCAGCGGCCAGGCGAGCGGCACTTGATGCCGGGGAACGCACACCAGTTCAGCCGAGGCAAACATAGAAAAACGTCCGATCTGATTGAGCGCTGTTGGCGTGCGTGATCGTGAATTGCTGTTTCCCGACCACAGAAACGAAGGTGGAAGCGAGCGCCGCCGCGGCGTTCGCCGTACGCGGAAACAGCAACACGGCGCTTTGCGGAGCGCAGGTTTGCGCGGTGACGCTGGTGCTGTTCGCGCCGGAAGCCAGCGTCACCGAGCCAGACGCATTCGATCGCCCGTTCAACGCGGCCTGGATCGCCAGCGCGAATTTCGACAGGTCGCGCTCCTGCGTCGAAACGCTGAAAGCCGTCATCGCCTGCCCCCTGTGCGCAAACTTGCTGGCTCGACGCCGTTGATGAAGGTCCAAAAAGCACCCGCCGGGATGCGGCACTTGAAGCGGCTGTAGCGGGTGTCCAAGAGCATGTTGCAAAGGCCCGTCACCGCGTTGACGCGGCTTTCGGCTCCGTAGACTGCGGCCTGTTGCAAATTCTCGCGCCGCGACGCCGAACCGTAAATGACGGGCGCATCGGTAATCGGCCGGATGCCGACTTTTTCCTTGATGCGCAGCCCGGCGGTGCCCTGCTCGGCCGTTTCCAAGGTCGCTTCCAGGTTCGGCCCCCGGAAAAAGCCGAGCGTGTGCGCGCTATCGAACGCTGCCAATTCGGGGACAATCGCCGCTTGGAAGCTGTCGAGGGACTGCGTCATTGCGTCGAGGTTCACATTCACCAGTGTGTCGAGCGCTTCCAAGGTGATACCGGGTTGCGACAGCTCGAAAACGCATTCACCCGACACGCGCAGCGGCGTGAACTTGTCGAGAACCGCGTCATAGCAGAGAGCCTTGTCGAACTGGTTCGCCTGACCATTGACCGATCGATAGAACCAGAAGACGCGCGACGAACGCGGGTCCGCTGCACCCTGGAACAGTTGCGGGCTTGAGGCGTCCAGATCGGCAAAGAACGAGCGGTCGACGCGCTCGCGCCCGATCTGAACCGGGGAACCGCCGGGGTCGATGCGATGGAAGCCCTTCAGCGAATAGAAGAACACCGAAGCGCCGGAGCGCACCAGACTGTATGACCCATATATTCCAAGCTTTTCAGCGATTTTCTCGATCTGAAAGACGCGCGAGTCGCCTGGCAGATAGATCATGCGGCGAATGATGGTGTCCTGCAGGATGATGCCGGTTTCGCCGCCGGCAATGCCTCGCGCAAACCCGCCGTCCGCGAGGTCCTGATAGTCGCTCGAATTGAGACCGGGCGTCCAGGAGTTCGGACCGTTGACGTCGTTGAGGCCCGACCACTGCACCCGGTTGGGGTTGGACAGCAGTCCGGCCAGCACTACGAAACGGCCGACGATGTCGATGTAACGCGCCTGCGGCGGGTTGCCGGCCAGATCGACGAAGGCCGAGGCTGACGAGATGTCGTAGACCTGCGGCACGGTATTCGCCTGCACCGCGATCACGAGATTGTTGAACTGCCGGAACTGCCAGAGGTCGCCGGCCGAGATCGCGGCATAGGCGGCGCCGCCCTTCGACACGCGACCCCAGCCGAAGGTGGTGTTGTTCATGACGTAGAGGTCGGTAGCGGTCGCGCCGAACACGACGACTGAGCCGTCAGTCTTGTAGGCGGCAAACGCCCCCCTGCACTGCTGCCCAAGCGACTGAGACAGCGCGGCAAGCGACGGAAACGGCCCGTAGCCGTCACCGCGCGGCACGACGTTGAGCACCGAGCGACCGGTGGCCGCCTGGTAGTCCGAGACGTCGGGGCGATATTCGGCGAACGGGATGAGTGCCATCAGAAATCCGTCGCGCGAATGCGGCCCGTCGCCGAGCGCGCAGAGGTTTCATAGTCGAGCCCGGCTTTGAGCCCTGGAATTTCGGCCTGGATACGCTGCATGCCCTCCGGGTCCTCGACCACGTTGGTGTAGAGGATCAGCTTGGCGTGAGCCCTGATCAGGTTTTCGGCCTCGTTGGTCCACGCATTGCTGTCGGTGTCGGCGGACAGCGGCGTGAGCCGATAGTGCATGTGCGGCCGCACGGTGTAGGCCATCAACGGGATCGGCCACAGCATGATCTGGTTATCGACATAGGTCCACGTGGTCGGCTTGCCCCGATTAGGAAGCCCGGTCAGGAACTCGAATTTGTCCGGCTCCTCGCGATCGAGCGGAAACGTGCTCGTGCTCCAGCGCAGAAACAGATCGTCGATGCGGATCGCGTACGGGATCTGCGCCAGATCGGCGCCGGTGTACGCGGTCTGCCCGGCCACGGTCTGAAACGTCATGCTGCGGGTGGTGTTGAACCAGAAACGCTGCCGCTCATACTGCTTGATCGCGTCCTGGATCGCGCCCCGGATTTGGCTTCCGAGATCGTCGCGCGTCAGATCGCTTGCGATGCTGTTTTGCAGGTCGAGATACGAGCCCATTGTCCGCCGCCGCGATCTTGGGAGCCGGGAGAACGGCGGGAGCCGGCTGCTCAGCCAGCTCCGCGCTGAAGTGTGTCAGAAACAGTGCCGGATCCATTACTGGCCGGCGTTCAGATCGTTGTCCGGGATGTACTTGATGACGACATAGGCTGCGCCTGCCGTCGCGGCGGAGCCGGTCTGAGTGAACTGCGCGTAGACATCGGTGTCGGCGACCAGCGGCCCGAGCATTGCGCCCGACGGCTTGACATTCTGCGTCAGTCCGGTCGCGGCCTCGTTCACGTCGGCACCGGCGACGATGTCGGCGTTCGAGCCGGCGGCGGAGCCGACTGTGACGACGTTCGTGGTCGCCGCATTGAAGGCCTGCGTCACGAACACGTCGGTGCCGGTGATCAGCGAGCCTTTCGGCAAGGTTTGCTTCTTGAGACCGGTCGCAATGCCGGCATCGTTAAAGTTCACCTTGAAGCGGAGATAGTGCACGAGTTGCAGGGCATTCTTGCGAGCGGTGGACATAGGATTTTCCTCTGCTGAGATTGGGAGCAAGCCGGCGGCCGTCAAGCCGCCGGGAGGTTCACCGCGTCAGTGCGCGACGGCGTACGTGGTGCAGGCGATCGTTGCGAAGTCCTGGCCGTTGAACACCGACTTCTTGATGCCCCACACGGTCTGACCGGAGACGCCGAGCTCGCGCTCGTAGTCGAACAGCTCCTCTACCCACTTGAAGTGCGAGCCCTTCGCGAACTCCTTGCCAAAGCCGACAGCGCCGGCCTGCGCTCCGCAGAAGACTGCGCGGCGGGTGTTGGCCTGATAGGCGTTCGCGTTGGAAATGCCCTGCGGCAGCCGCGACCACTTGTGCAGGATGACGTTGTTGTACTCGCCGAGCGCGCCGGTGTAGACCGGCGACTTCGACGCCGCGCCGCCGGCAAGCGCGGCCTTCTGTATGTCCAGCCACTGACCGGTCTGCGTATTGGTGCGGAGGTCGGTCACCTGATAGTTGTGCAGGAACATCAGCCACTTTTTTTCGCCCTGCACCATGACGGGTCGCATCACGGGCGACGCCGTCTCGGCGCGCTCCACGCACACATCGATCAGCGAAAGGTTGAACTTGGCAGTGTTGTCGCCATTCACCGAGGCGTCGTCGGTGTAGCTGCTCGGCCGCACGAAGAAGGTCGGAGCGGTCACCGCGTTGTTGCCGATGTAGCGGGGATCGGTCACCAGCGTGTTGCCGGCGAGGTGGTTGGCCATGCAGCGGTCGAAGCGATCGGCGAACCAGTCGCGCAGGCCGTTCTTGCCCTCGTTGCGGAGGTTGAACGGAACGCGCTGGGCGTCGATCGTCCCCTTGTTCTTGACGCGGACAGCATGCGCCAGCTCGTTGATCACCAGGGCATCGTTGTAGGTGCTCAGGTTCTCCTCGTTGCCCTGAAGCGCCTGGCCCTCGGTGGTGCCATCTCCGGTCAATTGCACGCGCAGGCCGATGGTGACCTTGTCGCCAGCATTGGTATCCAGCTCGGTCTTGACCTGGATCATGTTGTCGGACTCTTCGCCCATGAAGCGGCCGAAATAGGTCGGCTTCAGCATCTCGGCGTTGAGCTTCTTCGCCCAAAGCTTGTTGGAAAGCGGATCATTGACCGCGTAAGTCGTGGTGGACACGGCTGTCTCTCCGAAGGGGAATTGGTGGGGATTGACCGCTTTGCGCAGCGATCGAGCGCACCACCGAAATTCCGCCTTCGGCGCGGGCTGGCGCATACGGAGCGCCGCCGAGACACGCGATTGAGGCTCGCGCGGGGCCCTTAGTCAGATGGGTGCAGATCAGCCACCCATGAGCCGCTTGGCCTTGGCAGGGTTCTTCTCCACCCAGGTCTCGAACTCACTCATAGGCATTGCCAGCAGGCGTTCAACCGTCATGTCTGCATCGCCGGTCGAACCGCCCGTGTTATTCAGGCTTTTATTCGCCGCCTGCCCGCGCTCGATGGTCGCCAGCCGCTCGGCCGCGCTCGGCTCGCTCTTCTCGCCCACCGACTTCGCCGCATAGCCGCGCTGTTTCGCCAGCGCGTAGATCATCTCGGCCGGGCTCTTGCCCCTCGACATCGCCATCTCTGCGATGCCGAACTCGTCGGCCGTGAGCGCGTTGTGGAGCGCTTCCGGTGTGTCGTAGCCGATCGCCTGCAGCTCGGCGGCGCGCGACTTCAGGAGGAAGTTGTACGCCTCCATATAGTCCGGATTGGTCTGCTTGAACTGGTTGGCGTCGGCCTGATAGTCGCGAACGAACTTGGTCTGCCGCTCGCGCTCGGCTTCGGCATCCTTCGTCGCCTTGTCCTGGCCGTCCAAGCGCGTCTGGATCGCCTTGACCGCGCCGAAGATGTCGTCTTCCGGGTTCGGCGGTCCCTCGGCGCCGGGTTGCTGCGCCGGCTCCCCGCCCTTGCCGACGCGCTCCAGAACCGCAAACCGCCCCTCGAAATTCGCCAGCTTCTCGCGCGCCTCGCGCAGTTCCTTGTCGATCGCGCGCCGCCGGTTGCGCTCCTCCTGCAGAGCGGCCAGCGGCACATGGGTGTTGCCCGCCTGCTTGTCGCCAGCGCCAGACGCAGACCGGCCCTCGCCCTCCCCGCCTGACGCGCCGGGATCAGAACTCGATACGGCATCTGCGGCGCCGCTCTCGCTCTCCCCGGTCGGAATGCCGCTTTCACCACCTGTCTCGAAAAACTTGCTCTCCTCGGCCGTCAGTGAGCTTTCGTCCAACGCCATTGTCTTGCCCTTCAGGTTGCGCGGATCGCCACGCACGGACCCGGATCATCCGGGAAACTCAGAACTGTTTCGTACGATGCAACGTCAGCAGGCGAGCAGCAGGATTGCTTCCTCGTCTCGTCGCTTCCTGGCTGCCTGGGCGGCCTGCTTTTCGGCGGCCATGCGTCGCGCCGCGACGGCCGCCATATCCACCACCGGCGCCGCGGGCGCGCTCTGCGGCCTTCCTATCGGCCCGAACGTCGGAGCGGTGCGCCGGTCGATCGGCGGCGGCGGAACGCGTGTGATGCGCTGCAGCCGCTTTGCTTCCTCCATTTCGAGCAGGAAGTGACCAACGCCGCCGAGCTTGAACTCGTAGTCGTCACCCGAGCGGATCAGGTTCGCCGGGTTGAAGGTGACCGCGACCGTCGCTCCGGCCGCGACTTCCACGATCGGTTCATTCGCTGCAAAGCCGGACAGAGCGAATGCGCCAGGCGCTGCGTCGATGGCCGGGATCAGCCCAGCGGGCTTGAACGTCAGCGCATAGGACGCGAGCGCCGCCGGCTCGAAGATCTTGAACGCAGCCGGAGCGCCGTTCAACGCGAATTGACCGGCTGCCGGCGCCTCCGAGATCTTGAGTGCAGCAGCGATCCCGGTAAACGCGAACGCGCCGAAAGCGTCGGGCGTGGAAATCTTGGACGTCGCGGCGATGCCAGACAGCGCAAGCGCCGATCCTGCCACCAGCTGGGCTACGTTGAGCCCGATCGCCGGAGACGACAGCGCGAGCGCTCCGACCGCCGCCGGAAGGCTGATTGTCTGCGTCTGGCGCGGAAGCTCGCCGAGCGACTGACGGCCGAGCGCGTCAAAGCCAAGAAGCGACATCAGTAGTACTCATCAATGATGATAACGCCGGAGCCGCCGGCCCCCCCAGCAGTGCCATTCGCACCCGCCGTGCCACCGCTGCCCGCTGCTCCGACCGAGTATGCGTATGTTGCTGCCGGACTGGCGATGTACTTCTCAAGGTAACCACCGGCGCCGCCGCCAGTGGCACCGCGCCCGCCAGAACCGCCATCGGTGCCACCGCCGCCACCGCCGCCGCTGCCGCTGTTCGTCGCAGCCGCACTCCCTGCAGAACCGACCCATCCGCCAGCGCCGCAACCTCCAAATACGGAACTCCCACCGTTCTTGCCTTGAAGAGTTGCGCCCGTAGCGCCACCCGCACCATCGGTTGGCGCGCTGTGATTTCCCCTAATGTTCAGATCACCACCGGCAGCCCCACCACCGCTCGCATAAGCGTTGCCGTATGGACCGCCGTTTGCTCCTCCCGAGGCGGTCAGGAAAGACGAGCCGAACGTTGTGTCGCCGCCGACGCTACCGAATGCAGCACCGGTGGTGCCGCCGCCCCCTCCTCCTCCCCCGCCGCCGACCATGCGAACCAAGAGCGCCTTACATCCCGGCTTCAGGCTGTACGTTCCCGAACCATTGGTGAGGACGGTCCTGGTCCGTGTACTCGGCACCGCTGCCGCGCTGATGTTCGCGCGGGCCTGCGCCTGCTGTGTTGCCGTGAAGCTGTTGGCCTCCTCAACAGCGATCAAGTCTTCCTTGAGCGCCACGATCGCAATTTGCGGCGCGGCGACAAAGTTGATCTTAGCACCCGCGCCGGTCTGTCCCACCGCAGTGCCGGTGCCAGAGCTGTTGAAAAGCACCGCAGCCCGCGTCAGTACGCCGGTCAAGGTGGTGTAGGTGCCCTCGCCGATTTCCCATTGCGACAGGTCGGCGCTCTCTGCACGGTACTTGTAGGCACGGCCGTTCACCACGCCAGCGAGGGCGGGGCTGTTGTAGCCCTGCACCGCGGTCGAGAAGGTCCAGTCCGTGGTACCGCCCGCGGTCGACGTGAAGCGGCAGGCGTCGAGGAAAGCGGCCATGGTCGCCTCTTATTGGAGCTGCAAGGTGCCGTTGGTCTGGTCGAGCGCGACCGTGAAGGTGTTGCCGTTCGTCAGGGTAATGGCCGTGCCATAGTCCCACCATCCGATCAGATTGCCGCTTGCGGCCGTCGAGTTGTAGAGCACCGCCCACTCAAACGGCCCGATGTTGCCGCCGGCCGCAACGAAAGCGACGGGTGACAGGACAAGCTTGTACAGGCCCGCAGTCTGGGCAGCGGACACCAGCGAGGCCGTGAGGCCACCGGCCGTATAGCCATTCCCAGCGGCAATCTCGGTGATGTTGGCCTTGACCGTGTTGGCGGCGACGGGTGCCGTGTTCGTCAGCAGGATCTTGAGCGTGTCTGTGTTGAGGTTGTGCACCTTCTGTGCCAGGTCGGCGACGAACGAATTGAATTTGTTGAACGTCGCCATATTCAGCCCCTCATTGGCGCGATGCCGACGATTTCGCCGGACTGCGGATCACGGATCAGTTGCTTGGGTGCGTTGAAGGCCTGCGCCAGCATGTTCATGTCCCGGCGCATCTCGCCGAGGACGGACATGATCAGCGCCGCAGCTTGCTCGCCATGGTTCGGCGCGGGCAACCCATCTGGCCCCACCGCCGGAGGCGCGGTCAGAGCCTGCGTCAGCGCGTCTTGATGCGCCTTCTGCAGGTCCAGTTGCGCCCGCGCCTCCTGCTCACGGGTCATGCTCTCAATCTTGGCATCGGTGAGCTTGCGGTGGTTCTCGATGTCGGCTTGCGCCTTGTCGTTCTGGAGCTTCAATTCGGCGTCGCGCTTCTGCTGCTCCGGGTCCGGCTGCTGCTGCGATTGCTGGATGCTGTCCGAGATATCCTTCTGCGCCGACGTCGGCAGCGGCGAATACTTCAGCAGTGCAAGCCACGTTGCGGGCGGCAGCATCTTGCCAATCACCGGCAGGATCTGTTGCAGCAGCGTCCAGGTCAGTTCTTTTTGGTTCGCGCTGGTCGGTGCTTCGTCAACGATCACCTCATAGGTGACGTCGGTTTGCCGGATCAGCGGCACGAACTGCGCCTCCTCCGGACCTTCGATCTTGATCAGCCGCCCGTCCGAAAGATAGTTCTGGATCAAGAACAGCAGCAAGCGCCCCTGCTCTTTCCGGTATCGCCGCAGACCATCGAACAGTGGCTGCAGGATCAGCATGACCGCCTGCTTACGCTGGCGATCGAGCGAGGCCGCCTGGTCGGCCGCGCCCTGCATGCCGAGCATCTCGACATTGACGCCCGAGACGGCCGGCAGCGACTGCACCGCGAATTGCATCAGGTTGAACGACGCAGCCGGGAACTCCGCGACCGGCTTCTGAATGAACTTCGGGTTCGCGCCCGACAGGGCACCGGGTTTCAGGTACGTCACCTGATCGTTCTTCGCCCAGCTCGCCTCGCCGTCCTGATCGTCATCGAAGAACTGGCCGCGCTCCGCGGCAATGCCGCCCTTGGCGCTTGAGTTCATGATGTGCATCGTCTGCGACATCCACTTATTGGACCAGCGCGCCGGGTCCTTCATCGCTCGGACGATGCCGAAAAACGTGTTCTTGTTGCGGTCGCGCTTGCCCGTGATCGCCTTGAAGCTGAAATGCCCCTTGGCCGGCGCATCGCCGATTTCAAGCAGCACAGAGCCGAGATAGGCTTGGCGGTAGACCTTCCGGGTTGACTTGACGGTCTTGGGCATGGGAGCACCGGCAAGCTTGAACTTCTTGCTCAGCTCTGCATGCTCCTCCGCGGTCAGCGTCTTGATGCTCTGAGGGTTCTCAGGGTCTGCCATCAGGTAGACGGGCACGCGCTCCCACCACTGCGCGCGAACCAGCGTCACCATTGCATCGTCGTCATCGTCCTTCCCGTTGTTCTCCTCACGGGTGTAGAAGTTCGCGTCAACCTCGTGTGGCCTGTCGCTGTCGCGACCATCGACCCAGGAAGCGTTGTAATCGGCATCTTCGAACGGCCGATCAGGATCGCCCGGGCAGAGCGCGCGTGCCTCATCGATCGTGACACGGCGCACATGAAACAACCGCCGACCATCGACGATATTACGTTTCTTCGCGCCGCTGTCCCACACCATTTCGAGCGGGTCGACGCGATGAACGCGGGGTTCGCCTTCCGGGTTCTCCTCATAGTCGAGGCATGTTTCGGTCCATCCCATGCCGCAGACAACGACGTCGCGAAACGCGTCGCTTTCCTCATCCTCTGCGTCGCACTGCTGCCGGAACCACTTCGCCGCCGACGTCAGCAGCTCGTTTTTCTTCACCGCGCCCTGCTGGCGCGGCAGGAACTGCACCTCTTGCCGGTTGGCAACCTCTTGCCCGGCAACGCTGTCGACCGTCACCCCGATTCGGTTGAACACGACGATCGGCCGGTTCATGTCCTTCAGAATGTTCTTGTCGTCGTCGGTCAGTTGATCGCCGGCCTCAAAGGCGTAGTCCTCTTTTGCCTCGGTGCGCCACTTCGTCTGCGCCTCGCTCCCATAGTCGCGCTTGAACCAGCGCTTGAGCTTGCCGAACAGCGCGTCAGCGTCGCCGACCACCTCGCGAGCCATCTCCTGGCGTGCTCCGGCGTCGCCGGTGTCGTGATCGTCCATCGTCAGGGTTACACCTTGCTTGCGTCGCGCTCACACGCTGTTGTCGCCTGACTTCGCTCGTACGATGCATGGCGGAAGATCAGGGCAACAGGCGCGAGCCTTTCATCCCGAATTTCGGGCGCGCCACGAAGCGCCGTCTGCAAGTTGTTCGACCTATTCAGTGGCGCCACGCCGACGCGGCGACCAACCATCGGCGTAGTTACACCTGACGGCTTCCCCCTTGCGCTGCAAGCAGGGAGCACACTCGCGTGTTCTTGGCGATACTGCGCAGAAATGTCCGGGGCGGCGGCGCTTTAGCAAATGCTCAGCGAATTCAACAACGAAGCCAGCAAGGCGCATAAAGATGTGGATGCGTCGAGGTCAGGCATGCCCTGCACAATCATGACGGGTATACTGACAGAAACAATCGAGATCAGGGATGTAAGTCCATGAAAGATCTTCTGGACCTCGCACCAAAATTTCTTGCGGTTCTGTCGGCTATGGTCCTCACCCTCACTGTCGTACATGAGTACGGATATTTCGGCGTGGTCGGATCCCACTTGCAGACGATTGCGACGACATACGACTATCTGGCCAATGCATTTATTTGGCTGCCGACGGCGATGGGATCGATATTATCTGTACAGTTCCTAAGTAGCGCCATGGAGATTGAAGAAATAAAGACTGACGATGGACAAACGAAGCACCAGATAAAGTATCGAGGATTCTTCTATTTTATTTGGGCAATCGCTGCGATCTCAGTAGTTCTTTATCTCCTATTTGGTGGACTGACTGCCTCTCTAGCGGTCTTATCATTCATGGGCGTGACCGTAGTTTTCTTCCTGACGCGTGGCTTGAAGACGGAGGGCGAGCGGCTACAACGATGGCGACTTGGCGCATTTTTTGCTTACGTTGCGCTGCTCGCGTATGGATACGGCGTAAGCACTGGCTATTTGGACCTTGCTAAGTCCAACGATGTATACGCCCTTGCGCTCAAAGATAGTCAAGGCCCCGCTCGCCGCCTTGTCCTGCTGCGGGTTTTCGACAAGGGCTTACTGGTCCGCGATTTGCGTGCCCAAACAGTAGAGTTCTTGAGGTGGGACGTTATCAGCACGATGTCCAAGTTTGCGCCTAAGCCAGATGCAACCCAGGGCTACCTGTGCACTTGGTTTGACGTCGCGTGTCGACGTCAAGAAGTGGGCGCCCCGTTTGAGCCCTGAATTCGGATTCCCAAAAATGAACTTGTGGCAATGCGTCAACACGGATTCGGGGAAGTTGGCCTGGTCCGTGATGTTGTTGGCTTCTTGATCATAGCCGTCGAGTGGCATCATGAGTTTATTCGTGATCGCCATCGGCGCGCGCCCCCTCGCAGTCGTGACAGCGGCTCGACCTTTGGCTTCCCTACGCCGCCTGCCAGGATCCACCGCCCGAGCGGCGGCGCGTGCCGGAGTAAGGCTTCCGCTCGCTGCGCCCGCGCCCCTGCGGCTCGTCGTATGCGATGCACATAAGGCCGTAGGCGTCGGAGCCGTGGGAGCTCCAATCGTGGTTGGGGCCGAGGCCCACGTTGCGCTCATCGTCCGAGCGCTTTTCGTGGTACCAGCCGAGCGCCTCGCGGCCGGCTTCTGTGGTGTCAGCGTTGAACCAGACCTTCGGGAAGATGCGGCGGGCCGTCTCGATGCGCGCCTTTGCAGCGCCGCGGCCCTGGTTCGGGATCACGATGACGTCGAAGCCGGCTTCCCGCAGCGCGCCTTCGTAGGAGGTGGCAAAGACCTTGTCGCCCTGCGCGCCATCGTGCGGCAGATGGATCAGCGCCGAGCCGTAGCCGCGCTCGCGCAGCCAATTGACATGCGTCGCCAGCGGCTGGCCCTGCGCCTCGTAATAGTCGAGAACGTTGACCTTCTGCCCGACGAATTGAGCAATCCAGATCGCCGCGGCGTCTGCCGTCGCGCCGGTGCCGCCGATGTCGAAAAACGCCTGCACCCGCATCAGCGGATCGCGTGCGACCGCGTCAATGCGCCGCTCCGCCTTCGCCTGCGCCAGGCTCGGGGCGTAATAGGCGCCCTCAACGACCGTGCGCATTCCGCCTTCCCAGATCCATTCGTATTGATCGGGACGGTTCGCCAGATCGTCGCGCCGCGTGGTGTCGAGGATCGAGGGAAACCACGGATTGTCGCGCCAATTCAGCTCAACGATTTTTGCGCCGGCCGGCGGGTTCGCGCGGAAGCGCTGATGGGTTGCGCTCTTCTTCCGCTCCGGATTCCAGGTGACCCAGATTTCCGCGCCTTCCTCGCGCACGGTCGGGATTGCCTTGGTCCAGGCGACTTCGGAAACGCTCTCCGCCTCATCGACCCACAACAGCAGGATGCGCGCTTTGGACTTGATGCTGTCGAGATTGTGCCGCAATCCAACGAATGCGAACGAGATTTTGCCGCATTTCGTGCGAATGTAGTTGATCCCGACGTCGAAATGAGCCGCAAGCCAGGGCGTCGAGCGAATGGCCGCCGCAATCTCCGCGAACGAGCTATCGGCCAGCGAGTTCATGAACTCACGACCGCACACGACCAAGCCAGAGCGCCCCTCCTCCGCCCACATATGCGCGCGGATCGCCGTCATCAGCGCAAACGAGCGCGTCTTGGCCGAGCCGCGCCCGCCATACGCCCCGCGAAACATCGCTTCCCCGGTGAAAACCGGGACGAGCTTCGGAGGCAGCATGACGCGCGCGGTGCTCACGGATCAGCCCTCACGACCGGCTTTGCGAGTGACGATGACGCGATAGAGCGGTTGCGCGCCGCTGCCATCGGCAATCGCTTTCGCGTACCAGTGCTCCGCCTCCGCACGAGTGCGGCCGCAGGCGATCCACTGCGGGGGCTGTTCGGTAACGGCCAGGATGTAGACGTTCATCAGGCCGTGCCCTCGCGATCCGGGAAAGGCGCCGGCACAAGCTCAATCCTGGTGATCTTGGTTTCCGACTTGATCGGCTCGCCGTTGACGCCGGACAGCTCCGAGCGATCCGCAAGCCCGAGATCACGCGCGATAATCGCGGGGTTCAGCAGCTCGGCCGCCGCGCCCTGGAACTTCTGCGTCCGGATCATCTCGTCTACGCGCGTACAGACTTCTGAAAAACCTTCGCGCTTGCGATAGTCCGCCCAGGTCTGCGGGACGATATCCAGGAAAATGCAGAGTCCTGACACGGACATAGCCCGCATCTTGGGAATTTCGGCCGTGAGGATGCCGTCCTTGGACGAGAACGCCCTGGTCTCGTACAGAGGATTCTCCTCTACCCACGTGAAATACTCCACGCAGGCGGCCAACAGGATGTCAGGCGAGGAGAACAGGAGATCGCGCCCATGCGTGGTGCGAGCCATCCAGAAGCGGTTTCCAATCGGCGCGGCCATCAGGACACCAACCAATGGACCAGCGACCAGGCGCACATACAAGCAGCGACAAAGCCAGCGGCTCCGATGCCAGCGAACAACCAAATTCCATGCAGGTTCACAGCGGCCTCACAGCGCGTTCGTGTACTGGCCCATGACGGACAGGAAATCGTCGGTCTGAGCGTCGATCTTGTCGGCGAAGTTGCCCACGGCCTGGAGCGCGTCGCGCTGTCGCTGCAGCGACACCTGAAGCCGCGCAACGTTGGCCGCATGGCCTTCTGCCATCAGCCGAACGTGGCTCTCCATGATCTGCGCGACGGATTGAGCCACAGAGCCTGTGTGACCGGCCGGCGACACGACAGGAGCCGGAGCGGGTTTGTCAGGGATCGCGGCAACGGGAGCAAGCTTGAGCGCATTGCGCACCGCCGCCTCAATCTCGGCATCCGACGCCGCGGCATCGGCCGAGGCCGAGTAATCGCCCCAGCGCAGGAGGATGCGCCCGCCCTGCAGCTCCATGTTCAGGCTCTCGATGCCATGGACATCAGCAAGCCGCGTCTTGAGATCGGCAATCGACATTCTCAGCCCCTCAAACGTGTGAAGTGGTTGCGGGGGCCGGATTTGAACCGGCGACCTGGGCGGCATGAACGCCCCGAGCTGTCCGAGCTGCTCTACCCCGCAGAAAAGTCGCTGACGCATTCGGCCCGCCGGCTGGCCCTACCGACCGGATCAACCCATGAGGACAAAGCATCGCATCGCCCACGTGGTCCCCGGCTTTCGCTTGGAATGAAACGACCCGTCGAAGGAAAACGCGAAAGCGCCGTCCGCCTCAATTGGCCCGCCCGAACGAATGAGATAATTGCGGGAATAACAACTCTCTACGCGTGACCGAGCACCGGCCCCACCATCATCAGATTGTCCACGACTGCTTGCACGGACGGTACGCCCGGCTTTGTGCCGGCGGCATATTCCGGAGACACGACGAAAATCCCCTTTCCGCCCTGCGGCCAGATGAACGCAACGCCGTTGCGCCTCACCTCCACCATCAGGCCCGGCATGCAAGCTTGCACCGCGTCCGCAAGCGCAAGGATTTGGCGCCGGCTCTCATCCGCGAAATCGCTCCGCTTCATCCCAATCCCCTCCCCCGAGCGCGGCCGATCATCGCCGACAGCCGCTCAGCGGCACGGGCCCTCGCACAGGTCGGGCAGACATGTTCGCTTGCCTTCTCGCCGATCTGCCAACCGAGCTTCTCAAATTTCCGCTCGACCAATCGACGCTCGAAATCGCTGTCACGGCCATTGCTGCACCTGACCGTGTTCATTGGGACACGCGCCACCGCGCCGCAGCTGCACGAGATCCGATAGCCGCGCCGATTCTCGACGCTCACAGGCTCAAACAGCTTCGCTTTCATGCTTTCTCCCCCATTTCAGAACAGGCCAGAAATTGCGATGGCGCGCGCCGGCTGCTTATCGAGCCGAACAAAGTGCCCCGGGATCGCGCACGCGCGCAGGATCTCCGCGTCTTCATCGCCGTAAGCGATCAGCACAGATGGAGCGCCGCTGTTCGCTGCGGCGCGCGTGCCGTCAACGTGATGGAAGTAGAGCCGCCCCTGCACGAACAGGACTGCCCTCGCGCTTTGCCATACCGTCTCAAAGAACAGCTCGGTTTCCGTCCGCGCGAAGATGAGCGCCATGCCGCGATTGTGCTGCACCATCCGGCGCATCCAGGGGCCAACGATCGGCGGCGGCCCATATGGCGGGTTCAACCAGACGCGCCCCTTCCACGGCTTCAGCAAGCCGTTGTCCTCAACCGTGTAGTGCTCGCGCGCCATGTCCCACGGCCGGACAATCGGTGCACATGGGTCAAGGTCGAACGGACCGAGCGCGGCCAATATCGGTGGCGGCGTCAACCATTCGTCTTTCACCATGGCGGAGCTCTGGTGCCCGCCCATCCCCGTCACACGTCCCACGATCTTCCCCATCATGCCGCGGCATTCGCCGCCAACTTCCGCCCGTCAGGCCCGAGCCCGTGTTTCGCCAGCAGCTCGACCGACGCCCGGCAGCCCAGCATTCCAGGCTCAGGCCCTGCCCAGCGCGACCACCGGCGGATCCGCGCGAACATCCGCACGGCCTCCTCGATCTGATCAGGCCCCGCCTCGCTGGCCCGCGCCGCCGCGACCGCCGCGTGATCGTCCCAGCGCTGCTGATTGAGCCACGTCACCGCCTGCGGGACGAACCGCGTCCCGATGTTGCCGCGCGCGGCCTCATCGGCGGCAAGCTTGCGCGCGGCATCGATCATCACTTGCGGATCACCGCCGGACTTCACCAGCGCATCGAACTTCACCGCCGCCGGCTTGCGCGGGTTCGGACCGTCGCGGCGCGGATAGGCCGTCCAAAATTCGTCGAAACGAGACGGCTCGCGCGCCGGTCGCGGCGCGTCGGCGTCCGACCGAGAGAGTTCTTTCTTATCTGATTGTGGTTGTGATTGTGATTGGTAGGACAATGCTTGTAGCTCTGCTGTAGCATTGCTAGAGCTTTGCTGTGCTGTTGCCTTGGCATTGCCGCCGGCACGGCCAGCATTGACCCGTCGAAGGTGCTTTTCGGCCGCGGTTTCGCGCTCTTTGTCGATCCGCTTGTGGTTCCAGCGTCCCGCCTCGATCTGGAAGAACGGGGCAAGCTTCTGGCGGAGCCGCTGCCAATCGCCTAGCGAAAGCCTAGCAATGCTACACAGGGTCTCATCGTCGTCGGGCGGAGCGCCGTTCGACCAATAGTCGAGGATCAGGAGCAGGTATGCGCCATGCGCTTCCGTCGTGAGGCGCGCCGTGTCGCGGAGGTAGTCGCCGACGTAGAATGGAAACCACGGCTGGCTCATGACTGTTGCAGCTTCCATTCCTTTGGATCGTACGATGCAATGAGGTCCGCGGCGTCGCGCGGAATATTGATTTCGATACAGGTGATGCGATCACGTCCCGCCATCTGATCGGCGAGCGCTCGCGTCGCGTAGATTGATCCCATGGCGCCGTTGAGCGGCACGTAGACGTTGGCCCAAAGTTTCAAAGCTCGCCTCTCAGCTTGCCGTCGAGGAATGCGCTAAGCTCGCCTGCTCTCTCACGTCGCCTCCCCACTGCCCCGCCATCGCTCTGGCGATTCCCTGATAGGTGCGGCTACGGCGCTTCCAACGGTCAGCGCTTTGCCCGGCGCGGTGAACCTGCGACCAGGCCTTGTGCTCGGCGGTGCCCGGTCGCGGTGGCGTGAGCCGGCGCGTCGGCGCGAGCGGCGCGAGGTTCTTCAGATAGAGGCCGGTAGCCTTGAAGGCCGGATCTCCGAACCACCACGGCTGAATGGTCTGCGTCGGCGGTCGGTAATTCGCGATGCGCTCCTTGGCGTACCGGTGCATCACCGGGTTCTCTACGGCGATCCGGTCGATAGGCGCGTTCCAACAGGCCGAGAACAGCGCCGCGCCCTCGTCGAGCTCGGCCCACATATCGGCCAGCGTCCGGCCGGGTGGCGGCACGGAAAGCCAGCGTACGCCGCTGTTGCACAGCCGCGTGCAGGGCGGATGCATGATCGCGAGGAAATCCCATCCCACGTCGAGGTAGTCGCGAACATCGCCAACGATGTGCCGGTTGCTGCCGTCTTCAGCCGGCAGAAGATCACAGGACCATACATCGTGCCCGAGTGAGGCGAACGCGCGCCGAACCATCCCCGATGTCTCGCACCCGATGAGGCACCTCACGGAGACACCCCGCTTGCCTCTACCGACTGAGACTTCTCTGCGTCCCGCACCCGCGCCAGCTCGCCGGCGACGAAGCTTTCCAGCAGCCCAAGCGCCTCCGCGATTTCAGCCGTGTCCAACTTCCGCGCCCACATTCGCACAATGCACTCAATGATCTCATCGAGCGCCCCGCCATATTCCGACGCGGGGGCGATGAGCCGCGTCAAGGTCGCAACGTCATGCGCTGCCGCCGCATCGGCCCACACCTTCTTCGGCACCAGGCGAGAGGCGTAGAGCACGGTCGTGTGGTCGCGCGAGAAGCTTCGCCCAATGGTCGGCATCGAATGCGGCGTCAGCTCACATGCGAGGTACATTGCGATCTGACGCGGCCACGCCACCGCCGCCGATCGGCGGGGCGACACCATGTCAAGCAACCGCAACCCGAAATGCGCGCACACCGTTTTCTGAATGTGCTTGATGCTGGGATACTTCGCTTGAACCGCTGCAGTGGCAGTGCCTGCACCTTGCTCGCTGCTTGGGCGCTCGACCGTTGTTGAAGCGGAGTTTCTTGCTTCCGCCTGCTTCTGCTGCAGCAGCGCGGCGGCCCGCTCGCTGATTGCGAGCTGGAATTTCCGGCGGCGTTCCAAAGCATCAACCTGAGTTGGGGTTGGCCCGATCATTGGCGCCCCCCAGAAAACATCTCACTCGGTCCCACCGCCACCGCACAGCATGCGAGCCACGCGCTCGAGGCGAGCAATATCCTCGCGATAAAAGTCCGGGTTCTTGGCATTCAGTCCCCCAATGATTGATCGATAGCGTCCGACCAGCGAGAGCGCGTCCTTCCGCGCCTGCATGATCTCCGCCGCCTTCCGGACATCGCGCGCCGCGTGGTGCTCCGGATCACTGATTTCGCCGTACCAAAGGCTCTTGACCGTCCGGAACGACACTGTCTCGACGCGCGTCCGAAGCGTGTCTTTGACTGCTCTTGGCACCCGCGAGAGCCAGCTTTCGCGCGTGTCACCCCACTGCCGCGGGCCTGCTAAAATCGAGATCTCGGTACGCATGCACTTCCCCTCCGGAATCCTTTTCCAACAATTGGAGAGCTCGCGGCCTCTACTCCGGCCATGAGCAGCGACAATGATCCCCTGCCCTTCCAGCCGATCGGCACGTTCGCCGCGCGGCTGCTACAGAGCGACAAACAACAAAATGAAAACTGCGAAGGCGATACCGCCACCGGTCGCGACGATCAGCAGCAAACAGGCGAGCACCGCGAGTATGTCGAGAAGCGCTTGCGCGAACTGGCCGCGTTCGAGCGGCGAGCACGCGGCGAAAGCAACCGCAGATAGGTCAGTACGAGGCTTCATGTCGCTCCTCCCAAAGATATCGATGGCGAACCTGAGTGCGAGGCGTCGCGTAGTCCTGATCGAAATACCCGCTGCTGCTCTGCATCGCCTCGCGCTTATCCCGCGCTCGTCGGCGCCAGACGCTTTCGCGAATGCCCTTGCCAATCTTCTTGCGGGTTTGTTCGCTGGTATCGCTCACTGCGCCGCCTCCGCACCTGGAGCCGGATAGATGTCTGGACGCAGGAGATGCCGAGGCACACCGGTGGCCCGCTCGACCATGAGCACCCTTGCGGCAGGCACCTGCTTCCATTGAGCAACGGCCTGCGGAGTGATTTCGCTGTTGAGAGCGCGAGAGAGCCCGGTGTTACCCTTGGCAGCCCGTTTCGCTTCGCCCAACGCGAGCGCTTTCAATTCGGAGATGTCTCGATCTTCGCTCATGCCGAATTGAAAGCATAGCTTTCAATGGAATGCAAGCAGCTCTTTCGATGAAAGTTTTGAACGGATCGTCCATGGTGCCAGCCATGGGAAACTTGGCCAACAGGATCAAATTCGTCCGCAAGCGCGCTCGCCTGTCGCAGGAGCGTTTTGCGGAGACGCTCGGCACCGTTGACGGGGTGAAGGTGTCCCGCGGCGCGGTCGGCAATTGGGAGCTTGGAAAGGGCATCAGCCGGGCGAATCTCGCCGCGATCGCTGACAAGTTCGCCGTGCCGCTCGATTGGCTCGAATTTGGACGCGGCGAGATCCCCGAAACTGTTAACTCACCTGCCGAACCGGGGTTGACGGCGGGAGAAAAGCCATACAACGTTACCGTTCAACCGCAGCAGAATGCTCGCATCGGCGAGGCCGCGCGCGGGTTTGCAAGAATTCCGATCCGCGGCGTGGCGATGGGCGGCAAAGACGGTTACGTGATTTTGGGCGAGCAGTACCTGGGCGAAGTTCTTGCGCCTCCGGCCCTCGCCGACGTTCCGGACGCTTACGCCGTCTATATGGTCGGCGACAGCATGCTGGAGCGCTACCGACACGGCGAGGTCTGCTTCGTGCACCCCTATGCGCCGGTCCGGCGCGACGACGATTGCGTGATTCAGATCAGCATGGGTGACGGCGAGCCACCCCACGGCTTTGTCAAACGCTTCATCTCCATGGACGGCAAGCAGCTCAAGGTTCTGCAGCTCAATCCGCGGAAGGTGCTGACCTGGCCGCGGTCGAAGGTGATTGCGGTTCACCGCATCATCATGGGCGGCCCGGCTTAAGACCGCAGCCGCCACCGCCCTGCCCGCCCCGCATATTCCGGACCGAATCGGGCTGTCGCTCATGCTTTCATTTTTTTGAAAGCTATACTTTCATTTCTGCTTGCCGTGAATTGAAAGCTATGCTTTCATTGTCTCCATCAGATCGCTGGAGACCTCGCCATGTCGGGCTACTATGCCGCCAATCCCCACTACGCCGCTCCGGACCGCAGCGAGGATCGTGAACGCCAGGAGCGTGCCGAGGAAACCGCGCTCTGGTACTTCCAGAGCGCCACCAAGCTCCAGAAATCGGCTTATGACGCCGCGATGGCCGAGGCGGTGCGGCTCTCCGGAGACGCCTTCTACTCCGCGCGCGACGCAGCGGATAAGGCGTGGCGCACCGACACTGCAGCCGCCCGCTCGCTGTTCGATGAGACGGTCGCGGAAGTCCTCCGCACCGGCGAGGTTTCCGAGGAGACTGGCGACCGCTGGCAGGAGATCGAGGACACCGCCGAGGCGCGGGCCCGCGCCAGCGCGATCATGTCGAGCATTGATGCAGCGATCGACGCGATCAAGGCGGCCTGATCATGAGCAATCTCGTCTCTGCATCGTACGAAACAAAAATCCCGCTTGATGCCGGCCCAACCGTCACGACCTACGGCGAATTGAACCGCGCCTATGACTTCTTCAACGATCGGCTGTTCGGCGGAGAGCTTCCGCGCTGCCTGATCACGATGCAGCGGCACAAGGGCGCCTACGGCTACTTCTCGCCGGAACGCTTCGGATCGCGCGACGGCGAGGTGGCCGACGAAATCGCCCTCAACCCCACACATTTCTCAACGCGCACCGTGCGGCAGACGCTGTCAACCCTGGTGCACGAGATGTGTCACCTCTGGCAGAAGCACTTCGGCAGGATGCCGCGCCGCGCCTATCACGACAAGCAGTGGGCGAAGAAGATGCACGAGGTGGGCTTGCACCCGTCGTCGACGGGCGCCCCCGGCGGCAAGCAGACCGGGCAGCACGTCTCGCACTTCATCCTTGATGACGGCCCGTTCGCGCGCGCGTTCGACGAGTTCGAAAAGCTCGGGATGAACGAGCTTTTCGGCGATCGCCTGAAGATCAGCGAAAGCGACGCGGCCAAGACGGCCCGCGAGAAGAAGAAGGCCAGCAAGACCAAGTTCACCTGCCCGGATTGTGAACTCAACGCGTGGGCCAAGCCCGACGCGCGGATCATGTGCGGCACCTGCGAGGTGCCGATGGAAGCCGAAGAAGCCGAGGAGAACGACTGATGGACGCCGAACGCCTGCCCCCCGAGAACGTCAAGCCGATCCGCAGCCGGCGCATGGTCGCCGCCCAGACGCATCCCTCCCCTGCTCCGGCGCAGCCTGCCGGGACGCTCGACATCGTCCGCGCCGCCATGGCAACCGGCGACGTCGACATGCTGCGCGAGGCGGCGCAGCTCGCGAAGGAGCTGGACGCCATCGCGGCGCGAAAGGCGTTCAACAATGCGCTCGCGGACGCGAAGACACAGCTTCCGACTATCCGCCGCAATAGGATGGTTGACGAAACACGCGGCTCTGATCGCGCCACCTACTCCTATGAGGACTTGGCCGAGGTGGTTGAAGCCGTCGTGCCGATCCTCAGCGCCCACGGTCTTTCCCACCGTTGGAAGCTGTCGGGCAGACCCGGCGAGCCGGTGTCGGTGACATGCGTTATTTCGCACCGGGATGGCCATCAAGAGGAGAACGAGATCTCCGCCAACGCGGACCAGACCGGCGGAAAGAACAGCATCCAGGGCATCAAGTCGGCGGTGTCCTATCTTGAGCGCATCACCCTCATGGCATCGCTTGGCCTTGCATCGAAGGGGGGCGACGACGACGGCCGCGGCACCAACGCGCCGGCAAGCTTCACCTATGCCGCTCCTCCCGGTTCGATCACCGAGGAGCAGGCCGCGTTCATTCGCACCGCTCTCAAGGAGAAGAACGCGAGCGAATGCGCATTCCTGCAGTTCGCGGCCAGCAAGGGGATCTTCTCCGATGGCCGCAAGCAGACCATCACCGAGATCCCCGCCGAGAAATACGGCTTCTGCATCAATACCATTGCCGGCTTCAAGAAGGCCTGACCCATGAACGCGATCATCACGCTCGAAACCATCTTGGAGCCGGCAGCCGTGCCGGTCATCACCGCGGAAACGCTGTTCGGCACCGGACAGGTTGAAACCGTCCTTGGCGCGATCGAGACCCAGGCGCGCGCCGACGTCATCGACATTTCCACCGGCGCCGGCCGCGATGCGGTGAAGTCGCTCGCCTACAAGATCGCCCGCTCGAAGACGATTCTTGACGACATGGGCAAGGAGCACGTCGCCGAGATCAAGAAGCAGGCAGCCAGCATCGATGCCGAGCGCCGCACGATCCGCGACCGGCTGGACGCGCTCAAGGACGAGGTCCGCAAGCCGGTGACGGATTGGGAAGCCGCCGAGCAGGCCCGCATCAGCGGGCACGAAAACACCCTCGTCGCCATCATCACGGGAAGTGCGCCGACGCCCGGCGCGGGGTCTGCCGCCGTCAGAGCACGCCTCGATGCCGTCCGCTGTCTCGCGACCCGCGATTGGGAGGAGTTTTCCGAACGCGCCACGACGGCAGTTGCCGACGCGACTGCAAAGCTCTCCGACGAACTTGCCGCGGCCGAGCAGCGCGAGCGCGACGCGGCCGAGCTTGAGGCGCTTCGCCGCGAGAAGGCCGAGCGCGAGGCCCACGACATCGCCGAGAAGGCCCAACGGGAGGCGCAGGAGCGCGCCGAGCGCGAGTGCCAGGCTGCCGCCGAGCTGGAGCGTCAACGCGCCGAGCAGGCAGAGCAGTGGAAGCGGGAGGCCGAGGAGCGAGCCCGCATCGCCGCAGAGCAGGCCGCCGCCCGCGCTGTGGAGCAGGAGCGCTTGCGCGTCGCGGAGGAGAAGGCCCGCGCGGAACTGGCAGAGCGCAGGCGCGCCGAGAACAAGCGACGCCGCGAGAAGGTTCACGCGGCGGTCAAGGAAACGCTGGCCGTCATCGTCGGAGAGCACAGCGAGGCCGCCGGCCCCGCTGCCACGCAGGCGGCCGAGGCGATCGTCGACGCCATCGCCGCCGGCACCATCCCCCACGTCTCGATCAACTACTAAGGGCCAGGGCAATGCAGATTTTCGATTGCGAGCAGAATTCCGAAGAATGGTTGCGCGCCCGCATGGGCATCCCAACCGCCTCTTGCTTCTCCCAGGTGCTGGCGAAAGGCGAAGGCAAGACCCGCCGCAGCTACATGCTGAAGCTGGCCGGCGAGATCATCACCGGCCAGCCCATGGAGGGATTTTCCAACGAGCACACCGAGCGCGGCCATGAGATGGAGCCCGAGGCGCGCGACCTCTACGTTTTCCAGACCGGCGCCGAGTTGCGCCGCGTCGGCTTCATCCGCAACGGCCGCGCCGGCTGCTCGCCTGACAGCCTGATCGGCGAGGATGGCGGCTTGGAGATCAAGACCAAGCTGCCCCACCTCCTCATTGACGCGATCCTGAAGGACGAAATTCCGAGCGAGCACGTCGCCCAGGTGCAGGGATCGATGTGGATCGCCAAGCGGGATTGGTGGGATGTCGTGATCTACTACCGCGGCGTGCCGCTGTTCGCCAAGCGGGCTCGCCGGGACGAGCGCTACATCCAGACCCTCGCAACCGAAGTGGACCGCTTCAACGCCGAGCTCGACGCCACGGTGGCGAAGATCCGCAGCCGAGGGGAGCCGGTCGCGGCATGAGCGCCCCTGCCCTCGCGGGCTGGCTGATCGCCACCCGCTCCGCGATCATCCTTTGGGTTCAGGTCGCCGTCATCCCGTTCGAGATCGCACACGATGCGATCGATGCAGAGCTGCGACGTCAAGGGATCGAACCATGAACCGGCGAGCCGAAATCGTCCTCAACACGCCGGCCGATCGGCAGACGGCAACCCATTGGATCGAGCACGCGCCGCCGGGATCGCGCATCGTGTTCAAGGGGCCACAGCGCACCTTGGAGCAGAACAGCCGGCTCTGGGCAATGTTGACAGACGTCGCCCGACAGAAGCGCATCAACGGCCGGCGCTACTCGACCGACCAATGGAAGGTCATGTTCCTCAAGGCTTGCGGCCAGGAGGCGCAGTTCGTCCCGTCGCTCGATGGGACCGGCTTCATCCCTTACGGGCAGTCATCATCTGATCTGACCGTCGCGGAGATGTCCGACCTCATCGAATTCATGTTCGCGTGGGGAGCCGAGAACAACGTGGTTTGGAGCGATCCGCAGGAGAGCGCGGCATGACCTGGACCGATCGGGCGCGGGAGGAGATCCGCGCCATCACCGCGGACCTGCCGAAGGACATGCCGTTCAAGGAACGGGCAAAGCGCCTGCGCGAGAGCTACCCTTTCGCGCGCCGCAACGGCCGGGCCTACAAGGCGTGGTGCAGGGAGCAGCGCCGCTACCTCGCCCAGTTCGAGCCGCCGGCCAACAGCAAGCGGTTTCCGCTGACGCCCCTGGAGCAGATGATTGCAAGGGCGAAGCAGTGAGCGAGACCGCACGCAGCGTCAAGGAATGGATCGGCAAGACGCCCGACAGCCGGCCGCCGCCGCACGTCCGGTTGCGCATCTTCGAGCGCAACAAGGGCCGCTGCCATTGGTCAGGCCGGATCATCCGGCCGGGCGATGAGTGGGACGTGGACCACGTCATTGCGCTGATCAACAGCGGCGAAAACCGCGAAAGCAACATGGCGCCGATCCTGCGCGGCAAGCCGCATAAGGAGAAAACGGCCCAGGACGTGGCCGAAAAGTCGCGGGTCTACCAAAAGCGAGCGCGGCATGTCGGGCTGTTCCCGAAGCCGCGCACCAAGATCAAGAGCCGCGGTTTCGAAAAGGCGCCGCCACAGCGCAAGGCATCTTCACCGGTCGATAAATGGAAGGGGTTTTAGTGAACAAACGATCCGCCCCGCGTAAGCGGCCAACAACATGTCAGCCAGGCTTAACGGATTCAACGGGAGCTCTTGAGGGATTTTTCGTAGGCCAGTGCTTCGGTCCTCAAATCCTGAAGGGCTTCCGAACCCCCGCCAATTTTGGGGTGCACCATGACCATACGGACGGCGTCACGGGAGTACTTCACCTCAACTTCGTGCTGATACGTCGACCCCTTATGAGGCCAATTCAATGGAAAGCTCTGGCAACGGAGGGCTCCGTTGTCTCGCTCGTACCACCAGACCGTGACGACATCCTTGCTCATGTCGGCACCGTAGCACGAGACCAACCGCGGCGGAAAGGCCGCGCGCCGGTCAACAAATGGAGGGGTTTTTGAGGCCGACCAAAGAGCCCATTGCGCAGGTCGTAAACAGGATAAGCCAATTGCCGCTTGCAAAGCGCCGGCAGGCGCTGATCGAGGCCATGCAGCGGGAGAAAGGTGTATTCCGCCGCAACCAGCTCACCGCCGTGCTGCAGGATTTGACGGCGCGCGTCATCAGGCAGGAAATGCGGAGGCGAAGCACATGAGCGGCGAGACGAAGGCACGATGATGCAGAGGAACCGTTGCAAGATCGCCGGCGCCGTCGCACGCTTGGGCGTCGAGGCCCGGACCGTGCGCGACATGGCGGCGGCCGGGCAGATTCCCGGCGCCGCGAAATTCCGGGGCACCTGGACATTCGACCTCGCCCTGTTGGATGCATTTGTTTCTGAGAAGGAGCGTGAGACGTGTCAAAACAGCCGAAGGCCCCAAAGGGCTGTTACTGGCGCGAAGATGTCCTCTGGGGCCGGATACAAACCGGCGGCCGCGACTACCGATGGTCACTACGCACAGACAATCCGAAAGTTGCGGCAGAGCGTCGGAAGATCGAGCGCGCGCGCGTCGTAGCGTCGCAGCGCTACGGCGACCACCGGCGCACGTTTGCGGACGCGCTGGAAGCGTGGGGCCGATTCGTCGCCGACAAGGTCAGCCCCAAGACGTTGACGCGCTATCTGTCCTCGCTGGCAGTCCTGCAGCCCCACTTGGAGGGGATGTATCTGGACGAGATCGACAAGAAGCTAATCGGCGGCATTGTCGAGGCCCGGAAGAACACCCCCTATGTCCCGCGCGGGAAAAAGCACCCGATCCGGGTCAAGGTCGCAACCATCAAGCGCGACCTCACCGCCCTGTCCTCGGTGTTTGACTTCTGTGTCGACGAGGAGTGGATCCAGGCCAACCCGGCAATGGACTGGCTGAAGCCGGGCCACCGGAAGAAGTCGCGACTTCAGGAGCGGCGCGACCCGATCGTGTTGCCGGACCCCGCGCATATCGAGATGGTGATTGCCAAGGCGCCCGGCCTGTTCGCCCAGATGATCCGTACCGCGCTCAACACCGGCGCCAGGCTCGACGAACTCGCCAAGGGACAGCGCCGGCATTTCGACCGCGACCGCCGGCAGCTCACCGTCATCGGCAAGCGCAACAAGCTGCGCGTGATCGACCTGGAGGACGCCGGCCAGGATCTCGGTTTCCGCCTTCTCTCGAATCTGCCGGTGAGCCTGGAAACGAAGGCCCTGTTCTGGCACCGGCCGCCGCCGGGCAAACGCCAGGACGGAGAGCCGGCTGCCCGGCCCTACAGCCAGGTGTCGAGCAACTTCCGCCGGATCGTGTCCGCAACCGCCAAACAGGCACGAGAACAGGCACAGGATTTCAGGCCCTTCCGCTTCCACGATCTGCGCCACGTTCATGCAGTGAACTGGCTGAAAAGCGGCCGATCCATCTATGTTTTGCAGCAGCGCTTGGGCCACACCAGCGTCAAGACCACCGAGATGTATCTCGCCTACCTGACCGCCGAAGAGAAACACCGCGTCATGTTCGGCACGGTTACCACAGGCACAAATTCAGGCACCGAAACAGCGGTTGAGAGCGCCTAAATCAACCGCAACATGTTGAACTAATAGCACAAACTGAAATAGGAAAGCGCTGCGGCGGAGGGTTTTGTAAACCGAAGGTCGGGGGTTCAATCCCCTCAGCCGGCACCAGCTTCCGTGCAGTTGGGATTTGCTGCGGCAATGGCTGTCACCGGCTTTAGGCGTCAATTCGCCCTCGTCCTGGCGGCTGGCTTGGCGATGCCGCTCGCCGACGGCGGCCTGGGCGCAGTCCACTCTGGATCCGGCAACGGCCCGCCGCCCTCGCCGGTCGCTCCGATGAGTTGGCCGGGCACCTGATCAGTGACCAACGCCCAACCTTGCGTCGCGCAGAACAGCCCGAGCAGACAGCCCTTGACCGCCAGAATCTTCGGGCCATCGCGCCAGATCGAGACAGCATAGGTCTTGCCGTCCTCGGCGTTGTAGACCTCGCCGCTGTGGCGGCCGTCGGCGTTCAGCTTCAGGCCGAGCAGCATCTGGTGGCCGAGCAGCAGACGGCCGCGCCTGGCCGGATCGGGATTCAGCCGGTCGCGGAACGGCTGCCCCTTGGCATCCGCCACCTCCTTCATCCAGACGATGTAGCCGCAGACGCGGTCGGCCATCGCGCCACAGCGCTCGATGCGGACGCGGGCGCGGCCGTCCTCGGTCAACCATGTGCCGACCGGATCGCCGACGGGAGCGGCGTGACCACGGCCCTCCGCCATCGACAGCAGCAGACTGACGACGATGCGCAACCCGACGCGCAGAACGAATCTCAATGTCATGTCCAGGGACCTCATTGTCTCCATGGCCTCGAGCCACGCGCTCGTCCGATGCGGTGCCATCTGCCCGCGCGGCGCGATCGTTCGCACGGCCCGCTCACTGGAGCTGTGCGACCAGGGCCTCGGCGCCCTTGTCGATCCCGGCCTCGGCGGCCGCGAGCGCACCAACGCTGGCTTTGATGTCGTAGGGCGAGGGATATTGCTTGCTGACGAAGACGCTGAGCAGTCGTCCGCTCGCGGCATCGAAAATCTCCGCCGCATAGAACACCGAGCCGGTCAGTAGTCCTTCTCCGTCGCGTGCACTCTGCACGCCGTTGTAGACGGCTCCGGCGAGATCGAAGCGGGAGGCGATGCCGAGCACCGGCGTGTTGGCGACGGCGCCGGTCAGGGTCAGCCGCACGCGCAGGGTATTCGGCCCACGCTGATGGACGATCTGGAAGCGTGTCGAGAGACTTTCCAGGAAGCGCTGCTGCATGTAGGCGGCAAGCGCAGCCTTGTCCCGATCGGACATGTCGCCGAACTGGTGATCCGCGCCGCGATAGATCACGACCGGATCGAGTGTCACCTTGTCGTAGCTGCGCCAGTCGGCGGCGGCCGCGTAGCGGTAAGGCACCCGGCCCGATGGATCGGATGTGTTGGGCGCCAGATAGCGCGCCGACGCCACTCCGGAATAGGCCACCGGCGTCACCGTGTTGCACCCCCCGCAGAGGCCCGCTGCGGCGATCGCAGCGAAGCCGGACATCCGAAATCGACTCCTCATCCCCTTCTCCACGACTGCGGCGCCGTTGCCAGCGCCTCACATGATCATCTCTATAAACCGACTAGACGGTTTGTAAATAGCAAATCGAATGAGAAGGAATGCGCGGTCGACACGGACTTCCGGCGGCATCGAGCGCCATCGGACGCAAGCCAGCCCGACTTCGCTCAGATCGAACCGTCCAAGGCTGGAGATGGCGCCGAGCTCGAGGGTGTCACCGCTCCCCGGTCGTCCCGGCCTGCCGGAATGCAGTCCATTGCTGGTCGTCGAGCAGGCGGGCAAACAGACGGTCCAGGTCCGGCTGCTCCAGCGGCGAGACGCGCAGCATCGTCATCAAGGCAAGCCCACGTGCCGCCGCCCATCGCAGGACCGCGAGATCGGCGTCATCGGCCTCGCCGCGGATCTCGGCAACTCTCTCGGCATCCTTGGCACGGGCATCGGCCAGCAATCCCGGCTCCTGGGCGAGCGCCCCGAGCATGGCCTGCGCCACCGAATATTGCTGTGCGATCAGCTCCCGCGAGATCGCGATCTGCGTCGCGAGCTCGGGCTGATCAGCCGCTTTGCCGGCTTCAGCCCTGTACCTGCTGGCGAATTCGTCGAAATGCAGGAATTGCTGTTCCAGCAGAGCCTTGAGCACCGCTTCCTTGTTGGGAAACTGGTGCATCAGGCCGCCCTTGCTCAGCCCGCTCTCGCGGGCGATGGCGTCGAGCGTCAGCCGCCCCGGACCATCGCGGGCGATGATGGTGAGGGCGGCGGTGAGCGCGGCCTTGCGCGACCGCTCGGAGCGTGAAGGGTTGTCCATCGAAGACTGCGAAGTGCCCGGACGGTGCACGAAGGTTGCGAGCAGATGATCCCCGAAGTCCGGGGCGGCTCGGTCATAGGGGCGAGCCGCCCTCCTCTGTCAAGAAGAGCTCCGGAAAAACCCGCCGCTTAGGAACCATTTGTACGCGACTGGATTTCCGGTATCGCCTTTCGCGGGTGGGGACGAAACGGGTTCAGACTGTGGCAATATTGTTGTCACATCTCACCTAGAACTCCTGCTTATCCCCAGAAGTCACTGGTCTTCAACTTGATTTCGTCAGCCGCTTTTGTTGCAATTGAGGCATCGGGGGACAAGCGTCATGACGTGGAAGGAAGAGCGTGATGCGCTGATCGCGCAGACCATGGCCTTCGTGCAGTCGGTCACCGGCAAGCCCGCCGACTTCGCCCAGTTCGAGCTGCCGACCGTTCCGGTCGGCACCCCCATCACACCGCAGCAGGCCGTGGCCGGTCGCCCGACGCATGCCGCTGTCGAGCACGTGATGGCCAACACCGTCGAAACCGAGACACGTCGCGGCGGCAACGTGCAAGTTGAGATCCCCGATGCTGTGGGGGAGCCTGCAAGGCCGAGAGCGCCCGACGCCGTCGCGTCCGAGGCTTCGTTCGCCACCGCGAGCCCGGTCCCTGCGGAGCGTTTCACAAGCATCGCCTCGCAGCTCGATCTCCAGCGCGACATGCAGGCGGAGATTCGCGCCCGCGTCGCGCGCTTCCGGGCCCATCAGGAGCGCTTCAATCGGGAGCGTCAGGAATATTTCAGCGCGACACTCGCGCGCCTGAAAGCATCGGCCGGACGGAGCGCCCTCCCTGAGGACTAAAGGCGACCGCGCCAAGGATCTAAAATGGCCGAGGGTGCACAAACGTATCCGCAATCGACACGCCGGCTCACAGCCAGGCGCACAGCAGCGCCACATTGGCGACGAAGGCGAGCAGCAGCCCAAAGGCGAGCGTCAGCTGGATCCGCCCGCAGAAGATGTGGAGATCGGTTCCCATGGGCTTAACCATCTGGCGATTCTAGCCCCGGAGTCCCACGGATTCTTTTTTCAAAAATTTAGGACTCGTTTACGACTCGGCCGCCCGAAAAGGCCCCTTTCCTGCCTCAGGCGCGCCAGTGTCTCGCTGCACGTGCCGTTCATTCTCGGTTCATCCTTCGCTTCTCCGGAGCTGTTTGGAATGCCCTACGCGCTGTTTTGCAACGACGCCAAGTTGAGCAAGGCCTATCCGACCGAGGGAGACGTCTGGAGGCTGGCGCGGCAGAGTGGGCTGGTGGTGGACGTGATGATCAATGCGCGATCGACCGCGCATCTGCAGCTCGACAATGATTACGAGATCCGGCCCTGCGCCGCCGAGCCCGAGGAAGATCCCTGGCAGAACCGTGCCGAAGCCGAGCAGGAGTTCAACATCCCGTTCGCATCCTGAGCGGCTGCGGCGGGAAGCGCGCCTTGGATGATACCATTGGCTCTGTGTACGGCTGATCCCCGAGCCTCGGCGTGCCCAGACCGAAGCCGCCGGCAGAAGACATTCACGCATTCATGCCCGTCCGCTCCCGCGGACGACTTGCCTTGATCAAGGATTTTTCGACAGACAGACCCGCGATCAGCGGGCAGCCGGAGCTGCCCGCTGGAAGGTCGCCATGAAGCCCGTTCTCAGGGCGTCGCCGTCGCCAGCGATACCGTTTCGGCCGGAAGGGCGACACAGGCGCGCTTGCGGCTGACGCCGCGGATCGCGCCGGTCACCTTCAGCACCTTGCCCGACGGGCAGGACGCGGTTTGCACCAGCGCCACCTCGTAGGGGGCCAGCATCAACGGTTCGGACTTCAGAACGGTCTGGGCGGAGCACGGCAAAACAGCCGCCGACAACAACAGCACGGACACCAAGATACGCATGTGGGATGATCCATCAAACCGGCGGACTGATAATATCAACTGATGGCGAAAGTTTCACGAAGGTTTGAAAATTTTTTCGCACCGCGTGAGCGTCCTCGAAACCATCGCCGGCCACCCGCCGGACAGCAACACGCCCGCACCAGACGGCGCGGGCGTGTTGGAATTGAGGCGCGATACGCTCGACCCGGAAGCCGTCGGCCAGGGGCTCGCGACCTCGCTTAGTACTTGCTGGCGGCCGGCCCGCCCCAGCCGAAGCGGTAGTTCACGCCGACCTTGACCGTATGCTCGTCGCTGTTGAAGCGGCTGCCCACGACCGGAGCCGGTCCGCCCGTGAAGGTCGTATTGCCGAAATTGTAGTACTGGTATTCGGCCTTGGCCGACCAGTTCGGCGCGAACATGTATTCGAGGCCGGCGCCGACGGTGTAGCCGTCCTTGGTATTGCCGGACGTGGTGAAGCCCGTCGGCACGCCGGCGACGCTCACCCCGAGATTGTTGCCGTCCCGCCAGGCGTAACCGCCCTTGGCGTAGAGCAACGCCGGTCCCCAGGTGTAGCCGAGACGGCCGGTGACCGAGCCGAGCTGGTTGGCGCCGGTCGAGGTCACAACCGTCGCCCCCGGGAAGCCGAAATTGGTCGTGTTGCGGTCCATCCAGCTGTACTGGGCCTCGATGCCGAGCACCCAGTTCGGGGCAAACTGGTAGTCGAAGCCACCCTGCACGCCGCCGAGAAAGCGCCCGTTGTTGCCTTCCAGGCTATTGTTGCCCGCGAAGGCGCCGCCGAGGTGACCACCGAGATAGAAGCCGGTCCAGTTGTAGATCGCCTGAGGGGGCGTGTAGACCGGCGCCTTGGTGTAGGTGCGCGGAGGCATGTCGGCGGCGAAAGCCGGGGCAGCCAAGGTGGTCAAGGCCACTGCACTGATCAAAAACCGCTTCATGGGACGTCCCCGTTATTCGTTTGCGACATCTATCGAACATCATGGCCGCATTTGGGTTGCCCGGCGGCGGTGACGCAGCTGTGATTGCTGCTGCGGTGTCACCAGAGGGCAACAAAGGCCTTTTGTTCCATAGGCTTCCCGAATATTTCGTGAAGCTGACGCCTCGCCCGACATTTGGTCGCCGCAAGGCGACAAAGCGTTCGGCCCGTCCCTGATTTGTGATCGGACGAACCGCTTGGCAAGGCGCTGCGACGACGTGGCAGGCCGTCGAAAACGCCGCGGCCTAACGCGTGAGGCCGGCCAGCTCCGGGAATGGCGTGTAGGTCGACCCGGCACAGAGCTCACCGGCATCCTCGACCAGGCGGTCGAACCGGCCGTCGACGAACACCGCCGCCCGCTCCTGCGCCGGACGGTAGCTGCCGTCGGACTCGCGCGCCGCATAGCGGAGACAGCTCACATAACGCAGCCGGCCACCGACCGTCCGTTGCACCGGCTCCGCCATGACGCCGTCGCGCACCCCAACCGGATTGTTCAGGTAGGTCCTCAGATAGGACAGGATCTCGCTGCGGTGGTTGGTCGGAAACGGCTGGCTGCCGACGCCACGATCACCTGTATAGGCGATGCCGCGATTGTCCTCGCTCATGAACGCGGCCGGACCGCCGCTCGCGCAGCCGGCCAACAGCAGCGCCAGCACGGTCGCCGGCCACCAGCTCGATCTCCCCATCCCCACGGCGCCCAACTCTTGCAAGCCAATCCCGCGGTCGTTCTAGCTCAAAGCCGACACCCGGGAAATCCGTACCGGCTCACGCCTTCGTCAAGCCGCGACCGCCGGAGCGCTCTGGCGCTCCGGCGGTCGACGATCAGATCTGGCTTGGCCAGGCCGTGGCCGGATCAGCCGCGGCGGGTCGCCGGCGTCACGCGCTTGAGGCTCACCTTGTTGTGATGGCTGAGATGCGCGACGTGGCGATGCTTGTGGCGGACAAGCGAGGCATGCGGCTTGGTCTTCGTCTTGCCGACGGTGGGCTTCATCTCGTTGACCTTGTCGCCGGCCTGCATCGCGCCCGGCTTGGTGGCGTCGGTCTTGGCCGCATCGGTCTTGCTCACATCGGTCTTCGCGGTGCCAGTGGTCTGGCTGGACTTCGCGGACGTATCGGTTTTTGCAGGACCAGCGGCGAACGCGGGCGCAGCCAGGATCGACGCGGCGAGCAGCGCAACAGACATTGACTTCAGCATGGTCATCTCCGTGATGTGAAGATCTGGAGGCACCATCCAGTCCGGATAGGCTCGTGATCATGGAGACGACGATAGGGAACCGGCACTGAACCCACCCTGAAGTAAAGCGGTGTTTTCAGTTCATGGACATGAAGGGATAGTCATCGAGGTGACTGGTCTGTCATCATGTCGTCCGTATAATGCACCGATCGCGGCGCAAAATCCGCGCAAATGGCCGGGAATATTTCGCAGCTGCGGGAGTTCTTCTCCGTACGCAGTCACCTGTTGGATCGACAACTCGGGAGATACGAATGAAAAAGTCTGCGATCAGGATTGCCACGCTGGCTCTGTTCTCGATGGCCGTGGCCTCCGGGCCGCTGCTTCTGTCGAAGGCCTATGCCGCGGGCAGCGATACCCCGTCTGCGCCGCCGGCGTCGGATTCGGGCAAGAAGAAGAAGGACAAGAGCTCGAGCATCGAAGATCCGAAGTTCCTGGCGGCCTATCGCACGGCCTACACCTCGATCTATGATCGCGGCGACTACACCACCGCGATCCAGCAGCTCAAGGCGCTGAACCGCGAGGACGTCGCCGACGTCGCCAACCTGATCGGCTACTCCTACCGCAAGCTCGGCAACTACCAGGCCTCCAAGCAGTACTACGAGCAGGCCCTGGCGGATGATCCGAACCACGTGCGCACCTGGCAGTATTACGGCCTGTGGCAGCTCGAACAGGGCAACCGCGAGCAGGCCAAGTACCACCTCGACAAGGTCGCACAGCTCGCCGGCACCAACAGCCCCGAATATCGTTCGCTGGCCGACGCGCTGGAGAAACAGCCGGGCACCGGCCTCGTCTACTGACGGCGCGATCGGAGCAGCTCCGATCTCGACAGTGGCGCAACCCGAAAGGGTTGCGCCATTTTCGTTTGTCCCATGTCCCTCGTCCGCTATGGATAGGATGTCTCGCAGTTCATTTTCATCACGTCTTTTGGACAGGAGATTGCCTCGTGGAGCCCTGGCTTGGCACAGCACTCGATTACATCAAGGATTGGCTGGCCTTTCAGGTCGCGGTCTCCGAGCAGCCCGGCTGCATCCTTGCGATCGCCCATCGCGGTGAGATCGTCCTGGAGGCGGCCTACGGCCACGCCAATCTCGACAGCGGCGAGAAGCTGACGCCGCGGCACCGCTTCCGCATCGCCTCGCACACCAAGGCGTTCACCGCCGCAGCCCTCATGCGCCTGCGCGAGCAGAAGCGGTTGAAGCTCGACGACACCGTCGGACAATACGTCAAGGATCTGCATCCGGACGTCGCCGCGGCCACGCTGAACCAGCTGCTGTCGCACACGGCGGGCCTGATCCGCGACGGCAAGGATTCCGGCCAGTTCACCGACGGCCGCTCCTATCTCGACAAGGATGAGCTGCTGGCCGAGCTGAAGCTGCCGCCGGCGATCGATCCCAACAGCCGCTTCAAATATTCCAACCACGGCTACGGCCTGCTCGGCCTAGTCATCGAGGCGATCACCGGCGAGCCCTACCCGACCTGGCTCCAGCGCGAGATCATGACGCCACTTGCCTTGCGTGAAAGCGCGCCGGACATGACGCTGCTCGGCAAGGGTGTCCCGTTCGCGCGCGGTCATTCGCGCACCGTCCCCGTGGGCCGCCGCGTCGTGATTCCCGGCGACAATCCGACCAACGCGATCATGGCCGCGGCCGGCGTGGTCGCGACGGCAGCCGACACCGCCCGCTTCTTCGCCCAGCTCGCCCCGAACGCGAAGAAGAGCCTGCTGTCGGTCGCGAGCCGGCGCGAGATGATCCGGCGGCAATGGCGCGTGCCCCAAGACGTCGAAGAGGCCTATTACGGCCTGGCGCTCATGAGCGGGACGACCGCCGGCTTCGACTGGTTCGGCCATGGCGGCGGCTTTCAGGGCTACATCTCACGCACCTCGGTCATTCCCGCGCGCGACATCACGATCACCGTGCTGACCAATGCCGTCGACGGCTGGGCGCCCGGCTGGGCCAATGGCGTCAAGTTCATCCTGCAGGCCTTCGCCACCCATGGCGCACCGTCGCGCAGGACGCGCGATTGGACCGGCCGCTGGTGGACGCTGTGGGGCGCCGTCGATCTCGTCCCGTTCGGCGAGAGGGTCATGGTCGCCAATCCGGTGTTCATCAACCCGTTCCTCGATGCCGCCCGCATCGAGGTGACCGGACGCGATACCGGGCGCATCGTGCACGCGGCCGGCTATGCCAGCCATGGCGAGGCGGTCAGGCGAGTCCGCACCAAGTCCGGCGTCAGCGAGATCTGGCTCGCGGGCGCACGGGTGCGGCCCGAACGCGTGGTGAAGGCCGAGATGGAGCGGAAATATCCGAAAGGGCGCCGGAAGAAGGACGCGTAGGCGCAAACATGGTGCGTAGCCCGGGTATACGCGGGTTCTCGCACCCAGCTCGTGTGAACCCGGATATTGCTGCGCTCATCCGGGCTACTTGCTTGGCCTACTTCATCAGCGCCTCGGCCTCGCCGCGGAAGGCTTTGCGCGCGTCGTCGCGGGAATAGAACATGTGCCCGCCGGGATAGACCACGAGCTTGACTCGCGGCGGCCGCGCGAAGGCGGGCAGCTGGTCGAGCAGGATCTTCGAGCCGTAATACGGCGTGGCGAGATCGAACAGGCCGTGGCCGACCAGCAGTTTGAGCTTGGGATCGAGCGCGAGGATCTGCCGGAGCTCGGCGGTGGACTCCGGCGGGCTGGTGCCGCGGCCGAAATCCCATGACCGGTTCACGGCTCCGCTCAGCAGCTCATAGGAGCCCTCGGGGCGCCAGTTCAGCTTGCGCGTCGTCAGCTCGACCGCCGCACTGGTCAGCGGCGCAGTGAGTACGTCACCCGATGGATCGGAGCTGCGCGACCGACTCGAATCCGGATAGGGATCGATGCCGAGCACCGAGCCGTCATAGCGGCCGGTGATGCGGCCGTTCTTGCGGTCGAACTCGCGGCGAAACTCCGAGACGTCGAAGCGCCCGGCCAGCCTGCGGCTGACCGCCTGGTCGATGCCGGTCAGGCTCGCGACCTTGTCGGCGAGCCGATTGGTTGCTTCCACATCGGCCTCGCCCTTGACGAGGTCGAGCAGGAACTCGCCGCTGGCGTAACGCTCGACGTCGGCAAGATCGGCGCGGGTCACCGGCCCCTTCAACTGCTTGGCGACGGCGGCATAGCTCGGCAGGCTCGCGACATATTGCATCAGGCTCGAGCCGGAATAGTCGCGAAAATCCATCAGCGGCGACAGCAGGATCAGGCCGCTGATGCCGATGCCCTGGTCATGCTGCAGGTTGTTGACGATCTTCGGACCGCGAATGCCGCCATAGCTCTCAGCCGTGATGAACTTGGGCGATGCGAGACGGTCGTGCTTCTCCAGCCAGCGACGCACCACGAGCGACAGCGAACGCACGTCGCCATCGACCGAGAAGAACCGTTTGCGCACCTCGTCGCCGGTCGCGACGAAACGGCTGTAGCCGGTCCCGACGGGATCGATGAACACGAGATCGGTAAAGTCGAGCCAGGTGTCTGCATTCGGCATCAGCTCCGGCTTCGACGAGGGCGTCACGCTGGCCGCATCGATACCGATCCGCCACGGACCGGCATTGCCGAGCTGCAGATAGGCGGATGAGGCACCAGGGCCGCCGTTGAAGAAGAAGGTCACCGGGCGGCTGGCGCGATCGGCGCCATCGAGCTGATAGGAGGTGTAGGCGATGTCGGCCTGCGGCTCGCTCTTGTCGTCGAACAGGCGGATCGAACCGGCAGTCGCCGTGAACGACAGCGTGCGGCCGGGCAGTTCGAGCTTCTGCGTCGTGGTGGAGTCCGGCGGCAGCTTGTGCTGCTCGGCGGTCGATGCTGAGCCGGGCGGGCTCGCGGCGCGATTTCCAGCCGAGCCGGTGCGATGTGACCCCGGCGCCGCGGCGTCCTGCGCCGCCGGTGGCGCGTCCTCGGCGTGCAAGGCCGGCCCGGCGAGCACTGCCGTCAAGGCCAACGCCATCAGTCCCGGCCACGCGACGGACGATCTCAAACCTGCCATCAGCTCACTCCCTCGACCAGGCGATTGGCGTAACTCGCCATTTCTGCAAGCGCATGAACCGCGGCTTGGGAGCAAGCTCAAGCAACTCTTCCGTGATCCAGGTCACATCAGCACCCGTGCCTGGTCCCCTCAGGTGTGTTATGGGCTCGAACCTCTCCAGCGCTTCCGACGTCCCATCACCGGGACACCCAGGTTTGGGACAAGAGGCGCGCCGCCGATCGCGATCACGGAGTTCATCATGAAGTTGCCGACGCTCATCATCGCAGCCCTCACCGGGCTCGCCGGACCGGTCGTGATTGGACCGCCGGCGGCCTGGGCCGGCCCGCCGGCGGCGCTGGTCGAGGACGTCCAGGGGGATGTGGCCGGCGCCGAGCTGATGGACTATGTGGCGCCCGGCCAGGTGATCAAGCTTGGCCCGGATGGCGCCGTGGTGATGAGCTACCTCAAATCGTGCCGGCGCGAGACGGTCAACGGCGCCGGCAGCGTCACCGTCGGCCCCGGCGAAAGCACGGTCGACGGCGCGACGCTCAAGAGCGACATCGTCAATTGCGACGCCAGCCACGCACAGGCCACCTCGCGCGAGACCAGCGAGGTCGCGGCCACGATCGTGCGCAGCGTCGGGCCGGACAGCGCACCGGTGGCCCAGGCGATCATCTACAGCGCGTCGCCCATCTTCGAGGCCAAGGGCCGCGGCACGCTGGTCGTCGAGCGCCTCGACCAGCCCGGCGAGCGCCAGCAGGTCGAGCTCTCGGGCCGGCAATACAAGGGACGATTCTACGATTTCGCCGGCACCAGCCACCCGCTCACGCCCGGCGGGACCTATGTTGCGAGCTTCAGCAACGCGCGGATCGTGTTCAAGGTCGACGCACAGGCCAAGGCGGGACCTGGACCCGCGGTCGGGCGATTGATCCGGTTCAACTGAGACCGAAGGCTTTTATCGGTGGCGGTCGGACGCCGGACGCGCGACGCCATTGCCGTCATCGCCATCGCGCTGGCGTGCGCGGGCCTGTTCGTGTCGCCAGTCTTCGAGCGCGGCCGTGGCCTGTCGCTGGATGCGCTGACATGGCTGCGCTTCGAGACCTTCGGCAACCGTCACGATGCGGCGGCGAGTCCGGCGGTGGTGATCGCGGTCGACGAGGAGAGCTACCAAGCGCCCCCCTTCAAGGGTGCGCCGCTGTTGACATGGACCGGCGAGATCGGCCGCGTGATGACGGCCGTGCTCGGTGGCGGCGCCAAGGTGGTCGGCTTCGACATCGTGTTCCAGACATCGATCGAGCAGTCGGAGATTCCGCTCGGCGACAGCACCCTCGGCGAGAAGACGCGCGGCTTCGATCGCGACTTCCTGCGCGCGCTCGCTGCCGCGGCCGCCGGCGGCAAGGTGGTGCTGGGCGAGATCTTTGCCGAGCCGCCGATCCTGCCCGCGCCCGGCCAGCGCATCGCGGTGCGCCAGCAGCAGAATCTTCGTCCGCTCAACACCTATACTGACAGCGACGATGTCGTCCGCCGCCATCCGCTGACGCTGTCGGTCGACGGCAAGGCAGTCCCGAGCATGGCGCTGGAACTGGCGGGGCGCGCAACCGGCACCGCGCCGCTCATTGCCGCTGACGGCGTCACACTCGGTGCGTACAAGGTGCCCGGCAGCGTGCCGAGCACCATGACCCTGAATTTTGCCGGCGGCGCCCAGGACATTCCGACCTACTCGTTCGCCGACTTGCGCGCCTGCGCGCTGAAAGGCGACAAGGACTATTTCCGCCGCGAGTTCGCCGGCAAGGTCGTCCTGCTCGGCACCGTCGGGATCGAGGATCGGCGGCTCACCTCGAAGCGCTTCGCAACCCGCGCCGAGGGCGCGCGGCGGCCGCGCTGCGTGCTGGACGAGCGCAGGATCGCCGAGACGTTCGCCCGCAGCACCATTGCCGGCGTCTACATCCACGCCACGGCGGTGAACAATCTGGTGCGGCAGGACGCGGCAACCGAACTCGGACGCCCTGCGATCTACGCCATCGCCGCAACCATCGCGCTGCTTGCCGCGCTGCTCGCCCGACTGCTGCGGCCCGCCTCCGCAGCGGCCATCCTGGCCGTGGCCGCCCTGCTCTACACCGTGCTCGCAACCGCTCTCTTCGACCATGCCTACGCGCTGCCCCTGGCGGAGCCGCTCGCAGCGGGCGTGCTCGCGCTGGCAGCGACCACCGGCTATCGCTTCATGGTCACCGACAAGGACCGCAGGCTGCTGCAGAAGAGCTTTGCCTATTACCTCGCACCGCACGAGATCGACCGCATGCTCGCTTCGCGTCGGCTGCCGCAACTCGGCGGCGAGACCCGCGAGGTCACCGTGTTCTTCTCCGACATCGAGGGCTTCTCGCGCCTCGCCGAGCAGATGACGCCGGAGCAGCTCATGGCCCTCACCAACGAATATCTCTCGGCCATGACCGACGTCATCGAAAGCCACGACGGCTATGTCGACAAATACATCGGCGACTCCGTGGTCGCCGTGTTCGGCGCTCCGCTCGACGATCCCGATCATGCGCGCAGCGCGGCGCGCGCGGCGCTCGACTGCAAGGCGAAGCTCGCCGAGCTCAACAATACGTCGACGGCGTTCCAGGGCATCAAGGTGGCACAGCGCATCGGCATCAACAGCGGCGCCGCGCTGGTCGGCAATTTCGGCTCGCAGCGCCGCTTCAACTATTCCGTGATGAGCGACGCCGTGAACGTCGCCTCGCGGCTCGAGGGCGCCAACAAGTTCTATGGCACCACGATCATCGCCTCCGAGAGCACGGTCGCGCTCGCCGGCACCGAGTTCGCCTGGCGCGAGCTCGACACCATCCGGGTCAAGGGTCGCGAGCAGTCGCTGAAGATCTACGAGCTGCATGGCCGCGCAGCCGAGCTCAGGCCGGAGGAACAGGTCCTCCTGACCGGCTATGCCACAGGCCTCGCGCATTGGCGCGCCGGCGAACTGCCGCAAGCGGCCGACTGCTTCGCGCGGGGCGCACCGAGCGATCCTCCGAGCCGCTTCTTCGCCGAGCGGGCGAAAGCAACCCTGGGGACCGGCTCCTCGTCCTGGGATCCCGTGCGGAGCCTGCAGGAAAAATGACGCCCCGATGACTTCGGCGCGTGCGCGTATGTCCTGGCCACATCAGCCTCACCGCGGCCCCATTGCCCCAGGATACCGGCCGCGATGGACAAGCACGGGCAAGGTCGGCTAGACGACACGGCGCCTGTTACCGGCCAACCGACCAGCGAGCCCTGCGACGCATGACCACGTCCAAGCGATATGAGCGGATCGCCTTCGTTGCGAGTCCGAGTGCCGAGGCCCAGGCCGCGCTGACGCAACTCTCCGCGCTCTATGGCAACTCCGATCCGGACCTGGCGGACGTCGTGGTCGCGCTCGGCGGCGACGGCCTGATGCTGCAGACGCTGCACGACCACATGCGCTCGGGAAAGCCGATCTACGGCATGCATCGCGGCACGGTCGGCTTCCTGATGAACGAATTCAGCACGATCGATCTGCACGGGCGGCTCGAAGCGGCACAGGAATCGGTGATCCATCCGCTGCTGATGCGAGCGACCGACGCCGCTGGCGTCGTTCACATCCACCACGCCATCAACGAGGTCTACCTGTTCCGCCAGACGGCACAGACCGCGCGGCTGCGCATCCTGATCGATGAGCGCGAGCGCATGCCGGAGCTGATCGCCGACGGCGTGCTCGTCGCGACGCCCGCGGGCTCCACCGCCTATAATCTCTCCGTGCAGGGCCCGATCCTGCCGATCAACGCCGCGCTGCTGGCGCTGACGCCGATCAGCGCGTTCCGGCCGCGGCGCTGGCGCGGCGCCCTGCTGCCGAACACCGCCTATGTGATCATCGAGGTGCTCGAAGGCGACAAGCGGCCGGTCGCGGCGGTGGCCGACCATGACGAGGTCCGCAACGTCCAGCGGGTCGAGGTGCTTTCCGACAAGACGATCTCGATGCGGATGCTGTTCGACGCCGGCCACAGCCTGGAAGAGCGGATCCTGAGCGAGCAGTTCGGCTACTGACATCTCGGTTGTCCGCGCCTTTTTGCGCCTCAGCCGCCCCGCGCAACGCTTTGTTAACCCGCGGCTCCGTATGGTTAATGCGCGTTGACCACCTTCACCGGTGATCCCTCCGGGCCGGCCCAAATGTATCGCATCGACTTCAACAAGCTGCGCTTTCTCGTCTGCGACGACAACCCGCACATGCGCCGCATCCTGCGCACATTGCTGCATTCGTTCGGCGCCCGTGAGGTCAACGAGGCCGAGGACGGCGCGACCGCTCTCGAGATGTATACCCATTTCTCGCCTGATATCGTCATCACCGACTGGGCAATGCCGATCTTCGACGGCCTCGAGCTCGCGCAGATGATCCGGCAGCCGGAGGCCAAGGGCAATCCCTACGCGCCGATCATCATGCTGACCGGGCATTCGGAGAAGCGCCGCGTCACCGTCGCGCGCGACGCCGGCGTGACGGAATTCCTCGCCAAGCCGATCTCGGCCAAGGGCCTGTATCAGCGCATCCTCAACGTGGTCGCCAATCCGCGGCCCTTCATCAAAACCAAGACCTATTTCGGCCCGGACCGGCGCCGCAACACCAACACGGCCTATATCGGGCCCGAGCGCCGGATCGGCGGCGAGGCGGAGATCTTCCAGCAGCCGTCACTTCTGGATAAAGCGCGCTCCGCAGTTTAGGGGCGCGGCAGTGAGCCCGTGTTAACGCAATCCGGGGATCGGCGCCCAGCGCGCCAAGGTCCTCGGCTATGAATCGGGGCGATGCGTCGAACTGCGTCGGTCGGCATCATCAGGGGATATCGAGATGGCAAAAGACAAGGCCCCGGCGATCCAGGTCAAGACCTACGCCTCGCATCACGTCATCACCCAGCCCAATCCGCTGAAGAAGGTGCTGCGTCGCGCCGAAGAGAAGGATCTCGACGATCCGATCGCGCGCGCCGAAGCCGCGCTCGAAGGGCTGTCCGGCGAGTTCAAGTCGTGGATGGACACCGAGGCCGATCGTCTGACGAAAGCCTATGCAGCAGTGCTCAAGACCGGCTTCGACGACGACGCCTGCGAGGAGATGTTCCGCGCGGCACACGACATCAAGGGCGACGCCGCGACCTTCGGCTATCCAGCCGCCGCCGAGGTTGCCGACAGCCTTTGCCGGATCATCGAGCACGCGCCCGACCTCGAAAAGGTCCCCGCCGAGCTGTTCGAGCATCACGTCAATGCCATCCAGGCGATCGTGCATGATCATACGAAGTACGACAGCGCGACGGTCGCGGGCGAACTGAGCCGCCGGCTGCGCCGCGTGGCGGACGACTATCTGATCCAGGTCAACCGCAACCGGCCTGAGCATCTCGAGGCGATCCTGGCGCCGAGCCTCGTACCGAGCGATCAGCCGTAATCGGATGGTGATCACGTAGGATGGGCAAAGCGCCGCCGCAAAGCGGCGGTCGCGTGCCCATCATGGATCGGCAGTCTTTGCAGCAAGTCGGTGGGCACGACGCCCCCGCGCGCTCGAACGTGGCAATATCTGCGACGCGCCTTTGCCTACCCTACGGCAGCGCACACGGTTCACGCCGCGATCAGTCCGAACTCCAGCCCGGCGACGAAATCCTCGGCCATCACCTCGTCGCAGAACTCACGGGCCTCGTCGCGCGCGGATTCGGTGGCGAAGCGGCGCAGCAGGATCAAGAGCGGCGCCGCCGCGTCGCGGTCGGTGGCGCAATGGGTGAGCACGCGCTCCACCATCTTGCGGCGCAGGATCGCTGCCCCGCTCAAGGTGTCGGCAAAGCCGTTCTCGCGGCAGACCTCGAGCGCGATGCTGAAGGCGTCGAAGGTGGTGTCGGGAATGCCCGCCTTGCGCAGCAGCCCCTGCAGGCTGGCGCGGCCGCGATCGTTGAGCAGCGCCGCCACCCGCGCCCGTGGCATGTCGGCGAGCTCCGACAGCGCGATCTCGAACAATTCGACATTGCCGGAGAGCAGCGCGCGCAGGATCAGACCCGCGGTGAGTTGCGAGGTCGCGCGCAGATGCTGGACCAGCCCGCGCAGCTCCTCGCCGCGCGAGCGCGCCGCGATGCTGATGGTCGAGCGGTCGCGCGCCTCATTGGTGATGCGCCCTGCCCTGTCGGCGCTGAGCCAGTTCCTGGCGACCACGAACTGCGCCAGTGTCTCCGACAGCTTGTCGACCAGCGCCGCGCGCGTCGCGGCCGGCAGATCGTCCAGCACCAGCATCGCTTCGCGGATGGCGGCGAGATGGCCGTGACGCTCGACGATGCGGTCCCAGGAAAACGGCGCCAGCTCGGCATAAGCATTCTCGATCAGCTCGAGCGCTGCAGCGGCGCTGCCGACCTCGGCGATCGCTGCGCACACCGGCGCCGGCAGGCCGACGCGGCGCGCGATCGCGCATTGGGTTTCGGAGTTACCAGTCGCGACGATGTCGACGAGGTCGGCATCGATCAGCAGCGGCGAATATTCGAGGATGATGGCGGCGACAGAAGCCTGGTCGGTGGCGAGCGCCTGGACGATGGCGGCCGGCGCCTCCTCCGAGCGGGCGAACACCTCCGCCATCGCCTGCCGCACCAGCGGCGACGGATCGTCCAACAGCATAAGGAGCGCGCCCTCCGCGGCGCCGCGATCCTCGTCGCAGAGATCCGACAACAACCACGCCCGCGCGAGCGCCCTGGTGGCCTCTGCCCGCTCACCGGCGGGTGCGGTTCTGACCCAACTGAGAAACTGCCGAACGATCATGGTCTTTCCGGCTTACGCAACTTGCAGACAAAGGCCACGAGGGCCTCAACAGCACCGAAAATAAACCACGACGCTTAACAAAGCGTTCACCATAAGTAGCTGGTTTTGTTGATGTTTTGTTAAGGCGACAGGTTGTTTCTATACTATGATACCACTCAACGCCTCATTTGGCCGTAATCCGACGGGGGAAATGCGGCCGCCGCCGACGGTGCGAGCCGCGGCGGGACGTCAAAAATAGTTCTTTTTCATCAATGGTTCAGCGACGCGTGCGACCGCCTGCGCCGGCGCATCAGCCCGAGAAGGTGCCGTGCGGATCGCTGAACAGGTCGAGCCTGCGCTGACCATTGCCGCTGGCATCGTTGCTGCCGCCCTCCGGCGGGGTCGCACTGGCAACCGATGAATGGCCCCACAACTCGCGCACGGTTGGCGAGACCGCCTGGCTCGACTGGCCGTCGACCTGGAATAGCGAACGAAACATCGGATCCGCCGGACGGTTGACGGCCGATGCGTCGGCCGTCGTCGAGGCGCCGGGCCGGGATGAGCCGCGCGCATCCGGAAACATCGACAGGAAGGTTGCGGTGTCGGTCGTCGGTAGCGCGCCGCCGCCGGCCGCATTGGCCGCGACATTCGTCCCACCGTAGAGCGCAAGCGCGCCCCGGGTGGCCGAGGAATTGGCGGCGCCGGCATAGCGCGTGTTCAGGACTGCATAGACCTGGGACACGCTGCGGGCTTGTCCGTCGCGATCGTAGAAGATCGGCCGGTTGGCCGCGGCGGCACCGGGAAACATCTGCGTAGCCGATGCGTTCGGCGTCTCCCGGGCGCTGGTGATCAGCTTCGCGGCGCCGCCGACGCCCATGAAATGCGCCATGTAGAGCTCGGCATCGGTCGGCCGGCGGCCGATCTTGCCGGTGAGCTGGAAGCTGTTCGATTGCGTGAGCGCAGCGGCCATGGCGGACGACGCCTGCGGGTCGTCGCGCAGCTTCATGATCGCCTGCCGCATGGCGGGATCGCTGACCGTATAGTCGCCCGACGATGTCCGGGTGATCGCGTCGGCATATTGGCCGTAGCCGAGATCGGCGCCGGCTTCCTTCACCGTGCCCAGCCAGGTCTGGTCGATGAACTGGTAGAGCCCGCGCGCTGACGACGTCGAGGCGCCGGCGGTCGGATTGAAGTCGGACTCCATCTTGGCGGTCGACAGCAGATATTCGAAGCTGGTGCCGACGCTGTCGGCGGCCTGCTTGATCGCGCCGGCGACCTTCGCCCGGACGCCATCGAGGAAACCGGTGGACGAGGAGTTGGATGCGTCGACCGACATGGGAAGACCCGCTGTTTGCAGATTCGCTGGCAGACGAACGCGCCGGAAACGTCCGGCAAAATGCGGCGGGTATGGTTAATGGCGGGTTAATTCGCTGGGCCCGGCCGGGCCAATGAACGACAGGACAGACCCGGAGGAAGGTCGCTGGCCTACTTGCGATAGACCTCGGCCGGATCGAACAGCCGGTCGGCCTCGACAAACACCAGCCGCGCGCCCTCGCCCTCAGCCCGCTCCACCTTGCGATAGAAGCAGGAGTGGCGGCCGGTGTGACAGGCCGCGCCGGTCTGCTCGACGCGCAGCCAGACCGCGTCCTGGTCGCAATCGGTGCGCATCTCGACCACGCGCTGGGTCTGGCCCGAGCTCTCACCCTTGCGCCACAACGCATTGCGCGAGCGGCTGAAATACCAGGCTTCGCCGGTTGCCACCGTCTTGCGCAGCGCCTCCTCGTTCATGTGGGCAACCATCAGCACGTCGCCGCTCACGGCGTCCGTCGTCACGCACGTGACGAGGCCGGCCGCGTCGAACTTGGGCAGGAAGGCCAAGCCCTCCTCGCGCTCGACTGAGGATGAGGACACGAAACTCTCGCTAAGATGTTGCTGGTCTTACCGTTGCGGCGAGCGCACCATCGACAGGAAGCGCCCCTGCTCGGCCGGATTGTCCCTGAACATGCCGGTGAAGCGGCTGGTGAAGGTGATGGCGCCGTGCTTGGCGACGCCGCGCACCGACATGCAGGTGTGCTCGGCCTCGATCATAACAGCGACGCCGCGCGGCTTCAGCACCTCGTCGATCGCAGCCGCGATCTGGGCGGTCAGATGCTCCTGGGTCTGCAGGCGGCGGGCGAAGATGTCGGTCAGGCGCGCCAGCTTGGACAGGCCGACGACACGCTCGACCGGCGTATAGGCGATATGCGCGCGGCCGTAGAAGGGCATCATGTGATGCTCGCATTGCGACGTGAACTCGATGTCGCGAATCAGGACGAAGTCGTCGTAGCCGGCGGTCTCGCCAAAGGTACGGTCGAGCACCTCGGCCGGGCACTGGTGATAGCCCTGGTACAGCTCGTCATAGGCCTCGACGACCCGGCGCGGCGTATCGACCAGCCCTTCGCGGGTCGGATCCTCGCCGATATAGTTCAGGAGCGTGTAAACCGCGGCCTCGGCTTCGGCGCGCGACGGCCGTGGCCGGTCCGGCCGCACGGCAGCAGCAAGAAAATCGGCAGGATCGAGCTCTGCAGCGCGGGGGTCGGTCAGCTTGGCGTCTAACGGCTTGCCCTCGGGCTTGGTGGTGCGCAGCGTCTTGATCAAAGTGTCCATCTCAACTCCGTTCGACCGGTCGGCGGTCCGACCGGAGTGTCACCGGCACAGCATCACCTTGAGGGCGTCACCTGCAGAGGCGCCACACGCAGGCTTTGCGCCTCTGGCGCCGGACGCCTGTGGATGTGGCTGGAATTCCTGCCAATCGTTTCCATATACTCGCAATATAGGGCGATGAAACCCGGCCGCCAAGGCCGCCACGCCGGTAATTCCGGGACGTCAGGCACATGCTGAACGACATCTACAACAAGCGCATCATCGAGCTGGCCGGCAACATTCCGCGGCTCGGACGGCTGGACCACCCGGACGCCACCGCCACCGCCCATTCCAAGCTCTGCGGCTCGACCGTCAAGGTCGACCTCAAGATGGATGGGCCCGTGGTGACCGACTTCGCCCACGACGTGAAAGCCTGCGCCCTCGGCCAGGCCTCCTCCTCGATCATGGCCCGCCACGTTATCGGTTCCAGCGCCGCGGAGCTGCGCGAGCTGCGGGAGACGGTCCGGAGGATGCTGAAGGAAAACGGCGCGCCGCCGGAGGGCAAATGGGCCGACATCGCCCTGCTCGAGCCCGTCCGGGATTACAAGGCCCGCCACGCCTCGACGATGCTGACCTTCGATGCCGTGGTCGATGCCATCGGCCAGATCGAGGCGAAGGCCAACGGCGCGGAGCCGGCCGCCGCCCAGGGCTGAGGCAACGCCGCTTCCCGCCCCCGCGCGAGCAGAATGACCGATCCGTAGCCCGCATGAGCGCGGCGACATGCGGGAGCAGTATTTCGACACGCCGATTCTTGGCGCGAGGCCCGGCTCACCCAGGCGACGTCGATGCCTATTGCTGTGGCGTCGCGGCGACGGTCGCGGGCGGCAACGCCTCGGCGGTACGCGACAGTTGCGCCTTGTCCAGCGCAACGGGGAAGCGGTCCTGCTGCTTGTCCTTGGCCTGCGGCTTCGGCGCGAGCTCGGCGACCGGTGTCGTGCCCTTCGGCGGCAGCACCTCGGCGATCAGATCCGTGGTCACGACATTGGTGAGCCGCAGTTCGGCGCGCGACAGCTCATGCAGGTCTTCCCACGGCGGCACGTTCAGCGCCAGCGACAGCAGATCGCCCGCTCCACCCATGTCGAAGGTGTATTTGGCGAGACGCCCGATGTCGCGCTCGACGATCATCAGGTCCTGCGCCGTGTAGCTCGCCGCCTTGGCGTCGTCGGCGCGGTCTCCCATCCAGATCTGGTGGACGCGGACATGGGCCGCATCCGGAACATAACGCGTGGTTCCGGCCAGCAGCAGGAACACGCACATCGACTCGCAATAGGCCTCGGGCATGACCCGCGGCCGATCACCCCCGCGGCTCGGGCGTTGGGTCATGCCGACGGTGGTGCGCATCTTCAAGCCGCGGAACCGGCGGCCCAAGGTGATCGCGTCATTGACGGAGCCGCCGCTGGAATCGAGCACCAGCGTGGTGCCAGTCAGGTCGCGATCCCTCGCGAAATCCTCGAAATCCTTCGGCGTATCGCCGGTGACGATCCCGACCGCGCTGACCCAGCCGCAATTCGGCTCGCAGGCGACCCAACCAAACCGCATCGGGAGTTTGCGCTCTTCGAGCGCGCCGCCGGCGCGCGCCGTGTTTGACATGATGGTGATCGCGCCACCGACCACCATCCCAAGCGCTGCAACACCGAGTAGCATCCAGCGCAATTCACGCGACCGCAGCAATCTCACGCGCAATCCGTCCCCCTCGTCAAGCTCGGTACGCAGTTCCTCGGTTTTCTTGCGGAAAGACCTGACAACTTGGCCTCAAATCCGTTATTAGTCTGTCACATCCTTGCCGAGAAACGTATCCGGGCAATCACCTACCGTCCAGCTGTGGCGTGCTGCGACGCCGCTGAAAACCGGCCATTGTTGCATCACATCACCACAAATGACCGAGAGCCGGGTTCCCTGCCGAGGAACCGGTCAGAAGCTCGCCCATCCATCTTGCATCGCGCTCATGAAGCACTCATGCTCTGACATCGGCTGCCATTCTGCGCACATCGGGTCGCTGCTGGCCCGACTCCCGCGGCGCGCTGCTCATGCGCTGATCTGGCTGTATCGCCACACATTGTCGCCACTGGTCGGCTACAATTGCCGGCATCTGCCGACCTGCTCGGTCTATGCCGATGAAGCCATCGAACGCTTCGGGCTCTGGGCGGGTGGGTGGATGACACTCGCTCGGCTGCTGCGCTGCCAGCCCTTTGGCACCTCGGGCATCGACAACGTCCCAACGACGGCTCCTGTGCGCGCCCGCTGGTACCTGCCGTGGCGCTACGCGCGATGGCGCGGCGTCAACGGCCCGGACTGATGTGCAGCGCAACAGACGCCTCGCCCGTCGATTGATCTGCAGCAAAAGGGCCTGGCGAAATCTGTAGTCAGGCTTATTCTTACGCCAAGAGCCGGCGCTCCCAGCAGGAACCGCGCTGCCTCGGCCTGCATTGATGTGACGCTTCCTTCGGGAGGAGACAACGATGCGCTGGACAATCAGTCCCAGAAGCAACCGATCGCGCAAGAGCATCGGTCCCGACCATGCCGACCACCACGATGCCCGTCAGGTGGACCTGCTCTGCATCATCGCCTTGTTGATCGTCATTGTCGGTGCCTGGCGCTATCTCGCCGACAGCACCGCCCTGCCCCCGCCGACGACGTCCTACATCGTGCCCAGCCAGAGCGTGCACTGGTGAGATTCACCCCTACCATCTCGGCCAAAAGATGAAATCGTCGCGCCGCGGCGGCGGATAGAGAGGAACGGGCTCCGGCGTCCGCGGCACGCGCCGGGCGCGCGGCGGCGGCTGATAATCCGTCTCTGGAGGGGCGCTCGCTTCGGCCGACACCGTCGCGTCGGCAGGAGGCGATCTCACCGCGAGCAGGACATTCGATTCCCGCGTTCGCCAGCGATAGCCGATCCCGAACTCCAGCGGCTGCGCACGCTCGAACAGCTTCGCATAACTCCTCTGGTACATGTCCGGAAACTTGTCGATCGGCCCGGCGTAGCGTCCGAACGGCAGGAAACGCCAGGCCCGCGCCTCATAGCTCGCGAGCGGGATGCCGGAATCATCCTGGACGACGGTCGCACTGTTCTTGAGCAGCCAGCTGCGGACCCGTCCGAAGCCGTTCTCATGCAACAGATAGGACGCGCTCTTCAGCAGGCTGTCGCCTGGCCCCAGCGGCTCGCAGAACTTGAGCAGCCCACTCGCCTTCACGCCGGAATCGGAGAGATCGGTGGAGAAGTAATAGAGCGTCTTCACGACCCCGTCGGCGCCGGCGAACAGAATGCGCGCGCCCTTTGTCGCATTGCGCGCCGGCGGCTCGGAGTTGCCGTGCAATCCGCCGTTCTCGTCCAACCAGATCAGGCTCGCCTCGCGGATCGTCTTGCCGGTGCGTGCCAGGAACACGTAGAGGATCGGCAAGGTCCCTTCGAGCTCGCCTTCGCGCAGGTCGACCTTCATGTCCTTGGTGATGAAGAAGGAGAAGCTCAGGATCGACTGCAACGAGCGTTCGACATAGGACAGTGCCGGGCCAATGCCGCCGCGCGGCAATCTGGACAGGTCCGGGATCGGGCCGGTTGGCTCGAGCGCCGCCAGGACATAGGTCGTTGCCTTCGGGTGAAAGGCGTCGGCATAGAGAAAATCCGGCCCCGAGAAGAAATAGAACATCGCCGGCTGCGGGGCCGTCAGATTGGCATCCGTCCAGGCCCTGATCTTCGACAACTGCCGCTGCTCGAGCTGATTGAAGGCGTTGTCGAAGAAAGCCGCGTGCCGCCGCCACGCCGGATCCTGTACGAAGGGCGCAAGTGGCGAGCCCGCCGCCGGCGCCATCCCCGCCAGCACCCGCGCCGTATCGTCCGGCGTGACGGACTGAGCCCGAGCCTCGAAGCTCGGGGCAAGCATCAGACATGCGACGGCGAACCAGACTCTCGAGACCCACAGCATTTCAATCCGAACCCGATGCGAGCGTTGCGGCGACACGGCGCGACCGCGCGTGAGCGAACCAATAGATCACCAGTCCCGACGCCATTGCACCTGCGCCGAGCCCTGCCTGCAACGGCCGCGTCATGACGAGATAGTACATCATGAAGAAGGTCACGCTGAGGAAGATCAACGGCGTGACCGGATAGCCCCAGGCGCGATAGGGTCGCGGGAGGTCCGGCTGCGCGATGCGCAGCTTGAACAGTCCAAGCACAGCGAGAAACGAGCAGGACAAGAGCGAGAACTGGACCAGGTCCAGCACCGCCTCAAAGCTCTCCGTGAACAGCATCAGGGTGGCCACCGTGAGCTGGAACAGGACGGCATAGGCCGGCGCGCCGTTGCGCGAGCGCCGTGCGAACACCGACAGCGCCGGAATGTCCTCGCCCATCGTCATCAGCACGCGCGGGCCGATCCACATCATCGCGGCGATGGAAGGAACCAGTCCGATGCAGATCATCGCGGACACGAAGCGGCCGCCGGCTTCGCCGAAGATATGACTGCCCGCGATGCTTGCGACCTGGAGCTGGCCCGCGAGCGCGTCCATCGGTGCAGCCCGCAGGAAAACCGCGTTGAGCGCAATGTAGAGCACCAGAACGATCACGGTGCCCAGCAGCAGCGCGCGCGGCAAGGTTCGCTCAGGCGCATGCAACTCGCCGATGATGTAGGTCGCCGCGTTCCAGCCGGAGAACGCGTACATGACGAAAACCAGTCCAGTCGCGAACGCAGCGCTCGTCACGTGGCCGAGATCGGTCGCGGCCGGCAGGAACGTCACCGGTTGCGGGGCGGCAATGGTATAGCCGGCGATCAGGAAGGCGGTGATGAGCCCGAGCTTCAGCACGGTCGACAACAGCTGGAAGCGGCTCGACTGCCTGATGCCGCCGAGTTGCACTGCCGTCACGAGCCAGACTGCGCCCGTGGCGAGCAGCATCGGCGGAGCGCCCGGGATGACGGCACGGCCATATTCTCCGAACGCCATGGCCGCGAGTGCCACGGGCGCTGCGAAGCCCACGGTCGCCGAGACCCACCCGGCCATGAAGCCGATCGCCGGGTGGAACGCCCGCGTGAGCAAATTGTACTCGCCGCTGGAGCGAGGAAACATCGTGCCGAGTTCGGCGTAGGCCAGCGCCCCGCAGATCGACACCAGTCCGCCCACCGCCCACAGCGCCAGGATGGAGAAGCCGGATGGGATGTCGCGGACCTGGAAGCCGAGGCTGGTGAAGACGCCGACCCCGATCATGTCGGCGATGACGATGGCGGTCGCGACCGGCAAGGACACGGATGGAACCCGGTCGCCGTCCGCCCGGCCCAGGCTGGGATCGTCCGCCTCGGATGCAGCCATTTCGTCGAGGGACGCCGTGCGCCCCTTCCTCTGCCTCAGCCCAGGTTCCCGCCGAAGCATTCAAACATCGTTAACGGGCATTAAATATGACCTTCCTCAAGGGTATTTTTGAACCGATTTCGGCCGGGCCAGGCTGCGGCATTGCATCGGGCGGCCAAACGACCCACAATCGCGACACGTTCGCGTGGTGTGTCCCGGTGCGCCCGGGGTTGACCGGACACGATCCTTAACGCGACCTCAATTTCGGCGGCGCAGGTTGAACGAAATCCGCTGGTTGAAGAGCCGCGTTGGGGCTCGAACGCGTCTTTGGGGACGGATGATCGGGGAACACCAGAACGTCATGAGGTCTGTGCGCCAGGGCTTGCGCCTCTGGTGGCGCGCGGCAACGGCGCTGGCAATCTGTCTTTCCGTCACGCATTGCGGCAAGGCGCCGAATCCCGAGGCGTTGGCCGCCAACGCATCGACGGCCCAGGGGCTGACCTTCGACGACCGTTTTCCGGTACCTGAATTCAGCGACCGCTTCCCGTCCGCGCAGGAGAGCTTCCGGCTTCACACGCCCTCCGACTTCGCTTCGAAGCCCGCGCCCTCTCAGATCGCATCGCTGGAGCCGCAACGGCCGGAACGGCGGCAGCGTGAGGATCTGACGACCCTCGTCAGCATGAAGTCGTCGGCCTTTCCCTATTTCGGCAACAACCCAGCCTCCGACGCGCCGTTCCTGAACGTCAGCAACGGTGAGCGACGCGGCCACCGCAGCTTCTCCGGCCGCGTCTACTGGCAGGACCAGACCTACAACGACAGCCGCGTGCTGGTGCACGTCCCCGAACAGTTCGATGTGCGCAAGCCGGGCGTGATCGTCGTGTTCTTCCACGGCAACGGCGCCACGCTGGAGCGCGACGTGCGCGACCGCCAGTTGGTGCCGCAGCAGATCACGGCGGCCGGCGTCAACGCGGTGCTGCTCGCGCCGCAGATGGCCGTCGACGCCGCCGATTCGAGCGCCGGCAAGTTTTGGCAGCCCGGCGGCTTCAAGCGCTTCATGGACGAGGCTGCGGCCAGCCTCGCCCGCCTGACCGGCGATCCCGCGAGCGCGAAGACCTTCGCCGGCATGCCCATCGTGATCGTCGGCTACAGCGGCGGCTTTCTCCCTACGGCCTGGAGCCTCGAGGTCGGCGGCATCAGCGACCGCGTGCGCGGCGTGGTGCTGCTCGATGCGGTCTATGGCCAGCTCGACAAATTCGCCAACTGGATCGAGCGCAACCGCTCCGGCTTCTTCATCAGCTCCTACACCCGCTATACCGCGCGGCATGATCAGGAGCTGATGACCATGCTGCGCAATCGCGGCATCGAGGTCTCCGAGGGCATGGACCGGCCGCTGCGGCCGGGCAGCGTCGTCTTCGTCGAGACCGACGAGGGCATCACCCATCGCGACTACGTCACGCAGGCCTGGACCCGCCAACCGATCAAGGACGTGCTGATGAAGATGGCGGCCGCCCAGCCGCCGATCCGGATTGCGGCCGGAGCCCAGGATAGTTCGAACCGTGTGTCGAGCCGCTGAGCGGCGGCCGACGCCGCGCTTCAGGATTTCGGCAGCTTCGGCATGTTCTCGACGAAGCCGTTGAAGCAGGCGAGCCGCTCGTCCTCTTCCTTGGTGAACTTGCAGTCGCCGACCACCTTGGCCTTCATCGCTTTCGGCTTGGCTGCCGGAGGAATGACGGCGTCATAGCAGTTCAGCCGCTCCTTGGTTCCGTCGTCGATGTCCAGGCAGGCCTGGAGCTTGACGGCTGCCGATTGCGGCTTGGCCGGCGCGGCGGCGGCGGTCTTCGTTCCCTTCGGCTTGACCTGCACCAGCGGGCGGTCACCGACCGTCGGCGCGCTCTGGGCCAGCGCAGGGGTGCACAGCAGCACTGCGGCCAAGCTCAACATCATCTTCTTCATGCCATATCTCTCTTGTCCGACCCGTGGGCACGCGAGGACGTCCGCCGATGCTACTCGCCGGCCGAGGCAGAATCCACGCCCCCGGCAGCCCCCCAACGACATCGGCCTTTAATCCGGTCGGACCGGTCTTGCCAAGCGTCAACCCGCTGCTCGGGCCGGAACCGCGATCTGCGCGCGCTGGCGGCTGGCCAGGATCGCCAGCAATGCCAGGGTCAGGAACATCAGGGCGACGTAGCCGGTGGCGCCGAGCAGGTCGCGTGCAAACAGGCTGCCGCCGATCGCGGAGCCGATGGCCTGGCCGATATAGAGCACGGACGTGTTGAGCGACACCGAGGCCGAGGCGAGCGGCGGCGCGGCTGCCACCAGCCGAACCTGCTGCATCGAATTGGTGGACGCAAATCCCAACCCCCAGATCGCGACCGCCACCGCCATCAGGACGTAGGTGCCGGCCGCCAGCGTCCAGGCCGATACGCCGGCGAACATCAGGCAGGTGAACAACAGCGACGTCCGATAGGCCCCCCAGCCATCGACGATCCGGGTTGCGATGATGACGCCGAGAAAGCCGCAGGCGCCGTAGATCGCGAACACCAGCCCGATCTGGTTGGAGTCGGCGCCGGTCAGGCGCTTCAGCAGCGGTCCCATGAAGGTGAAGATCACGAACTGTCCCGACATCTGCAGGGTCGTGACCAGGAGCAGCAGCACCACCAGGCGGTTGCGGCCGAGCTCGGTCCAGGTCTTCAACGCGACCGGCGCGCCCTTCAGGCCGGATGGCAGGCGCCATGTCAGCAGCACGAAGCTGACCGCGCCGGCCGCAGCGACCGCGAGATAGGCGGCCCGCCAACCGGAATGACTGCCGATGAAGGTGATCATGGGCAGCCCCACGGCGGCCGCCAGCGACCAGCCGAGGAAGACATAGGCGATGGTGCTGCCGCGCTTCTCGACCGGGCTGATCAGCGCCGCGGTCCCGGCGGCCTGCGGTGTATAGAGAGCGCCGACCGCGAGCATCACCAGGCGCAGCGCCAGCAGGCTCGCATAGTCCGGTGCAAACGCCGAGGCGAGATTGCCGAGCGTGAGCACCAGGAGTGTCGCCGCCAGCAGACGGCGGCGGTCGAAGCGGCTCGTCAGCCAGGCGGTCAAGGGCGAGCAGATGCAGAGCACTACCGCGCCGAAGGTGATCAGCAGCCCCGCCGTCTGAATTCCGACGGCGAGATCCGAGGCGAGCTCCGGCAGCAGGCCAGCGGGCGCCAGCACCGAGCAGCCAGTGACGAGATTGCCGAGCATGAGCGAGGTCGGCGCAAGGCGCCCGGAAGCGGAAGCGGATGTCATCGCGCCTCAATAGCAGAGAATTTCATGCATTTGCATGAAAATGTCTCATGCCGTCCATGACTTTCTCTCGTCCTCCTCCCTTGTCCTGGCCGCTATTCTCGTCAGCGCGCGGGGGCAGGCTGCGCCGCCGAGGCCTGCGGCGAGGGAATCTGCCTCCAGGGAACCGGCGTGCCCGTCGGACGGACGATAGCCTTGGACGGCGGGCAGCTCTCGGTCAGCATCTTCAGAGCAGATTGCAGGCCTTCGCTGCTCACCGGAAATGTCGAGACATTGCGACGCGCAACATTCAACAGGGAATCGCTCAGCTCGGCAGACGGCATCAAGGACAGCGTTTTCACCTGGCTTGCATTCAGGAACACGCCCCAAGTCTCGCGATCGCCGGACCGCCGCGGCGGCGAAAGGAAATTGAGCCGCAGATCTCCGCTCGTCATCGCCAGCGGAGCCGGCGGCGGGCCGGCCGGCGCGATGCGCTCGACGTCGAGCTCGAAGCGGTCCTGATCGAAGCAGACCATCTGCAAGCGCGTGGTCTGGAACGTGCTCTCACCCTCCTTGCGTGCGAGAATGGTCTTGTAGGCAATCCCACGGCTGGCGGTCTCGAACATCCAGGGGCTTTCGACCCGCTGCCGCCGGTCGAGCGCGAAGCGCGCAATCTCCTCCCGCGTCAGGATGCGCATGCTCTCGAACGGGACGGACCGCGCCACCGTGAGCAGAGCGGGATCCGCGCCGAGCCTGGTGATGTAGTCGAGCACCATCTTGTCGGCCCGCGCCATCGCCTGCTGCATTGCCTGCGCCCGCATCTCGCGGGTCGGGACGCCGCCGGTGAAGTTCAGGATGACGCGCGGCGAATGCACCGCGAGCGTCGCATCCGCTGCGATCTCGCGCGTGGGCGCGCCGAGCAGCAGGTAGGGACAGGCCGAATTACAGATCGCCCCTCGGGTCCAGACCTCGCCGTGCAGCTCGCGCCCGGACAGCTTCAGCTTGGTGCAAGCGTCGCCCTCCTGGGGCTCGAAGCCGCACTCGCGCAAGGTGGTGCGTCCCACCCGCACGGCGGCCTTGCGCTCGCGCAGCATGTCGCCGATGGCGAGCGCCTGCTGCAGATTGCCGCCTGGCGAATTGAAGTAGATCGGCAATCGGCGCTCCCCGATCTGCTTCATGAACTTGCGAAACCGCGCGGCGGCGCTGCCGTCGATCTTGCCTTCGGCGGCGATCCAGCTGTCACAGCCATGTCCGCAGACATCCGAGGAGCCCTTGACGAGCGCGAATGCGATCGGCGTGGAGCCGTCTGCGATCCGCGGCGGCGACGCCCGGCGCACAGCCGGCTTGGACTCCGTGGCGGGCCTGACCGGGGTGGCCGGCCTCGCCTGTGCCGCGGGCTTTGGCTGGGCCGCCGGCCTCGTCATCGTCGGAGCGGCCGCGAGCGGCGACAGGCTCGACAGCACGCACATGATCAGCGCGGCCCCGACATGCGCGCCACCCCGCCGAAAAAGAGAGAGCGGCGCCTCCCCTGCAGACTCCATCGCCAAACGCGTCCCCACGCCCCGAACACTTGAAGTTGTATCATACCGGCCCGCGGCGGCAATCACCGCATCGCCCCGTCGGCCGCAATTGGCCGGTTTTCCCCTCCCTCCCCGGGTTGCAGCCTCCGAATCCCCTGCTATACCCCTTGCTCCCGCTTACCTGCGCTCGTTCGCAGGAGTGAGCTCAAGGAGAGACCCATGCCTGATTCCAAATCGCCCGACGCGAAATCCGCCGCCGACCAGTCCAAGCCCGGCTTCCAATACAGCCTCAGCAACCTGAAGCCCGCCGCCCCGGTCGAGAAGATCACCATCAGCTTCCCCGACGGCGCCCGCCGCGAATATCCCAGAGGCACCACCGGCTTCGACATCGCCAAGGGCATCTCGCCCTCGCTCGCCAAGCGCACCGTCGCGATGGCGCTGAATGGCGACCTCGTCGACCTCATCGATCCCATCACCGAGGACGCCAAGCTCGAGCTCGTCGACCGCGACGACCCGCGCGCGCTGGAGCTGATCCGGCACGACTGCGCGCACGTGCTTGCGGAAGCCGTGCAGGCGCTGTGGCCCGGCACCCAGGTCACGATCGGCCCCGTGATCGAGAACGGCTTCTATTACGATTTCTTCCGCAACGAGCCGTTCACCCCCGAGGACTTCGCCGCGATCGAGAAGAAGATGCGCGAGATCATCGGCCGCGACAAACCCTTCACCAAGGAGGTGTGGGACCGCGAAAAGACCAAGCAGGTGTTCCGCGACAAGGGCGAGGCGTTCAAGGTCGAGCTGGTCGATGCCATTCCCGGCAGCGAGCCGATCAAGATCTACTACCAGGGCGACTGGTTCGACCTGTGCCGCGGCCCGCACATGACCTCGACCGGGAAGATCGGCAACGCCTTCAAGCTGATGAAGGTGGCGGGCGCCTATTGGCGCGGCGATTCCAACAATCCCATGCTGACCCGCATCTACGGCACCGCCTTCGCCAAGCAGGAGCAGCTCGACGCCTATCTGAAGCAGATCGAGGAGGCCGAGAAGCGCGACCACCGCAAGCTCGGCCGCGAGCTCGACCTGTTCCACTTCCAGGAGGAAGGCCCGGGCGTCGTGTTCTGGCATCCGAAAGGCTGGAGCATCTTCCAGGCGCTGATCGCCTACATGCGCCGGCGCCTCGCCGGCGAGTATGACGAGGTGAACGCGCCGCAGATCCTCGACAAGTCGCTGTGGGAGACCTCGGGCCACTGGAACTGGTATCGCGAGAACATGTTCGCGGCGCAGTCCGCCGGCGACGAGGCCGAGGACAAGCGCTGGTTCGCGCTGAAGCCGATGAACTGCCCGGGTCACGTGCAGATCTTCAAGCATGGCCTGAAGAGCTACCGCGACCTGCCGTTGCGGCTCGCGGAGTTCGGCGTCGTGCATCGCTACGAGGCTTCCGGCGCCATGCACGGCCTGATGCGCGTGCGCGGCTTCACCCAGGACGACGCGCACATCTTCTGCACGGAAGATCAGCTCGCCGAGGAGTGCCTGAAGATCAACGACCTCATCCTGTCGACCTACTCGGATTTCGGCTTCGAGGGCGAGCTGACGGTGAAGCTGTCGACCCGGCCGGACAAGCGCGTCGGGACCGACGAGATGTGGGATCACGCCGAGCGCGTGATGGCGACCGTGCTGAATGAGATCAAGGCGCAGAGCAACCACATCAAGACCGAGATCAATCCGGGCGAAGGCGCGTTCTACGGGCCGAAGTTCGAATACGTGCTGCGCGACGCCATCGGCCGCGACTGGCAGTGCGGCACCACGCAGGTCGACTTCAACCTGCCGGAGCGGTTCGGCGCGTTCTACATCGACGCCGACGGCGCCAAGAAGGCGCCGGTGATGGTACACCGCGCGATCTGCGGCTCGATGGAGCGCTACATCGGCATCCTGATCGAGCACTACGCCGGCAGCTTCCCGCTGTGGCTGGCGCCGACCCAGGTCGTCGTCACCACCATCACCTCGGAGGGCGACGAATATGCCAAGCAGGTGCTGGCGGCGCTGCGGCGGGCGGGACTGCGGGCCGAGATCGATCTGCGCAACGAGAAGATCAACTACAAGGTCCGCGAGCATTCGCTGCAGAAGATCCCGGCTTTGCTCGTCGTCGGCAAGAAGGAGGCCGAGACGCATTCGGTCTCGGTCCGCCGGCTCGGCCGCGACGGCCAGACCGTGATGCCGACGGCGGACGCCATCGCGGCGCTGGTCGACGAGGCGACGCCGCCCGACGTGCGGCGCCGCCAGCGCGAGGCGGCCTGAGGTCAGCCTATCCCCGCATAAGCGGGCCGACACGCGGGAACGGTATTCCCGCATGTCGCTTGCGTTGACCCGATCAACACGTTCCCTCGCCGTCATTGCGAGCGCAGCGAAGCAATCCAATGTCTTTCCACAGGGACAGTCTGGATTGCTTTGCTGCGCTTGCAATGACGCGGGGATAGATCTTGCGCCCGCATGGGCCGGCTGTCGCGAGCGGCTACGCTGACAGAGTGGCAACGACATCAACGGAATCTCCGTCTTTGCCCGCCGCCTGCAGCGCTACCTCGGCGCATTCGGCCATGTAGAGAAACATCGTCGCGAGCATCCGCTCGATCGCCTCGCGGCCGCGCGGCAGGATGGTGATGGCGTCGGTGCCGCGGGCGAGCAGGCCCTTCTCTTCCGCATCGCGCAGCAGTGTCAGCACATGCTTGCGCGACACCGAGAAGCGCGTCGCCAGGGCGTTGATGGAGAGCGGCACGGGTTCATCCGGCGGGAACGGCTGCTCGGGCCCTGCGCCCTGGGCCAGGCTGAACAGGATCACCATGCCGGCTGTGCGCTCGGCAAACGGCTCCAGCTCGGGCGCGCCGTCGAGGACGCGCAGGCCGGCGATGAAGCGGCGGCCGAGCTCGAGCACGAAGGTCTTCACGAAGGCCGGATCGTTCAGCGCCGTCCGATAGACCACGGCGGCCGGAAGTACCGCGCTCATCGCGTCGAACTGCACGCCCCAGCGCTCCCGATGCAGCGCGATCAGCTTGTCGGTCGGCACCAGCGGACGCCGGCGACGGTCGAGATTGGCGGCGGACGCGACCAGCCCGGCCGCGCGCATCAGCGCCAGCATCGCCTCGCAGCGGCCGCCACTGCACAGATCGAGTCTGGCGCACATCTCCTTCATGGCGCCGACGGTCAGGCCGAGCTCGCCGTCGCGCTGCTCGGCGAAATGCAGGTACAGCGCGACATGCGGAAACAGCGCCCTCGCCCGATCGCTCAGCAACGCATTGAGGATGCGGTCGCCACGGTAGAGCCGGACCGCGGCTGCGGTCGAGGCTCGCATCGCCGCGGCGAAGCCGGGCGCGCCGCGCAGCCGCAGTACGGCATCAGGTGAAGGTGTCAGCGCTGTCATTCCCACTGCAAGGCTGGTGCCCGGCCGGCCGCGAGCTGCGGTCGCCAGCGTCATCTTTTTACCGATCCACCCCAACTTCCACAATTGCCGGCGCCAGGCCGGGCTGCGGACCGATGGCCGCAGCCCGTACGACCGACGCCGCCGCACCAGGCGAAAGATGGCCGGCTTCACGTCACGGCTGCACGCCGGCTCGAGCAAAGGGTCCGCCTGCGGCCGCGGCAGCACGCGGTAGAACCGATCAAAACGCCGTGCCGTGATCTCGTTGCGGGCGGGGGCGCATGCTATCTGTCGCGGATGCAACCAACGAGACCTGACGACGTGACCGACGCGATTGAACTCCTGAAGACCCGCCGCTCCGTAAAGCCGCGCGAGATGAGCGGTCCCGGCCCCTCGCCCGCCGAGCTCGACACCATCCTGACCATCGGCGCCCGCGTGCCGGACCATGGCAAGCTCGCGCCGTGGCGCTTCATCGTGTTCGAGGGCGACGGCCGCCGCCGCGCCGGCGAAGTCATTGCATCCGCCTTCGCCAGGAAGAACCCGCAGGCGACCGCTGCCGAGCTGGAGGTGGAGAAGAACCGCTTCATGGAAGCGCCGCTGGTGATCGGTCTCGTCAGCTTCACCCGGCCGCATCCCAAGGTGCCGGCCTATGAGCAGGAGCTGTCGGCCGGCGCCAGCGCGATGAACATCCTGACCGCGGCCACCGCGCTCGGCTATGGCGGCTGCTGGCTGTCCGGCTGGTTCATGTTCGACCGCGACGTGATGGACGGGCTCGGCCTGAAGCCGGAGGAGAAGCTCGCAGGTCTCATTCATATCGGCAAGCCGACCAAGCCGAGCGAGGACCGCCCGCGCCCGGCGCTGGCGGACATCGTGACGCGGTTCTGAGCGCGACAATCTCCGCTGTCGTCCCTGCGAACGCATGCGAACGCAGGGACCCATAACCACCGGCGGCAGTCGCGACACAAGCTCGTTCGACACCATCCGTCACCACATCTTCCTGGGGTTATGGATCCCGGATCGGCGCGCGCCTACGGCGCGCTTGTCCGGGACGACGGTTGAGGGTGTGGCGGCCGTCATCCCATCACGCCGCCTTGGACGATCGCCCACCGAACTGCGCCAATAGCCCCGCGATCTCCGAGGCCGGCTTGGCGGCGCTGAACAGATAGCCCTGGACCTGGTTGCAGCCTTCGGCGCGCAGCCAGTCGAGCTGATCCGATGTCTCGACGCCCTCGGCGGTGGTGATGATGTTGAGACTCCTGCCGAGGCCGGAGATGGCGCGGACGATGGCGAGGCAGTCGGAGCGCTGCGCGAGGTCCTTCACGAAGGAGCGGTCGATCTTGATCTTATCGAACGGGAAGCTGCGGAGATAGCTGAGGCTGGAATAGCCGGTGCCGAAATCGTCCATCGAGATGCGGATGCCGAGCTGGCGCAGCTGATGCAGCGTCGCCAGATTGGCCTCGGTCTCCGCCAGCAGGATCGACTCGGTGATCTCGAGCTCGAGCCGCTCCGGCGCCAGCGCCGACTGTGCCAGCGCCTGCACCACGACCTGCACCAGATTGCGGCTGCGGAACTGCACCGCCGACAGGTTCACCGCCACCTTGATGCCATCGGGCCATCGCGCCGCCTCGTGACAGGCCTCGCGCAGCACCCATTCGCCGAGCGGCACGATCAGTCCAATGTCTTCGGCCACGGGGATGAAGTCGGCCGGCGAGATCATGCCCTTGTCGGGATGGCGCCAGCGCAGCAGGCATTCGAAGCCGGAGATCGCGCCGGTCGCGACGTCGACCAGCGGCTGGTAGTGCAGCTCGAATTCGCCCTGCGCGAAGGCGCGGCGCAGATCGTGCTCCATGTCGCGGCGCTTCTGCGCCTGGCGGTCCATCTCCTTTTCGAAGAACCGATGCACGCGGCCGCCGTCCTGCTTGGCGCGGTACAGCGCCATGTCGGCGTTCTTCATCAGTTCCTCGCAGCTCGCGCCGTCGCCCGGCGACAGCGCGATGCCGATGGAGGCACCGATCACGAGCTCATTGCCGTCGATGTCATAGGGAGCGCTGAGCGCCGCGATCAGACGCGCGGCGCTCTCGCTGGCGTCATCGGCGCCGCCCTGACGGATGATCACCGCGAACTCGTCACCGCCGAGCCGCGCCGCCAGCTTGCCGCCATGCATCTGCTGCGTCAGGCGGCCCGCGACCGCCTGCAGCAGCCGGTCGCCCATCGGATGGCCGAAGGAATCGTTGACGGTCTTGAACAGGTCGAGGTCGATGCACATCACCGCGATGCGCCTGTCCGCCGACAAGGCGCCGTCGAGCTCCTGCGTGAGGCGCTGCTGGAAGAATTCGCGGTTCGGCAGGCCGGTCAGCCCGTCATGGTGCGCCATGTAGGCGATGCGCGCCTCGGCGCGGCGGCGCTCGGTGATGTCGACGATCGCGACCAGCACGCCGTCGCGGCCATCGAAGCTGATCTCGCGGCCATAGGTCAGCACCTCGATCTCGCTGCCATCAGCCTTGCGATGGCGCCAGTCGCGGTGAAACAGATCGCCGTCGGCGAGCCGCAACAGCGCGTCATCGAGGCTTTCCCATTCGCCCGGCGGCCAGAGATCCCAGACGTTCATGCACAGGAGATCGGCCCGGCCGTAGCCATAGTGCCCGACCATCGCGTCGTTGACGTTGAGGATCTGCGCGGTCTTGGCGTCGAGGATGCACATCGGCACCGGATTGGCGTCGAACAGCAGCCGGAACGAGGCCTCGCGCCGCTTCAGCGCGGTCACATCGGCAATGGTCAATGAGATGATGTCGCCGAAGGCGTGGGCGCCGAGCCTGAGACTGCGCGCTTCGCTGTCGAGCTCGAACTGGTCGCTTCGCCCGTGCGTGACCACGTCGAACAGCCGCGCCATCACCTCGGGCGTACACAACATGTTGCCGCCCTGCTTCAGCCGATGCCATTGCAGCGTCGCCGACGGCAGCCTGAGCAGGTCGGCGGCCGCGCGATTGTGATGGACAACCTGGAAATCGCAGGGCATGCCGACGCTGTCGCGGATGGTCGCGAGCGAGACGACGCCGTCATCGGTCGTCGAGAAGATCGCGTCGAGCAGATTGTACTGCGTGGCACGCTCGTTGACGTAGGTCCCGACCAGCGTGCTGCCCCACCGCGAATTGGTCGGCAACGCCAGGACATCATAGCTGCGGACCATGCCGTCGCGCACGCAATGCGCACAAGCGAGATAGGGCTGGCCGCTGGCGAGCGCGCAATTGGCGGCCTCCACCAGCACGGTGGCGCAATCCGGCGACACGGCCTCGACCGCGACGTCCCAGCGTTCGTCCTGCAGCCATTGCTGGACGTAGCGGCCGCTGCGCGAAATCTGCAGGCCGCCGTCCTCGTTGTTGAGCACCGCGATGTGATCGGCGAGACGGCCGAGGCTGCCCAGCATGACGTCCTCGTAGCGCGGCAGGCGCTGCCCCGGCTTCAACGCGGCCTGCCATTTGCGCCTGAGCACCGGGATGTCGTCAAAGAGATCGCTGCTGATCGTTGTCAACGCCTTGGTCGTCGCGGCACTCATCATTCCCACTCGATCGCCCACCCTGTCGGTCCCGGCGGTATCTGAAGCAGACGCGGCTTTAACGAGCTGTAAATGCATTGGCTTCGCGCATGGCGCGCAGCGATTGTGACAGTTTTAAGTGGTTCCATGGTTATCGCGCATTAGCGACTGTGACAGCGTCGCTTCACGTTCATCGCCGCTGTCCCAACGAGAGGGAGATACGGCACGGATGCGGATGTGACTGCGCGATCTCGCGACACGATCTGCCCGAGTTTTGCTGATCGAACCGCCCTCTTCAAACAGAGGGCGCAGGGAGAGCCGGACCTCGACTGAGGCCCGTGGCCCGCCTGCGAAAAAAATGCAGGCGGCAGGTACCACAGGTCAGCCGGAAACCCGGCCCTCCCTGCGCGATGGCTTTAACGGCTGCTTCGCGTTCTCCCTGGTGCGCCGGGCTTTCTGGCCACCATCCCCACGTGAAGCCAGAGCTTCGACGTGAGTTGATATCAGCATCGGGATATCAGGACCGCGCGACTTGACCGTGCGCAGCGGATCGTTCGTCGGCGCGAGCAACCCCGCGCTGCAATCCACCACGCCCACCGCTCCCCGCCTCGCGTCTCGTGACGACCGCGATACGCCCCTCATCTCGAGGCGGGATGCGCGGAAAGATCCACCTGATTTGCCCGACGGCGCAAGGACTAATAACTGCGACAAAGTAACCCGACGGGCAAAATAATGAGTTCGGTTGGCAGAAAGCCGTAGGGTGGGCAAAGGGCGCTGCCGTGACCTCTCCACGCATACGATCGCAGTTGACGCCGTGCCCACCATCTTCCTGTTGCGTGCGCGGATCGACGGTGGGCACGCTGCCGCCTACGGCGGCTGCTTTGCCCACCCTACGGCTCATGCGACAAAGTAACTCGACGGGCAGACGTCGCGAGTTTAGCGAGTCGTGTCGCGCACCACTGCTTCGACGATCACCCCGTCGTCCCGGCCTTGAGCGGGGACCCATAGCCACCGGCCGCGGCGAGGCGGGCCGCTGACAGCTACGTCCCCCGATAGCATCCGCGGTATGGGTCCCGGCGTTCGCCGGGACGACACCGTTGGTGGAACGCGATCCTGCAAAAACTCTGCGCTCGCATCACTCCTGCTCCAGACGAATGCCTGCGTCGCTGAGCGCCTCCATGAGCCGCTCGATGTCCTCGGATGCGACGGTGTTGCCTGGACAGATCTCATTCAGCTCGTCGAACGTGATCCATCCCTTACGCTCACCGATCGCGATGGCATGGCGGATGATGTCGGATATCTGCATGCGGCTCTCCCCGGAGATGGGTTCTCATCAATAGCGGGGAGAGTCGGTTTGCCCCTGCAGGCTTTCGCGCGTCCTACCGCGCCAGCACCTCGACCTCGCCGTCGACGCCGTTGACGACGCTGAAGGAGCGCTCGAACACCTTGCCTTCGTTCTTGGCGATGGCGCGGTAGTCGCCTTCGGACAGCACGACCTTGGGGAAGGCGCCGATCGATTCCTTGATCACGTCGCCGCCGGGGTTGATGACCGACCAGGCGGTGTTGGCGAGCGCCTCGCCGCCCTTGTCGGAGACGAGCTTCAAGGTGATGACCGCGGCACGGTGCGTCACCGTGACGTCGGTGAGCTTGCCGGCCTGGACGCGGATGTCGGAGCGCACCACCGAGTTCGCGTCGCCATAGTTGGAGACGATGTAATAGGTGCCCTCCGGCAGCATCAGCATGTCGCCGGCGGCGACGTTCGGCACCAGCGGCGCCCGCTCGCGGCCGTCGAACTGGCTGCCCTTGTAGATGGCGAACGAGATCTGGTTCTGCGGGATCTTGCTGGTGCCGACCCTGCCCTCGAGGCGCAGGCCGCCGGCCGGCAGCACGAAGGATTCGCGATCGGTCTCCGTCTTCAGGTTCACCGACCTGACCGCGCTGACGAGGCCGAGCGCGACATGCACGACATAGGTGCCGGGCGGCAGCACGATGTTCGGCGTCGGGCCGCGATCCTCGCGCAGCATCTTGAAGGCGCCAGATTCGTCCGGCCGGTCGGCGAACACGCGCCAGACCAGACCGCCATTGATGTTCGGCAGGTCCTTGCCGAACCGCGCCGACAGCGACAGCACGCCCTGATTGGGAAGCGCGGCAGGCGGAGCGGCCACCGGCGGGATCGCGGCCGGCGCGCCGGGGGGGATCGCGGCGACCGGGGGTCCCGGCAGCGCCTGCGGGGCCGGCGGCGGAATGGGCCCGGCGGCGGGGCCGGAGGGGGGCGCCAGGCTGACCGCCGCGCCGGGATCGGGCACCGAGGCCGGCGGAACCGGCGGTGGCCGGTCGCCGAACAGTTGCGCCGCGGCCGGCGACATCACGAAACCGGTCAGCGGGCACGACAAGGCGAGCACAAGCCATAGCCGCCCGCTGCGCCGGAATCTGGTGAACCCGCGACCTGTCGTCATCGTCCTGCTTTTGACCGAAAACGCGGCAAATTCAAGCCTCTACTCTACCGTCCCTGAGGAACCGCGCGAACGGCGCGCGACTTGGTCGCATTCTCCGGCGCCTGAGCGCCCGCGGCGCGCAGTCTGCCCGGCGGAGCGTTCAAATCAGCGGCATCCGGCACTCCCGTCGACCCGGCATAAAGGATGCTTCTGGTAGGCTGGTGCTAGGCTGTCATGCGTCATGAGTCCGTTGCCGACTCGTTGCACACAGTATGCGTAGGCGTGGAGATCTCGGTGCTGGATATTCTGAAAGGACGCCGTGCGAGCGGAACCGAAGGTTCCGATGTCGGTCTCGGGACGATCCGCAAGCCGGTGATCGGGCTGGCGCTGGGTGGCGGCGCGGCGCGCGGCTTTGCCCATATCGGCGTCATCCGGACCCTGATGGCCCACGGCATCGTGCCCGACGTCGTGGTCGGCACCTCGATCGGCGCCGTGGTCGGCGGCGCCTATGCGGCCGGCCAGCTCGATACCCTGGAGGAATGGGCGCGCAGCCTGCAGATGCGCAACATCCTCGGCTATCTCGACATCCGCCTCAATGGCTCCGGCCTGATCGGCGGCGAGAAGCTCGCCGCCCAGCTCGAAGCATCGCTCGGCCGCGTCACCATCGAGGAGCTGCCGATGAAGGTCGCGACGGTGGCAACCGAGATTCGCACAGGGCACGAGATCTGGCTGACCCATGGCAGCCTGGTCGATGCGATGCGCGCCTCCTATGCCCTGCCCGGCATCTTCGCGCCGGTCCTGATCGGCGACCGCTGGCTGGTCGACGGCGCGATGGTCAATCCGGTGCCGGTGTCGGCGGCGCGGGCGCTCGGCGCCGAGATCGTGATCGCCGCCAACCTGTCGAGCGACGTGTTCACGCATTCGACGACGATCTACGCGCATGGCCAGCCGGTCCAGGTGCCGGAGACGGTGATGGAAAGCACACCGCCGAAGCGGCGCTTCCGCAGGCTGTTCTCGCCGGAGCGCGCGGTGAAACGGCAGTTCTTCGGCGAAGGCGGCCGGCCGGGCATCTCGTCGGTGATGGTCGACGCCTTCAACATCATGCAGGACCGCATCACCCGTGCGCGCCTCGCCGGCGATCCGCCGGACCTGCTGATCTCGCCGCGCGTCGGCCAGATCGGCTGGTTCGACTTCCATCGCGCGGCCGACCTCATCGCGTTCGGCACAAGGGCGGCCGAACGTGCGCTGGATTCAATCCAGGAGGCGATCGGCGCAGTCACGCCGACCGGCGGCGGAGCGACTACGCCGTCTTGATATACTGGCGGAGCGCTTCCTGCTCGGTCTCGTATTCCTGGACGCGCCACTTCACGACGTCGCCGATCGAGATCAGGCCGACCACGCCGCCCCCCTCGATCACCGGCAGATGGCGGAACTTGCCGTTGGTCATCATCTCCATGATCGAGGCGACCGTATCCGCCGGCTTGCAGCTCACCACCCGCCGCGTCATCACGTTCGACACCGGCTCGGTCAGCGCCGCGGCGCCGCGCTCGCCGAGCGCGCGGACGATGTCGCGTTCCGAGAGGATGCCCTCCATCCGGCTGCCCGACATCACCAGCACCGCGCCGATCTTGCGCTCGGCGAGCCGCTTGGCAGCCTCGGCGAGTGTGGTCTGGGACTCGACGCTCTCGACCTGGTGGCCCTTGATGTCGAGGATCGCACGTACTGTCATTGCTCGTCTCCTTGAAAGGCCGGTGCGCCTTCTTGAACGAGGCGTCGTTGCGGCCGATGCTTCCAGCGATCGTCAGTCAAGCGAGTCTTCAATCAACAGTCTGGCAGCGCAACCGATCCAACGCATCCGGCTCGACCGCGTCTGATCCAACGCAGCGGATCGCGTTGTGGTTGCAACGCCCTTCGCAGGCCTGCCGCATGGCACAAAAGGGCCTGCTTTCGTTCGCCCGGAATCGTGTCCCGGTTGTGGTGGACGCAAATGATGAATGAAATCACCCGCGCTCGCAAGCGCAGGATCGCGGCAACTAATGGTCGGCCGCGTCGGACGGCAACGCAGGCGCAGCATCGTCACGCACATGCGGGATGGGATCGAACAGCGCAAACAGGATCAGTCCGGCGATGAATCCGCCGATATGAGCCTGCCATGCGACATCGGCGCCCTCGGCGCCGGGCGTGATGCCGCCGATGCCGAACACGATGTTGACGCCGAACCACACCGCCAGGAAGCCGAGCACCCGCGGATTGCGCAGCGCACGCGTCAGCGACAGCGCAGGCACCCTGGCCGCCGCATCGGCATCGCCGCGGGTGAACGACAGGAAGCTGCCGCTCACGAAGGCAAAGCGCATCGCCGCCGCCATGGTGCCGGACACGGAGGCCGAGGCGCCGATCATCGGCGCCAGCGCGTGCTCATGGGTGAGCAGATGAGCCAGCGCACCGGCCGCCGCCGTCACCGCCAGGAACAGATAGAACCTGAGCGCTCCGAAGCGGCGCGCGAGCGCGCTGCCGAACGGCAGCAGCCACAGCACGTTGAAGCCGATATGCGCCAGATTGGCGTGCAGCAGCGAGTAGCTGAAAAAGGTCCAGATCTTTGCCGGCGTGCCGCCGGGAAACGCCCCGTCCATCAGGGTCTGGTCGTATCGTTTCGGGACAAAGGCGAACAGGTCGATGATCCCTGCGTTCCACTCGTCCGGCAGCAGCACGCGCAGATGGATCACCGCGATCAGCAGGATGTAGGCGGTCAGTGCGCCCGGCAGATTGAGGATCGGCTCCCGCGCCTGCTGGAGCGGCGGATCCTGCGTGAGGTCTGACGAGGAGGAATCCAACGGAACGCACGCCTTCGACGAGAGGAACAGATCCGTCAGATAGGCGGCTTTGGCCGGCCTGCGCAAGCGCACGGCGGCAGAGTTGATGTGTGGGGCGGAGGCAGCGGAGGCGAAAGGGCGACGGATCCGCCAAAAGAACGAGGGAGGGTCCTGAGAAGACCCTCCCTCCGAGACTTGCCGGCCTTTGCCGCGTCCGGAGCGCCCGGGTTGTTGTCCCCACCCCCGCCCCGTCGCGACGACCAGACTTGTTTGACGCCGCCTGCGTGTACCTCACCGTATCGCGGCGGACCTTGCACCGTCCGGCCGCGATCTGATGAATGCATTGTTAACGATCGCCGGGACGCCGCCAAGCTCATCGTTAATTTAACCTTAACGCGCGGAAGGCCGGGGTAAAGCCGGCACGATCGCACCATCGGCATGGACGCTGCACCACCCCTCCTGCGAAAATCAACCAGGGAGGCGCCTGGACGAAAGCGGGACAGCAATGTCCCCCGTGACGTCGAGGGCGCGAGGGGTTACCGAGATGAAACATCCGTCCAATCGCGAGCTCTTCGCCTATTGGAACGACAGGCGCGGCCATGCCAAGGCGCCGGAGCGCTGCGACTTCGAGCCGTCGGCCGTGCGCGAGCTGCTGGGCGACATCTTCGTCCTGTCCTGCGATGCCGACAGCGGCTTTCCGTTCCGCATGGCCGGCACGCGGCTGTGCGCCCTGCTCGGCGGCGACGTCAAGGACAGGAGCTTTCCGGCGCAGTTCGCGCCGGCCAGCCGCCGCGAGATCGAGGAGATCACGGCGGTGGTCTGCGAAGAGACGCTGCCGGCGATCGCCGGCGTGACGGCGCAGGCGCCGGATCGCACGACCGCGCATTTCGAGCTGCTGCTGCTGCCGTTCGCGACCCGCGCGCATGAACCGATCAGCCTGACCGGCCTGCTCGCCCCGTTCGAGACGCCAAGGGGCGCGCTCGGCCCGCTGGAGATGGTGTCATGGCGCTACATCCATCCGCCGGTCGAGCCGATCGTGCCGCGCGCGCTGCGCAAGCTCGCGCTCGCCCGCGGCCTGATGGTGTATGAGGGCCTGCGCTGACGTCCTGCAGATCCGTATCCCGTAAGCCTCGTCGGGGTCCCAGCTCTCTCCCCGTCATTGCGAGCGCATCATCCGGACAAGGCCCGGAATGACGGAGAGAGCCGTCATCAGCGGCAATGCTCGTCTTGCGCGAACAAGATGAACGCCTGCGGTGCTGCGATAACGCTGAATTAACCGTGCAGGACTTAGTTTCAACACTGGATCATCCGGCACGCTAAGAGCCGGCTTTGAGTGGCGAAACATGGCGTTGCCGAACAAAAAACTCTCTCTTCCGGCCGCCGAGGAGCGCCGCCGTTTCCAGCGGGTCAAGGTCCACCTGCTCGGCCGCTACATGCTGCCCGACCGGCGCGAGTTTCCCTGCCAGGTGATCAACATGTCGCCGGGCGGGCTGGCGCTGCTCGCACCAGGCATCGGCAATGTCGGCGACCGCGTGATCGCCTATCTCGACCATATCGGCCGCGTCGAGGGCAAGATCACCCGCATCATCGACAACGGCTTCGCGATGACGATCGGCGCCACCGCGCGCAAGCGCGACAAGCTCGCCGCGCAGCTGACCTGGCTCGCCAACCGCGACATCCTCAACCTGCCGGAGGATCGCCGCCACGACCGTATCATTCCGCGCAACCCGATCGCGGTGCTGACGCTCGAGGACGGCACCAAGATGACCTGCCGCATCATCGACATGTCGCTGTCGGGCGCGGCGATTGCGGCGGAGACCAGGCCGCCGCTGAAATCGCAGGTCATGCTCGGCCGCGTCCAGGCGCGCGTGGTGCGAAATCTCGAAGGCGGCTTCGCGATCGAGTTCATGCACGCCCAGCTCGCCGAAACGCTCGAAGACAGCGTTACCGCGCGGTAAAGCCGCAAGCCTCTGAAATCCCGCAACTTCACGGAGCACACGGCGTCCGCCACCACGGGCGCCGTGTGGCGTTCGGCCATCGCACAGGCAGTCCAGCGCAGTTAATGGTTGGCGGGAAAAGCGCACGGGACCCTGCAACGGCAGCGGTTCCCGGCTTAATGCAGCGCATTCGATTCAACCGCGAATGATTCAAATTTTAGCTAGATTCGATTCAAGTGAAAGTCGAATAAGCCCTTTGTTTTACTTGGATTTGCGTCAAATCCATCGTGGCGATTTAGCGGCAGCGAAAAATCTTTGTGAGACACATGGTCCCAACGAAAACGGGGGGCCAAAATGGTCAAGCGGACGGGACAGGCAACAGGGTGGGCGGTCGCAGCCTTCCTGATGGCGATGGGCGGGGTGGCGCATGCCGGTGATGACCGGGTGCTCTATGCGAGCCTGGGCGACACCGCACGGGCGCCGATCGGCTGGGTCGAGTTCTGCACCGAGACCCCCGAGGAATGCCGCGGCGGCGCGTCGCAGCCCCGCGACATCGTGCTGTCCCAGACCGCCTGGCGCGATCTGCTAAAGGTCAATCGCTGGGTCAACGAGAACGTCAAGCCGATCACCGACATGGACCATTGGGGCGTGGTCGAGAAATGGTCGCTGCCGACGGACGGCTACGGCGACTGCGAGGATTACGTGCTGTTGAAGCGCAAGCTGCTGATCGATGCCGGCTGGCCCCGCGAGGCGCTGCTGATCACGGTGGTGCGCGACAAGAAGGGTGAAGGACATGCCGTCCTCACCGTGAAGACCGACAAGGGCGAGTACGTGCTCGACAATCAGAACGAGAGCGTCGTCGCCTGGACCGAAACCGGCTACCGCTTCGTCAAGCGGCAGTCGCAGAGCGACCCGAACGTGTGGGTCTCGCTCGGCGACGGTCGCCCGGCAGTGGCCACCGCCAGCGCCAGATAGCGCTGAAACAGAGGCGAACAGGAATTCGAGTTACGCGACCCGGTCACATCCCCACCCCTCCCCGTCCCAGACCGGTTCGCGCGCGGCCAGGCCTCCCCCAAGGCCTGGCCGCAACTTTTTGAGCCAGCCGGAATTCACGAAGATCGCTTGAGCTCCACCGCTTTGGCAGCACCATCCCGGTCTCGTTCGCCGATCCATCCGTCCCTTCGGCTGCTCGAGCCAGGCCCGACCGATATGATCGCGCAATTGCTCGAATCCGCGCGCAAGGCGCAAGCCCATCGCTATGCTCGCATTTTCGAGGAGTTGGCGGCTCCGCTGGAGGCGCCCCGGTCTGGAGGCTCGCGGCGATCCCGACCGTCCCGGCTCCATCACTTGCCAGGAAGCGCGGAGGCTTCGGCCGGCAATGGACCATTGGTCAAGCAGGTCTGCGGCAGCCGGTCGAACGCGCGAACAAATTCCGACGAGAACCGCTTCGCGCTGTCAAATGACAGATGCACCTCGTCGACGAAGGTGAGATCGTCGCCGGTGTCCGCGTCGATATACATGGCTCCGATCGTCTCGGCGAGTTGGCTGGTCGGATCCGGCTTTGGCCAGATTTCGGTCGTCGGCATCGGGACCAGGACGACACAGTCGGCAGGCATGCCAATTCGCTTCAAGAAGGTGTTCGCCTCGATCGCCGCGAGCGGCACATTGACCTGAAAGTCCCGCAACCGATCCCGACGAACCCGCGGGCGCTGGCGATCCGCCATAAGCGAATCCCGCCAGAGAAAATAGCCATCCACTGACGATCTGAAGGCCGTCGGCGCAATTTCGCAGTCGATAAGCCGAAATTTGCATAGGGCTGGCTGGGCCCACATCTCCCCCTTCTTGACCAGAGCCCGCCCGAGCTCCCATCGATCATGCATCGCGGCCAGGGCGGGCTCGCTCACACGGTCGTTGAAATAGGGGTCGACGCCAATCACCAGCACACGCGGGCGCAGATGGTGCTTCACTGCAAGCGCAGAGAAGAACGCCTGCTGGTCCTCATAGCTGAATCCGAGATTGAACTGCCGCAGACCGCGTGCGGCAAAATACGACCGCACTTCAGCCGTGCTGAAAGCAAACATCGTGCGGCTCGATCCAGTAAAGACCACGTCGGCTGCCTTCAGGTTGGCAAGCGCCCTGCGCTCGATCCCGAACCAAAACGCAGCATGCTCGAAGTCTCCAAACCGGCGCGCACTGCACGAGCTGATGAACTGATCACGCTCCGGCGCCGGCTTGCATCCGACGATCGAGATACCCCTGCCGCTATATGCGATCGGAGCTGCCAGGCAGCCCGATAAGATGACCATGGCAATATAGATTAACAACCAAAGCTTGTGCCTCATCACGCACGCACGCGCCCCCCCGGGCCGACCAGAACAACGGTTATAGAATACCACATGCGTTCGCCATCGCGCGCAATAAAATCGACCTCAGATCGAATTCTGAGTTTGAAGTTAGACGTCTTGCCGCCGGTCGCGGACGGTGAGAGGCACGGCATCGCTTCGCGTGAGGCCGTCTCGATGCGCAACTTTTTTTGGCCTTGCTTTGACGATATGTCGCCGGCGGGGCGCGGCACCGGCCGGCCAACCTTGTTTTCCCTCGACCGTCGGGTTTAGGTTGTCGGCATGATGATGATCCTGCGAAGCGCGACCTTGCTGGCCGCGGCCCTGACCCTGGCGAACTGCTGCATGTCCGGCACCGGCTGCTCGGGACCGCTGGCCTCGGCCGGCACACCTGCAGCCGCGCCGGCGATGGTCGCTACGCCCGCCGTGATTACCGCGCAGCCGACGAGCGCTGCGGCCGACTGGGACGGCCGTGTCGCCACCTCCGACGCCGACACCGAGATGGTGACGGAGCCGGACATCGGCACGCCGCGCAAAAACGGCAAGCGCCGTGGCGACTCGCGGGTCGACGTGATGTCCTCGCAATCGAGCTCTGGTTATCGCGACCGGATGAGCTGGGAGGAGGAACAGGCGGCCGACCTCGCCGACGAGGCTCGCCTCAAGCAGAAGCTCACGATCTGCCGGAACTGCAGCGCAACGCAGTAAGCATTTGTCCGTCCGCAGTTTTCGGCTGGTCGCGACCGCGACCTGGAACCGCTGCGACCGCGCGATTTCGGGCTTGCAGGCCTCGCTTTTGTCGGATTTCCTAATCAAACCTTGACGACTTGGTTCGTTCGCCAGATGCACGATTTGCGGGCTCGGCGGACAGCGTTCTCTGCTCGAGTTTTTCGCCTCTCCCAGTTTTCGGGAGGAGCATCCGAAGCTTTTTCAATTTGGGTGGTTTCGTGATGAATCCGGTGACGCGCGACACCAGACGCTACCCCGAGAAGCTCAGCCCGAGCCCCGTCAAGGGCGCCCAGCCGATCGCGCTCGCCGCCGCGACGCTCGTGGTGCTGGTCGCGGGCATCGGCGGCATCATGTTGTGGCGTGCCTATGGCGGCGCGCCGGAGGCCGAGCGCGGCGCGGTGACGCGGCAGTTGCAGGCGCGCACGGTGCAGGCATCCGAGCAATTGGTGGAGAAGACCAAGGGCCTGGAGGCCACCCAGCAGGAATCGATCGATCAGTTGCAGATGATGCAGGAGCAACTGCAGAGCATGCGCCGCCTGCTCGCGGCCCAGCAGGCCGACACCAAGCGGCTGTCGGATCAGGTCTCGACCCTGAAGGACTCCATCGATGGCCTGCGCCAGTCCTTCGCCAGCACGCAGAGCTCGGAGCAGGCCGCGCCTGCTCCGCGCAACCGCAGCATCCGCGACCGCGCCCATGCCAGCCGCAGCGGCCATCGGCATCGTCGCAACCGATCCTGAGACGCCCGGTTCTGACGCCTGCTCGTAGAATTCCTGCCGAATTTTCCCGGGACCCTGTGAAGTGCTTCACAGATTGAAACCGGGAGTCACGCCATCCTGCCTGCACCGGATGGCGAGCCAATTTCAGGATGGCACAGGGCCAATTTCAATATCCGGGGCTGGCAAGGTCGTTGGCGCCATACTGCGCCGACGGCCTTGTTCTTTGTGGCGGCGCGTTCGACCGCCCGGAACGAATCCGACGACCGCGGCTCTCCGGCTGGTGACTTGCTTTTCCCAGCCAATTCTCGGCTCAATGCGCCCTGAAGACGCAGAGGAGCCCCCATGTCCGCCGATCCAGCACTGACGTCCGATGTCATCGGGCTGACCACAGTCGCCCCCTTCTCACGCCGCGGCTTCATGACAGCGTCCGCTGCCGTGACGGCCGGCTACACGCTGGCTGCCGGCCCGGTGCGGGCCGAGGTCGTTACCACCGACACCAATGGCCTGAATGCCGGAGATGCGAAGATCAAGGTCGGCGACCGCGACATGCCGGCCTATTTCGCGCGCCCCGCCAGCGCCAGCAATCCACCCGTCGTGCTGGTCGCGATGGAGATCTTCGGCCTGCATCAGTACATCAAGGACGTGACGCGTCGTCTCGCCAAGCTCGGCGCGCTCGCCGTGGCGCCGGACTACTACTTCCGCAGCGGGACCGACCTCACCAAGATCACCGAGATCAAGGACCTGCTGCCGATCGTGAATGCCAAGCCCGACGCGGAGCTGCTGTCGGACCTCGACGCCACCGTGGCCTGGGCCAAGTCGCAGGGCGGCGACACCTCGCGTCTCGGCATCGTCGGCTTCTGCCGCGGCGGCCGCAACGTGTGGGAGTATGCGGCGCATAGTTCGGCGCTGAAGGCGGGCGTTGCGTTCTACGGCCCGCTGATCGACCCGCCCAATCCCGCCTGGCCGAAGAGCCCGACGCAGCTTGCGCCGGAGATGAAGGCGCCCGTGCTCGGCCTCTACGGCGAAGCCGACACTGGCATTCCCGTCGCCAGCGTCGAGGCCATGAAGGCCGCGCTCGCCGCCAACAAGAAGACCGCCGAGTTCAAGATCTATCCGGGCGCGCCGCATGGCTTCCACGCCGACTATCGCCCCAGCTATCGCAAGGACGCCGCGGAGGACGGCTGGGCGCAGATGCAGGCGTGGTTCAAGAAATATGGCGTGCTGAGCTGACAGCCGCGGCCCGGGGCGAGCGAACACGGAAGACTGCCCCGCGAGACTTCCCGCAAGTCGCTTGCCGGCTGTCGCTTGCGCTCGGGCGCCGGACCGGCGGCTGTTAGCGCGGCCGACGATCGTCGCGACGAATCTTCGCCAGCTGCCTGCCGCCCTGCTCGAGCTCCCAGGCCATCCAGACCAGCGCAGCGCCCAGGCTGACGACGACGCCCATGAAGACAAACGTGAGTTCAGGGGATGTGAGTGTGTTCATCATGCCTGGATCCCATGCAAGCGTTGCGCCAGCTACTTCTCCGTCGCCGCTCCGCCGATCGGAGCGGCAACAAATGGTCACGAGATGTCGTTAAGGCGAAGTGACCGGATCGGCCGGCCGCCTCGCCCAAACTTCATTCACACACCTCGACGTTGCGATAGCGCCAGCCGTGCGCTGTCCGCACACGCTTGCGCGCGACGTAGCAGCCGCCGAGATCCTCGTAGGTGTACGGGTAGTAGTAGGGATAGCCTCCGTATCCGTAGTAGCCGGGATAGCCAAAACCGAAGCCGAACCCGAGTCCGAAACCCGGGCCAAAGCCATGATGGCCGAAGCCATGATGGAAACCGCCCGGCCCGTGCGCCGACGCGATGCCCGGCATCATTGCCGCCGCAATCACGGCACCCGCCAACAATCCCATCAATCTCTTGCGCATCGATCCGTCTCCAAATTCAACCGGCATGAGAGCGTCAGTGTACTCCGGTGCTCCCAGCCGGAAGTCTCTAAGCCGGATTTGGAACGGCGCGCGGGCAAACCCGCTCACATCTGCGCGATCTCGATGTCGTTGCGTGACGTCTGGAGCGGCGGGCAACATTCAGCAACCGCGACAGATGCTCTTCACCTTCCGGTCGACCGTGTTGTTCTCCTGCTGAATCTGCACATCGGTCGCATCACCGGTACGGTTCGGGCCTGTTGCTGCGGTCCCTCCGTCTCCTCCACGACCCATGCCGGTCGTGACAGCGGAATTGCTCGCCCCCGCCCCGCTCGCGCCGGAGCCGGACGATTGCGCCGTGCCCAGGCTGTTAGTCCCGTTGGCACCTGCCGCGCCCGGTTGCGATGACTGTGAGGGATTGCTGCCGCTTCCGGCGGTCCCGGTCGTGCCGGTGCCGGCGGCTCCCGCGCTCGGCGCGCCGCCGGCGCTCGCTCCACCGCCAGCGCCGCCCGCACCGCCGCCACCGCCTTGCGCGAACACCGCAGTGGCCGTGCCGAGGCCTGCAATCACGATCAAAGTGCTCAATGAAAACCTGGCCATGGGACCGTCTCCCTTTACACTTCAACCCGACCGGACGGACCGCGTTCCGGAACGAATGTTGATCGGAGAGGATTGATGGGGCGAGGAGAGCAAGGAGCCGTGCGCAAGCTGATCGCCTTCGACGAGGACACGTTCGACAAGCTCAAGCAGCTGGGCCGCGATCAGATGCTGAGTCTGCAGGACCTCGCCGACGAGGCGTTCATGGACCTGTTGGAAAAGCACGGCGTACCGGCGGATCTGAAGGACGCGCTGCGCAAGAGCGCTGCGGAGGATGGCAATGGCGCAGGCAAGCCTGCGCGCAAACGGAAGAACGAGCCCGACGACAAATCCAGAAACCAGTCGAAGCACAAACCGAAACAGAGGAGCAGGACATCAGCATGAGCACCGACCCCGATCCGTTTGAACAGGGCGAGCGCGCCGCGCGCGAGAACATTCCGGCCGAGGCCAATCCCTATCAGGACGGCAGCGAACAGCATGCGCTGTGGGCGAGCGGCCACGAACGTGTCGCCAGCGCAGCGGAGGCAGGCGAATCCGAAGGGACGTGAGGAATCTCCGACAGCTCCATCGGCCGTGATGTCAGCCGATCTTCTTCAGACCCTTGGTGTAGCGCGGTCCCTTGGCGACATAGGCCTTGGCCGCGATGCCCATGCGCTCGACCTGCGCCGGCTCCAGCGTGCGAACGACACGCGCGGGCGCACCGATGATCAGCGCGTATTCCGGAAAATCCTTTCCCTCGGTGATGATGGCGCCGGCGCCGACGACGCTGCCACGGCGGATGTGCGCGCCGTTCATGATGATCGAGCCCATGCCGATCAGGGCGTCATCCTCGACCGTGCAGCCGTGCAGAATGACGTTGTGGCCGACGGTGACGTTGCGACCGACGCGCAGCGGAAAGCCGGGATCGACGTGACAGGTGGCGTTGTCCTGGATGTTGGAGCTCTCGCCAATCTCGATCCAGTCATTGTCGCCGCGGATCACCGCGCCGAACCAGACCGTGACCTCCTTGGCGAGCTTCACCCGGCCGATCACGGTGGCATTGTCGGCAATGTAGTAGTTGCCGTCCGCCGGCAGCTCGGGCGCCTGCCCGTCGAGTTCGTAGATGGCCATCGAGGTCTCCCGTTCGCAGGCGACCTTGGCACAGGCTCCGGAGCGATTTCAAGCAAACGCCGCGGCGGCGCCCGGCACGGGAACTAGGCCAGCACGCCCGCGGCGCGCAGCGTCATCACCACGAAGGTGCCGCACATCATGCTCCAGAAGCCGGCGATCACGGTCGCCAGCATCACGAACTCGAAGCGACGGCGCTCGATGCGGGCACCGCGCAGCGTGTTGCGCATGATGATGAAAGGCGCGGCGAACACCAGGAATGGCACCGCGGCGAACCGCCGGGGCGTGACGCCCTCCTGCAGCAGCTCGAAGCCCGGCGGACGTTCGGCATAGGCCTGGTAGCCGCTTGCCAAGGCGCCGGCCAAGGCAAAACCGATGAGGAGCGAGAACAGGGAATTGAACGCCTCTGCCGACATCGTACGCACTCACACTCTTGCAGAACTGCCCGATGCTGGTTTGGCAAAAAGCGACCGCACCCGCCACATTATCCTTAAGGAAGGGTTAATGGCGGCCGCGGCCGGTGCGCGGCCCCTTGCAGGTAAGTTTCTGCAGATCGCCGCATCGCCGTGGCATAGTCGGCGCTGATTCGGTCCTTGAGATCCCCTGCCCGCCATGACGATGTTTTCGGTCCGCAGTGCCCGCCCTTCGAACGGACATGGCAACGCCGTGCCGATCATCCTGGGCTGCGTGCTGACGGCGGCCGCAGTCGCCCTCGTCGCCTACCTGCTTTGGCCCACCTGGCGCGCCAGCACCTTCAAGGGGCCCGAACGCCTGCCGGTCAGCATCGGCGGCACCGTGTTCAACGTGCCGGCGGCCGCCATCCGGGTGAAGATCCAGCGCCATACGGGGCCGCAGGAGCGCGTCGATCTCGGCTTCGAATATCCCTCGCTCACCCCGCCTGAGGCGCTGCATCACGTCAGCGCCGACCAGATCGATCAGGCGCCGCACCCGATCGATCGCATCTTCGTCTCGATATCGGCACATCACGACGCGATGTCGCCGGAGACGCGACTGAAGACGATCTATCCGCGCTATCTCAATCCAGCTGCCGTGCCGGTGCAGGACGGATTGAGCATGCGAAGCTTCCGCGCGGGCACAGCGTACGACATGGAGGATCTGTTCACGGCCGAGCAGCCTGTGCTGGTCGCCCGCTGCACGCGTGATGCCGCCACGCCGGGCATGTGCCTCAGCGAACGCCGCGTCGAAGGCGCGGATCTGACCTTCAGGTTTCCGCGCGGCTGGCTGTCACAGTGGCAGGACGTCGCCGCGGCCATGGAGCGGCTGACGGCGCAGATGCATGCGGTGAAGTAGTTGGTCGTAGCCCGGATGAGCGCAGCGACATCCGGGCTCTCCGGCACAACGTGTGAACCCGCATGTCGCTTACGCTCATGCGGGCTACGCGATGCGCGCCGTTCTACTTACTCATAAGCTCATCCCCACGGCACTCGAGGGGCGGCCGATGAGCGTCGACACCTTGGCGAGGTTCTCGTGAATGCGCCCTCTCCTTGTGGGAAAGGGCATGGAGGACCGAGCGGCAAACGCACTTGGGTGAGGGGTATCTCGCGACGAGCGCCGCTGGCGGAGAGAGACCCCTCACCCAAGCGGCCCGTTGATAGGCCGGCGTCGCCCTCTCCCACAAGGGGAGAGGGCGCATTCACTGGCACCGCGCCTGATCGTGCATTCTCAAGCGTGGCGAGAGGATCTACTCCACCAGATCGTCTTCCAGGATCGCCATCTGGAATTGGAACGAGCGGTCGTCGTCCTCGTCGTCGACGAACAGAACGCCGATGAACTCTTCGCCGATATAGACTTCGGCGGAGTCTTCCTTCTTCGGCCGCGGCACCACACGGATCTTGGGATTGCCGAACACGCGCTTCAGATACGCGTCGAGCTTCCTGACTTCCTGAACGTCCACGGTGATCTCCAATCGACAGCGAGGTTTGCAGATGATGCGGACGCTACAGCGCGAACGTCCGTGTCCTTATGACTTCGACATTCCGGCCCAAGGATCGAGGCAAGACGAGCGGCGATGTCGAACGCACTGAAAGGGACGCCGTGGATCTCACATTCATTCCGCCAAGACAAACTCAAGACAAACGGCGGATCGTCAAATCCACAGACGCCGATGTGTTGGCACGAATTTCCCTGGATGAGAAGGTCTTGACTTCGCTGTCGACGGAGGCGCTCGCGGCTCAGATCCCGATCGCGTTGATCATCTGATCCATGGTGCGCGACGGCTCCGCACAACCGGCCTCGCCGACGATCTTCGCCGGCACGCCTGCGACGGTGACGTTGTTCGGCACCGGCTTCACGACGACCGAGCCGGCGGCAATGCGCGCGCAATGACCGACCTCGATGTTGCCGAGCACCTTGGCGCCGGCGCCGATCAGCACGCCATGACGAATCTTGGGGTGCCGATCCTCGTTCTCCTTGCCGGTGCCGCCGAGCGTCACGCCATGCAGAATCGAGACGTTGTCCTCGATGATGGCCGTCTCGCCGCAGACGAAGCCGGTGGCGTGATCGAGGAAGATGCCGCGGCCGATGCGCGCCGCCGGATTGATGTCGGTCTGGAACACGGCCGAGGAGCGGCTCTGCAGATAGAACGCGAAATCCTTGCGGCTGTTGCGATACAGCCAATGCGCCAGCCGGTGCGTCTGCAGGGCGTGGAAGCCCTTGAAGTAGAGCAGCGGATCGATGAAGCGCGAGGTGGCGGGATCGCGATCGTAGACGGCGACGAGATCGGCGCGGAACGCATGGCCGAGGTCCGGCTCGTCGCGCAGCGCGTCATTGAAGGTCTGGCGGATCAGGTCGCCCGACAGCGCGGAATGATCGAGACGGTCGGCGACGCGGTGCACGACCGAATCCTCGAGCCGGCCGTGGTGCAGGACGGTTGAATAGATGAAGGTCGCGAGCTCGGGCTCGCGGCGCACGATCTCTTCTGCCTCGTGGCGGATCCGATCCCAGATCGGATCAAGCGTCGCCAGCTTGCTGCCCTGCTGCGGATTGGTCTGATGCATAGCCATGGCTGCTTCTCGCAGTTTCAGTGGGCGGGACTTATAGCACGGCGCATGGAACGATGTCCTCTGCAGGAGGCGCGAGGCCGGCGATCCATTCCAGCCAGCCTGCCTCCCAGAAAACACGGGATTGAGACATTTTACGTCCCGCCGATGACGTCCCGGTTGCGCCGCCATGCCATTCGGCACCGCGTCGGTTCAAAGTGGGCAGCAGGAACCCGAAATCAAGGTGGGCCTCGGGGGTAGCAATCGGTTCCGGCACCTGGGGCACTCTGCGGGAGGGCGGAAGGGACGGATACCGGCGGCTGCGGCAAAAAGGAACCACCCGGGGACAGAAGGCCGGCCATTCCCCCGTTCGATCACGGGAGCGGCTTTACCATCCATCGCTCTGCGTCTACTAGTGAATATCGCCCTGACCATATTTCGGCCACGGTGCTCCTGATCGGGGGACACGGGTATCAGTAACACTCAGATCCTGGACGAACGCGCAACCGAGGCCGGATTGGCCTGGCTCCCCGTCATCGTCATCCCGCTCTTCCTCGTCGCGCCGGCGCTATGGAACGGCTACCCGCTGCTGCAGTGGGACACCGGGGGCTATCTCGCGCGCTGGTACGAAGGCTATCTGGTGCCGAGCCGCTCGACCGTGTTCGGGCTCTATCTGCATTTTGGCGAAGGCTCGAGCTTCTGGCTCAATCTCGGCCTGCAGGCGCTGGCGACGCTCTGGATCCTGCAGCTCACCTTGCGCGTGCTGGGGCTGGCCCAGCCGCTGCGCCTGCTCTGGATCGGCCTGCTGCTGATCCTGACCACCGCCCTGCCCTGGCTCGCCAGCATGCTGCTGACCGACATCTTCGCCGGCCTGTCGGTGCTGGCGCTCTACATCATGGTCGCGCACGCACGCCGGATCTCCATGCTGGAGACATGCGCGCTGTTCGGCTTCGTGGCCTTCGCCTCCGCCACCCACAGCGCCACGCTCGGCGTGCTGTTCGGCCTGTGCTGCGCCGGCTGGATCGCCTATCCCTGGCTGCGCCGGCAGATCGCGCTCTCCGGCCTGGTCCAGGCCAGCATGACGATCGTCGCGGGTGCGGCGATGCTGCTCGCAGCCAACTTTGCCCTGTCCGGCCAGTTCGCGTGGACGCCGGGCGGCACCGGGGTCGCCTTCGGCCGCATGCTCCAGGACGGCATCGTGGCGCAATATCTGAAGGACCATTGCGCCCGCGAGAAGCTGAAGCTCTGCCCCTATCGCAACGAGCTGCCGCCCACCGCCGACGACTTCCTCTGGGGCCACAGCATGTTCGACAAGCTCGGCCGTTTCGAGGGCATGAACGATGAGATGGGCTTCATCGTGAAGCGGTCGCTCGCGGCCTATCCGCTGTGGCAGGCCAAGGCCGCCGCGGTCGCTACCGCCGAGCAGTTGGCGCATGTGGCGACCGGCGAAGGCACCAACGGCTGGCTGCCGCATACCTACGGCATCATCGAGCGCTACATCCCGTCGCAGACGAGGCAAATGCGCGCCGCGCACCAGCAGCATTGGGACATCAATTTTGCCGACGTCAACTGGCTGCACGTGCCGGTCGCGCTGGCCTCGATGCTGGCGGCGGCGGCGATCGCGGCGCACGCGATCTGGCGCCGGCGGCGCGACGATGTGGCTTTGCTTGCCAGCACCGTGACCCTGGCGCTGCTGGGCAATGCCCTGATCTGCGGTGTCATCTCCGGCCCGCATGACCGCTACGGCGCGCGGATGGTGTGGATCGCCACCTTCACCGCGCTGATCGCCGCGGCAAGGTGGTTCAGCGGCGAGCGCGTGGAAGGCACGGCGGAACGCCTCCCGTAGCCCGCTTGAGCGGCAGCCGAAGCCCAGAGGGCGAAGGCGGGAGCGACATGCGGGTTCACACGCGCCGCTCGGAAAACCCGGGGTCGCTGCGCTCGCCCGGGCTACGGCTTCAGCGCCGTGACAGGAAGTCGACGACCCCGGCCTTGTAGACCTTGTCGCCGACAGCGCGCATGTGATCGCGATTGGGGATGTCGAGCACTTCGGCACCGGGGATGAGCGCGCCGAGCGCCGGACCCGAGCCCGACACCTCGTCGGTGGTGCCGACCGCCACCAGCACCGGCACCGCGATGCGGCCGGCGTCCTCGCGCGAGATCAGGCCGCGCGAGCCGCGCATGCAGGCGGCCAGCGCCAGGCGGTCGGAGCGGGTCTGGTCGGCGAAGGCGCGGAAGGTGCGGCCCACGGGATCGGTCACGTCGTCGATCGACGGCGCCTCGAGCGCGACGGCGACGTTCTCGCCGGGACCGCCGCCTTCGATCATCGCCATGCCGATGCCACCGAAGATCGCCGAACGCAACCGCTCGGGCGCGGTCAGCGCGATATGCGCGGCGATGCGGCCGCCGAGCGAGTAGCCCATCACGTCGGCGCTGGCGAGGCCGAGATGATCCATCAACGCCGTGACGTCGCTCGCCATCGCCGCGATCGAATACAGCGCGGGGTCGTACAGCTTGCCCGAATCGCCATGGCCGCGATTGTCGAGCGCGATCACTCGGCGGCCGTCCTTGCGCAGCTCGGAGGTCCAGGCCGGGTAGACCCAGTTGACGTTCTTGCTCGACGCAAAGCCATGGACGAGCACGATCGGATCGCCCTCCCCCTCATCGATGAAGGCAATTTCAACGGCGCCGTTGTGAAAGCTCGGCATCGGTCGCGAATCCCGGAACGCTGGAGTGAAGCTGGTCGGACGAAGTCTAGATCATGATGCGCTTCCACGGAATCGCATCATGATCTTATCCCTTTGTTTGAGCATGATCTTTTCGGAAAACCGGCTTCCACTTTTCCGGATCATGCTCTAGCCGCAGGACGCGGTTGCGGCCAGTTCGGGAGCGGAGGACGCGGCCTGCATCCGGCGCAGGCGGCGCCGCCGGCTCCGGTCGAGCCAGGCCTGGGTGGCCCGCTCGGTCATCGCCTTCAGCGATGCGACGAAGCTGAGCAGCGTCATCAGCGCGCCGAACAGCCAGAGCGCGAGATTGAATGCCCCCGCGGTCAGCAGCAGCGCGCCGCGGCCGAGCAGCTTCAGGATCGCGCGCGTCTGGCCGCCCTTGGCCTCGGCGAGCCGCGCCGCGCGGGCGATGTCCTTCGGCCCTTCGGCGAGCTTGAGCGAATCCAGTGCGCCGCGCGTGCCGGCCTTCTCAGTGATGCGGCCGACATCCTTGGCGAGCCGCACCAGCGCGCCGGCCTTCTCGGCGCGGAACGCCGCGCGGATCGCGGTCGCGGTCTGGCCAGGACGAAGCACCGAGCCCGAGGCCACCGCCTGCTGCAACAGCGGCGCATCGACCACATCCCGCGCCGAGCGTCCGGCCCAGGCGGCGAGCCCCTCGCCGAGCCGGCCGACCTTTCGCGCATCCTTCACCAGCGTCAGCCCGGCCCGCACCGGCGCGGCAGTGCCTGCCGAGGCATAGGTCGCGGCAGTGACGGCAAGGCCGGCCGCGGCCAGGCCCAGCACAAGGCGGTCGGTCTCCTCGCCCATCACCAGATGCTTGCCCTCGCGCACCGCGTCGCGGATGTCGCCGAACACGAAGAGATCGCCCGCCACGGTGCCGGACAGGCTGGCGACATCGTCGGCCTGGCCGGTGACGAGCCCGGTCGCGAACCGCTTGGCAACGCTGGCCGGCGCCTTCTCGGCGGCCGCCGCATCGCTCACGCGCTGCACCAGCGCGTCGTCGAGTGCCACCTGATGATCCCGCGCGAGCGCAACGAAGCTCTCGGCGAGATCCGGATCGCCCGCTTCGAGCGCGTCCCTGATGCCGCTGCTGATGCGCGCCGGATCGGTCTGCAGTACGGAGGCGACCTGAAGCTCCGACAGCCTCGCCGGATCATCCTGCGCCGCGACGATGGCTCCGGCCCCATAGGCGTGCGGCCATATCGCAGCGCCGACCGCGGCGCTGACGGCAAGCCCGGCCAGCGCCAGACTGAGTCCCAGCTTGATTCGCTTCGAGATCACGCCGCCTTCACGTTTTCGCGGGAACGATGCGAAGAGACATAGTAATTTCCGTGCCTGACACAACGGCCTCGACGAAAGAAGGGCTTCTCGGCGGCCCTGAGTTTGTGTCGAATCCACAGGCCACAACATAACGGCGTGCGTTGCATCAAACGCGGGTTCCCAGCACTAGGAATTGGCATCAAGGCTCAGTATGGTCGCGTCGTTTTCGACGCGTGCGGCCGTGCGACCTCAGTCCCGTCCTGTTCCGTCGTGCTGACCGCATACGCTCCCGTTGCCACGCGAGGTAATACCGATGGCCGATAACATCGTCCCGCATTTCAACAACGATGCCGGTGTCCCCGTCATCGAGATCGGCTCGCATGAGTTCATGTGCGTGGGCGCCAATCCGCCGTTCGATCATCCGCACGTGTTCCTCGATCTCGGCAACGACAAGGAGATCATCTGCCCGTATTGCTCGACGCTGTACCGCTATGCGCCGGACCTCGCCGCCGGCGAGGCGCGGCCCCCGGAATGCGTGCTGAAGGACGTCGCCTGATCGGCGTGTCGTGGCATCGCGTACCGTCTATGTGGCGGGAGCCGGGATCGGCGGCCTGACGGCCGCGCTCGCGCTCGCCACCAAGGGCTTCCGCGTCGTCGTGCTGGAGAAGGCCGAACGGCTCGAGGAGGTCGGCGCCGGCCTGCAGCTGTCGCCCAATGCCAGCCGGATCCTGCTCGACCTCGGCCTCGGGCCGCGGCTGACCGCGCGCGCGGTGGTGCCGGACGCCGTCAGCATCATGAGCGCGCGGGCCGGCGGCGAGATCGCCCGCCTGCCGCTCGGCGAGGCCGCGAGCCGGGCAGCGGGCGCACCCTATTGGGTGATCCACCGCGCCGACCTGCAGGCGGCGCTGGCCGCGGAGGTGATGGCGCATCCGGACGTCGAGCTGCGGCTCGGCTGCCAGTTCGAGGACGTCGTCGCCCACGCCAAGGGCCTCACCGTGGTGCATCGCCGCGGCAATGAGCGCCGCCAGGACGTGGCGCTGGCGCTGATCGGCGCCGACGGCGTGTGGTCAACGGTCCGGCACCATCTGTTTCCGCAGGTCCGCGCCGAGTTCTCTGGCCTGATCGCCTGGCGCGGCACGCTCGACGCCCGGCAATTGCCGCGCGAACTGACCGCCGCGCGGGTGCAGCTCTGGATGGGTCCCGCGGCCCATCTCGTCGCCTATCCGATCTCGGCTGGCCGGCAGGTCAATGTGGTTGCGGTGGTACCGGGCACCTGGAACCGGCCGGGCTGGAGCACGGAGGGCGATCCGGGCGAGCTGAAGGCGGCGTTCGCGCCGCCGCGCTGGCCGGCGACGGCGCGGCTGCTGCTCAATGCGGTCGACGGCTGGCGCAAATGGGCGCTGTTCGGCGTCCCCGAAGGCATCGAATGGACCGAGGGCAGCGTCGCGCTGCTCGGCGACGCCGCGCACGCCATGCTGCCGTTTGCGGCGCAAGGCGCGGGAATGGCGATCGAGGATGCGGTGGTGCTGGCCAAGAGCCTGAGCGAGGCGCGCCCGGACGGTCCCGGCGCGATCCCGGCTGCGCTGAAACGCTACGCCAAGCTGCGCCGCCCGCGCGTCGGCCAGGTGCAGCGCACCGCGCGCAACCAGGGCCGGCTCTATCACATGACCGGACCGCTGGCGCTGGCCCGCGATCTCAGCATCAAGGCGCTCGGCCCGCAGCGCCTGTCGGCGCGGCAGAGCTGGATCTACGACTGGCGGCCGTAGGCGGAGAGCGCCGTCTCAGTAGACCGAGCCATCCCGCGGCAGGGTCGACGGCGTGCCCGCACCGGAGGCCATCGGCCGCGCGGGGCGCGCCGCCGGCTTGACCGGCCTCCCAGGCTTGGCGGCCGCCGGCTGCGGCGCCGGAGTTTCCTGGCACTTGTTGCGGCGCCAGGCCTCTTCGGCGAACTGGGTCTGGCCTCGGATCGCGATATAGTCGTTGCGATAGGCGACCTCGGCCACCACCGCGCCGCCGGCTCCGGTCTCCGCCTTGGCCATCAGGCCCTGCAGCTCGGCCGCGCGCCCGGCGAGCGCCTTGCGCTCGGCCTCGAGCTGCTTGCAGTCATAGAGCTCGTACTTGGCCGGATCCGCGAAGGCGGTCGACACACTGTCGCTCATGCCGGCGCAGCCCGACAGTAGCGATCCCACCCCGAGCAGTCCCGCGGCCAGCGCGACGCGAAGCCGATCGCTGGTCATGCAGCCCCGATCGTGCAGCGGCCGCGAGCCATGGGGTCGATCTTGGGCTCGATCTTGGGCTCGATCTTGGGCCGATCGGTCGCGGACATCGGCCCGAACGGCGGCAGCATTCGCCTCTGCGATGATCTTCGGATTCGTCACGCTCACCTCGCTCAACGACTGGTCCGCAAGGCACGCGGATCCGAATCGTTTTCTCGTGATGGGTCCGTGCCTTACAACGGCCGCTTCGTCCATGTCTTGCACCAGATGATCCCAGACCTGACAAAGCGCTTCAGCGCGAAAGCAATCTCAAAGCAGCTGGTGACGGCCGGATTGAGGCTTTACCAAGGCGCTCGCGCTGGCTTAAGCAGAGGATGAGCTTTGGAGTCAAAGTGCAACTCGTCCGGCGTCGCCGGATGATGCGTCAGGTCTCCAAGATCAAAGCGCGGACGTGGCGGAATCGGTAGACGCAAGGGACTTAAAATCCCTCGATGGCAACGTCGTGTGGGTTCGAGTCCCACCGTCCGCACCAGCCCTGTGCACGCCTCGCTCGACTGCCCTGCCCGGCTCAGTTCAGCGCCGCCAGCCGCTCCAGCTCGGCGAGATCGGTGACCTCCAGCCTGCCCTCCGCGATCGTCAGGATATTGCGATCGCGAAACAGCGCGAGCACGCGGCTGACATGGACCGAGGTCACGCCGACGGCGTCGGCGATGTGCTGCTGCTTCAAGGGAAACGGATAGCGGTGGTGCTGGACCACGCCGTCCACCGCGACCCGCCGCATCAGGCTGAGCAGCAGATGCGCGATCCGGCGCTCGGCCGGACGCTGGCCGAGCACGGTGATGAGTTCGTAGGAGGCCCGGCCGTTGTCGCCGAGCGAGCGGAACACCTCCATCATGACCAGCTCGTCGGCACGGCACTGCTTGCGGACCTCCTCGCCATCGAGCCGACTGACCTGGACCTGGGTCAAGGCCTTGGCCGAGAAGCTCATGCCTTTGGCGAAGATCGCCGCCGGCGAGAAGATGTCGCCCGGCAGCAGGAAGCGCAGGATCTGGCGGCCGCCATCCGACAACTGGATGTAACGGAATGCCCAGCCGCTACAGAGCACGAGCACGTCGTCACGCGCCTCGCTCTGGCATTTGATCTGCTGGCCGGCCCGGACGCTGAAGAACTGCTGATTGAGCCGCGGCAGCGCCGACTGCGCCCGGCAGGCCCTGAACAGCGCGGCACAGAATCCGGAATCGACGTGGGTGCAGGAGACGCAGCAGCCGGCGAGATCGGGTTCTGATCGCAGCATCAAGGGGTGCGCGCGCTTCCGTCCCGCCGACCCGGATTCGTCATCCGGTCATCGGGACGCTGTGGCGGTCGATCGGGGGCGGCGGATGCCGAAGCCTTCGACCTGCGTCGCAGCTAAAATGGAACCGGTCCGCAGCGATATAACCTGGATTAATCATGCGGCTGAAAGTCGCCCATCCGTCCCGACGGCCGGCGCAGCGCCATCACTCGCTTGGGCGTGGATCTCACCCGAAACATGATCGACGCCGCCTTGCGCCTACGCCGCCTGCGCTCGCGCCGTCAGCTCCGCCATGGTGGTGGACTTGAAGCTCGGCCGCGCCTCCAGCCGTTCGATCCACGCGACGAGATTGGGATGGCCGGCGGTCAGCTCCGCCCATTCCGGCGTCAGCGACAGGAAGCTCGCCTGCGGCGCGGCCTGCAGATCGGCCAGCGACAGATGATCGCCGACCATGAATGGCTGCTCGCCGAGCAGCCGCGACAACTCGGCGATGACGGCTCTCGCCTGCGGCATCGCGCGCGCGATCGCAGCCTCGTCGGTGGTCGTGCCGAAGAATTGCGGGCCGATGATGCGCTGGAAGAGGATGACGTTGCACACGCCCTGGAACAGGTACCAGTCGCTGATGTTCATCACCTGGTCCATGCGCGCGGCCTGCCGGACATCCGCGGGCGTCAGGGCCGGCTCGGGCAGCACGCGGTCGAGATAGCGCAGGATCGCCTGGGTCTCGTACAACGCGAAGCCGTCATGCGCGAGCGCCGGCACGCGCCCGAAGGGATGACGCGCCAGATGCGCCGCCCCCTTGGAGTCACCCGGCGCCATCGCCGCGAGCCGATACGGAACGCCTTTCTCCTCCAGCGCAATCAACACGCTGCGCCCGAACGGGCTTCCCGGCACGGAATGGACGACGAACTCGGACATCACGATCTCCCCACGCTTATGATGAACTTCTCATGATGACGCCGGCGGCCGCTCGGCCTCGGCCAGGAAACGCTGCAGCAGCCCCGGCCAGCCGCCGTCGACATCCCGCCGCATCGACGCGCCGGCCTCGCTGCCCATGGTTTCGAACTTGTGGTGCAGCAGTTCGACCCGGGTCGCGTCCGGGCCCTCGGCCACGAACTGCACGTCGACCTCCGAGCGCATCGCGGCATCCGGCTTCCACTGCGCATCGACCTGCCACAGCATGATGAAGCGATGCGGCGGCTCCCACAGCGTGATCGTCGCGACCGTGGTCGCCGTGCCGTCCTCGGCGATCTCGAGCCAGTGGCCGCCGAGCTTCGGCTCCAGCAGCACCTTCTCGATCGGCTTGCGGCCGACCCCATGCGTATGCGGCCACCAGCGCGTCAGGCCGCGCGTGAACACGTCGAAGGCATGATCGATCGGCGCCCGGACATGGACAAGCTTCCGGACCGGCGCAATCACGGCACCCTCACTCATCGATCCTCCCTTTCGTCTGCCGATGCGTGCGCTCCGCCTCGATCTTGAAGGCGAGCAGCGCGTCGTCCCAGAAGCTGTCGAGCCAGTCGCGCAGCTCGGCCAACCCCTCACGGCGCAAAGCGTAGATGCGCCGCACCCCCTCGCTGCGTTCCTCGACCAGGCCGGCATCCTTCAGCACCTTCAGATGCTGCGAGACGGCCGGCCGCGACACCGGCATTCCCGCCGCAATCGCGTGGACCGGGCGCGGCCCGCCGCGCAGCCGCTCGAACACCTCCCGCCGCGTCGGGTCCGCCAAAACGTTCAGCGCCACTTCGTAAGTCATGACTTACTGTAAGCCAATACTTACCAAACTGTCAAGGATGCCGGCTCGACGCGGAACACGAGAGTCTGATCCAGCAGATCTCGCCACCGCCGGTTGCAGGGAGAAACCCGCCGTTAACCACAACCGAACCACGGTGGAACCAACGGCTGCCGGCGTTCCGAGTCGATCACCTGCGTGCGACGTTCCGAGGCCAGCCGGGGCTCGCCATCAATGAGAGGCACGATGCTGGGATTCCGCAGCCGAAAGAACGAACCGTCGGATGCCCCGCCCGCCCCCGACACGGACGCACACGACGCCTTCCAGGACACGCTGGCGCGGTGCCTGGGCGACTGGGCGGACGGCAGGCTCAACCGCGATGTCGCTGATGTCGACGCTGCCGCGCTACGTGCCAGGCTCAAGCCGCAACTGATCGAGGCCATCCATCGCCTGGGCATCGCGCTGGCCACCCGCGCCTCCCAGGACCTGGATTCCATCGTCGACCTCTGCATCAACAGCAACGAAGCCTCGATCAGCGCGGCGCGCCTGATCGGCGCCTCCAACAATCAATCCGAGCGCTGCCAGAGCCTCGCTTCGGCCTCGGTGGAGATGCAGGCCTCCGTGCACACCATCCGGGCGACGTCGACCCAGGCTGCAGCCGAGGCCGCCGCGACCCGCCAGGCCGTCGAGGACAGCGTGACCGCGGTGCGGCGGACGTTGCAGACGATGAACGGCATCGCCAGCTCCGTGCGCGACACCTCGGCAAAGATCGCCGATCTCAGCGCCGCCTCCGCCGAGATCGGATCCATCGTCGGCACCATCGACGCGATCGCCAACCAGACCAACCTGCTGGCGCTCAATGCCACCATCGAGGCGGCGCGCGCCGGCGAGTTCGGACGCGGCTTCGCCGTCGTTGCGGCCGAGGTCAAGAACCTGTCGCAGCAGACGACCAAGGCGACGGAGGACATCAAGGGCCGCATCGAGCGGCTGCAGGGCGAGATGAGCGGCATCGTCGAGGCCATGGCCGGCGGCGCCAAGGCGGTCGAGGTCGGCATGTCCGAGATGGACGATCTGGCGCAGGCGATCGATCAGGCCGGCACCCGGACCGCGGTGGTCAGCACCAAGATGGACGAAATCTCCGGCATTCTCGCCGAGCAGTCCGCCGCGACCGACGAGGTCGCACAGGGCATCACCATCATCGCCGATCTCGCGACCGCCAATGCCAACGAGGTGATGTCGCTCGCGGACACCATGGGCAAGACGGACGCGAAGGTCGGCAAGATGCTGGGCGAGATCGCCAAGCTTTCGCTGGACCACCAGGTGGTGAGACTGGCCAAGGCCGACCACGTGATCTGGAAAAAGCGGCTGGTCGACATGTCGGTCGGCCGGCTGCAACTGCGCGCCGACGAGCTCTCCGATCATCACACGTGCCGGCTCGGCAAATGGTACTATGGCGAAGGCGGTCGGCGTTTGGCTGGGGATCCGGCATTCCGCAACCTCGAGCGCCCGCACGAGGCGGTGCACCGCCACGGCAAGGAAGCGGCGCGGCTGTTCAGCTCAGGGCACATCGAGGAAGCGCTCAATGAGATCGGCCGGGTCGAGGTCGCATCCAGCGAGGTGCTGGCGGCGCTGGACCAGATCAAGGCGTGATTGAAGATCGTCGTTCCGCGTGAGATGCGTAGCCCGGATGAGCGCAGCGACATCCGGGCTACGCATCTCACGCACGGCGGTGGCGAACCCGCATGTCGCTGCGCTCATGCGGGCTACACGACCTCCGCTACTCGCTCTTCTCGACGTTCCAGAACACCGGCACGGCCTGCCCTTCCAGCACGCCGGTGATCGACTTGCGCCAGGCGCTCGGCATGAACCATTGGCCGAGCGGCACGTAGATCACCTGATCGTAGACCTCCTGCTGAATCTGGGCGGCGATCCGCTTCTGGTCCTCCGGCTTGGTGGCCTTGGCGAAGGCGTCGCGCAGCTCCTCCATCCTGGGATCGTCGGGCCAGCCGAACGGGCTCTTCTGGCCGCGCGCGCCGACGAAGGTGCTGCCGATCGGATTGCCGGAGTCGGCGATCACCGAGTTGGTGAAGAACATGTTCCAGCCGCCCTCCTTCGGCGACTTCTGGCTGGCACGCCGCGTCACCACGGTCTGCCAGTCCGTCGTCTGCAGATCGACCTTGAACCCGGCGGCGCGCAGGAGCTGCGCAGCGACCACCGGCTGCGCCTTCAGGGTGATCGCATCGCCCGGCGCGAGGATCACGACGGGCGTGCCGTCATAGCCGGCCTCGGCCAGCAGCTTCTTGGCCTGCTCCATGCCGTTGCCCTTCACCAGCGTCTCCGAGCCGACGTCGGATTCGAGCGGCGTGCCGCAGCCGAACACGGCGCCGCAGATCGTGTAGTACTTGGCGTTGCCGACCAGCGCGTCGAGCACGTCCTTCTGGTTCAGCGCCAGGAAGGCCGCACGGCGGATCTTCACGTTGTCGAACGGCGGAAACAGGAAGTTCATGCGTCCCAGGGTCTGGTAGCCGAACTTGTTCAGCACGTTCATCGACAGATCGGGATTGCCGGCGAGCACCGGCTCGAGGTCGAGCGGCGGGAATTCCATGAAGTCGATGTCACCGGCCTGCAGCGCGTTGACGGCCGTCTGCGCATCGGGCATCGAGACCCACTCGACGCGATCGACCTTCACCACCTTGCCGCCGGCCGTCCAGCTCGGCGGCTCCTTGCGCGGCACGTAGTCGGTGTTCTTCTCATAGACCGCCTTCACGCCCGGCTGGAATTCCGCCTTGACGAACTTGAACGGTCCGGAGCCGATCTGCTCCGAGATCTGCTGGTTCGCGGGCGTCTCGGCGAGACGCTTCGGCATCATGAACGGTACGTAGGACGACGGCTTGCCGATGGACTCCAGCACCAGGCCGTACGGCTGCTTCAGCTTCAAGGTGATGGTCTTGGCGTCGGTGGCCTCGAGCGAGGCGGTCGCCTCCATCAGCTTCTGGCCCATGCTGTCGTTGCGGCTCCAGCGCCTCAGCGAGGCGACGCAGTCCTCGGCGGTGACATCAGTGCCGTCGTGCCACTTCAGGCCGTCGCGCAGGGTGAAGGTGTAGGTCAGCTTGTCGTCGGAGACCTTCCAGTCCGCCATCTGCGGCTGGACCTGAAACTTGGCGTCCGTCCCGAGCAGGGTGTCGTACACCATGTAGCCGTGGTCGCGTGTGATGTAGGCCGGCGTGAACACGGGATCGATCACGCGCAGGTCCGAATGCATCACCGCCGTGATCGTCTTCTTGCCGGCGAAGGCCTCGGTCGTGACGCCCGCCATCGACACGGCCATGACCGAAGCGACGAACCATGAAACGAGCGCGGATGCGGTCCGGCGCGGAGTATGTGACATGCGATCTCTCTTGGCGTGAGCTTCCATCCGGGGGCCCTGACACCGATCAAGGCCTGACGAGGCGTCCTGCGTCGCGTCTGCAAACGCTTCAGCAAACAGTCTCGGCGAGGAGACTTGCAGCAGTTCCCTCGCAGGTCAATCGCCATGGGCGCATGGGTCGCCGCATCACGCGGATGCACATATCGCGATTGCGTCGATCACGTCCCGCCATCTGGAACTCGGCGGCTCCCGGTCTGTTATGCGCAGCAGCAAGGAGCCTGATGATGCCGAATGAAGTCACCAAACCGCGGGACAGCCGACGTCCGGCCATGCCGATCCGCACCGAGAAGAACCCGTCCCAGGATCAGATCAGCCCGCCCTTGATGGTCGAGGGTCTCGAAGCGGTGCGCGATCCGCACTGCTGAAGGGCGCTCACGCACGGGCGAATGCGGGAACAAAAAAGAGACGCGGCGAAGTTTCCACTTCGCCGCGTCTTTGTTTGCATCACGAGTGCGTTCGCCGCCTACTCGCTCTTGTCGACGTTCCAGAACAGCGGCGTCGCCGGGCCGTCCAGCACGCCGCTCAGCGACTTGCGCCAGCCGCTCGGTACCAGATACTGGCCGAGCGGGATGTAGATCACCTTCTCGTAGTTCAGCTTCTGGATTTCGGTGGCGATCTTCTTCTGCTCGTCGAGCGAGGACGACCGCGCATAGGCGTCGCGCAGCTTCTCGATCTCGGCATCCTCGGCCCAGCCGAACCAGCCGCCCTTGGTGCCGCGGCCGCCGACCGACACGTTCACCACGGGATTGGCGACGTCAGCGCCGACCCAGTTGGTGAAGAACATGTTCCAGCCGCCCTCCTTCACGGGCTTCTGGCTGGCGCGCCGCGTCACCACGGTCTGCCAGTCCGTCGCCTGCAGGTCGACCTTGAAGCCGGCCTCGCGCAACAGCTGCGCCGCCACGACGGGCTGCGCCTTCAAGGTGGTGACGTCGCCCGGCGCCATGATCGCGATCGGCGTGCCGTCATAGCCGGACTCGGCGAGCGCCTTCTTGGCTTCCGCCATGCCGTTGCCCTTGATCAGCGTCTCGGCGCCGACATCGGTCTCGAGCGGCGTGCCGCACACGAACACGGCGCCGCAGATCTTCTGGTACTTCTCATTGCCGACCAGCGCGTCCAGCACGTCCTTCTGGTTCAACGCGAGGAAGGCCGCGCGGCGCACCTTCACGTTGTCGAACGGCGGGTTGAGGAAGTTCATGCGGCCGAGCGTCTGGAAGCCGAACTTGTTCAGCACGTCGATCTTGAGCTCGGAGTTCGACTCCAGCACCGGCAGCATGTCGTAGGGAAGGTTCTCCATGAAGTCGATGTCGCCCGACTGCAGCGCGTTCACCGCGGTCTGCGCATCCGGCATCGTGATCCACTCGACGCGGTCGACCTTCACCACCTTGCCGCCGGACGTCCAGCTCGCCGGCTCCTTGCGCGGCACGTAGTCGGTGTTCTTCTCGTACACCGCCTTCACGCCCGGCTGGAATTCCGCCTTGACGAATTTGAACGGGCCCGAGCCGATCTGCTCGGGAATCTGCTGTCCCGCCGGCGTCTCGGCGAGACGCTTCGGCATCATGAACGGCACCAGCGAGGACGGCTTGGCGATCGACTCCAGGACGAGTCCATAGGGCTCCTTCAACTTGAGCACGATGGTCTTGGCATCCGCAGCCTCCAGGCTCGCCGTGAAGTCCATCAGCTTCTGGCCCATGCCGTCGTTGCGGCCCCAGCGCTTCAGCGAGGCGACGCAGTCCTCGGCGGTCACCGGCGTGCCGTCATGCCATTTCAGGCCGTCGCGCAGGGTGAAGGTGTAGGTCAGCTTGTCGTCGGAGATCTTCCAGTCCGCCATCTGCGGCTGGACCTTGAAATTCGAATCCGTCGCCAGCAGCGTGTCGTAGACCATGTAGCCATGGTCACGGGTGATGTAGGCCGTCGTGAATCCGGGATCGATGACGCGCAGATCCGAATGCATCACCGCCGTGATCGTCTTCTTGCCGGCTGCGATGGCCTGGGTGCTCAGCGCCGTCGAGAGCGAAAGCATGGAAACGGCGAGGCTCGTCGCGAGCGTCAGACGTTTCCAGCGCGGGCTGTGGAACATTACGAGGTCTCCTGAGTGGATGGTTTGACCTGAAACTGATCAGATCCAGACCATTCGTTGGGCGTGCAGATCAATCCTTGTGCGAACTAACATGCTGTAAGTCGCGAGCTTTCGACAGTTGCAGAGGTCGCCTTTCGCGTCAATCCGCATTCAGCGCATGCGGCCCTGGGCTGAGAATGCCGTTAACGTCCGCATAGCTTTCGCTTTACAAGGCGTGCGCAACTCCGTCTCGTGTCATGAGATCGCGACAAAGCCTTGAGAGAGCACAAATGAATCCAGCCCACCTTCCCTTCGATACCGACATCATGCTGCAGGGCCTGCGCGGCTGGGTCGAATGCGAAAGTCCGACCTGGGACGCCGCCGCGGTGGAGCGCATGCTGGATCTCGCCGCGCGCGACATGGCGATCATGGGTGCGACGATCGAGCGCATCGCCGGACGCCAGGGCTTCGCCGGCTGCGTGCGCGCCCGCTTCCCGCACCCGCGGCAGGGTGAGCCGGGCATCCTGATCGCCGGCCACATGGATACCGTTCACCCCGTCGGCACGCTGGCCAAGCTGCCGTGGCGCCGCGACGGCAACCGATGCTACGGGCCCGGCATCTGCGACATGAAAGGCGGCAACTATCTCTCGCTGGAAGCGGTCCGCCAGTTGAGCAAGGCGTCCATCGCCACGCCGCTGCCGATCACCGTCCTGTTCACGCCTGACGAGGAGGTCGGCACGCCCTCGACCCGCGACATCATCGAAGCCGAGGCGCAGCGCAACAAATACGTGCTGGTGCCCGAGCCGGGCCGTCAGGACAATGGCGTGGTGACCGGCCGCTATGCCATCGCCCGCTTCAATCTCGAGGCGATCGGACGTCCGAGCCATGCCGGCGCACGGCTCGGCGCGGGCCGTTCCGCGATCCGGGCAATGGCGCGACAGATCCTCGCCATCGACGGCATGACGACCGAGGACTGCACCTTCTCGGTGGGCATCGTGCATGGCGGCCAGTGGGTCAATTGCGTCGCCACCACCGCCACCGGCGAAGCGCTCAGCATGGCGAAACGGCAGGCCGATCTCGATCGCGGCGTGGAGCGCATGCTCGCCCTGTCCGGCACCACCGACGACGTGACCTTCAAGGTGACGCGCGGCGTGACGCGGCCGGTGTGGGAGCCGGATTCCGGAACCATGGCGCTGTACGACAAGGCGCGCGGAATCGCCGAGCAGCTCGGCCTGTCGCTGCCGCACGGCTCGGCAGGCGGCGGCTCGGATGGCAATTTCACCGGCGCGCTCGGCATTCCAACCCTCGACGGCCTAGGGGTGCGCGGCACCGACATGCACACTCTGAACGAGCACATCGAGATCGACAGCCTCGCCGAGCGCGGCCGCCTGATGGCGGGACTGCTCGCGACGCTCGACTAGATCGCGGCACGCGACGGCGCGCAGCCCGCATGAGCGTCAGCGACATGCGGGTCCCGCTCGTCGGCGCGGTCGCTGCGCTCGCCCGGGCTACGCTGCGCAGCAGCACGGTTTCATTTTCCGGGACCTGCACGGGGCGAGTGGACAATCACTCCGCAGCGCGCGCATGATGGCATGCGGCTTGCAAAGTTTCCGAGAAGGTTCGCCGCAAAAGTGCTGCGACATTGTTCGCAAATGCGATGGTTCGCGCGGATCACGAACACCGTGTCATCCTGCGCGCAGGAGCGGGCGAGCGCACATCGGAGACCTTGAAAGCGATGGACATCGGTGACATGCACACTCTCTCACGACGTTGCGCGCGTCGCCCCAGCACCATGAAGGCGGTTCTCTCAAGATGATCGGTTATCTGCTTCGCCGCATCCTCGCATCCATCCCCGTGATGGGCGTGGTGGCGCTGTTCGTCTTTCTCCTGCTCCGGCTGACGCCGGGCGATCCCGCGGCGATTCTCGCCGGCGACAACGCGACTCCGGAGCAGCTCGAGCGCATCCGCATCACGCTCGGTCTGCACGAGCCGCTCTACATCCAGTTCTTCACCTGGATCAATCAGCTGCTGCATGGCGATCTCGGCGTGTCGCTGATCTCGAAGGTGCCGGTGCTGCAGATGATCGGACAGCGCATCGAGCCGTCGATCTCGGTCGCGATCTCGACCATCATCCTGTCGATCCTCGTCGCCGTCCCGCTCGGCGTCATCGCGGCCTGGAAGCACGGCACCTGGATCGATCGTTTCGTGATGGCGCTCTCGGTGATCGGCTTCTCGGTGCCGGTGTTCGTCATCGGCTACATCCTGATCCAGGTGTTCGCGATCAACCTGCGCTGGGTCCCCGTTCAGGGCTTCAAGAGTCTCAGCGCTGGCTTCGGCCCGTTCTTCGAGCGCATCATCCTGCCGACCTGCGCCTTGTCCTTCATCTACGTCGCACTGATCGCGCGCATGACGCGCGCCGCGATGCTCGATGTGCTCGGCGAGGACTTCGTGCGCACCGCCCGCGCCAAGGGCGTCAGCGAGATCGCGGTGCTGCTGCGGCACGCGCTGCGCAATGCGGCGGTGCCCGTCATCACCGTGATCGGCTCCGGCTTCGCGCTGCTGATCTCCGGCGTCGTGGTCACCGAGAGCGTGTTCAACCTGCCGGGCATCGGCCGCCTCACCGTCGACGCCGTGCTGGCGCGCGACTATCCGGTCATCCAGGGCATGATCCTTCTGACCTCCTTCATCTATCTCGCGGTCAATCTGCTGATCGACCTCGCCTACACCCTGCTCGATCCCCGCATCCGCTACTGAGGCCCTGTTCCGATGGCAATCGTCACCACTCCTGAGCCGTCGATCCCGGTCACCACGCGACTCGGGCCCCGGTTCGGCTTTCTGACCTCGACCCCGATCATCGCCGTGGCCACGGTGTGCCTGTCGCTGATCGTGATCATCTCGATCCTGGCGCCGCTGCTGGCGCCGCACGACCCGGTGCTGCTCGCGCCGGCGCAGCGGCTCAAGCCGTCGAGCGCGCAATATCTGCTCGGCACCGACGCCTACGGCCGCGACCTGTTGTCGCGCACGATCTATGGCGGCCGCATCTCGCTTCTGGTCGGCGTCGGCGCGGCGATCATCTCGATCGCGATCGGCCTGGTGATCGGCCTCGTCTCCGGCTTCTTCCGCTGGGTCGACGCCATCATGATGCGGGTGATGGACGGCCTGATGGCGATCCCGAGCATCCTGCTCGCCATCGCCGTGGTGTCGCTGTCCGGCGCCAGCGTCGGCACCGTGATGATCGCGATCACCATCGTCGAGATCCCGCGCGTCGCTCGCCTCGTCCGCTCCGTCGTGCTGACCGCGCGCGAGGAGCCCTATGTCGAGGCCGCGATTTCATTGGGCACGTCGATGCCCAAGATCATGTGGCGGCACCTGATGCCGAACACGATCGCGCCGCTGATCGTCCAGGGCACCTACATCTGCGCCGCCGCGATTCTCACCGAGGCGATCCTGTCGTTCCTCGGCGCCGGCATCAGCCCGGAGACGCCGACCTGGGGCAACATCATGGCCGAGGGCCGCTCCTACTTCCAGATCAAGCCGTCGCTGATCTTCTGGCCCGGCCTGCTGCTGTCGATCGCCATCCTGTCGATCAACCTGATCGGCGACGCCGCCCGCGACGCGCTCGACCCGCGCATGAAGCAGCGCGAGGCCGGCAAGTGACGGCACCGCTTAGCCCAGATGATCATCTCACTTTTCGTCATTGCGAGCGAAGCGAAGCAATCCAGGGCCACGCCCGCGACTCTGGATTGCTTCGTCGCTTCGCTCCTCGCAATGACGGCGGAGACCTGACCTAATGACCGACACCATCCTCGACATCGACAATCTCGTCGTCACCGTCGGCAAGACGAAGAACCCGAACGGCCCGCGCATCATCGACGGCGTCTCGATCAAGGTCGAGAAAGGCGAGACGCTCTGCGTCGTCGGCGAGAGCGGCTCGGGCAAGTCCGTGACCTCGCTGACCACGATGGGCCTTCTGCCGAAGAACGCGCTGCATGCCGTCGGCGGCAGCGTCAAGCTGGTCGGCGAAGAGCTGCTCACCGCGACCGATCGCCGGCTGCGTGAGCTGCGTGCCACCCGGATGGCGATGATCTTTCAGGAGCCGATGACCGCGCTCAATCCGGTCGTGCCGGTCGGCCGCCAGATCGACGAGGTGCTGCGCGCGCATACGTCGCTCGATGCACGGGCGCGGCGCAAGCGCATCCTCGACATGATGGAGCAGGTCCACCTGCCCGACGTCGAGCGAATCTTCGGCTCCTATCCCCATCGCCTGTCCGGCGGCCAGCGCCAGCGCATCATGATCGCGATGGCGCTGGTGCTCGAGCCGAAGCTGCTGATCGCCGACGAGCCGACCACCGCGCTCGACGTCACCACGCAGAAGCAGATCCTGTCGCTGATCCGCGAGCTGCAGCGCGATCACGGCACGGCGGTGCTGTTCATCACCCACGACATGGGCGTGGTCGCCGAGATCGCCGACCGCGTCGCGGTGATGCGCCAGGGGCGCCTGGTCGAGACCGGCGCGCTCGACAAGATCCTGCGCGCGCCCGAGATGGACTACACGCGCAACCTGCTGGCCTCCGTGCCCAGCCTGATCCCGCGCCCGCCCCGGCCTGACAGCACCGAGCCGGTAGTGCTGGAGACCAACGAGCTCGGCAAGGTCTATCGCGAGCGTTCGTTCCTCGGCAAAGCGCGCGAGGTCGTCGCTGCGCAGAACGTCACGCTCACCCTGCGCAAGGGCCGCACGCTCGGCATCGTCGGCGAAAGCGGCTCCGGCAAGTCGACGGTGGCGCGCTGCATCGTCCGGCTGATCGATCCGACCTCCGGCGGCGTCCGCCTTGCCGGCCACGAGATCTCGATCCTGACGCGGCGGCTGCTGCAGCCGCACCGCAAGCGCATCCAGATCGTGTTCCAGGATCCCTACCGCTCACTCAACCCGCGCCTCACCGTCGGCGAGAGCATCGCCGAGGGGCCCGTCAATTACGGCACGTCGCACGACAAGGCGATGGCGCGGGCGCGCGAGCTTCTCGAGCTGGTCGGCCTGCCCGCGGACGCGATCTCGCGCTATCCGCACCAGTTCTCCGGCGGCCAGCGCCAGCGCATCGCGATCGCACGCGCGCTCGCGCTCGATCCGGACGTGCTGGTGGCGGACGAAGCCGTCTCTGCACTGGACGTGTCGGTGCAGGCGCAGGTGCTGGAGCTGCTCGACGAGATCCAGCGCCGGCTCGGGATCGCGATCCTGTTCATCACGCATGATCTGCGCGTTGCCGCGCAGATCTGCGACGACGTCGTCGTGATGCAGAAGGGCCGCATCGTCGAACAGGGCCCGGCCGGCGAGATCCTGACGCATCCGAAGGAGGCCTATACCAGATCCCTGCTCGAAGCGGCCCCCGGACGGAACTGGGACTTTGCCAACTTCCGGCCGGTGGCGGAAGCGGTGGCGTAGCAGCGCTGCCGTAGCCCGCATGAGCGAAAGCCGGCGCGCGGAACGCGCGGCGGCGCCAGCGACATGCGGGATCTCACGAACTGCGGCGATGAACCCGGATGTCGCTCCCGCCTTCGCCCTTCGGGCGCAGGCGTCCGCTCATCCGGGCTACGCGTTAGCGGCATGCAAAACGGCATCGCTCCATCGCTTGCGTGGGCCGCGAACCCGGGTCTAACGTCATCATACGTTCAACGGCCTGAGGCGAAGTAATGACGCGCGTCGCGATCGGCGGCTTCCTGCACGAGACCAATACATTCGCTCCGACGAAAGCGGACTACGACGCGTTCATGCATGGCGGCGGCCGCGGCTCGATCGTTGATGCGACCTCCGTGCTCACGACGATGCGCGGCATTAATGCCGGCCAGGCCGGCTTCATCGCGGTCGCGGAAGCGAACGGCTGGAAGATCGTTCCCACCATCGCCTGTGCGGCGAGCCCCTCCGCACATGTCACCCGGGATGCGTTCGAGCGCATCACGACCGCGATGGTCGATCGCATCAGGGCTGCCGGGCCGCTCGACGGCGTCTATCTCGATCTGCACGGCGCGATGGTGACCGAGCATCTCGACGACGGCGAAGGCGAGATCCTCGCCCGCGTCCGCAAGGTGATCGGCCCGCACGTGCCGCTGGTCGCGAGCCTCGACCTGCACGCCAACGTCACGCCCGAGATGATGGCGCATGCGGATGCGCTGATCGCCTATCGCAAATATCCGCACACCGACATGGCCGACACCGGACGCGCGTCGACGGAGCATCTCGCGCTGCTGCTGCGGACGAAAGAGCCGCTTGCCAAGGCGTTCCGGCAGTTGCCGTTCCTGATCCCGATCAGCTGGCAGTGCACCAACGACCAGCCGACCAAGGGCATCTACGAGAAGCTCGCGGCGCTGCAGAGCGAGGCGGTGCCGACGCTGTCCTTCGCGCCCGGCTTTCCCGCCGCCGATTTCGCCCATTGCGGCCCGAGCGTGTTCGCCTATGGCCGTACGCAGGCCGACGCGGATGCCGCGGCGGATGCGATCGCGGCGATCGTCGCGGGCCACGAGAATGATTTCGACGGCCGCATCTATGCGCCCGACGACGGCGTGCGCCATGCCATGACGCTGGCGAAGACGGCGACACGCCCGATCGTGATCGCCGACACCCAGGACAATCCCGGCGCCGGCGGCGACTCCGACACCACCGGCATGCTGCGCGCACTGGTGCGCAACCGCGCCAGCCGTGCCGCGATCGGCATGATCTACGATCCGCAGGCGGCGCTGGCCGCCCATGCCGCCGGCGAGGGCGCCACCGTGACGCTGTCGCTCGGCGGCAAGAGCGGCATTCCCGGCGATGCGCCGTTCGAGGAGAGCTTCATCGTCGAGAAGATCTCCGACGGCCGCTTCGTCGCGCCCGGCCCGTTCTATGGCGGCCGCAAGATGGAGATGGGACCGTCCGCGGCACTGCGCATCGGCGACGTCAGGGTCGTGGTGGCCTCGCACAAGTCCCAGCTCGCCGACCAGGAAATGTATCGCTTCGTCGGCATCGAGCCGACCGAACAGGCCATTCTCGTCAACAAGAGCTCGGTGCATTTCCGCGCCGATTTCGAACCGATCGCCGAACATCTCCTGATCTGCGCCGCGCCCGGCGCGATGCCCGCCGATCCCTCCACTTTGCCCTGGACCAGCTTGCGTCCGGGCATCCGCCTCAAGCCGAACGGCCCGGCGTTCAAAGCATAAACCTCTCAACGGAAACGCACCCATGCCGACCATCGATCGCATCCAAGGTTACGCCGACGAGCTCACCGCCATCCGCCGCGACCTGCACGCGCATCCCGAGATCGGCTTCGAGGAGACGCGCACCTCCGGCATCGTCGCCGAGAAGCTCGCGCAATGGGGCATCGAGGTGCATCGCGGCCTCGGCGGCACCGGGGTGATCGGCGTCCTCAAGGGCAAGAACGACAGCGGCAGGAAGATCGGCCTGCGCGCCGACATGGATGCGCTGCCGATGGAGGAGAACACCAACCTGCCGTGGCGCTCGACCATCCCCGGCCGCTTCCACGGCTGCGGCCATGACGGCCACACCACGATGCTGCTCGGCACGGCGCGCTATCTCGCCGAGACCCGCAACTTCGACGGCACCGTGCACTTCATCTTCCAGCCGGCGGAGGAAGGACTCGGCGGCGCACGCGCGATGATCAAGGACGGCCTGTTCCAGAAGTTTCCCTGCGACGAACTCTACGGCCTGCACAATGCGCCGGACCTGGAGCACGGCGAGATCGCGATCCTGCCCGGCCCTGCCATGGCCGGCGCCGACTTCTTCGACATCCGGATCTCCGGCTACGGCGCCCACGGCGCGATGCCCGAGCGCTCCAAGGACGCGGTGGTGATTGCCACCAGCGTGGCCCAGGCGATCCAGACCATCGTCAGCCGCAACGTCGAGCCGCTGCAGGCCGCCGTGGTCTCGATCACCCAGATCCATGCCGGCTCGGCCTACAACGTCATTCCCGGCGATGCCTGGCTGTGCGGCACCGTGCGTGCGTTCTCCGACCCCGTGCGCGCGCTGGTGCGCGAGCGCATGCGCGCGATCTGCGCCGGCATGGCGGCGGCGTTCAATTGCGAGATCGATGTCGACATCCGTGACACGTTCAGCGTCCTTGTGAACCAGGAGGAGCAGTCCAAGGTGGTCGAGGAAGTCGCGCGCACCGTGGTCGAGCCGTCCAAGGTGCTGACCCGCTCGACGCCGAAGATGGGTAGCGAGGATTTCGCCGACATGCTGCAGACCATCCCGGGCGCCTATTTCTGGGTCGGCCATGACGGCTCGGTGCCGGTGCACAATCCCGGCTACGTGCTCGACGACAAGATCCTGCCGATCGGCGCCAGCATGTTCGCCCGCATCATCGAGACGCGCCTTAAGGCAGCCTAGCGCGACTGACATACGTCAATGAGCGGGCGGCAGATCGAGATGAACTTCGGCGTGGGAGCACCAGCATGCACAAGCCCGTCTCGGACGACATCACCTCGCTTCACGATCTCTCCGCCGTCGACCTGATCGCCGGCTACCGCGCGCGCCAGTTCTCGCCGTCCGAGGTGATGGACGAGGTGCTGGCGCACGTGGCGGCGTGGGAGCCTGATATCAAGGCGTTGTACCTGCTCGACACCGACGCCGCGCGAGCGGCGGCGAAAGCGTCGGCCGAGCGCTGGGCCAATGACGAGCCGGCCGGCGTGCTCGACGGCGTACCGGCGACGGTGAAGGACAATCTCGCCACCAAGGGCCAGCCGATGCCGCTCGGCGCAGCCAGCGTCACGCGCACGCCACTCGCCGCCGATGCGCCGCCGGTGGCCCGGCTGCGCGAGGCCGGCGCGATCATCTTTGCCAAGACGACGATGCCCGACTACGGCATGCTGTCGTCGGGCCTGTCGAGCTTCCATCCGCTGACGCGCAACCCGTGGGATCTCCGCATGAATCCCGGCGGGTCCAGCGCCGGTGCGGGTGCTGCCGCCGCGGCGGGCTACGGTCCGCTGCATGTCGGCACCGACATCGGCGGTTCGATCCGGCTGCCGGCGTCGTGGTGCGGCCTCGTCGGCCTCAAGCCGAGCTTCGGCCGCGTGCCGATCGATCCGCCCTATGTCGGCCGCGTTGCCGGCCCGATGACACGCATCGTCGACGATGCCGCGCTGATGATGAGCGTGCTGTCCAAGCCGGACAGGCGCGACGGCACCAGCCTGCCGCCCTCGGACCTGCACTGGAAGATCGCGGAGAAGCCGGTGCGCAAGCTGCGCATCGGCCTGATGCTCGATCTCGGCGGCGTCGGCCAGCCGCTCGAGGAGCCGGTGCGCGCGACGACGCTGGCGGCCGCCAGAGCGTTCGAGGACGCCGGCGCCGTAATCAGCGAGGTCAAGGGCTTCCTGACGCGCGAGATGCTCGACGGTCTCGACAATTTCTGGCGTGCGCGGCTGTGGGACGATCTGGCGCGGCTGGTGCCCGAGGTGCGCGCCAAGACCCTGCCCTACATCCTGCAATGGGCCGAGCGCGGCGCCGCGCTCTCCGGCGTCGAAGTCGTCAGAGGCTTCAACGTCACGATGGCGCTACGCGCCGCCGCAGCAAGACTGTTCTGCGACTACGACTACATCATCTCGCCGGTCTCGCCCGGCGTGAAATTCCCCGCCGAGTTCGCCTCGCCGGTCAACGATCCGCAGGCACCGTTCGAGCACATCACCTACACCGTACCGTGGAACATGTCGGAGAACCCGGCGATCTCCGTCAATGCCGGCTACGACTCCGACGGCTTCCCGATCGGCCTGCAGATCGTCGGCCGCCGCTTCGACGATGTCGGCGTGCTCGGGATGGCCAAGACGTTCGAGGGATTACGCGGCGAGCAGCGGCCATGGCCAAAGGCTCCGGCTTCACAACCATCCGCCCATTAGACGACGAGCTATCCCCACGCGTGAGCGCGGATTATCACTGCGACGTCGCCCATTGAAACAAGATGACGCTGCGTTATCAGCGAGTCTTGGGTGCAGGAATGGGCGAGTTGCCTTACGCCTTTCCATGCTGCGGAATGATTTATCGGGTCTTTGCCGCCGCGCAACGCTGAACTATTGTGGTCACGTCGCGGGTCTTAGTTTGTGTCGTCATTCCGGGGCGTGCGAAGCACGAACTCGGAATCCATACTCACGATCGTGGTTATGGATTCCGGGCTCACGCCCTTCGGGCGTGCCCCGGAATGACGGCGGGATTTTTGGCTCGCCTAACTAATAACAACAGCGGACCAGGAAACCCCATGGCCTACCAGACCATTCTCTATGACGTCGTCGACAAGATCCTCACCATCACGCTCAACCGGCCGGAGAAGCTCAACGCCTTCACCGGCACCATGATGGAGGAGTTGATCGACGCCTTCGATCGCGCCGACAAGGACGACGGCGTCAGGGCGATCATCGTCACCGGGTCGGGCCGCGCGTTCTGCGCCGGTGCAGACCTTTCGTCTGGTGCCGACACCTTCGACCGCGATGCTAAGCGCGGTCCGGTGAAGCGCCATGCCGACGGTCGCGTCGACTATTCCGATCCGCAGGTGCGCGACGGCGGCGGCCAGGTGACGTTGCGGATCTTCAAGTCGCTGAAGCCGGTGATTGCCGCGGTGAACGGTCCCGCCGTCGGCATCGGCGTCACCATGCAGCTTGCGATGGACATCCGCATTGCCTCGGACGCTGCACGGTTCGGCTTCGTGTTCTCCCAGCGCGGCATCGTGCCGGAGGCGGCGTCGAGCTGGTTCCTGCCACGCATCGTCGGCATCTCGCAGGCGCTGGAATGGTGCTACACCGGCCGCGTGTTTCCGGCGCAGGAGGCGCTCGCCGGCCGCCTCGTCAGCAAGGTCGTGCCGCCGGATGATCTGCTGCCGACCGCCCGAGCGCTTGCGCGCGAGATCGCGGAGAAGACCGCGCCGGTGTCGATCGCGCTGATCCGCCAGATGATGTGGCGCATGATGGGCGCCGACGATCCGATGGAGGCGCACAAGGTCGACAGCCGCGGCATCTACGCGCGCGGCCGCTCCGACGACGTCAAGGAAGGCGTGGTGTCGTTCCTGGAGAAGCGCCCGGCGCAGTTCAAGAACACGGTGACGGCTGATATGCCGGATTATTTTCCGTGGTGGGACGAGCGGGAGTACAAGTAGTCGTCCGTCATTGCGAGGAGCAAACGGGTCCGCGCAAAGCGCGGCCCGATGACAGGCTCCACGACGAAACAATCCAGAGTCCCGTCTTAGCCCTGGATTGCTTCGCTTCGCTCGCAATGACGGCGAGCGGTGCCAACCCCACCCTCGGTGTCGTCCCGGACAAGCGCGCGGCACGGCGCGCGCCGATCCGGGACCCATAACCACAGGGCGCTGTTTGGCGAAGAACGACGTTCAGGGTGCCACAAGAGAGATCACGCGGTATGGGTCCCGGCTCAAGGCCGGGACAACACCGGTGGTTTGGCGCCGCTGTGTGCCTCAGTCCATCACCAGCGCGACCCGACCGATCGCCTTGCGATCGATCAACAGCCGCATCGCCGCGGCGTAGTCCGCGAACGGCACGCGATGGGAGACGTTCGGCCGCAGCTTGCCCTGCTCAGCGAACTCCAGCAGCGCCGCCATGCGGCGCTGGCCCAGCTCGGGATCCTTCCGCACCGCCTCGCCGGCACGGACGCCGAGCACGCTGGCGCCCTTCATCAGGATCAGATTGGTGCGTGCGAGCCCAATGCCGCCGGTGAAGCCGATGACCAGCAGCCGCGCGCCCCAGGCGATGCAGCGGACGCTGTTCTCGAACACCTCGCCCCCGACCGGATCGAACACGACGTCGACGCCGCGGCCATCGGTGATGCGCTTGACGGCGTCGCGGAACGGCTCGCGCGCATACAGCACGAGATGATCAGCGCCGCGCGCGCGGGCGACCGCGAGTTTCTCCTCCGACGACGCCGCCGCGATCACGGTCGCGCCCAGGAGCTTGCCGATCTCGACGGCGGCAAGGCCGACGCCACCGCCGGCGCCTTGCACCAGCAGCGTCTCGCCGGGCCTGAGCTGGCCGCGATCGACCAGCGCGTGATGAGCGGTGCCGTGGCCGGCCAGATAGGTCGCGCCTTCAGCATAGTCGAAGGTCGACGGCAGCGGCGTGAGCTGGCTCCCGGCCACCACCGCCTCCTCGGCGTAAGCGCCGAAGCGCATCCGGACGATGACCTTGTCGCCGACGGCATGGCCGGTCGCGGCCGCGCCGACCGCGATGACGTCGCCGGCCGCCTCCACGCCGGGCGTGAACGGCAGCTCCGGCTTGAGCTGATACTCGCCCGCCGCCATTAGAATGTCCGGGAAATTGATGCCGGCCGCGCGGATCTTAACCCGCACCTCGCCCTCGGCCAGCGGGCGTGGCGGAAGGTCTTCGAGCTTCAGCTTCTCCGGCGGCCCGAGCTCGCGGCAGACGATCGCCCGCGCCATCAGCTGGCGCGCCCCTTCGCCCTCGCCAGCGCCTCGCGGATCAGCGGCATCCGGTCGTTGCCGAAATACATGTCGGTGGCATTGACGAAGATGGTCGGCGAGCCGAAGCCGCCGCGCTTGACGACCTCCTCGGTGTTGATGCGCAGCTGGTCCTTGATGCCCTGCTGCGCGATCCCATCGAAGAACGCCTTCGGATCGATGCCGACGCGCCGGCACACCTCGGTCAGCACCGCATCCTGCGAGATGTCCTGGTCCTCGCCCCAATAGATCTCGAACACGGCCCGCGCGAACGGCACCATGTCCTGGCCCAGCCAAATGCAGCCGCGCATCGCCTTGACGCTGTTCACAGGGAACACCGATGGCGGCATCTTGATCTTGAGCCCGGCCGAGCGGGACCAATCGCCGAGGTCCTTCAGCATGTAGGCCGCCTTGGCCGGCACCGGCTTCTCGCGCTGCGCATAGACGCTGGGATTGACGGTGTTGAAGATGCCGCCGACCAGGATCGGCCGCCAGACGATGTCGACGTCGAATTCCTGCGCGAGCGGCTGGATGTTGTGGAAGGCGAGATAGGTCCAGGGGCTGGAGCAGTCGAAGAAGAATTCGATCATGGATGATTTCCGTTCTGGCTGTTTTTCCTCATCCTGAGGAGCGCGCACTGCGCGCATCTCGAAGGATGAGGCCCGCGTCGTGGCCTCATGGTTCGAGACGCGCCTGCGGCGCTCCTCACCATGAGGGTTTCTTATGAACCTCGTTCGATCATCTCTTTCGCCCGCGCGCCGAACATCACATGACGCGACTGCTCGTCGAACGGCTCCTTGACGAACTTGCCGATCGCCAGCCCCGCCTGCAGCTTCGGCCGCGCGCGCAACACCGCGTACCAGCGCTTGATGCCGGGATAGTCGTCGAGCGTAAACCCCTGGGCCTTGTGCGTCATCATCCACGGAAAGCAGGCGATGTCGGCGATCGAATAGTCGTCGCCGGCGACGTAGGCGCCGGTCTTGCCGAGCTGCACGTCGAGCACGTGGAACAGCCGTGCGACCTCATCACGATAGCGCTGGATCGCATAAGGGATCTTCTCGGCCGCATACAGCGCGAAATGCCCATGCTGCCCCATCATCGGCCCCAGCCCGGCCATCTGCCACATCACCCATTGGATGACACGCGAGCGCGCCCGCATCTCCTGCGGCAGGAAACGGCCGGTCTTGTCGGCAAGATAGATCAGGATCGCGCCGGTCTCGAACACCGGGAACGGCGCGCCGCCATCGGCCGGCGCGTGATCGACGATCGCGGGAATCCGGTTGTTGGGGCTGATCGCCAGGAACTCCGGCTTGAACTGGTCGCCGGCGCGGATGTCGACGGGAATGACGGTATAAGGCAGCCCGAGTTCCTCGAGCGTGATCGAGATCTTCCAGCCGTTCGGCGTCGGCGCGTAGTGGAGATCGATCATCCTTCCCCGATTCCTTCCCCGGACCATTATGCCGCGCTGCGGAACACGCGAGGCGGCTTCGTTCTTCTGTACCTGAAGGGTAAGCCATGGCAGACAGGCGCTCAAGCCTGACCGCCCCCCTATGCCGGAGAGTTCGACCATGCTGTTTCCATCGACCATCGCAGGCTCGCTGCCGAAGCCGGAATGGCTGGCCGAGCCCAACGTGCTGTGGGCGCCGTGGAAGTCGAAGGGCGACGAGCTGGCGCGCGCCAAGCGTGATGCCACCATCCTGGCGCTGAAGCTGCAGGAGGATTCCGGGATCGACATTCTCACCGAGGGCGAGCAGTCGCGGCAGCATTTCGTGCACGGATTCCTGGAACGTGTCGAAGGCATCGACTTCGCCCACAAGGTCGAGATGGGCATCCGCAAGGACCGCTACAAGGCGATGGTGCCGCAGGTGGTGGCGCCGCTCTCGCTGAAGGGCCGCGTCCATGGCGACGAGGCGCGGATCGCACGCACGCACACGACGCGTGCCGTGAAGTTCACCCTGCCCGGCCCGATGACCATCATCGACACCATCGCCGACAGCTACTATGGCGACCGCGTCAAGATGGCGTTCGCCTTCGCCGAGTTGCTGAACCAGGAGGCCAAGGCGCTGCACGACGACGGCATCGACATGATCCAGTTCGACGAGCCCGCCTTCAACGTCTACATGGACGAGGTGCGCGACTGGGGCATCAAGGCGCTGGAGCGCGCCGCCGAAGGCCTGACCTGCCCGACCGCCGTGCACATCTGCTACGGCTACGGCATCAAGGCCAACACCGACTGGAAGGAGACGCTGGGCGGCGAGTGGCGGCAGTATGAGGAGACCTTCCCGGTCATCGACGCCAGCAGCATCCAGCAGGTCGCGGTCGAGTGCCGCAATTCGAAGGTGCCGATCGAGCTGCTCGGCCTGCTCAAGAACAAGATCGTGCAGGCCGGCGTCATCGACGTCGCCAGCGACGCGATCGAGACCGCCGAGGACGTCTGCAAGACGCTCGAGGACGTCATGAAGGTGGTGCCGAAGGAGAACATCATCGCCACGACGAACTGCGGCATGGCGCCGATGCGGCGCGAGATCGCCGAGGCCAAGCTGATGGCGCTCGGCACCGGCGCAAAGCTGGCTCGGCAAAGGTTTGCCTGACTCAGAGGTCAGGTCAGACACGAGGCAAGGGCGTCGACGGCTCGCCGCCCCCCGAGGCATCGCGCTCGGGGCCCTGGCTCAATCGCGATCGCGCCGGGAGGCGATACGCACACGGTCCTGGAATCAAAGTAAGAGCGCATCCGAGGTGAGCACGGTCTCACCACGCGCGATTCGCCGCAACAGCACGGCCGCGCCTGTGCCGCCCCTGCACGACCGCCGCGATGGCCACGTCAGCCTTTCATATGCACTGCTCTGTGTTTTGCGGCAGATCGCAGCGATCATCGATCACGGTCGCCGGATGGAAAAAATCTATCCTTGGTAGCAAAATACCAGATGCACAACATTCCCGACGCTGTGTGTCTTTGCTGCGCTTGACAGTATGTGTCCTAACATTTCATTTCTTGGCCACAAGTGTGGCGTGAATTTTTTGCTGCTTAATCCAGTTCGTATCTGACCTCCGCCTTCATTATTGGGGAATGCAATGGCTTGCCTTGCGAGAACGATGTTTGCTGCGCCGAAGTCGCGGCGCTGGCTGACCGTCTCGGTTCTTCTTGCGGGCACCATGTTGAGCACCCAGGCCCTGGCGATCGACGTCGCCAACCAGACCGACTGGAATACGGCGGTGGCAGCGGTCGCGGCCGCCGGCGCCAACTCGACCGTCACCATCAACATCACCAGCGGCTTCACGCTGTCGAGCTCGCTTGCGCAACTGCAGGCCGCCAACAGCAACGTCACGGTGAACATCACCGGCAACGGCCAGACGATCAACGGCGCCTCCTCGTTTCAGGGCATCGTCGTCAACGGTGCCAACGCGCCGACCGTGAACATCTCCAGCCTGGCGATCACCAACACGGCCGCGATCGGCGGCAACGGCCAGAACGGCCAGAACGGCTATTATAGCGGCGGCCTGGCCTATGGCTCCGGCGGCGGCGGCGGTGGCGGTCTCGGTGCCGGCGGCGGCCTGCTGGTCGGCAGCGGCGCCAACGTCACGATCGCCGCGGTAACCTTCACCAGCAACAGCGCCACCGGCGGCAGTGGCGGCAACGGCGGCAGCGCACAGAACGCGGCAGCCGACCCGGTGAACGGCGGCAATGGCGGCGCGGGCGGCGCCGCGAACAACGGCGGCGCCAGCGGCGGCGGCGGTGCGGGCGGCACCGGCGGACATACCGGCACGCAAGGCACGGCCGGCACCGCGGGCGCCGCGCTCGGCGACGGCGGCGGTGGCGGCGGCGGCTCAGGCACCACCAACAGCAACACCTACACCAACAACAATCCGGGCGGCACCGGCAACGCCAATGGCGGCAACGGCGGCACCGGCGGCGACGGCGCGACGAATGCCAGCGGCTCGGGCGGGCCCGGGCCCGGCTCCGACGGCGGCGCCGGCGGCAATGGCGGCGCAGCCAATGGCGGCGCCATCTATGTCGCCACCGGCGGCACGCTGACGATTCTCGACTCGCCGATTTCGGGCAACACCGTCACCGGTGGCGCCGCCGGCACCCCCGGCATCGGCATCGGGCCAAGCGCCATCAACGGGTTTTCGGCGGCGGCCGGCGCAGCGCAGGGCGCCGGCATCTTCCTGAGCGGCGTGACGGCCAATATCAGCGTGTCCGGTGGCGCCGTGACCTACGGCGACTCCATCGGCGGCACCGGACTGACGACCGGCGGCGTCAACACGGCGATCAACAAGACCGGCATCGGCACGTTGGTGCTGTCGGCGACCAATACGTTCACCGGCAACGTCAACATCAACGCCGGCACGCTCTCGGTCGGCGCCACCGCCAATCTCGGCAACGTCGCCAACGACGTGATCATTTCCAACGGCGGCACATTGGCGGTCACCGGCACGACGACGTTCGCCAACGGCCGCGACTTCAAGATTGCCGGGCTGTCGACGATCGACATAGCCAGCGCGACCACGACCACGTTGCAAGGCATCGTCGGCGACGGCGCCTCCGCCGGCACCCTGGTGAAGGCGGGCGGCGGCATCCTGCTTCTCTCGGGCACCAACACCTACACCGGCGCGACCAATGTCGACGCCGGTACGCTGCGCGCGGGTTCGGCCGGCGCGTTCGGTGCCAGCACGGTCTTCAGCGTGCTGTCCGGCGCCACGCTGGATCTCAACGGCTTCAACAAGACGTTCGGCACGCTGAGCGGAGATGGCACCGTCACCGGCGCCAACGCGACGATCTCAGGTTCGTTCGCGCCAGGCAACGGCACGCCGGCGTCCTCCATGGCTGTCGTCGGCAACCTCGCCTTCCAGTCGGGCGCGCAATACCTGGTGCAGGTGAATCCGACCACGGCGTCGTTCGCCACCGTCACCGGCACTGCGACGCTCGGGGGCGCCGCCGTCACCGCAACCTTCGCAAACGGCAGCTACATCTCCAAGCAATACACCATTCTCACCGCCACCGGCGGCGTCAGCGGCACGTTCAGCGGCATCACCAACACCAACCTCCCAGCCGGGTTCACCTCGACGTTGAGCTATGGCAGCAACGATGTCTTCCTCAACCTCTCGATGGGCACGTCGTCGGCGAGCATCAACCAGCAGAACGTCAGCAACGCGCTCAGCAACTACTTCAACACGAACGGCAGCATTCCCGTCGTCTTCACCGGCTTGACGCCAGCGGGGCTGACGCAGATCTCGGGCGAGACCGCGACCGGCTCGCAGCAGACGACGTTCAATGCGATGACGCAGTTCATGGGCGTCATGACGGATCCGTTCGTCGGCGGCCGCGGCGACCAGGGCTCTGCGCCCAGCGGCGCGATCGGCTACGCGGAGGAGACGCTCGCTTTTGCGTCCAAGCGCAATCCGAACGACGCGCTGGCCGCGATCTACACCAAGGCGCCGGCCGCGCCCGTGGCCAGGCCGGGCTGGAGCGTGTGGGCAGCCGGCTTCGGCGGCTCGCAGACCACCGATGGCAACACCGCGCTCGGGTCCAACAATACCACCAGCAACATCTACGGCACGGCCGTCGGCGCCGACTACCGCTTCTCGCCGTCCACGATCGCCGGGTTCTCGATGGCCGGCGGCGGCACCACGTTCAGCGTCGCCAATGGCGGCAGCGGCCGGTCCGACCTGTTCCAGGCCGGCGCCTTCGTCAGGCACAATATCGGCGCAGGCTATATCTCGGGGGCACTGGCTTATGGCTGGCAGAACATCACCACCAACCGCACCGTGACCGTGGCCGGCGTCGACCAGCTGCGCGCCAATTTCGACGCCAACACCTTTGCCGGCCGGGTCGAAGGCGGCTATCGCTTCGTGTCGCCCTGGATGGGGTTCGGGATCACGCCTTACGCCGCAGCGCAGTTCACGACGTTCAGCCTGCCGGGCTACGCGGAGAATGCGGTCTCCGGCGCCAACACGTTCGCGCTGCGCTTTGGATCGCAGAACGTCACCGATACGCGGTCGGAGCTGGGCCTGCGCACCGACAAGGCCTATGCGCTGGCCGATGGCGTTTTCACGCTGCGCAGCCGCTTCGCCTGGGCCTATGACTTCAACCCCAGCCGGTCGGCTGGGGCCACGTTCCAGACCCTTCCGGGCGCATCCTTCGTCGTCAACGGCGCGCGGCAGGCGCAGAATTCAGCGCTGACCACGGTCTCCGCTGAAATGAAGTGGCGGAATGGCTGGTCGGCCGCCGCGAGCTTCGAGGGCGAGTTCTCGGATGTGACCCGCAGCTACGCCGGCAAGGGCATCGTGCGCTACGCGTGGTGACGCGCGGAGCTCCGCGCGGCACATCCGTACGGCGCCCCGATCACCCGACGGTCAGGTCATCGCGCTCGGATGCAGCACCGGCGCGTAGCCCGCCTTGATCGCGCGCAGCGTCGAGGGCGGGGTCAGCAGCAACGCGTCGGTGATCCCTGCGCGTGGCGCGTCATAGCCCGCCGCCGACCAGGGCAGCGCCCTGCCTTTTCGGATCAGAAAGCTCTCCTCGCCTGCCTGCACCATGGCCCCGTCAGGCAAGGCGGCGAGCGGCGTCGGCAGCGGATGCAGGCGCTTGCGACCGCGATCGAGGCGCTCGCGATGGAGCACGCGATCAATCTCGGAGATGCGCAGAGCCTCGACGCCGTTGCCCTCCTCCCACGCCGCACGAAACCTCTTGGCGTCGTCGCGGCGGCAGTAGAAGCAGGGGCGATGACCGGCGGCGAAGGCGGTCGCCTCGTCGAGGAAGAACAGCTCGGTCCAGCTTTGCGTTGCCATCACCTCGCGGCGGCGGCCGCGGAAGTCGCACCGGCAGACCAGCCAGGCGGGGCTCGACCAGCGCTTCCGCAACAGCGTCTTCGTCGCGGGATCATGGATGATGCCGCGATTGCCGGTGAACAGCCCGCGCTGCGGCGTCGCGACGATGTCGCCCAGCGGGGTCACACGGTTCTGCAGCGGCATGGCGAGCCTTCAGCTGGCGAATGGCGTTGAGGGGCGAATGGCGAGTAGGGAGTAGCGAATAGCGAACGCCTCGCCCACCCGAATCCCCTATTCGCTACTCCCTATTCGCCACTCGCCGAGCTCACGCCGCCCCGTCGCGCAGCGGCGGCGCGAACGACAGCGCGGTGTCCCAGGGGAAGAAGATCCAGGTGTCCTGCGACACCTCGGTGATGAAGGTGTCGACCAGCGGCCGACCCTTCGGCTTGGCATAGACGGTGGCGAAATGCGCGTCGGGGAGGATCTCGCGGACCATGCGTCCGGTCTTGCCGGTGTCGACGAGATCGTCGACGATGAGGAGCCCCTTGCCGGTACCGCCGCCGAGTTGCGCCGTGTCAGCCGAGATGCCCTTCAGGACCTGCAGCTCGCCCTGCTTGGTGTGGTCATAGCTCGCGATGCAGATCGTATCGATGACGCGCACGCCAAGCTCTCGGGCCACGATGGCCGCCGGCACCAGCCCGCCGCGGGTGATGGCCACGACGGCGTGAAACGGTCCGATCTCGTTGAGCCGCCAGGTCAGCGCCCGGCAATCGCGGTGAAACTGGTCCCAGGACACCGGGAAGGCCCGGCCCGCGCGCTCCTCTGCACTCAAAGTCTTGTCTGGCATCTCATCTCGTCCGTGAGTTCTCGACAGCTGAACCTGCTTTAGCGCGTCACGTTGAGCCCGGCGAGCATCTCCTTCACCGCGGCCATCGCCGCCGACAGCTTGTCCTGGTCGCGCGAACGCACGACGAGATGTGTGTTCGGCTTCTGGTCCTCGTCGATGAAGGGATAGCTGCCGATGATGGTGTCCGGATGCGCCTTGGCGATCTCGCGCAGGGGGCCGCCGATGTCGCCCTCGCGGGCATTGGCGCGCACGGTCTCCGACAGCATGCGCACGCCCGATTTCAGCTTCGGCGCGACGATGTCCATCATCGCCTGCATGATCGACGGCACGCCGGCCATGACGATGACGTTGCCGAGCTTGAAGCCGGGCGCCAGGATCGTGGCGCTCTGGATCAGCTCGGCGCCGTCGGGGATGCGCGCCATGCGCAGCCGCGCCTCGTTGAGCTCCTGCTCGCTCCAGCGCTCGCGGAAGCGCGCCACCACCTCGGGATGGTGGTCGATGCCGACGCCGAACGCCTTGGCGATCGCATCCGCGGTGATGTCGTCATGGGTCGGGCCGATGCCGCCGGTCGTGAACACATAGGTGTAGCGATGCCGCAGCGCATCGAGCGCGGCGATGATGTCGGGCTCGTCGTCGGAGACCACCCGGACCTCCTTGAGGTCGATGCCCAGATTGGTGAGGTATTCGGCGATGAAGCCGATGTTCTTGTCCTTGGTCCGGCCGGACAGGATCTCGTCGCCGATGACCAGCAACCCCGCGGTGACGATCTCGCTCATGGTTTCTCCTCGCATCTCGCGTCTCTTTTGGCCCGCCACGGCGCCAATGTCATCCGGAACGTCGCAGTCTATGCCGCGGATTTGAGCACCACGCAGCCGGTTTTTCGGGCACGGCTTTCGCAACCCCCACGAAATGCCGCAGGAGAATGCATATCGCGCTGGCCCGCCCCTTGCTACCATCCCAAGGAGTCATGCAGTGTATGGCGAGGCTGGGACACACGGGCATCTATGGCAGTTGCGTTCGACGAAATGAACGAGCCGGGCGGCGACGTCCGTCAGGCTTATCAGGAGCTGTCGCGGTGGCTGAAGGAAACGCCGCCGGAGGCGCTGGAGTATCGCCGCCACGAGGCGGAGCTGCTGTTCCGGCGAATCGGCATCACCTTCGCGGTCTATGGCGAGGCGGAGGCGCAGGAGCGGCTGATCCCGTTCGACGTCATCCCGCGCATCCTCTCGGGCAAGGAATGGACCCTGCTGGAGAAGGGTCTGAAGCAGCGCGTCAAGGCGCTGAACATGTTCCTGCGCGACATCTATCACGGCCGCGACATTCTCCGCGCCAACGTGGTGCCGGATGATCTGATCTTCCAGAACCCGGTCTTCCGCCCGGAGATGAACGGCCAGGACGTGCCGCACGACGTCTACGTCCACATCGCCGGCATCGACATCGTCCGCGTCGACGCCAACGACTTCATCGTGCTCGAGGACAATGCGCGCACGCCGTCGGGCGTGTCCTACATGCTGGAAAACCGCGAGATCATGATGCGGCTGTTTCCGGACCTGTTCGCGCGCCACCGCGTCGCACCGGTCGAGCGCTACCCGGACGAATTGCTGTCGTGCTTGCGCTCGGTGGCGCCGCTCAGCGCTTCGGCCGAGCCGACCGTCGCACTGATGACGCCCGGCATCTACAATTCCGCCTATTACGAGCACTCGTTCCTGGCCGACAAGCTCGGGATCGAGCTGGTCGAGGGCCGCGACCTCATCGTCAAGAACGACGAGGTGTTCATGCGCACCACCGAGGGGCTGAAGCGGGTCGATGTGATCTACCGCCGCGTCGACGACGACTTCCTCGATCCCCTCACCTTCCGACCGGATTCGGCGCTCGGCGTGCCCGGCCTGATGTCGGCCTATGTTGCCGGCAATGTCACGCTCGCCAACGCGGTCGGCACCGGCATCGCCGACGACAAGGCGATCTACTCCTACATGCCCGACATCGTGAAGTTCTATCTCGGCGAGGAGCCGATCCTGAAGAACGTGCAGACCTGGCGCTGCCGCGAGCCGGCCGATCTGTCCTACGTGCTCGACCATCTCGGCGAGCTCGTCGTCAAGGAGGTGCACGGCTCCGGCGGCTACGGCATGCTGATCGGCCCGGCCGCCACCAAGGCGACCATCGAGGCGTTCCGCGACAAGCTGAAGCGCGAGCCGGAGGGTTTTATCGCCCAGCCGACACTCGCGCTGTCGACCTGCCCGACCTGCGTCGCGTCCGGCCTGGCGCCACGCCATGTCGATCTCAGGCCGTTCGTGCTGACGGGACGCGACCGCACCACCATCGTGCCCGGCGGCCTCACCCGCGTGGCGCTGAAGGAGGGATCGCTGGTGGTGAATTCCAGCCAGGGCGGCGGCACCAAGGACACATGGGTGCTGGATGAGTAAGAGTTGGTTTGCACAGGGTTCTGAGCTTGCTCGCTGCAACCTCTCCCCGCCTGCGGGGGCGCGACGAGCTTCGCTCGCGCTGAGAGGTCGGATTGCATCGAAAGATGCAATCCGGGTGAGGGGGTACAGGTCCATCAACTCGCACCACCCGTGCGGCTGCCCCTCACCCCAGCCCTCTCCCCGTGAAGAACGGGGAGAGGGAGCGCACCGTCTCCTCCGCACCTCATAGATTGCCCATGCTGTCGCGCACCGCCGAAAACCTGTACTGGCTGGCCCGCTACGTCGAGCGCGCCGAGTACCTTGCCCGCACCATCGACGCCACCCTGCGCGTCACGGCGCTTCCCGCGGCCTATATCGGCAAGACCAATGAATGGGAATCGGCGCTGATGACCGCCGGCGTCAATGTCAGCTTCTACGAGCACTACTCCGAGGCCAACGAGCAGAACGTCGTCGAATATCTCTCGTTCAACCAGTCGAACCCGTCCTCGATCAAGAACTGCATCGAGGCCGCCCGTCTCAACGCCCGCTCGGTGCGAACCGCGTTGACGTCGGAGATGTGGGACACCCTCAACGGATCCTGGATCGAGCTGCAGGAAGTCTGGAGCAAGGGCGCCAAGACGCGCGAGGAGCTGGCGCGCTTCCTGCGCTTCGTGCAGGAGACCTCGCTGCGCTTCGACGGCTCGGCCTACCGCACCATGCTGCGCAACGACGCCTACTGGTTCTCGCGGCTCGGCCTGCATCTCGAGCGCGCCGACAACACCGCCCGCATCCTCGACGTCAAATATCACGTGCTGCTGCCCGAGGAGGAGCATGTCGGCGGTCCGCTCGACTACTATCAGTGGACCTCGATCCTGCGCTCGGTGTCGGCGCTCACGGCCTATCACTGGGTCTATCGCGAGACGCTGAAGCCCTGGCTGATCGCGGACCTGCTGATCCTCAACGACACGCTGCCGCGCTCGCTGGCGAGCTGCTACGGCAACCTCGTCCGCAATCTCGACCAGATCGGCGTCGCCTATGGCCGCCAGGGGGCGGCGCAGCGCCATGCCCGCGGCGTCCGCAACCGGCTCGACCACTCCAACATGGACGACATCTTCCAGCATGGCGTGCACGAGTTCATCCAGGAGTTCATCGCCGACAATTCGCGGCTCGGAGAGATCATCACCAAGCAGTACCTGATCTGAGCGCAGTGGAGACAGCGACGGCGGCCCGCTGGACTGTGTCTGCGAGACCACGTCCGGCATCCGGCGCCCTGCCCTCCGCCCGAGGGATCCTCCTCCCCCCTTTCAGGGAGAGGTGAAACGAGCTACCGCGGACAGCACATCTGACGAAGACTGGTCGACCGCCATGCGCCTGCGTATCTCCCATTCCACCACCTACCGCTACGAGCCGGCGGCGACCGGCGTCATCCAGATCATCCGCATGACGCCCGGCAGCAATGACGGCCAATATGTGGCGGAGTGGCAGATCGACGTGTCGACCGATTCCCGCCTCGACATGCATGAGGACGCATTCGGCAACGTCACCCATGTGATCACGCACGGCGCGCTCGAGGATCTCACAATCACGGCCGAGGGTCTGGTCGAGACCCACGACACCGGCGGCGTGCTGAAGGGAGCGGACGAGCGCTTCCCGCCCAGCTTCTTCCTCCGGCAGACGCCGCTTACGGCCGCCAATGCCGCCATGGCCGCAGTCGTGCGCGATCTGCGCGCGGAGTCCGAGAGCGACGTGCTCGGTCTTCTGCACACGCTGATGACGCAGGTCTACGAGCACATGACCTTCGACGAGGATCCGACCCACAGCGGCACCTCGGCGGCGGAAGCCTTCGGGCTGAAGCGCGGTGTCTGCCAGGACTATGCGCACATCTTCATTGCCTGCGCGCGCGCCGCCGGCATCCCCGCGCGTTTCGTGTCCGGCCACTTCCTGCGCTCCGATGGTGCGGTGCACCAGGAGGCCGGCCATGCCTGGGCGGAAGCCTATGTGCCGGATCTGGGCTGGGTCGGCTTCGACGCCGCCAACTGCATCTGCACCACCGACGCCCATGTCCGGGTCGCGATCGGGCTCGATTATCTCGGCGCGGCGCCGGTGCGCGGCACCCGCTATGGCGGCGGCACCGAGACGCTCACCGTCAAGGTGAAGGTCGAGCAGGTCGGCCGCGGCGGCCAGTCGCAATCGCAGTCGCAGCGCCAGTCCTGAATTCCGGAACGCGCGCCCGTAGCCCCGTAGCCCGCATGAGCGAAGCGACATGCGGGTTCTCCGAGAAAGCGCGTGAGATCCCGGATATCGCTCCCACCAGCGCCCTACGGGCGCCGGCTGCCGCTCATCCGGGCTACAGCACTGCGGGGTTGGAGGGACCGTCGATTTTCGCTAGTAATTCGCGCAATGGCTCGAGGGGACTGAGATGACCTATTGCTGCGGAATTCTGGTGCGTGACGGCCTCGTCATGATCGCGGACACCCGAACCAATGCCGGTCTCGACAACGTCTCGACCTTCCGCAAGCTGCACATCTTCTCCAATCCGGGCGAGCGCATCGTGGCGGTCGCCAGCGCCGGCAATCTCGCCATCAGCCAGTCCGTGCTGTCGACCTTGACCGAAGGAATGGAAGACCCCGACACCGGCGAGGTGGAGACGCTGATGAACGCGCCGACCATGTTCCAGGCGGCGCAGCGGATCGGCAAGGCGATCCGCATGGTGCACGCCACCGAAGGGCCGGCGCTGAAGGCCGAGGACATCTCCTTCGACGTCTCGTTCCTGTTCGGCGGCCAGATCAAGGGCTCGCGGATGCGGCTGTTCATGGTCTACACCGCCGGCAACTTCATCGAATGCACCACCGATACGCCCTATCTGCAGATCGGCGAGCACAAATACGGCAAGCCGGTGCTCGACCGCGCCATGCACTACGACGTCGAGCTCTACGAGGCGCTGAAGACGGGCCTGATCTCGATGGACTCGACGATGCGCTCGAATCTCGGCGTCGGCCTGCCGATCGACGTCCTGGTGGTGCGCGCGGAGGCCTGCGAGGCCGACCTCAATCATCGCATCGAGGCCGGCGAGCCCTATTTCCATGATCTCCGCTCGCGCTGGTCGGCGGCCCTGCGCGCGGCGCATAACAACATCCCGCGGCCGCCCTATAAGACTCAGAGCGAGTCAAAACACTGAAACTGCAAAACGCTTGAATTGAAGGTGAGGAAACATGGCTGAAGCGGCAAAGAAGATCGCGCTGGTGACGGGCGCAGGCACAGGGGTCGGCCGCGCCGCATCGCTGGCGTTGATGAACTCCGGCTTCACCGTGGTGCTGGCAGGGCGCCGCAAGGAGATGCTGGAGGAAACCGCCAAGCTCGGTCCGTCCGGCATGAGCCTCGCCGTGCCGGCTGACATGACGGACCCCGCCTCGATCGCGGCGCTGTTCGATACCGTGAAGTCGACCTACGGCCGGCTCGACGTGCTGTTCAACAATGCCGGCATGGGCGCGCCGCCGGTGCCGCTCGAAGACCTGACGCTGCAGCAATGGCAGCAGGTGGTCGCCACCAATCTCACCGCGCCGTTCCTGTGCACGCAGCACGCGTTCCGCATCATGAAGGGCCAGTCGCCGCGCGGCGGCCGCATCATCAACAACGGCTCGATCTCGGCGCATGCGCCACGTCCGTTCTCGTCGCCCTACACCTCGACCAAGCATGCGATCACGGGCCTGACCAAGGCCTCGAATCTCGACGGCCGCGCCTATGACATCGCGGTCGGCCAGGTCGACATCGGCAATGCCGAGACGCCGATGACCGAGCGCATGGTCGGCGGCGTGCTGCAGCCCGACGGCCGCATGATGCCGGAGCCGCGGATGGACGTGAAGGCCGTCGGCGACGCCGTCGCCTACATGGCCGGCCTGCCGCTCGACGCCAACGTCCTGTTCATCACCGTGATGGCGACGAAGATGCCGTTCGTCGGACGCGGCTGATCGCCGTTTCCGATCACGGCCCCCGCTCTCTCCTCACGTCATTCCGGGGCGCGCGAAGCGCGAGCCCGGAATCCATAGCCGCGAGCGGTTATTTGGTGCGAGATGGATGTGGCGCTCTTCTCCGCCACACGACGTGTCGCGATTATGGATTCCGGGCTCATCGCTGCGCGATGCCCCGGAATGACGGAGAAACCGTCGTCACAACCCGTTCTCTCCCCCGACGCGAGCCGATGCTGGCCCGCTACTCCAACCGCTCGACCTTCCTCAGCTCGGGAAACAGCTTCATCCACGCCAGCGCGATCGCGATCGTGCCGAGGCCGCCAAGGATGGCGGCCGGCATGGCGCCGAACAGCGCGGCGGTGACGCCGCTCTCGAACTGGCCGAGCTGGTTGGAGGCGTTGATGAACAGGAAGTTCACCGCGCCGACGCGGCCGCGCATCTCGTTGGGCGTGGCGAGCTGGACGAGGGAGAAACGGATCACGACGCTGATCGTGTCGGCGGCGCCGAGAATGGCGAGCGCTGCGACCGAAATCCACATCACCTGCGAAACGGCGAACACGACCGTCGCCGCACCGAACACGATGACCGCCTGGAACATGCGCAGGCCGACGCGCCGCCGAATGGTGTAGCGCGCCAGCACCGCCGTCATCGCCAGCGCGCCGACCGCGGGCGCGGCGCGCAGCACGCCGAGCCCGAACGGCCCGGTGTCGAGGATATCGCGCGCATAGATCGGCAGCAGCGCAGTGACGCCGCCGAGCAGCACGGCGAACAGATCGAGCGAGATGGTGCCGAGGATCGCCGGATTGGCGCGGATGAAGCGGACGCCGGCGAACAGATCGTCCTTGCTGCCCTCGAGCCGCTCGGCCGGCACGTCATCAGGCACCTGCATCAGGCCGGTCAGGGCCATGCCTCCGATCCAGAACAGCATCATGATGCCGTAGGGCACACCGGGCGCGACGGCATAGGCGAAGCCGCCGATCGCAGGCCCCGCGATGGTCGCGAGCTGCGCGGCACCGCTCGACAGCGCGCTCGCCCGCTGTAACGTGCCGGCCGGCGCGATCAGCGGCAGCAGCGCCGCGGTCGCGGGGCTCTCGAACGCGCCCGCAATGCCGAGAACGAAGACTGCCGCGAACAGCTGGAATTCGCCGAGCTGGCCGGTAGTGGCGCCCCAGCACAGATAGAGCGCGGTCAGCGCCTCGACGAGCTGACAGAGCTGCACGACGCGCTTGCGCTGGAATCGGTCGGCGGCGCTGCCGGCGACGAACACCAGCAGGGCCGTTGGCAGGAACTGGATCAGCCCGACCATGCCGAGATCGAAGGCGCGCCCGGTCAGATCGTAGATCTGCCAGCCGATCGCCACCGCCGCGATCTGGCTCGCAAAGCGCGACAGGCTGCGGGACGACAGGAAGAACAGGAACGCGCTCTGCTTCAGGAGATCGCGCGCGCCGATCGGGACGGTGGACGACATGATGCGCCTGCGTGACGCAGCCCTCATGGCTTGTCAATCGCGGGCCCCGCATGGCCGCGCGGCATTGCACGCGGCAGTTCCCTGCGCTCATAATGAAACGGGGTTCGGGGGATCTGATGCTTCAGCTGCAATCGGGGTTCGGGATCGTCGCGCTGCTGGCGATCGCATGGGCGCTCGGCGAAAACCGGCGCGCGGTGTCGTTGAAACAGGCCGGGCTCGGGCTGGTGGTGACGCTCGTGACGGCCATCGTCCTGCTCAAGGTCCCCGCCGTCGCCCGCGCGTTCGGCGCCATCAACGATGTCGTGGGCGCCATCTCGTCGGCCTCCCGGGCCGGCACCTCGTTCGTCTTCGGCTATGTCGGCGGCGGCGCCCTGCCCTTCGAGCTGAAGGCGCCCGGTGCCGATTTCGTGCTCGCCTTCCAGGCGCTGCCGATCGTGCTGGTGATGAGCGTGCTCACGACGCTCTTGTTCTACTGGCGAGTTCTGCCGCCCTTAGTGCGCGGCATGGCCTGGCTGCTGGAGCGCACCCTCGGCGTCGGCGGCGCGGTCGGCCTGTCGACGGCCGCGAATGTCTTCCTGGGCATGGTGGAAGCGCCGCTGTTCATCCGGCCATATCTCGCGCAGATGACACGCAGCGAATTGTTTCTCGTCATGACCGGCGGCATGGCCGGCATCGCCGGCACCGTGCTGGTGCTCTACGCCACGCTGCTGGCGCCGCTGATCCCCGACGCTGCCGCGCATTTCGTCATCGCCTCGGTGCTCGGCGCGCCGGCGTCGATCCTGATCAGCCTGATCATGGTGCCAGAGACCTCGAAGCAGCTCACCGGCGGCGCGCTCGCAGATCCCGGGACCGAGGCCACCTCGACTATGGACGCGATCGTCAAGGGCACCAGCGCCGGGCTCGAGCTCTTGATGAACATCGTGGCGCTGCTGCTGGTGCTCGTCGCGCTGGTGCATCTCGCCAACGCGATCCTGTCGCTGCTGCCCGCCATCGGCGGCGCCGACGTCTCGCTGCAGCGGCTGCTCGGCCTCGTGATGGCGCCGGTGTGCTGGCTGATGGGCCTGCCATGGCCGCAGGCCGTCACCGCCGGCAGCCTGATGGGCACCAAGACGGTGCTGAACGAGCTGATCGCCTATGTCGAGCTGGCGAAGCTCGATGCAGGCGCGCTCGATCCGCGCGCGCGGCTGATCATGCTCTATGCGATGTGCGGCTTCGCCAACTTCGCCAGCCTCGGCATCATGATCGGCGGCCTCGGCACCATGGCGCCGACGCGGCGCGACGAGATCAACGCGCTCGGCCTCAAGTCAATCGTCTCGGGCACCCTCACCACCTGTCTGATGGGTGCGATCGTCGGCCTGCTGACGTAAGCTGAGCTCCGTCGTCTGCGGAAGCAGCAGCGGCGCGATCCGGGCCATCACATGGCGCGAGCCCTCCGCGGTGAGATGCGCGTGATCGAAGGACAGCGGGACGTCGCCGACCGTGAGTGGACACCGGCCGTCCTCGCAGACCGCCGACAGGATCGAGACGTAGGAAAAGCCCTCGCCACTCGGCAGCGCAGCCTGCATCGCGGCATCCAGCGCAAAGATGTCCGAGCGGACGAATGCCGCGGGATCGGGCGTCACGCCGCGCAGGGTGGCGCGTGCCAGCATCGACGGCAGCCGCGCGCGGAACTGCACGGAGGGACCGAGCAGGACCACCGGAATGCCGGCCTCCTGCAGCCGTTGCAGCGTCTGCTTGAGGTCGCGCACCATGCCGGCGAACCGCGGCGGGCGCGCGTTCTCCAGCCAGTCCGCCGACATCACCACGAGGTCGGGCCGCGCTTGCGCGAAATAGTCGCGCATCTGGCTCGCCAGGGCGCGGCAGGCCGCGACGCCCTGCGTCTCCGCGCTGAAGGTCGGCATGCAGGTGGGCTGGCTCGCCTGCATGATGTTGACGGTGTCCTGATCGAGCTGGGCCCTGAGGCCGTGATAGTAGTGGGCCGCAAAACTGTCGCCCCACAGCAGCACATTGGTCTTGCCGGCCACCGCCTGCAGACAATCCTCGGCGACCCGGCCGTCCGGTGTCGTGAAGCAGGTGCCGTAGCGATAGACCGGCTTCATGTCGTAGGCATTGTAGGCGTCCAGCCGCTGCGCCGCGCGGTCGTTGTCAGACACCGCGCCGGCGCGCAGCAGGCCGACGCCGCTGCCGGCCAGCAGCAGCAGGCTCGCCAGCGCCGCAAGACCGAACGCGGCGCGCGGAGTCGCCGCGAGCCGGCGGTTGCGGAACGGCTGCTCGATGAAGCGCCAGGACAGCGTGGCGACCGCGACCGTGAGGACGAACAGGGCCGCCCGCTCCCAGCCGTCGAGCGCGAGACCGGGCTTGGCGAAGCGCGCGAAGGCGAACAGCGGCCAGTGCCAGAGATACAGCGAATAGGAGATGCGGCCGAAGAACGCCGCCACGCCGAGCGGCGACAGCAGGCTGCGCGGCACATTGGCCACGCCGGCGCCGCTCCACAGGAACAGCGCCGCGCCGAGGCATGGCGCCAGCGCGTCGACGCCGGGGAAGCCCGGTCCGGGGCGCAGCGCCAGGATCGGCACCGCCATCAGCAGCAGCGACAGCGCGCGGGCGCCGCGCTGAACGAGACCCGGCCGCGGCGCGGGAAGGCCGGATATCGCGACCAGGCTGCCGAGCAGGAATTCCCAGGCGCGCGGCGGGCTGAGGAAGAACGCGCTCGCGGACGCGCCGCCGCGCATCAGCATCAGGCCGAGCGCGAACGAGCCTGTGGCAAGCAGCGCGAGAGTGACCGGCAGCGCGAGCCTGTGGCCGCGCGCCAGCCGCAGCACGGCCCAGACCACCACGGGCAGCACCAGATAGAACTGCTCTTCGACCGCCAGCGACCAGGTATGCAGCAGCGGCTTCTCGACCGCCGCGTGGTCAAAATAGCCGGACTGCAGCCAGAAGAAGATGTTCGAGGTGAAGGTGACGACGGCGGCCGCGGAACGGAGGAACTCGGCGCGCTCGGAGCCCAGCATGTCCTGCGACGCCGGGAGCGCCGCGAACGCCACCATGGCGTAGAGCGCCGGCAGCAGCCGCCGCACCCTCCGCTCGTAGAATTGCGCGAACGAGAAGCGGCCCTGCGCCATCTCTGCCGCGATGATGCCGGTGATCAGGTATCCTGAGATGACGAAGAAGATGTCGACGCCGACGAAGCCGCCGAAGATCGCCGGCGCCTCGAAATGGAATGCGACGACGGAGAGCACCGCGATGGCGCGCAGCCAGTCGATGTCCTCGCGATGGCCTGCACCTGAAGCCGAGCCGGCGCCCGCGTTGGCGATGCGAGGCTGCATCGATGCACGCGTGCGAGGCGCGCACGCAATGGTCGGAGCGAACTGGACGACGAAGCGCGGCAACGGGACGGGTACGCCTTTACGCAAGCCCGCGACGAACACGTCTGACGGATTCGTCGCCGGCCCATCCGTCCCAATGACGCGAGACCGGATGTCAACACACACGCGCGATGGGACCGCCGTCCACCGCGTCGCGGATGTTTCCATCCATTTCTGTCGGCTTTACGTCGACAGTTCGACGGTTTTGAAGTCGGCCGGCAGGATCACCTCGAGCAGCTCGACGTCGTCGGAATAGTCGAGGATCATGTGGCGGATCTTCGGCGGCTGGGTCCAGCAGCTGCCCTCCTTCATCAGCGTCTCGCCGACGCCTTCGAGATAGCTCCTCACCCAGCCCTTGAGCACATAGACCATCTGGAAGTCGACCGCATGGGTGTGCAACTTGGAGACCTCCTGCGGATTGCACGGTGGCAGCATGCGGATGACATGCGCGCGCGCCAGGCCGTGCGTCGCGTCGGCGATGCCGAGGTCGCGATAATGCGCATAGGCGCGCAGGCCGTCGGCCCTGAAATCCTCCTCGCGGTGATGGCTGATCGCGACCTTCTGCTTGCGCCGGCGCGGCGCCGGCGCTGGCCGCCCCTTGCTCACGAGCGCCTTGCGCGCGGACGGTGCAGCCGCCCTGCCCGGCTTGGCGGCCGTCTTGGCGACAGTCTTCGCCGTCGGCCTTGTCTTTGCGACCTTACGCGGCGCAGCCTTCGCGGCGGCGCGTGATGATGATGTGGTGCTGCGGCTCTTCTTGGCCATGGCGCTCTCCCTGCGAGTCCTCGGGTCAGAGGCTATCACAATTGGGGGGGACTCGGCAGAGCTCCAACAAAGGTCGTCATTCCGGGGCGTGCGCAGCACGAGCCCGGAATGACACCGATGGCGGGGTTGTCAGCTCAATGCAGCACGAACACGCCGTCGACGGCGCGCAGCTCGGCGGGCTTGATCAGCTTGGAATGCGCCACGGTGACCGAGTACAGCGGGCCCTCGATCTTCTCCTCCCAGAACGCCAGGAAGTCCTGCAGCGCAGGGAATTTCGGAAACAGGTCGTAGTTCTGCCAGACATAGGTCTGCAGCAGCGAGCGATGGTCCGGCATCCGATACAGGATCTGCGCGGTCGTCAGCCCGTAACCCAGCACCTGTTTCCGAAAGTCCTCGGAAACCTCAACCCTCGACACCATGCCAACCTCCGTTTCTGGAGCGCATGTCCGTGTGGCCAACCGGGGATGGAGCCACCCGGCAACGATGCGCTCACTGCCTAGAAATGTGACGCATGTCCTCAACCCATCTCAAGCTTAAATGTTTAACGACATGTTGAAAAATGCTGCATTAGCAGCCACTTAGCCCAGGTGCTAATACGGGGTTTCGCGGTTCGTTCCGCCTCCGTTAACGCTGTCGGAACGCTTTGGCAGAGCCCGCGATCGACTGCTAATTTTTCTGCTACAAGGCCTTGCCCGGCATAAAACTCTCCCCTAAATCCAGCCCGCGTGCTGGCACTCGCCGGCGCCGACTGCCAAATCTCCAGAAACTGACAATCGCTTCAATACCTTAGGAGGACTGTATGGCTTTCCGTCCGCTTCACGACCGCGTCGTGGTCAAGCGCATCGACGCCGAAGAGAAGACCGCTGGCGGCATCATCATCCCCGACTCGGCCAAGGAAAAGCCCTCGCAGGGCGAAGTGATCGCGGTGGGCCCCGGCGCCCGCGACGAGAGCGGCAAGCTCGTCCCGCTCGACGTTCAGGTCGGTGACCGCGTGCTGTTCGGCAAGTGGTCGGGCACCGAGGTCAAGATCGACGGCCAGGAGCTGCTCATCATGAAGGAGAGCGACATCATGGGCGTTCTCACCGACACCGCGGCCAAGAAGAAGGCCGCCTAAGCGCCGTTGCCCCTCATCCTGAGGAGCCGGCTTGAGCCGGCGTCTCGAAGGATGAGGCCCCAACCACCTCCTCATCTCGTCCTTCGAGACGCCCGCTGCGCGGGCTCCTCAGGACGAGGATCTCGATCAAAACCAGGGAAACCCAATATGTCAGCGAAAGACGTAAAGTTCGGCGTCGAAGCCCGCGACCGCATGCTGCGCGGCGTGGACATTCTCGCCAATGCCGTGAAGGTCACGCTCGGTCCGAAGGGCCGCAACGTCGTCCTCGACAAGTCGTTCGGCGCGCCGCGCATCACCAAGGACGGCGTCACCGTCGCCAAGGAGATCGAGCTCGACGACAAGTTCGAGAACATGGGCGCACAGATGGTGCGCGAAGTCGCCTCGAAGTCCGCTGACGCGGCCGGCGACGGCACCACCACCGCGACCGTGCTGGCCCAGGCCATCGTCCGCGAAGGCGCCAAGGCGGTTGCCGCCGGCATGAACCCGATGGATCTGAAGCGCGGCATCGACCTCGCGGTCGAGGCGGTCGTCGCCGATCTCGTCAAGAACTCCAAGAAGGTCACGTCGAACGACGAGATCGCCCAGGTCGGCACCATCTCCGCCAACGGCGACTCCGAGATCGGCAAGTTCCTCGCCGACGCCATGAAGAAGGTCGGCAACGAGGGTGTGATCACCGTCGAGGAAGCCAAGTCGCTCGAGACCGAGCTCGACGTCGTCGAGGGCATGCAGTTCGATCGCGGCTACATCTCGCCCTACTTCGTCACCAACGCCGACAAGATGCGCGTCGAGATGGACGACGCCTACATCCTCATCAACGAGAAGAAGCTGTCGTCGCTGAACGAGCTACTGCCGCTGCTCGAGGCCGTGGTGCAGACCGGCAAGCCGCTGGTCATCGTCGCCGAGGACGTCGAGGGCGAGGCGCTGGCCACCCTGGTCGTCAACCGTCTGCGTGGCGGCCTGAAGGTCGCGGCCGTCAAGGCGCCGGGCTTCGGCGACCGCCGCAAGGCCATGCTGCAGGACATCGCGATCCTGACCGGCGGCCAGGCGATCTCCGAAGACCTCGGCATCAAGCTCGAGAACGTCAACCTCTCCATGCTCGGCCGCGCCAAGAAGGTGATGATCGACAAGGAGAACACCACGATCGTCAACGGCGCCGGCAAGAAGGCCGACATCGAGGCGCGCGTGGCGCAGATCAAGGCGCAGATCGAGGAGACCACCTCGGACTACGACCGTGAGAAGCTGCAGGAGCGTCTGGCCAAGCTCGCCGGCGGCGTCGCGGTGATCCGCGTCGGCGGCGCGACCGAGGTCGAGGTCAAGGAGCGCAAGGATCGCGTGGATGACGCGATGCATGCGACCCGCGCGGCTGTCGAGGAAGGCATCCTGCCGGGCGGCGGCGTCGCCCTGCTCCGGGCCTCCGAGCAGCTCAAGGGCGTCCGCGCCAAGAACGAGGACCAGAAGACCGGCATCGAGATCGTCCGCAAGGCGCTCTCCGCTCCGGCCCGCCAGATCGCGATCAACGCGGGCGAGGACGGCTCGGTCATCGTCGGCAAGATCCTCGAGAAGGAGCAGTATGCGTACGGCTTCGACTCGCAGTCGGGCGACTACGTGAACATGGTGTCCAAGGGCATCATCGATCCGACCAAGGTCGTGCGCGCCGCGATCCAGAACGCAGCGTCCGTGGCCGGCCTGCTGATCACCACCGAGGCGATGGTCGCCGAGCTGCCGAAGAAGAACGCCGGCGGCCCCGCGATGCCTCCGGGCGGCGGCATGGGCGGCATGGACTTCTAAGTCCGGCCTCCTCGCGAAGATACCAAGGGCGCGGCGAAAGCCGCGCCCTTTTCTTTGCTCAGAGCGTAGCCCGCATGAGCGAAGCGATATCCGGGGTCTCGAGAAGCAGAGTCGGCAGTGCCGCATGTCGCTTCGCTCATGCGGGCTACGACATCCGCGACCGGTCTACCTCACCATCGTCCCGATCCGCTCGAAGCGGATGCGGCCGGGCCTGCCTTTGCCGGCACCGGCGGCCGAAAAGAAGATCATGGCGGCGCGGCCGATGACGTTCTCGATCGGCACATAGCCGATCTGGGACAGCACGCGGCTGTCGGTCGAGTTGTCACGGTTGTCGCCGAGCATGAACAGCCGGCCGGGCGGCACGACGAAGACATTGGTGTTGTCGAAGAAGCCGTTGCTGACGCAATCCAGCGTCTCGTAGCTCACGCCATTCGGCAAGGTCTCGCGCCAGCGCTTGACGCGCTCGGTCGCATCGCCCCCGCAGGCCGCCTCTCCGGTCAGATCCTCGACCCGCTCGCGCGCGACGGCCGTATCGTTGATGTAGAGCACTCCGTCCTTCATCTGGACGCGATCGCCGGGCAGTCCGACGACGCGCTTGATATAGACGGTCGCATTGTCTTTCGGCAGGAAGAACGCGACGACATCGCCGCGCGCAGGCGTCGCACCCCAGATCCGCGCCGACGGCGGCAGCGACGAAGGCCATGACAACGGCCAAGTGAAGCGGCTGTAGCCATAGGGATATTTCGACACGAAGAAGATATCGCCGACGAGAAGCGTTGGAATGTTCGAGGATGAAGGAATGTTGAACGGCTGAAACAGAAAGGTGCGGATCAGCACCGGCGAAGCCAGCAGCAGGCAAAGAGCCACGAAGCCCGCGATGAAGATCGCTACGATCGCCCACCACGGCTCGCGCCTCGGCCCGGTCGCGCCCACCGCCAGGCTCGTCATCGCGTCTTCCCCCTCTTCACACCCTGAGGATGAGGGAAGGCCCGAGCCTGCGCAATCACCAAATGAACCGGAAGCCACGCGGCTGCCGATGATCTCCAGCCCCTGCCCATTCGTCAACGAGAGGCCGCCCGTGGGCGACCTCTCCCGGATCGTAGCTCTCACCGTCCCTTTCGCCACGGCGCGTCGGCTTCCCAGTCGCCGGCCATGATCGAGCCGTAAGGGATCACCTCGTCGATGACCTCGCCGAGCCCGTAGCGTGCGATCTGCGCCCGCACCGACGCGGCGTTCTTGTAGGCCTGCGGCAGCTCCGACAGATCGGGCTTGCCGCAATAGAAGCGCGCGTCGATGCCATCAGGCAGATCGGGACGGTTCTCGCGCAGAAAAGCCTTCCGCCCGAGATTGCGGCCGGCGCCGTGCGGCGCGAAGCCGAGCGCGTCCTTGTTGTCGCGATGCTTGAGGATCAGCACCGGCTCGGCCATGTTGAGCGGCACGATGGTGCGTCCGTCATCATCGGCCGAGAAGCCGGACCAGTTCGGCGTCGCCCCCTTGCCGTGGTAGAACAGGCCGTCGCTCTTCTGGAAGACGAAGTTGTGCTCGTTCCAGAACCGGTCCGCGACGGCGTTGCCGAGCTTCGCCGCCGCGAGATCGTGGATCGCGTGGTGGTTCGCCCTGGTCCACAGCCGCGCGACCTGCAACGCCTCCCAATACGCCCGGCCGTCATCGCTCGACGCCTTGATCCAGGAGCTGTGATCCGGGACCTTCGGCGCGTGGATCGCGGTGTGCCGCTTCGCCACGGCCATGCCGCGCTTGTAGAGCTGTGCGCCGAAACCGCGCGAGCCGTGATGCGTCACCAGCGCCGCCTGCCCGGTCGATTTGAGATGGCCGACATAGGCGAAGTGGTTGCCGTCGCCCTGCGTGGCGAAATGGCCGATCGCGAAGCGCTCGAGCCCCTTCAGGAAGGGGTTGGCCTCGAACCCGGCCATCAGCTCGTCGGGCAGCTGATGCAGCCGGTCGCGGCCGCCGGGACCGAAATGGGTCACGGCGTGGACGGCATCGAGGATACGCTTGGGATCGTCCTTGCGCGCGAACACGGTCACCGCCACCGAGCAGCAGATGTCCGAGGAGTGGAAGCCCGGATGGATCGCGTCCTCGCAGGCAACCACACCGCCGACCGGGATGGTGCCGAGCGCCGTCCCCGACGGGCAGGCGTCCGGCATCACGGCGCCGGCCACGATGGTCGGCACCCGCATCAATGCATCCATGTGCTGGGTCACCGCTGCGACATTGGCGCGCTCCAGCTCGTTCTCCGCATCGATCAGCATCGCGAACGGCACGCCATTGGTGCGCATCAGCGTCTCCGCCGGCTGCAGCACCTGCAACGCCGCGAAGATCGCATCGTCATCGGCGCCCGCGGCACGCATCTCGTTGGCGGTCGCCAGGCCCTGCTTGAACCAGCGGCCGGGCTTGAAGCCCCAGGCGATCAAGGTGTTTCCGTCGATCATCATGCTACTCTCACATTCCATCCGGAGCTTCGTCGTGCCTCGGTCGACCCGCGTTCACATCGCGAGAGCTCGCCAATGAGCGGCCCTCGACTGTTCAGAACGTCAGGCTCGGACAGCCTCGAGCGTCCGTCGATACATCACGTCGGTCCGCAACACGTATTTGCGGCCCCTCGTGACGGGATCGCCACGATGCATGATCGGGTGATGGAACAGCAGCGCCATGCCCATTTTCGGAACTATCCGAAACGGATCACCGACCGATGCTCCTCCATAGCCGTCCCTGAATGACGTTGCCCCGCCTTCGAAATCGTCGTTCAAATAGACCATGAACGTGAAGTGGCTTCGCTCACCCGGCTCGCGCTCGAAATATCCGTCGAGATGCCAATCGAACTGCTGGCCGACATCGTAGCGATAGAGCCGAAGCCGCTCGTTCACTGCAAACGGAGTCCATTTCTTCTGGAAGCGCAGCGCCAGATGGACTGAAAGCCTGTCATAGAGCAGCCTCGCCCTCGCAGCATCGTCGACCATGACGCGCTCGTTGTTACGAACGTCCTTCATCATGATCATGCCCGCGGGGGTCGACACCGGTGCTTCCGCGAAACCGATCTTCTCGCCGAACCGGATATATTCGTCGCACTCGCTCGACGAGAGAAAACCCTCGATCGTGCCGACGTTCTTCGCCCTCCACCTCATGTCTGTCATGGATCGCCTCCATCTTTGCAGCCGTACGTAGCCCGGATGAGCGTAGCGACATCCGGGATCTCAATATTTGCAGCGATGAACCCGCATGTTGCTGCGCTCATGCGGGCTACCGATGTCACCTCGTCCGCCGATACATCACGTCGGTCCGCAACACGTATTTGCGCCCCTTCGTAACGGTATCGCCGCGATGCATGATCGGATGATGGAACAGCAACGCCATCCCCTTCTCCGGCACAATGCGCAACGGACCATCCGGCATCAGGCCGTTGTCGTCGCAGAACGACGTGCCGCCACCCTCAAAGTCATCGTTCAGATAGACCATGAATGTGAACTGGCTGCGCTCGCCATTGTCACGCTCGAAATGCCCGTCGCGATGCCATTCGAACTTCTGCCCGACGTCGTAGCGGTACAGCCGCAGCCGCTCGTTCAGCCCGACGGGCTGCCAGCGATGCTGGAACGACGGCGCCAGATGCCCGGCAAGCCGGTCGTGAAGACCATGCGCGCGCTCGGCATCGTCGATGATGACGCGATCATTGTTGCGATAGTCCTTCACGCCGCGAGGCGCGAACAACGTCGCCTCCTCGAACCCCATCAATTCGCCCAAGCGGATGTACTCCTCGCACTCCGCAGCGGAGAAGAAGTTCGCGATCGTCTCGATGTTGTCGGCTCTCCAGGTCATCTCGGTCATCACCATTCTCCATCGGAAGCGAGAGGCCGCCCGTGGGCGGCCTCTCTTGTCCATCACGCTGCATCCGGCGCCTTCAGCCGGACGAGCCGCGTCAGCAGCGCATCGAGGCCTGCACCCTCACCGGCATGCAGGTCGATGCGGCCGACCTTCTCGACCAGGCGCTCCAGCGACTCCAGCTCCTTGAGCCGCAGCAGCAGCGGGTTCTCCTCCATCAGCCTGGCGGTGTTGAGGAGCGAGCGCGTCGCCGCGGTCTCCTCCTGGCGGCGGATCAGGTTGGCCTTGGCCAGCCGCTCCGCCTCCACCACCTTGTTGACGAGGTCGCGGATCTCGCCGGGCAGGATCACGTCCTTCACACCGAGCTCCGTCACCTCGACACCCGAGCCACCCAACCGCGCGCGCACGTAGTCGCGCAGCTCGGCATCGAGCGAGGCCTTCGCCGCCAGCACCTCGTCGAGCGTGCGCGACGCCACCGCCTCCCGGATCGCGAACTGCACCAGCCGATACAGCCACGCATCGACGTCCGGCGTGGTCGCCACCGCCGACTCCGGATCGACGATCCGGCGAAACGCCGTCAGGGTCACCCGCAGCGCGATGCGATCCCTGGTCAGCATCTCCTGCGCCGTGATCTCGAGCGCGGTGGGCCGCAGATCCAGCCGCTTGACCTCGATCTTGCGGCCGACCACCCAGAAGGCATGCCGGCCCGGCGCCAGCCGCTCGGTCAGCTTGCCGTCGACGTGGAGCAGACCGGCCTCGTGGTTCTCGACCACGGCCTCGGTCACGATGCTCGGCCGGTTGCGCTCGATCATCGCCAGGTGCCGCGCGCTCACGCGCACGTCGCTGGTGATGTCGATCCGCTCGACCTCGACATCGGTCGCAACCTTCCAGTAGACCCGGGTCTGCCACGGCGTGAGCAGATGCGCCGGCCGGCCGTCGAGGCTCACGATCGCGATCTCGTTCGCGCCGGTCTCGACCGCCGCGAACAGCTCCGCAGCGAGATCGGGCCGCGCGGCCTTCAGCACCGCGTAGCGCTCGGCCGGATATTCGGTCTTGACCACGTCGAAGACCTGCACCTTCAGCCGGCGCAGCGGATCGAGCAGCGCATGGCGGCCCGGCGCGAGCACGCGCACGAGCTGGCCGTCGCGCCAGACCAGCGCTCGCTCACCATCCTCCACCGTCACGGTCTTCGTCACCAGATGCCAAGTCACAACACACTCCCACGGTTTGCTTTCCGGCCCATCGGCCGAAACGCTGATGTCATCGATCAAAGGACGTGAGGACCGGACAACGCTTCCCGCTTGAACCGAGCGGGCCGAGGCTTGAGCGTCTGACGATGCCGGGCGCACGCGCGCGGTCGCTCGAGCCATCGACCCGAGCGTCCTTGCGCAGCCTTCCCGACATCTTCAGACGCGGTATCCACCGCGGCACAGAGCCGGTTCTGCAGTGTCTTGATCTGGTCGAAATGCCCTTGAAATCTCTTCTTGGGCAAAACGGCCGGACCGCGACTGAAGCGCGCGTCCGGTCCTCGTCAGAGGCGATTAGCTTTTCAGGCTAAACCGAAGCGCTGGAGCGGGAATCGAACCCGCGACCCGATGAATCATAATCATCTGCTCTATCCAACTGAGCTATCCTTTGGTGGTGTCGACCGGAATCGAACCGATGCCTTCGGGCCTTCAACCCGACGCTCTCCATGAGCTACAGACTCCTTGCTCTTTGCGACGACGGAACACGGGACCGGACACCGGCCGCGCCAGTCGGGATCTCAGCGAGCCCGAACCAAAGTCATCACGAAGGATCGTTCTGCTACATGCAATTCCCATTTTACGCAAGACAAACATCTCGCTCATTTTCACTGCCGATCTCGTCGTTACTAATTAGATACACTTCGATCTCTCGATCATCAAAGAATGTCGCCCGCATGAGCGAAGCGGCATGCGGGTTCATACACGCAGCTCGTGATACCCCGGATATCGCTGCGCTCATCCGGACTACAAACGCGCCACTACAAGCACGTGACCACCACGTAGCCCGGATGAGCGCAGCGACATCCGGGTTCACACGCGCAGCTCGTTGAACACCGCATGTCGCTCACGCCGCCGCCCGACGGGCGACGACGTGAGCTCATCTGGGCACCACGGCCATCGTCAGCGCTCCAGCTCCACGTCCCAGTAGAGATAGTCCTGCCACGTTTCGTGCAGGAATCTCGGCGGGAACAGCCGCTGCGCGGCCATCAGCTCGTGCCGCGTCGGCTCGAACGGCGGCCGGCGCGGCTTGAGGTGACGCCGGTCCTTGCGCGCGTTGCAGGGACTGCAGGCGGCGACGATGTTGGTCCACGACGTTTCGCCGCCATCGGCACGCGGCACCACGTGATCGAACGTCAGCTCGCCGTGAAGATAACGGCCGCCGCAGTACTGACACGTGAAGCGATCGCGCAGGAACACGTTGAAGCGCGTGAACGGCACCCGCATCGCCGGCCTGACATAGTCGCGCAGCGCGATCACCGACGGCAACCGCATCGTGACGCTCGGACTGCGAACGACCCGATCGTACTCCGCGACCACGACGTGCGATCCGCCGACCGCGGCCCTGACGGCATCCTCCCAGCTGAACACCGACAGCGGAAAGTAGCTCAGCGGCTGGAAGTCGGCGTTGAGAACCAGCGCCGGATTTGTTGCTGACATCGTCGACCTCCTCTCTCGGCTCGTGATCTCATCGGGTCATGTTGGCGCCCATGACGGGAATCGAACCCGCCTTACCGGATCGATAGTCCGGTCCCTTCGCCAGATGGGAACATGGGCCTGTTCGTCGCGCCCGGCCTGCGCCGGCACGATCATGGTCAATCAGTCGAATCCAGCCGGAGCATGCTCCGGCCGAACGCCATTGATGTAGTCGAGATAGATCTGGCGAGCGCGCGCCTCGGTGACGCCGCGGCAGGCCATGACGATGCGCACGAAGGCAAGCGCCACCGGCGAGCACAGTGCTTGCGTGTGGTCGGTTGTCTCGGAATCTGGGCTCATCATGCGGGTCATCAGACCCTCCGCTCTTGGTGCGGAGGGTCAAGATCCCGCCGCGAGTTATACTTGTGCTGGAATTCGCAGTCCCGATTTGTCCAGGGACAGCACGAGATTGGCAGGCCCCTGACAGGCGACGCCCATGCCGGACCCATCGCGCGACCAGGTAAACGGTCGTTCGTTGGCGGGGGCGTTCGCGAGATGTGAGCGTAGGCTCAACACGGTCGTGGTCCTCAAGAGCGCGCCGGCAAACGGCGCATCGATTTCGATGGGGCAGAGCTATGCGCAGAATTTCCCGAAGCCGTCAAGGCCGCAGCGCGAAGCGATGGCGTTGCAGTCCCCTGCACCGCGACAGATTTGCAACAACCAGACTGCTCGTCGGGCAAATCAGTTGCGCATTCTCGCGAGCTACAAGATCGCAAATGGTCGTTCTAGCGATCGAAAATGCGCGCGCGCGGAAACTCATTTTTCGAGCACAGCCAATGGGATCACCACGCTCACCGCCGAGCCCGAACATTTTTCTATTTTCAAAAATCAGAAATCATGCATTCTATGCCGGTCCCGTCCTCATGAGAGGGGCGCTTCGCGATCGTCATGAACGTGGAGGGCGGGATGCGGTGGGCGCATCGCCTCGCAGCGTGACTTCGGTCATGCCGACGAACGCGGAGATGCGCACGGCGAAGTCGTGATGTCCTGACACCCCGACGCTGGTGTCAAGGTCGAGAGAGACGAATGCTCCGACCGATGGTGGCCAGACAGCCGGCGCACCAGGGAGACCACGTATAAGCCGTCAATCCATCGCGCGGGGAATGCCGGATGATGCGGCTGAACCTGTGGTGACTGCCGCCTGCTTTCTTTGTTGCAGGCGGGCCATGGGTGAGGCCCTCACCCGGCATTCCCCGCGCCCTCTTGTTTGCAGAGGGTGATCCAAAGCCAAGGCTCGAACGCGAAAGCGGGTGCGAGGCTGATGACGCATGCCGGGCATCATTGTGAGCGAAGCACCTGTGCGGCGGCTCTCTCAGTTCGTCATTCCGGGACAGCCGCGCAGCGGCTGGGCCCGGAATCCATACTTCCGATCGTGTTATGGATTCCGGGCTCAGCCCTGCGGGCTGCCCGGAATGACGATGCGGAGAGAGCAGACGAAAATCCGGTGCCGAAATGACGAAGAGGACCGAGTCGGCGCTATGACAACGGCAGAACGTGGCCGGCGCCGCTCACTCGATGCGGGCGAGGACGGCGAGCTTGCGGATGCCCTTGTTCTTGTAGGCATCGAGGAACGCGTAGTAGTCGCGGAACGACACGCAGCCGTTGGAGTCGCCGTTCGGGCCGAGCATGAAGGTGTGCGCCAGCAGGCCGTTGCGGCCGTGGATGGCGTCCTCGCCGCCGATCGGGTTCAGCCGCAGCGCCGGCACGCCATGGAACAGCGCCTCGCGCGGCTTCAGCTCGTAGATGTGCGGCGGCGTGACGCCACGCATCTTGATTTTCTCCGAGCTCGGCTTGTCGAGGTTCTCGCCGAGGCCGGAATGCGCCTCGAGCTTGGTACCGTCGGGCAGATACACCGCCTTGGCCGAGATGTCGTAGACTGCGGTGCTCAGATCATAAGGCGGCCGGCCGCCGCGGGTCGGATCCTTGGCGATGCTGGCCGTGATGTTGGAATCAGCCGAAGCATAGGCCAGGAGGCCGCCATCCTGGTTTTCCGGCTTGCCCCAGAGCTTTTCCTGAATCGAGTGACGATCACCCGCGATCGACAGCACCGCCGCCTTGGCGCGCTCGGTCATCGCGCGCAGCGAGAAGCCGCTGCTCTTCGGCGCATTGGCCTCGGCAGCCTGCGCCGGCGTCACGGGCTGCTGCGGCTGCGCGGCCGGCTTGGTATTGGCGAGCGCCAGCTGCATCGGCGGCCGGGCATCCTTCTTCGGCGCCTCGGCAACCTTCGCAGGCTCAGCCGGCCTGGCTTCGGACGGCTTCGTCTCGATCTGCCTGGCCTCGACGGGCCTGGGCGGCGCGGCTTCGGCGAGCTTGGACAGCGGCGGCGCGCCGTTCGCGGCGTTGGAGGCCACGCCCTGCGGCACGGCCGCGCCGAAGCGGTCGTTGAACATCTGCGGCGTGATGGCGGCGACCGTGGTGACGGGGGGAGATTCCGGGAATGCCGAGAAGGCGTCGCCCACCGCTTCGGCGGCGCTGCGCGTCGCGAGCCGCGGCGCGGGGCGCACGACGGGCTCGTCCTGCTCGATGCTGCCCAGGGTCGGATAGGCGTCGGCCGCGATGATCTTGGTATAGACCGTCACGGCGCAGCCCCCGATCAGGCATGCGATTGCCGCGCCACCGATCAATTTGTGAGAGAACGCGATCAGGGAGGACTTCCTGCGATTTCGTGCGGCCAACGCAGCTCGACTGTTACTCATTCACTCACGCCCGAACGAATACTCGACAACTCTCGCTCGATGCGCCACGGACACCCGCTTTGCATCTCGCAGAAGCACAGAGCTTCATTAAGGCGACTTTTAGTTAAATGCTGATTAAGTGTTGGCGGATTAGGGGCGGGTTAACCTTCAGGGCCTGTTTTGCCGTCAAAGAGGGCGGAAACAGGGCAAAACTGCAGCCACATGCAATATTACCGTACCGGGAAAATCCGGAGAGGCAGCATCCGTCGGCTGCGCCGATCCGTAAAACAGCGCACGCCGCGTTAACGATTGGGCCGGGGCGGCGGCGCGCGATCGATGATCTCTCGTTTGCGCGCGCTGACGAGGTAAAGGCCGCAGGTCTCGCCGGTCGAAAGCCCCCGCTCCGGCAGGCCGGGCGCGACAAGCGCATCCGTAGCACCCCGGAGCTACAAGCTCTCTGGCCGCCGGCGGCAGTATGGTACGGGACGATTCTCTGCGACACTCCGTCGGCGAATCGTACCGCGTCCGCTCCCTGCCGAGACGACACGAGAGGACCTCTCCATGCAGATCCCCGACCGGAAGCTGGCCTTCGTGCTGGCCTCGACCAATCAAGGTACGATGATCGTCAACCGGCTCGACTATCGCATGATCGACGCCAACCGCGGCTACGGTGTCGGCTTCCAGATCCTCAACACCGGCGCCTTCGATCCGGGAGAGGTGCAGCTCGCCGTCCGCCTGCTCGGCGTGCGCCGCAGGCACTATGGCGACGGCGCGGTCGCAATCGACTGTGGTGCCAATATCGGCGTCCACACCGTCGAATGGGCGAAGGCGATGACCGGCTGGGGATCCGTGCTCTCGATCGAGGCGCAGGAGCGGATCTACTACGCGCTCGCCGGCAATATCGCGATCAACAACTGCTTCAACGCGATCGCGATCCATGCCGCGGTCTCCTCGGAGCGCGGCGTGCTCAACATCCCGAGCCCGAACTATCTGACCCCGTCGAGCTTCGGCAGCCTCGAGCTGCGCCAGCGTCCCAACACCGAGTTCATCGGCCAGGCCATCGACTACGCGAACGATACCGTCGAGGTGCGCAAGCTTCCGCTGGACGATTTCAACCTGCCGCGCTGCGACCTGATCAAGCTCGATGTCGAGGGCATGGAGCTCGAGGCGCTCGAAGGGGCGGCGGCGACGATCGAGCGCTGCACGCCGATCATGCTGGTCGAGAAGATCAAGACCGATGCCGACCAGTTGCGGCAATGGTTCGATCGCCGCGGCTACAAGACCGTCGACGCCGACATCAACATGGTCGCGATCCACGGCCGGGACAAGGCGCTGGCCGATATCATCCCGCAGGCCTGAGGCGCGCGTCAGCGCTGCAGCTCCGGCGGCGGCGTGCGGTCGAGGAGCTCGGCCTTCGGCTCGCCGAGCGAGTAGAACGCGTAGGTCTCGATGGTCAAGGGCCCGCGCTTGCGCGCGGCCTCGCCGACCTTCTCGATGCGGCCGAACGTTTTGCTCACGTAGACCCGCGTCGCGATCTGTGCCTCATCCACGAACAGTTGCGTGCCCGCGAGCTTGGCCGGATCCGGCTCCGGGAAATTGACCCAGCGTATGCGCTGGATCGGCTGCAGCACGCAGGTCCCCGGCGGGAGATAGAACGACAGCCAGGCGGTGGTGCCATAATCCATCGCCAGCACGCAGGAGGCGCCGACGCGCACGCGTGCCGCCTCGATCTCGTCGGCCAGCGGGCGCCAGCCGACGCCGACACTGCGGACGGTGGCATCGCGCCGATAACCGGACAGCAGGCCCGTGTTCGCCTGCACGATCAGCGCGACGAACATCACGACGCCGGCGGGCAGCGCCCAGCGCAGGCAGAATGCCGCGGTGCGCTGCTCGCGCGCCGACCAGGCGACGAGATGGGCCGCCGCCGCAGCAGCCACTACGAAGGCCGGATAGATTGGCGCGAACCAGTTGGCCTCGACGCGGGCGTGCAGCGAATGCCAGACGAAATAGGCGACGATGACCCAGACCATCGCCTCGATCAGGACGCGTGCCGCCGCGTCCCCTGCCCGGCGGCGGGCCAGGCCATAGAGGCCCATCACGCCGAGGATGAAGACCAGCGGCGTGGCGAAGGCGAACTGCGTCGGGATGATCTCGGCGATGTAGACGGGCCTGACCGCCTCGACCCTGGCGCGGCCGAGCTGCTTGATGAACGACACCCATTGGTGATCGGCATTCCACAGGATCACCGGCGAAAACAGCGCGAATGCGACGAGGCCGCCGAGATAGGGCCAGGGCGAGGCCAGCCAATGCCGCAGCCTCGGCACGGCGACGAGCCAGATCAGGATCGCCGCGCCGAAGAACAGCGACGTGTATTTCGACAGCAGCGCCGCGCCGACCGCCGCGCCGACCGCGAGCCACCAGACACCCCTGCCCGTCTCCAGCACCTTGGCGCAGAAGAACAGCACGAAGCTCGAGGCGACCAGCAGCGGCGCGTCGGGCGTCACGATCAAGGTGCCGACCGCCGCCATCAGGGTGACGTTGAGCAGCAGCGCCGCGGTCGCCGCCACGCGCACGCCGCCGAACAGGATCTCGGCGGTGCGATACACCGCATAGCTCATGGGCAGGCCGAGCAGGATCGAGACCAGCCGCACGCCGAGCTCGCTGTCCCCCGCGATCAGGGTGCCCAGCCGGATCACGACCGCCACCATCGGCGGATGGTCGTAATAGCCGCCGGCGAGATGCTTCGACCACATCCAGTAATAGGCTTCGTCGAAGGTGATCGGCGTGACCGCGGCCGCGATCAGCCTGACAATGACGAGGCCCGCGATGGTCAGCCAGACATTGCGGACCAGCCGGGCGTCGTCGGCGCCTGCCGCAGAGGTCATCGCTTGCGCCAGACGAACAATCCGGAGATCGCGTAATTCCACACCACGCCCATCAGCGCGCCGGCCGCGCCCGCCAGCCACCAGATCGGCTCCTGGTCATAGACCGAGAAGGCGACGCCGACATTGGCGAGCAGCCCGACCGAGCAGACCAGATAGAACACGAGCAGGCCGCGCAGGATGGCAAAGCCCTTCAGCCGCTGGTCGCGATAGGTGAGGAAGTTGTTGAGGATGAAGTTCGAGGTCATCGCCACGAAGGCGCCGAGCGCCTGTGCCTCGGCGAACGGCATGTCGAACAAATTGAGACCGAGAAACAGCGTGGCGAGATGGACCACCAGGCCGGTGCCGCCGACCATGGCGAACAGCAGGAAGCGCAGCGACACGACGTCGTTGGTCATCTTGGCCAGCACGAGGCCGAGGAAGTCGAGCGCGACCATCGAGTCGAGCTTGCTCTCGCCATGCAGGCGCGAGCCGAACGTATAGGGCACCTCGACCGTCTTCAGACCGCCCTCGGCGCTGGCGATGATGTCGAGCAGGATCTTGAAGCCCTGCGTCGACAGTTTTGGCGCGATCTCCTCGAACCGGTCGCGGCGGATCATGAAGAAGCCGCTCATGGGGTCGTTGACCTCGACCTTGAGCGCGCGGCGCGCGATCTCGGTGGCGAAGGCGCTGGCCCCGGCCCGCTTGCTGTCGAAGCTCGCCGCGCTGCCGCCCTCGATGTAGCGGCTGCCCACCACGAGCTCGGCCGCGCCGCTCTGCAGCAGCGACAGCATCTTCGGCAACTGGGTCTCGTCATGCTGCAGATCGGCGTCGATCACAGCCGCATAGGGCGCGCTGGCAGCCAGGATACCCTCGATGCAGGCGCCGGACAGGCCGCGCCGGCCGATGCGGCGGATGCAGCGGACGCGCTGGTCGTTGCGCGACAGTTCGCGCACCACCTGCCAGGTGCCGTCCGGCGAGTTGTCGTCAACGAACACGACCTCCCACGGCACGTCCTTGAACGCCGCCTCCAGCCGCCGATACAGCGTGGTGACATTGTCGCGCTCGTTGAAGGTCGGAACGACCACCGAAACGATCGGAATTTCAACGGTTTGCTGGGCCACTTGCGGGGCCGGTCGGAGGGCGTCGGTCATGGTGCGGATGCGTATATCCGCCGCGTTCCGCACTGCCAAGCGCGACGGCCGCCGGAAACTGCAAAAAGGGCGAACTGTGGTGCCGCCGTGCACCGCCGCAAATCCGGCCCAAAAACGCCAACGACCACAAACAAAGGGCGCGCGTACATCCGGCGCAGCCGCTCTGCCGTGGTCGTCTCGGTGCCGGAGCCGTTGAGCTCGACGTCACCGTCGTTCCCCAAAATGGGGTGCGCCGGCCGAAATGCAAGGGCCGTCCGCCGTAGCCCGGCTGAGCGCAGCGACATCCGGGTTCACGCGAACTCTTCGGGAGACCCCGGATATCGCTCCGCTCAGCCGGGCTACGAAAGCCAGCCTAGTTCGGAACCTCGCGGACGACCGGTCCCCGCACCGCCGGGGCCACTGGGACGGTCTGCACCGGCGTGGGCGGCAGCTCGATCTTGGCCGGCTGCATCTGACGGGCCATCGGCCCGACGGGAACATAATAGAAGGCTGCCGCCAGCACGGCGGCCCCGACGATCGCGCCCAGCAGGCCACCGACCGATTCCGCTCTCATTGCCATATCTCCCCTTCCCGGCCCACGTCCTGGATACACGAGCCTCCGGAGCACGGGAAGAGCGACGCCCCAACAGCGCCGAACTGGCCAGAACCGGTCCGGTTGACTATCGTCTCCGTACCGCAACACCCTCGGCAATCAGCATCGGAATCGGTCCGTGAGCAAAGCCCCCGCACGCGCCTCGCAATCCAAGAGCCACATCTACATCGGCATTGGCGGCTGGACCTTCGCGCCGTGGCGCGGCGTGTTCTATCCGGACAAGCTGCCGCAATCGAAAGAGCTCGAATACGCCGCCTCGAAGCTGACCTCGATCGAGATCAACGGTACCTATTATGGCTCGCAGAAGCCGGAGAGCTTCCGCAAATGGGCGCGCGAGGTGCCGGACGGCTTCATCTTCTCGCTGAAGGGACCGCGCTTCGCGACCAATCGCCGCTTGCTTGCCGAAGCCGGCGATTCCGTGAAGCGCTTCTACGACACCGGCGTGCTCGAGCTCGGCGATCGGCTCGGACCGGTGCTGTGGCAGTTCGCGCCGACCAAGAAGTTCGACGAGGCTGATTTCGGCAAGTTCCTCGAGCTGTTGCCGCGTGAGCTCGACGGCCGCAAGCTGCGTCACGTCGTCGAGGTCCGCCATGACAGTTTCTGCGTCCCCGGCTTCGTCGCGCTGCTGCGGGAGTTCGCGACGCCGGTGGTCTTCGCCGAGCACGGCAAATATCCGGCGATCGCCGATGTCGTGGGTGATTTCGTCTATGCCCGGCTGCAGAAGGGCAATGACGAGCTTACGACCTGCTATCCGCCGAAGCAGCTCGATGCCTGGGCGAAGCGATTGCAGCTCTGGGCCAACGGCGGCGAACCGGACGACCTGCCCCGGGTTGACGACAAGCCGGCGAAGAAGATGCCGCGCGACGTGTTTGCCTATGTCATTCACGAGGGCAAGGTGCGCGCGCCAGCCGGGGCGATGGAGCTCATCGAGCGCGTGAGCTGACGCGAGGGGACGCACGATGGCCAAGAGCAAGACCCTGTTCACCATCGGCTACGAGCACACGCCGGCCAAAGCCGTGCTCGACGAGCTGCAATCGGCCGGCGTCAAGCTGCTGGTTGACGTGCGCGCGGTGGCGGCCTCGCGCCGGCCGGGCTTCTCCAAGAGCCAGCTCGCCGCCGGGCTCGACGAGCGCGGCATCGGCTACGTCCATCTGCGCGGGCTCGGCACGCCGAAAGAGGGCCGCGAAGCCGCGCGCAGCGGCCATTACGACACGCTGCACAAGATCTACAGCGCGCACCTGAAGACGCCCCAGGCGAAGGAGCAGATGGACGAGCTGGCCGCGCTGGTGAAGAGCGCCGGTCCCGTCTGCCTGCTCTGCTACGAGCGCGACCACGCTCATTGCCACCGGCAATGGATCGCCGAGATCATCGAGGACCGCGACCAGGTCAAGGTGAAGAACCTGGTCGCGCCGCAGGTCTGACGCCTCACTCCGCCGCGCAGGTGAAGGATGACGCCTGCTCGACATCGCCGCCGATATATTTGGCGAATGTCGGCCATGGGCACAGCGGCCGCGTCCGCTGCGGGCTCCATGTCGATGGCAGCTCCTTGTTGGCCGCATTGACCGAGGCCGTGATCGCCTCCGGCGCCTTGCCCTTCTCGACCCAGTCCATCAGCGCGCCCAGCGCATCGAATTTCTCCAGCGTGACGCCGCCGCCGCAATGGGTCTCGCCGGGCAATGCAAACAGGCGCGCAAACGTTTCGGCCTTGCCCTGCACGTTGGCATCGAGCTTCTCGTACCAGCGGATCGTGTCGTTGAACGAAAACACCGGATCGGCCTGACCGTGGTAGATCAGCATCTTGCGGGCCCCATTTTGGAACGCCGGCAAGGTCGGGTTATCGACCGCGGGTGGCGCCATGAAGTCCATCGCCGACTCCGTGAACGGGCCTTCCTTGGCGTAGATCTTCGGCGCGTCCTTGTCGAAGTCGAAGGTCTGCAGCTTCTCGACGAGCTTGTCGGGCGAGCCCTCGATCTCGACCGGCGGCGTGGAGAAGATGTAGTTGAGCGAGGCGCCGCCCATGGTGGCGATGATCGGAAGGTTGTTCCAGGGCGCCACCGGGCTCTCGACCTTCCAGGCGCGCCAATTGCCGGTGCCGACGCCACCATCCACCGGCCAGTCGGAATACAGCGGCTCGCCCTTGGAATTGTGTGGGCCAGCGAACACTTTCTTCAAAGCATCGACCTTGGCGGCCGGCAGGCAGGCGTCGATCGCGCCGGCGGCGCAGCGGAGGCTGTCGAAATTGAACGCCTTCTGGCAGGCTTTCAGGTTGGCCGTGAGGCCGTCCTTGGCGCCGTCGAGCCCGTCGCAGACCTCCGTGATCCTGGAGGCAATCAGCTTGGCATCGTCCCGCGTGATCGACTTGCGAATATCGGCATCGGCCTTGGTCAGCGCCTGCACGTCCCAGGCGTGCTGCACGGCCGCGCGCGGCAGGTTGAAGCCGGGGTTGCCGACCAGGAAGCCGTCATACTGCTCGGGCATGCGCTCGGCAGCGACCATGGTGTGGCGACCGCCATTGGAGCAGCCGGCGATGTAGGAATAATCCGGCTTCCTGCCGTAATGCGCCGAGATGATCGCCTTCGCGATCGGCGCCAGCGTGATGTCGGCCGAATAGCCGTAGTCGCGGCGTGCTTGCGGATCGAGGCCGAAGGCGGAGCCGGACGCAAGCCCGCGCGGCTTGTTGGCGGGATCGTTGCCGGAGTGGCCGCTGTCGGACGACAGCACCGCGAAGCCGCGGGCCAGCGGCGTGATGCCACCGCTGACGAGACCATCGGCCTTGTCGCCGAGCGCCGGCACCACGACGCCGTCATTGCCGCCATTGACCTGATGCAGGAAGCGGCCGTTCCAATTCTCCGGCAGCCGGATCTCGAACTGGATCGCATAGGCATGGCCGTCGACGCCGGTGCGCTCATTGACCTTGCCGGAGAGGATGCAATGCCGCGGCAACCCGTCGGCGGCCTCCTGCAGCTTCGATCCCGTCAGGGTCAGCCCTGGGACCTTCAGCGCCTCTGCCGTCACCTTGCTGCAGGCAGCATCCTCGGCTCCCGCTGGCCCCCCGCCGGCTGCGCACGCGAGGCTTACCCCAGCCAAAAACAGCGCCCCGGTTCGGATCATGCATTCCCCCCTGATGATGCTTCTCATTGGGGTCAGTTAAACGCGGAGACCGTGCAATGTAAATCTCCGACAGCGAGCGACGGGTTGCCAGTCAGTGCAATTGCCAGACCTCGAACGGCCGATCGTAGCCGCGCACCGACACCGCGCCGTGGAAGACGGCGTCGCGCGCCCCGTCGCCGGCGGCCTGCCGCACCGCGCTCGAGATCAGGAGGCGCGAATCGAGCTCCTTGTTCAGCGCCTCGAGGCGGGAGGCGAAGTTCACGGTATCGCCGATGACGGTGTATTCCTTCCGCCGCGGCGACCCGATGCTGCCGGCAACGACCTCGCCGAGATGAACACCGATCCCGATCCGCAGCGGCCAGGACGACATCGCATTGACGCGGTCCATGGCGGCGACCATCTCGCGGGCCGCCGCGACTGCCTGCGGGGCCGCATCGCGCGACTCGAACGGCGCGCCGAACAGCGCCAGGAAGCCATCGCCGAGGAACTTGTTCACGATGCCGCCATGGCGCTCGAGAATCTCGACGAGAACAGCAAATGCGCCGTCGAGCCGGTCGACGACCTCCTGCGGCGTCTTCGACCGCGCCGCCGCGGTGAAGCCGCGGAAGTCGACGAACATCACCGCGACCTCGTGGATGTCGCGTGCCTCCGCCGTCCCCTCCTTCATCAGGCGCTCGACGACCTGGGGCGAGACGTGCTGGCCGAACAGATGCGTGACGCGATCGCGCGCCGACGCGGCCTCGATGCTCGCCGCGAACTGGCGTCGCAGCTGCACGCTGACAGCACCGGCGAGCATCCCGCACAGCAGGATGATGAAGCTGCGCTCACCGTGATAGTAGATCTCCGGATTCTGGCTGAGATCGATCGAAGGCCGGTCGAACAGCGCCACCACCAGCAGCTCTACCGCGGCAACCAGACCGGTGAAGCTCGACAGCCAGAAATCGAGACGAAGCGTCGAGAGAACGATGAAGATGAAATAGACAAGTGGTGCGCCGAAGCCCAGCGCCTTGTCGTGACCGATGCCCTCGATCTGAAGGATGAGGACGAACGTTGGCAGCGAGGTCTCGACCAGGGCGCTGACATAGCGCCAGATCACTGGCACGTCGCGGCCGTGGCGGATGTCCGCCTTGATCCTGAACAGGATGAGAGTCTCGAAGCTGATGAATGCGACGATGATCGCGTAGACGTAGAGGACCCCGATCCGGCTCGGCCAGATCCACTCCGAGATCTTGGGTTCGAAGGTTTCGACCAGCAGGGATATCACGAGAAACAGCGCCGCAGTGCTGATCAGCACCCTCACGCGCAGCAGCTCGGTGTTCAACGTCTGGCGCATGAGCGCCTGGTTGAACGTAGCCGACGCCGCCGGCTCCTTGCCGGTCTGCCCTTCCCACGAGATCGTCATCCTGCCCCAGCCGTCTTCTGAGCCCGGCCGCCATTGTGCCTCAATCGAGGGTGCGGCGGAAGCGCAAGACGGCGACCGTCATCGCGAACAGCATGAGGCCGAACAGGGCGATCGTATCATGCTGCAGGTTCTGGAGCGTCGAGCCCTTGAGCATGATGGCGCGCACGATGCGCAGATAGTGCGTCAGCGGCAGGCATTCACCGAGCACTTGCGCCCATTGCGGCATGCCGAGAAACGGGAACATGAATCCCGACAACAGGATGCTCGGCAGGAAGAACATCATCGACAGCTGCATCGCCTGCAATTGGTTCTGCGCCAGCGTCGAGAAGGTGTAGCCGATCGAGAGGTTGGTCGCGATGAACAGCGTCGACAGCAGCGCCAGCAGCAACAAGCTGCCCATGATGGGAACGCCGAACAGCAGCACGCCGATGCCGATGATGATCGTCGCCTGCAGGAAGCCGACCATCACATAGGGGATGATCTTGCCGAGCATGACCTCGACCGGCCTGATCGGCATCGACAGCAGACTCTCCATCGTGCCGCGCTCGATCTCGCGCGTCACCGAGAGCGCGGTGAAAATCAGCATGGTCATGGTCAGGATCGTGCCGACCAGGCCCGGCACGATGTTGAGCCGCGACGAGGCCGCCGGATTGTAACGGGCATGGGCCCTGATCTCGAACGGCGTGGTGACGGGATTGCCGGTGTAGAGATCATGCGCCAGCGCTGTCTGCACGATCATGCCGAGCGAGGACAGTGCCGAGGACGCCGCGACCGGATCGGTCGCGTCGGCCGCGACGAGCAAGGCCGGCCGGTCGCCGCGGCGGACCGCGCGCTCGAAGCCGCGGGGGATCTCGACGCCGAACAGGACCTTGCCGGACAGCAGGAGATCGTCGAACTCAGCGACGCTGCCGACTTCCCGGGTGAAGCGGAAATAGGCGGTGTTCTCCATCGCCTTCAGGATCGAGCGGCCGAGGTCGCTGTCCTCCTGCAGCAGCACCGCCGCCGGCAGATGATGCGGCGTGGTGTTGATGGCGTAGCCGAACAGCATCAACTGCATCACCGGGATCATCACGATCATCGCAAACGAGACCCGATCGCGCTTGAGCTGGATGAACTCCTTGACGAGCATCGCATAGGTGCGCCGCCAGAAGCCGAAGCGCGGCTCGGAAGACGTGGGATGGACGGCCGCATCGCTCATTGGAAATTGTCCCGCGAACGGTTCATCAGGTCGATGAAGACGTCCTCGAGCGAGGGCGCGGCGGGCTGCCAGTGCAGGTCAGCCTTGTCGCGGCAGGACGCGATCGCCGCGTCCAGCGCGTTGCGGTCGCGGCCGGACACGTGCAGGCTGGTGCCGAACGGCGCCACCATGTCGACACCCGGCTTGCCGGTGAGGTCAGCCGTGAGCTCGCGCAGATCGTCGCCGCTGACCGTGTAGGTCGTGAGCGCCGATTGCGCGATCACCTCGGCGACGGTGCCGTGCGCCAGCAGGTGACCATAGGCGATGTAGGCGATCTCGTGACAGCGCTCGGCCTCATCCATGTAGTGGGTCGAGACGAGCACGGTCAGCCCTTCGCTGGCGAGCGCATGAATCTCGTTCCAGAAATCGCGCCGCGCCTTGGGATCGACGCCGGCGGTGGGCTCGTCGAGCAGCAGCAGTTGCGGGCTCGGCAGGGTGCAGGCCCCGAGCGCCAGCCGCTGCTTCCAGCCGCCCGACAACTCGCCGGCGAGCTGCCGCTCGCGGCCGGCAAGCCCGAGCCGCTGCACCATGTCGCGCGCGGCCCGGCGCGGATCGGACATGCCATAGAGGCGCGCCACGAATTCGAGGTTCTCCCGCACCGAGAGGTCCTGATAGAGGCTGAAGCGCTGCGTCATGTAGCCGACCCGGCGCTTGATCTTGTCGGCGTCGCGACGGATGTCGAAGCCGAGGCAGGTGCCCTCGCCGCCGTCGGGTGTCAGCAGGCCGCACAGCATGCGGATGGTCGTGGTCTTGCCCGAGCCGTTCGGGCCGAGAAAGCCGTAGATCGAGCCGCGCTTCACCTGCATCGACAGATCATGCACGACCTCGCGGCCGTCGAAGGACTTGGTCAGTCCCTGGACGTCGATCGCGATCTCGGCCGGTCCCGCCCCGTTCATTGCTTGTCCGCCACCGGAGTCTTCCGATCGGGAGTCTTGAGGTTTGGATAGATGCTGACCGGCTGGCCGACGCGCAGCGCGTCCGGCCGCGAGGGCCGCGCCTGGATCAGATAGACCAGCTTGTTGCGCTCATCGAGGCTGTAGATCACCGGCGGCGTGTATTCCGCCGAGGTCGCGAGGAAATAGATTCTGGCGGTCAGATCATCAGCGCAATTGTCACAGGTGACGCGGACCTCGTCGCCGATGGCGAGTTTCGGCAGATCAGGCTCGGGCACGTAGAAGCGCAGCTTCATGTTGCCCGGCGGCATGATCGACAGCACCGGCCGCTGCGCCGCGACCATCTCGCCCTCGCGGAAGTAGATCTGCTGGACGGTCCCCGCGACGGGCGCCACACCTTTGCGCCTTGCCAGCCGCGTCTGTGAGGTCACGAGATGGGCCTCGGCGACGCGCAGCGCCGAAACGGCGGAGTCGAGCGTCGCCTGCGTCCCCGCCCCCGTCTTGCTCAAGGCGGCGGCGCGGTCATAGGTCTGCTGCGCATTGGCCAGCGTCGCCTTGGTCTGGTTGAGATCGGCCTGCTGCAGATCGTCGTCGACCGAATAGAGCGGATCGCCGATCTTGACCACGTCCCCCTCATGCACGTTGAGCTTCGTGATCCGGCCCGCTTCGTCCGGGCTGACGAAGATCATGTCGGCCTCGACCCAGCCCTGATAGCCGGGATCGCGCGTCTCCTTGCAACCGTTGAACGTGAAGGCCGTGACCAGCACGGCGAGGCAGTGCAGCAGACTCATGTCGGCCTCCTCGCGCCAAAGATCAGATCGAGATGCGTCTGCAGCATCGCTTCCGCATCGAGCGGCGCATGACGCTCGAACAGGCTCTTCCAGATCACCGCGACCATCATCGGCGCGATCATCAGTTGCGGATGTTGCGCCAGCTTGGGCTCGCGGATCTCGCCGCGCGTGATCGCCAACTGGATCAGCGCACGCATGGCCGCGAGACCGCGGGAGACGACCTCGCGATAGTAGAAATCGGCAATGGACGGAAAGCGCGGCCCTTCCGCGATGATGAGCCGGACGAGATCGGCCCGCCGGGTGCCGGCGATTTCCTGCAGGAACATGCGCGCCAACGCCTCGACCATGTCGCGCACCGAGCCGCCGGCCGGCGGCGGCGCCGCAAGACGGCCGACGAAGGGCACGATCGCGGTCCGGATCAATTCCTCGAACATCGATTCCTTGTCCTTGAAGTGCAGATAGATCGTCCCCTTGGCGACCCCTGCCCGCTTGGCGACGTCGTCCAGCCGCGTCGCCGCGAAGCCTCGGGCGATGAACTCGTCCATCGCCGCCTGCACGATCGCCGCGCGGCGCTCGGCGGAGCGATCCGCCCGGCGCGAGGCGCCGGCTGCCGCCGGCTTGACGGGCTCAACTCTGCGCTCGGACAATTTCGACGGCTTCGACATTGAACAATTATGACTGACTAGTCAGTCATTGTAAAGAGGCCCCGAGAAGGCTGAGCCGTCGGCGCGGGTCAGGAGCCCGACCCGACCGCGCGCGGCCCCTCATCAGACGAAGTCAGCGCGATCACGCGCAGGACCTGATGTAAGGCCGATTGATCTCCCAAAGCTCGTCCACGATCTGGCGCGCGGCGGCGGCCGAGTTGACGACGGGATCGATGAGGAGCGCCTGCAAGGCGAGATCCTTGGACGCCGTCATGGCCGCCTGCACCGCCAGTTGCTGAACCTGAACCTGGACCGACATCAGCTTGGCGACGGCATCTGGAAGCGGGCCCAGCGAAACCGGATGGATGCCGACGCGATCCGCGACAACGGGCACTTCGACAGCGGCCTCGGCAGCCAGGTTGGGAATGACGTGACGGTTCAGAACGACGCCGGACTCGATGACCTGCTTGCGATCGTGCAGCACCGAACCGATCACGGTGACCGCGCGCTCTCCGGATGGCATTCGCCACCAGTCCGGCATGCCGGCTTTGCCCGCCAGGACCTCGTCGATCTGCCGAATCAGCTTGGCCCGCTCCGCCTCGTCCCACGCAAAGTCGTACCCGCTCTCGCCCGCTTCCCAGCCATACGCGAGATACTCGCCGACATGGCTGTCGCCGCAGCCCAGCCAGAAGCCGAAGTCGCGCAACAGCGCCCGCGTCAGCGGCGCGACCTTGGGGTCGTGGCTCCCGGCCTTTTCGCGAAGCAGTGGATAGAGATCGGCCCCGGTGTCGCGATCCCGGATCTGCACGAGGCATTGGAAATGATTGAGCCCGGCGCCCCACACGTCCACGCGCTCCTCGGCGAGTCCCAGAATGGAGGCCACCTGGCTGCGCGCGATGAAGATGCCATGGCACAGGCCGATATGCGCGACGCGGCTGTGAAGCCCGAGCGCGAGGATGATGCGGCTCTCGGGATTGGAGAAGTTGATGAACAGCGCGTCCGGACAGCGCCGCTCCATCTCGCGCACGAAGTCGAAGACGACCGGCAGGGTACGGAGCGTGAAGAACAATCCACCAGGCCCGCCATTCTCACCCAGCGTGTGTCGGATGCCGTATTTGCGCGGCACCTCGAAATCGAGCTTCCACAGGCGGTTGCGGTCGATCGCGGTGGCATGGATCACGAAGCCGGCGCCGTCGAGCGCCGCGCGCCAATCCGTGGTCGCCTCGATCTTGAGGCCGGCGCCGGAGAGGTCGTTGAGCAGCCGGGCGAGTGCTTCCGACCGGGCAAGCCGGACCGGATCGCGGCCGATCAGCACGAGCGTCGAGCCGGCGAGATCATGCGTCGAGAACAGGTCTCGGAAAACGCTGAGTCCGAAGGACGCGCTGCTCGCGCCGAGGAAGACGATCTTGGTGACGGCTGCCATGAACAATTTGTGCCAGCGCCGCGCGTCCCCCTTCCTGATCCAGATCAAACCGCCGCGAAGTGTTCGGCGCGGCGGCGCACCAATCGGTCATGCTGATCAGCCGAAGTCGAGCACCACGCGACCGTCGATCTTGCCGGCCTTCATGCGGTCGAAGACGGTGTTGATCTCCGACAACGGCGCCGTGGTCACCTCGGCCGTCACCTTGCCGTCCGCGGCAAACGCAATGGCTTCGTCGAGGTCACGCCTGGTGCCGACGATCGAGCCGCGCACGGTGATGCGCTTCAGCACGACATCGAAGATCGGCGTCGGGAATTCGCCCGGCGGCAAGCCGACAAGGCTGACCGTCCCCTTGCGGCGGACCATGTGCAGCGCCTGGGCAAAAGCCGGCGTCGACACCGCGGTGACCAGCACGCCATGAGCGCCGCCGCCGGTGATCCGGATCACCTGCTCCACGGCATCCTTGTCAAGCGCGTTGACGGCATGTTCGGCGCCCGCCTCCAGCGCGAGTTTCAGCTTGTCATCGGCGATATCGAGACCGATCGCCTTCAGCCCCATCGCCTTCGCGTACTGGATGGCGACATGACCGAGGCCACCGACGCCGGAGACCACCACCCACTCGCCGGGCCGCGTGTCGGTCTCCTTCAAGCCCTTGTAGGTGGTGACGCCGGCGCAGAGGATCGGGGCGATCCTGGCGAAGTCCACATTGGCCGGCAGACGCGCGGCGAACGCCGCGGACGCGATCACGTATTCGGCAAAGCCGCCATTCACGCTGTAGCCGGTGTTGTGCTGGTGCTCGCACAGTGTCTCCCAGCCGGTCTCGCAATACTCGCAGCGCAGGCAGGCATCGTGCAGCCAAGCCACGCCCACGGCGTCGCCGACCTTGAAGTCGGTGACCCCTGGCCCGAGCGCCGCGACGATGCCGGCCGCCTCGTGACCCGGGATGAACGGCGGCACCGGCTTCACCGGCCAATCGCCGGAGGCGGCGTGAAGATCGGTGTGGCAGACGCCGCAGGCCTTCACCCTGACCAGAATCTCGCCGGGTCCCGGCGCAGGAATTGGAACGTCCTCGATGACCAGCGGCTTGCCAAAGGCTTTGACGACGGCGGCTTTCATGGTCTGCATCTGTCTGCTCCTCATGTCGCGGCGCAAACTAACGACGTCGGAGTCGTCCGGTCTTGATCGGCGTCAAGCCGCGCCGCCGCATGAAGTAACAGTTTGATGACAGCGCAATGCGCCCGTTTCTGTCAGGCGTGAAATTTGAGTCCGTCGACGACCTTGTCGACCACCTTGCGCTCGGCACGAAACGCCAGTCCCACCAGATTGAGATCGGTGCGCGCCACCGCCTTCACGGCATCGCGGTTGGCCTCGTCATGCGTGGTCTTGAACATGTCCTCGGTGTAGAGCGCAGGCTTCACGCTGCGCGACAGCGCCCGATCCAGGGCACGCGCCAGCGCGGCACGATCCGGCGCGCCGTAGATCAGGATCGGCTGCCCGATCAACGCGTGATACAGGGTTGCCGAGCCGTCCTCATAAGGTGCGCCAATGCATTCGGGAAATGCGGCGGCGATGCCACTGGAAAGAAACGCCGCGACGTTGAGCTTCTGCCAGGCCTCGAGATCGTTGCGGATGATCAGCGCGATCTTGGTGTCGAATTGCATGTCACTTCCGGGGTTCGATGTCATCGAACGCCGAGAATAGCCGAGCCGTTCTCGGGGTGAAGCATCGAAATGAAAGCGGACGTGGAACCCCGGCAGCCGAGCCGTTGAGATCATCAGACTTGAATCAACCCTTGGCGTCGCAGACCCAGGCGCGGATGACGCATTCCTTGCCGCCATATTTGTAGCATTCCCGGGTCGCCTCGTTGAGTGAGGTCGAGATCGTCGGCCGAACAGCATAGCCGTGGGCGCCGCAGGGATTGGTGAGATCGACCGCGAACGCGGCGCAGGCCTTCTTCATCGTCACCGCGGTGCAGTCGCCCTTGCACTGCTTGAGCGCGGCGGCCTTGGCGAGATGCTCCGCCGGATAGTCGAACGCCTGGCCGTAGGCGGCGCACTGGCCCATGGCGAAGGCGCCGGCGGCGTGGGCCGGGCTGATGGCGCTGGTGCTCGCGATGCGCGCGGCAGCAACGATCACGGTCAGTCCAAATGCAAACAGCGCGAAACGTCGCGCAGCGGTCGAAATGATCACTCTCTCCTCCCCCGAGGCCCAATGTCGGCAAATCTAGCCGGGGGTCGTTGAGACTTGGTGAATGGGAGGTTGAGGGCGGGCTACGTGGGCTCAGCCACGCCGCGCGGCTTCCAGCGCCTGCGGCGTGTCGATGTCGAGAAACGCACTGTCACCATCGACCGGCACCTCGGCGACGGCCTCGGTGTGCTTGGCGATCAGGTGCCGCGCGCCGACGTCGCCGTCCAGCGTCATCAGCTCGGCGAAGAAGCGGCGCGACCACAGCACGGGGTTGCCGCGGCGTCCCTCGGACACGGGCACCACGATCAAATTGCCGCGATCAGGCGCGAACGTGCCGATCAGACGGTCGAGCAGATCCGAGGACACCATCGGCATGTCGCCGAGGCACACGACCGCGCCATCGACGCCCTCAGGCACCGCGGCAATGCCTGATTTAACCGAGCTGGCGAGCCCGCCGGCGAAATCGGGATTGCGGACGAAGCGGACCTTCAGGTCGGACAGCGCCTGTTCGACCAGCTCGGCCTGATGACCGGTGACGACGATGACTTCGCAGGCCCTGGAGGCCAGCGCCTGCTCGGTGACCGTCCGCACCAGCTTCTTGCCGTCGAGCTCGGCCAGCAGCTTGTTCGGTCCGCCCATCCGGGTCGAGCGTCCGGCGGCAAGCACGACCGCGGCGACCTTGCGTTCGCCCTCGGCCTCCGGCTTGGCACGCGGCTGCGGCCGCGTCACGATTTCCATCAGCAGGCCGCCGACGCCCATCGCGGTCAGCTCGGCGCGGGTGACCTTGATGCCGGCGAGCAGCCGCATCAGCACCCAGTCGAAACCGTTCTCGGCCGGCGAGCGGGCGCAACCGGGCGCGCCGAGCACCGGCACACCGCCGGCATTGCCGATCAAGAGCAGATTGCCGGGATCGACCGGCATGCCGAAATGCTCGATGGCCCCGCCGATGCCGGTGATCGCGGCGGGAATGACGTCGCGGCGGTCGGCGATCGCGGACGCGCCGAACACGATGACGAGCTCGGCGCCCAGCGCCAGCAGCTCCCTGATCGCAGCCGCCAGCGCGGCCTGCTCATGCGGCACGCGGCGCTCGGCGATGATGGTGGCGCCGGCCGGTGCGAGCCGCTCTGCGGTGACGCGCAGCGTCTTGTCGATGACCTTGGGCGCGAGCCCAGGAAGAAGCGTCGAGACCACGCCGACGCGCTTGATCACATAGGAGGCGATGCTGAGCGCGCCCCTGCCCGCCGCAGCGACGGCGGCATCTCGCAGGCGGCCTTCGACGCCGAACGGGATCAGCTTGACGGTGCCGACCATCTCGCCTTCGACCACCGGCTTGAACGCCGGCAGGGTCGCAAAGGTGATGGCCTCGTCGACGCCGTTGATGCGCTCGACCGCGGCGCGGTCGATCATCAGCACGCCGGGCTGCGCCGCGAACAGATTGGCGCGCCCGGTGAAGGCGCGATCGACGTGAATGCCCGCGCCGGCGACGACCTTGGCGACATCGGCGGCCGCCTCGTCCTCAGAGACGTCGCCGGCCTCGAGCCGGACGACGACGATCTCCTTGACCTCTTCCCGGGCCAGCGCCTCGACCTCCGCGGGACCGATCAGCGTGCCCTTCTTCAGCACCAATGATCCCTTGCGCAGGGTGTGCACCGTCACCCCGCCGATCGCATCGGCCGGACTGGCAGGACCGAACTTCATGCCGCCTGCTCTTTCTCCTTGGCCGGCAACCGCAACGTGGCGGTGATCTGGGCCATGATCGAGACCGCGATCTCCGACGGCGACACCGCGCCGATGGCGAGCCCGATCGGCGCATGGATGCGGGCGATGTCGGCGTCGCTGGCGCCCTGCGCCCGTAGCCGATCATGACGCTTGGCATGCGTCTTCCGCGAGCCGAGCGCGCCGATGTAGAAGCAGTCGCGCGAGAACGCGTGCAGCAGCGCCGGATCGTCGATCTTGGGATCATGCGTCAGCGCGACGAAGGCCGTGTAGTGATCGACGTTGAGCGGCGGCAGCGCCACGTCGGGCCATTCCGCGATCAGCGGCACGTCGGGGAAGCGTTCGGGGCTGGCGAAGGCCGTGCGCGGATCGACGACGGTGACGTCATAGCCCAGCGACTTGGCGATCGGCGCCAACGCCTGGCTGATATGGACGGCGCCGATGATCACGAGCCTGGCCGTCGGGGCGTAGACGTTGAGGAACAGCCGCTTCCCGTCCACCTCGACCATGCCGCTCTTGCCCATGCGCAGATGCGTCGACAGCTCGTTGCGCAGCGGGTCAGTCGCGATGGCGGCGGCCTTGACCAGGCGCTGCGCGCCGGACGCGACGTCGGTGACGAGAATGGCCGGGCGACGCGCGGCACGCTCGGCGTTCAGTTCTGCCAGCGTTGCAAGTTGCATCGGTCAGCCCACTTTCTCGACGAACACGCGGATGGTGCCGCCGCAGGACAGCCCGACGTTCCAGGCGGTCTCGTCGGCGACGCCGAACTCAAGCATCTTCGGCTGGCCGCTGGAGATCACGTCCAGCGCCTCGGTGACGACCGCGCCCTCGACGCAGCCGCCGGACACCGAGCCCAGGAAGGTGCCCTCGTCGTTGATCACGAGGTTGGAGCCGACCGGGCGCGGGGCCGAGCCCCAGGTTTCGACCACGGTGGCGAGCGCCACGCCGTGACCGGATTTGTGCCAGTCCTCGGCGGCCCTGAGGATGTCTTCGTCGCGATTGAGCATGGTCATCTCCCTCTCAGGCGGCGGGCCGGATCGCGCTGCGCTGATGCGGCGGCAGCGGCGACGACAGCGCCGAGATCAGCGTCTCGATCGAGGTCAAGTTATGCACCGGGCGGAATTCGTCAACGTGGGGCAGCATGGTTTTGATGCCCTGCGCCTTCGCCTCGAAGCCGGAATAGCGCAGCAGCGGGTTGAGCCAGATCAGCCGCCGGCAGGAGCGGTGCAGCCGGTCCATCTCGAAGGCGAGCTTGCTGTCGGCCTCGCGCTCCAGCCCGTCGGAGATCAAGAGCACGATGGCGCCCTGCCCGAGCACGCGCCGCGCCCACTGCTTGTTGAAGGTCTGCAGCGAGGTGGCGATCCTTGTGCCGCCGGCCCAGTCCTCGACATTCGCCGAGCAGCTCGCCAGCGCCTCGTCGGGATCGCGCTGGCGCAGCGCCCGCGTCACGTTGGTCAGCCTCGTGCCGAACAGGAACACCGAGACCCGCTTGCGCGCATCGGTGATGGCGTGGAGGAAGTGCAGGAACAGGCGGGTGTACTCGCTCATCGACCCGGAGATGTCGAGCAGCGCCACGATCGGCGCCGGCTTCTCGATCCGCCCCAGGCGATGGAAATTGATGATCTCGCCCTCGGTGCGCAGCGCCTGGCGCAGGGTCTTGCGCATGTCGATGCGGTGGCCGCGCGGATCGGTGGTGTGGCGGCGCGTCTTCAGCTCGGCCTGCGGCAGCCGCATCTTGGCGATCGCCCTGGTGACGTCGGCGATCTCCGCCGCGCTCATCTGCGCAAAGTCCTTCTTCTGCAGCACCTCGCGGTCGGACACCGAGAGCCGCAGGTCCTGCTCCTGCGCCTGCGGCTCCTCATGCATCTGCGGCTGCGACATCGCCTCCTGGACGCGGCGCGAGGCCGGCGGCGGCTTCTTCTTGGCGTGGTCCGGCAGCGGCACCGAATCGAGCATCGACTTCCATTCCTCGGCGGGACGGAAGAACAGGTCGAAGGCCTGGGCGAAGATCAGCGCGTGCTCGTGGCGCTTGACGAAGATCGATTCGAGCGTGGCGAAGACATCCGGCCGCTTGCCGATGTCGATGACCTCGAGCGCGGTCATGGCATCGATGACGGCGCCGGGCCCGACGGGCAGGCCCGCGGCGCGCAGCGCCCGCGCAAAGCCAGCGATGTTGTCGGCGATGCCGCCGGTCGGCGGCGCGAGGTGATTGATGCTGGTGGGCATGGCTCCATCCCCTCGTCATTCCGGGACATGCGAAGCACGGGCCCGGAATCCATAACCACGATCGTGAGTATGGATTCCGGGCTCGCCCTCCGGGCGCCCCGGAATGACGACCGTTGTTGTTGCGCGACCCCGCCTCAAGTCTCGCTGGTCGCGTCCTTGATCACCTTCTGCAACGCATCGCCCTGCATGCGGGCGATGTCGTCCTGATACTTCAACAGCGCGCCCAGCGTGTCGCCGACGACCTCGGCGTTCAGCGAGCGCGCATCGAGCTCGGTCAATGCGGTCGCCCAGTCGAGCGTCTCGGCGACCCCCGGCGACTTGTAGAAGTCCTGGTCGCGCAGCGCCTGGACGAAGCGCACGATCTGCTGCGACAGCCGCTGCGAGATGCCGGGCAGCCGGGTCTTGACGATGGCGAGCTCGCGCTCGGCGGAGGGATAATCGACCCAGTGATACAGGCAGCGCCGCTTCAGCGCGTCATGGATCTCGCGGGTCCGGTTCGAGGTGATGATGACGATCGGCGGATGCGGCGCCTTGACGGTGCCGAACTCCGGGATCGTGACCTGGAAGTCGGAGAGGATCTCGAGCAGATAGGCCTCGAACGCCTCGTCGGCGCGGTCGAGCTCGTCAATGAGCAGAACCGGCGCGCCGGCGACATCCGGCTCCAGCGCCTGCAGCAGCGGGCGCTTGATCAGGTAGCGGTCGGCGAAGATGTCCGACGTCAATTGATCGCGGTCGACCTCGCCGCCCGCTTCCGCCAGCCGGATCGCGATCATCTGCGCCGCTGAATTCCATTCGTAGACGGCGGAGGCGACGTCGAGACCCTCGTAGCACTGCAGTCGGATCAGCTTGCGACCGAGCGCCGCCGAAAGGACCTTGGCGATCTCGGTCTTGCCGACGCCGGCCTCGCCTTCAAGGAACAGCGGCCGGCCCATGCGCAGCGACAGATAGGTCACCGTCGCCAGCGATCGCTCGGCCAGATAGCCGCGCGAGGACAACAATTCGAGCATCGCGTCGACCGATGCTGGCAGGGCCGGAGCACTCATGGGCGAGACCGCTTCCTTCTTCACGCGTCCGTCACGAAGCCGGAGCCTCGGGTTCGGCGGCTCCCTCCGACGCGGTTGAGGCCTTGGCGCCGGTATTGGCCGCATCGACCGCACGGCGCGCCAGCACGCCGATCAGATGGGCACGATATTCGGCGCTGCCGTGAATGTCGCTGTTGAGGCCTTCGGCCGAGACCGGAATGCCTTCCAGCACCTTCGGCGAAAACCGCTTCTGCAGCGCCTCCTCGAAGGCGGTGACGCGGAACACGCCGTTGCCGCCGGCCCCGGTCACGGCGACCCGCACGTCCGACGGACGGCGCGCGACGAACACGCCGACCAGCGCGTAGCGCGAGGCCTGGTTGCGGAACTTCACATAGGCCGCCTTCTTCGCCAGCGGAAAGCTCACCTTGGTGATGATTTCGTCGGGCTCCAGCGCGGTCGTGAACAGCCCGAGGAAGAACTCCTCGGCCTTCAGCTTGCGCTTGTTGGTGACGATGGTGGCGCCGAGCGCGAGGCATGCCGCCGGATAGTCCGCGGTCGGATCGTTGTTGGCGATCGAGCCGCCGATGGTGCCGCGATGGCGCACCGCGGGATCGCCGATCAGGCTCGCCAGATGTGCCAGCGCAGGAATCGCCTCGCCGACGGTGGCGGAGTTGGCGACGTCGGCGTGACGCGCCATCGCGCCAATCACGAGGTTGCGGCCCTTCACCTCGATCGTATCGAGCCCCTCGACATGGGAGAGATCGACCAGATGCGGGGGGCTTGCGAGCCGCTGCTTCATGACCGGCACCAGCGTGTGGCCGCCGGCGACCAGCTTGGCGTCTTCGTTCTTGGTGAGGAGATTGGCGGCCTGGCGCACGGTCGCCGGCCGATGATATTTGAATTCGTACATGGGGAAATGTCCTGTGCGCAGCGGGCGGACTAAGGCGAGGTCAGACGTTTAGGCGAGGTCCGATTTGGCCATCGCCTTGGCGCCGGCGGCGATCGATTGCACGATGTTCTGATAGCCGGTGCAGCGGCAGAGATTGCCCTCCAGCTCCTCGCGGATGGTCTCTTCGCTGAGCTCATGTCCCTTGCGATGGACGAGATCGACCGCGGTCATGATCATGCCGGGCGTGCAGAAGCCGCATTGCAGGCCATGGTGCTCGCGAAACGCTTCCTGCATCGGATGCAGCGGCGCGCCGTCGGCGGCGAGCCCCTCGATCGTCCTGACCTCATGACCATCGGCCATGACGGCCAAGGTCGTGCAGGACTTGACCGCCTTGTCATCCAGATGGACGACGCAGGCGCCGCATTGCGACGTGTCGCAGCCGACATGGGTGCCGGTGAGGCGCAGATTCTCGCGCAGGAACTGCACCAGCAGCGTCCGCGGATCGACGTTCGCCGTGACGGGATTACCGTTCACAATCATGGAAATCTTGGCCATTCAGGACTCTCTATTATCCGCGCCACAGCGTTGCACTGCAGCGCAGCCCAGCAAAATCAGTTGAAAACCATCATATGGGCGCTCCCGGCGGCGGGCAACCTCGCCCCCGGCCGCGCATGGGTCGGTTGCGATCAACCTTGAACCGCCTTGGCGAAGTTGGCGAAGAACTCGTCGGCGAGTTTCTTGGCGGTGCCGTTGATCAGCCGCTGGCCGAGCTGCGCCAGCTTGCCACCGATCTGCGCTTCGACATTGTAGGTCAGCAGCGTGCCGCCGTCCTTGTCCGCCAGCGCGACGACCGCGCCACCCTTGGCGAATCCGGCGACACCGCCCTCGCCTTCGCCTGAGATCTTGTAGCCGTTCGGCGGATCGAGATCGCTCAAGGTCACCTTGCCCTTGAAGCGCGCGGAGACCGGTCCGACCTTCATCTTGGCGACGGCGCGGAGGCCGCCATCCTCGGTCCTCTCCAGCTCCTCGCAGCCGGGAATGCAGGTCTTGAGTACCTCCGGATCATTCAGCTTGTCCCAGACCTGCTCTCGCGAAGCGGCCAGCTGGACCTCGCCCGTCATCGTCATTGCCATGTGCATCTCCCCCCGATTGGCGCGGTTAGAGGCATTCAAGTAAAGCACCGAACGCCCAAAAGGAAGGGCGGGCAGCGCCCGGAAGCGTTGCAGAAAAGCCGGAGCACCGCAGCATTCCGGACCTCGTCACCGTCGGGTTTTGATTGGCAGACGGCGGCGGCGGTGCTTAGTTCGCCATCAAATCTGCACGATTCCTCCGGCGGCGCGACCGCCTGCGACAAGGATTCCGCCCATGCCGATGATCGATGCCGACGGCTGTCTGTTGAATGTCACCGTCGAGGGCCGCGACGGCGGGCCGACCCTGATGCTGTCGAACTCACTCGGCTCGACCCTGCAGATGTGGGAGCCGCAGATGCGCGCCTTCACGCAGGTGTTCCGCGTGATCCGCTATGACCGGCGCGGTCATGGCAAATCGCAAGTGCCGCCCGGGCCCTACTCGATCGAGCGATTCGGCCGCGATGCGCTGGCGATTCTCGATGACCTCAACATCGAGAAGGTGCACTGGTGCGGCGTGTCGATGGGCGGCATGGTCGGGCAGTGGCTCGCCGCCCATGCCCCTGAACGCGTCGGCAAGCTCGTGCTCGCCAACACCACCTGCTACTACCCCGATCCGGCAATCTGGGACGCCCGCATCAAGGCGGTCGAGGACAGCGGACTCGCTGGAATCGCCGACACCGTCATCGCCGGCTGGCTGACACAGGAGTTTCGCGATCACAATCCTGATGTCGCCGATCGGATGAAGGCGATGCTCGTGGCCACGCCCGTCGAGGGCTATCTTGCCTGCTGCGCGGCACTGCGCGCCTTGGATCTGCGCGAGGATCTGCCGGCCATCAAGAGCCCTACCCTCGTCGTGGCCGGCCGCTACGACAAGTCGACGCCGATCGCGATGGCGGAAGCGATCCGCAGCCGGATCGCCGGCGCCAGCATGACCATCGTGGATGCCGCGCACATCTCGAATGTCGAAGCGGCAGGCCAGTTCAACGATGCCGTGCTGGGCTTTCTGACCCAGCGCTGATGCACCGCGACGGATCGGGGCGTCATGCCTGCTGCGGCGACGGCGTCGCCGTGGACTCCATCATCTTCGGCGGAGCGGATGCGGAGGACGGCGAGGCCTGCGTCGACGGCTTCTCCACGAGCATGACGATGGCCGTGCCGAGCAGCATCAGGAGTTCCGTGGCATGCAGACGCAACGCCTGGGGCTCCCCGACTTTGGCGGCCATGATCATGCTGAAGAAGGCGAGCATGCTGCCGAAGCCGAGCCCGATCGACAGCGCCTCGACATAGCCGGCCACCTTTCGCACCCGCGGAACCAGGATCAGCACCAGGAACATCGCGAAGAAGCCTGCGACCGTCAGTCGCGCCAGCGCAAGCAGCCAGGCGGCACGGACCGTCTCGATGCCCGACAGCTGCAGATGGTCGCTGATGAACAGCGCCACCGCGATATTCGGCCGCGCGAACAACCCCTGGATCGGCGAAACCATGATCTGAAACGCGATGATGGTCCAGGCGGGCACGAAATAGAGCGCCAGCAGCACACCGTTGACGCAGCTGAGCCGCCAATTCCTGATCACGCAATCCTTGATCATGTCACGCCCACCTTTGCATCCCACAAACCGCCCGTCCGGCCGATTTCCAGACGAGCTAACGCCCGGCAAACCCGCACGGCAATTTAAACCATTTGTTTACCTTAACAGGGGGCGACAGGCGCGAGAGTCCACCGTCCAATCGCCGTGGAGACGGTGCTGATGACCTCGCCGGTCAGGCCTCGAATATCCGCGTGACAGCGGCCTTTCCGGCCATCGACGCGTCCTCGAACATCTGCATCGCATCGAACATTGCGCCCGCTCGGTCTTCACCCCCCGCGATGCGGCTCCTCCGGCGAAAGACCGCCGTCGCCGACGCCTGCATCGGGGCACGATCGATGCGCCGGCAGCCCGATCGCGGCGGCAGCCGCTGATATCGTCCAGGCGCCTCGCAATTCTGTGCCGCCCCATCGGTGTTCTTGACTAGCGTCAAAGTAGCCGAACAATTAAATACTATCTTAACACGAGCACGACTGCGTTTCGCACAGCGGGATGGTGATGCGGCAGGCAGCTGCCGAGCGGGAGTACCGCATGAGAGTAGCTCGGATCTTCGTCGGCATCCTCCTGCTCGCCGGCGGCCTTTACATCCTGATCGGCGAGCATTTCGCGGGAACTTCAGGCGACGCGACCGTCAATGCCCGGCTGTACGTCGTGCGCGCGCCGATCGAAGGCCGCGTGACGCTGGGGGTGAGCAATATCGGCGCCAGGGTCAATGCCGGGGAACTCATGGCCGAGATCGTCGATGACCGATTCGACACCACGCGCCTGCTCAATCTCGAGCGCGAACGTGACGAGCAGAAGATCGCGCTCAAGCGGGTTCCAGCGCAGCGTTCGGCGCTCGAGCAGGCCCGGGCCGCCTTCGCGACCCAGTCGGCCAACTACAAGACCGGCCGCGTCCGGCAGATCGCGGCACGCATCGCCGAGGCAAAGGCGGCGGAAGATGCCGCGGCCGCCCGGCTGAAGCTCGCGGATCTCACCTTCACGCGGGCCAACGAGCTGAAGGAACGCGGGGTCCAGACGATTGCCAGCCTCGACCAGGCCAGCGTGTCGCTCGACATCGCCAAGCAGGATGTCGAAAGCGCGAAGCAGCGCACCAACTATTTCGAGACCGAGCTGGGCTCCGCGCAATCGGGGGTCTTCATCGGCGACTCCTACAATGACGTGCCGTTCTCGATGCAGCGCATCCACGAGCTCGACCTGCGTCTCGCCGAACTTGCCGTGGACGAGCAGCAGATCCAATCCCGCCAGCTCCAGTACGAGCAGCAGATCAACGCCGAGCGCGTCCGGATCAATCGACTGACCTCGGCGACGCTGAGGGCCCGCGTACCGGGCATGGCTTGGGACTTCCTCGTCGACGATGGCGAGTATGCCCGTCGAGGTCAGGATCTCGTCAAGCTGGTGGACTGCAACAGTCTCGTGGTGACCGCGAGCGTTCCCGAAAGGCTCTACGACAGCCTGTCGATCGGTGTCCCGGTGCAGTTCCGTCTGTTCGGCGACGACCGGATATTCGATGGAACGGTGACACGTCTCGGCGGCTCGGGCGCCTCGCAGCTCTACGCCAATCTCGCCGTCGGCCCGACGCCGCAGCACTTGCAGCGCTTCGACGTCACCGTGGCGGTGCCAGATCTCGCCAAGCAGCCGGACCTGTCCTGCGCCATCGGGCGCACCGGCCGGGTGATCTTCACCAGCGGACCGGTCGCGGCATTCCGCCGCTTCGTCGCCCGGTACGGCTACTGATGCCGACGCTGTCACCATTTCTGTCCGCGTTCGCAGTCATTGCAGTCGTCATCGGACTGCGCCTCCTGGTGTTGCCCCTCCTGGACCCGCGGAAATGGTACTGGCGGGCCCTGCTCCTGAGCGGCTCGATCCTGCTGGCCTGGCGCTATGTCGCCTGGCGCTTCACGGAGACTCTTGCCCCGCTTGGCCTTACGCCGGATGGGATCCTCAGCTGGGGCTTCGCCATTCTCGAAGCGCTCACCGTCGTGTCGTCGTCCTTCGCCTTCCTGATCCTGACCCGAACCAAGGAGCGGACGACGGAAGCTGATCGCCATGCCGGCTGGTGGCTTCCGAGGCCGCCGCCTCGGGTCGACATCTTCATCACAACCTATAACGAGCAGCTCGAAGTCCTGGAGCGAACCATCGTCGGCGCCAAGGCCATCACTTATGCGGCATTACGCGTTTTCGTCCTCGACGACGGCAGCCGGGCCTGGCTCCAGAATTACTGCGCCGAGCACGGCATCGGCTATGTCGCCCGTACCGACAAGTCGCACGCCAAGGCCGGCAACATCAACAATGCCTTGCGGCTGCGCGCGGCGGATGCGGACCGGCCGGACTTCGTCGCCGTTCTCGACGCCGACTTCGTGCCTCATGTCGACTTCATCGAGCGGACGATGGCGCTGTTTCACGACCCGGCTGTCGGCCTCGTACAGACGCCGCAACACTTCTTCAACCCGGACCCGATCCAGCACAATCTCGGCATCGGCGCAGCCTACCCCGACGAGCAGCGCCACTTCTTCGACAACGTCGAGCCGGCGCGCGACGCCTGGGGCATCGCCATGTGCTGCGGGACCTCCTCGATATTCCGCGTCTCCGCCGTGGAGGAGATTGGCGGCGTCCCGACCGAGAGCGTCACCGAGGATTTCCTGCTCACGCTGCGCCTGTCTGCACACGGCTATCAGACCGTGTACCTGAACGAGGCGTTGTCGGAGGGATTGGCGCCGGAAGGCCTTGCGGAATACGTCGTGCAGCGCGGCCGCTGGTGCCTCGGCCTCATGCAGATCGCGCGCAACGTCTACAATCCGTTCGGCTCCCATGGTCTCGATGTCTTCCACCGGCTCAGCGTGCTCGACTCGCTGCTCTACTGGACGTCGACCTATCCGTTCCGCCTCGCCGCGCTGATCTGTCCGCTGCTTTACTGGTGGGGCGGCGTGACCGTGGTGAATGCCTCGATCGCCGACATCATCCGGTACTACGGCCCATATTATCTCTCGATCATGTACACGCTGAACTGGCTGTCCAAGGGACTGTTCATTCCGATCGTCAACGATGTCTCGCAGATCGTCGCAGCATGGCCCGTGCTCCGTGCCGCCGCTCTCGGCCTTCTCTCCCCCGGCCCACACAAATTCTCGGTCACCGCCAAGGGCGGCGACCGCGCCAAGATCATCGTCCAATGGCCGCTGATGCGGCCCTTCCTGATCCTGATGACGCTGACGGTCGGTGGCCTGATCGTGTCGCTGACGTCCGATTTCGTGTTCAATACCACGGCGACCGCGGGAGACGGCGTCGTCATCGTGATGTTCTGGACGGTCTACAACATTCTGGTGCTGTCGGTGGCGATCGCCGTTTGCATCGATCGTCCACGCTACAACCGGCCGCAACGTCAGATCGTCGAGCCGATAACCCTGACGGTCGACGGCAAGGCGCAACGCGGCTGGATCGTCAATCTCGGTCCCGGCGGCGCGCGCGTCAGCGGTCCCGTCGGCCTTGCGACCGGCACCACCGGCACGCTCACCCTGCCCCTGCTCGGCGAAATCCAGACCAAGGTCGCGGCTCCGACAAACGACGGCTACCGGCTCATATTCGGCGTAACGCCGCAGCAGCGCGCCCAGATCATCGAGCGACTACACACGGCAAGTGGAGTGCCGGGCGCCGACAGCGGCGATCTCGGCCGCATGCTGAAAGAACTCGCGCGAGCCGTGGCCGATTGAGGAGAACACGATGACCAGGCGACGGTGGAGCTTACAGACTACGGTGTTCCTCGGCGGCGCGACGCTGATCCTCGTGACGGCGCTGGCCGTGGCCATTCTCTATTCGGCGTCTCTGCAGCGGCGCGGCGAGGAACTCGCGATCGAGCAGTTGAGGACCCGCGGTGAGCTCAGCACAAACCTGCTGGCGCGACAGATGTACGGCACGTGGAGCGACGTGTCGCGGCTCGCCGCGATCATCGACCCAGCCGACATCGCCGAGGCGCGCCGACAGATCCAGTTCGTGAGCGAGCTCGAGCCGCGCTATGCCTGGCTAGGCATCGCCGACCCCGGCGGCAAGGTGATCGCGAGCAAGGACCGGATGCTGGAAGGACGAAGCGTGGCCGACATGCGCTGGTTCCGGCAGGGTCTCGGGACGCCGACGGCTGTTGATGCCCACGAGTCGGAGGCGCTAGACCGGTTGTCGCAGACCGCTTCGGGATCGTACCGCTTCATTGCCATGTCGGCTCCGCTGATGCGCGACGGCACTCCCGGCGGCGTCATCGGGGCTCAAGTCGATTGGAAATGGGTGATCGAATCCGTCGCGGCGCTGGCGTCGCGCAACATAGACCTGGTGTTGCTGTCGCGCGAAAGTATCGTGCTGTTCGGGCCGCCGGATCTCGTCGGCAAGCAACTGACGATCGGCTCGGCGCAGGCCGCAAGCCGCGGGGCCTCGGTCGCGCTCATCGAGCGATGGCCCGACGACAAGGACTATTTCACCGTCACCATCCCCACCGTGGGCTACGCCGATCTGCCGAGCTTCGGCTGGTCCGTCCTGGTCCGGCAGGACGCCGTTGCCGCGATGGCCCCGACCCGCCAGTTGGTGCGCTCGTTCTGGTTCAATGTTGCCGGCGGCGTGTTCTCGATTCTGGTCCTGCTCAATTTCGCCGCGCAATGGGTGGCGACGCCGATGCGCCGTCTCGCCCAGGGCGCCGAGACCATGGTGAAAGATCCGTTCTCCGGCCTGCTGGCTCGGGAAACCCGGTACGACGAGGCGACGCGGCTGCGCGACGCCCTGGTCCGGCTTCAGTCGAAGCTGATGGGGAAAGTGCCTGGGCCGCCGGAAGACAGCGGTAGCGGCATATAGCGGCGCCGCAACCAGTGCGAGAACCCCCCTTTTCGGCGCTCGGTGCTGGGTTCCCTGGCGTTCGTTTGATGGCGACGGCCGGCCCCGAGGAAGGCAGGGGAACCGCGCCATCAAAGGAGGCGGGATAAGCCCGCAATTGTGGCACTGCACGCTGTTGCGGCACCCGGTTCCTAGCTGTTAGTACTGCCGCACGCGTCGCCTTGGGCGCGGGTGCATGTCCAGGCATACCAGCACCCGCTCTGCAAGGCCCCCGCCGCGTTGCGAACCGGTATCGGCAGTCTCACCCACGGCAGTTCATGGATTATTTCGCGCAACAGCTCATCAACGGCCTCGTCCTCGGCTCGATCTACGGCCTGATCGCCATCGGCTACACCATGGTTTACGGCATCGTCGGCATGATCAATTTCGCCCATGGCGACATCTTCATGATCGGCGGCTTCATCGCGCTGATCTCCTTCCTGGTGCTGGTATCGCTGGGCCTGACTGCGGTTCCGGTGATCCTGCTGATCGTGCTGCTGGTGTCGATGGCCATCACGGCGCTCTATGGTTGGACCATCGAACGCGTCGCCTATCGCCCGCTGCGGCACTCGTTCCGCCTGGCGCCCATGCTGTCCGCCATCGGCATGTCGTTCGTGCTCACCAACTATTCGCAGGTGTCGCAGGGCGCGCGCGTCAAGCCGGTGCCGCCGATCATCACCGGCGGCTACACGCTGCACGAGGGCGCGAGCGGCTTCGTCGTCCAGCTCTCCAACATCCAGATCGTGGTGGTCATCACCACCATCGTTCTACTGGCGCTGTTCACCTGGCTGGTATCCCGCACGCGGCTCGGCCGCGACATGCGCGCCTGCGAGCAGGATCAGACCATGGCGGCACTGCTCGGCGTCGACGTCGACCGCACGATCTCGATGACCTTCGTGATCGGCGCGGCGCTCGCTGCCGTCGCCGGCATGATGTACCTGCTGTATTACGGCCTGGTCGATTTCTTCATGGGCTTCGTCGCCGGCATCAAGGCGTTCACGGCGGCGGTGCTCGGCGGCATCGGCTCGCTGCCGGGTGCGATGCTCGGCGGCCTCGCGATCGGACTGATCGAGACGTTCTGGTCGGCCTATTTTTCCGTGGAGTACAAGGACGTCGCGGCGTTCTCGATCCTGATCGTGGTGCTGATCTTCCTGCCGACCGGCCTGCTCGGCCGGCCCGAAGTCGAAAAAGTCTGAAGATGGAGTCCGCGTGAGCGCGTCCCTTCCCGCCTCGTCGAAAGGCTCCGAACCGGTTGGAGCCGCCTTCATCCTCAGGAAGGCCTTTCTCAGCGCACTGGTCGCTCTCGGCCTGTTCTCCCTGATGGTCGGCGTCCGCACCGAAGCGGGCCAGAGCGGCCAGCTCGTATACTGGACCCGCTTCGGCGACCTTGCCAGCCTGGTTGCGGCGGTGTTCGTCGGCTCGATCGTGGTCGAGCTGCTGCGGCTATGGCTCGGACCGCGCGGCGGCCTCGGCAGCTTCGTTCCGCCGTCCGTGCAGAGCGGCATGTCGGTCGCCGGCCGCTATCTCGCGCCGGCGCTGCTGATCTTCACCCTCCTGGTGCCGGTGATCTTCTACAATCAGCGTTATATTCTCGACCTCGGCATTTTGGTCCTCACCTACGTCATGCTGGGTTGGGGCCTCAACGTCGTGGTCGGTCTCGCCGGCCTGCTCGACCTCGGCTACGTCGCGTTCTACGCCGTCGGCGCCTATTCCTACGGCCTGCTCTCGACCACCTTCGGCCTGTCGTTCTGGATCTGCCTGCCGCTCGCCGGCATCCTCGCCGCATTCTGGGGCGTGCTGCTCGGCTTTCCGGTGCTGCGGCTGCGCGGTGACTACCTCGCCATCGTCACCCTGGCCTTTGGCGAGATCATCCGCCTCGTCCTCATCAACTGGCAGGACGTGACCGGGGGTCCCAACGGCGTCTCCGGGATTCCGCGACCGACGTTGTTCGGCATTCCGCTCACACCGGGCGAAGGCGGCCTTGCGTCGATGCTCGGCATCCCGTTCTCGCCGACGCATCGCATCGTCTTCCTGTTCTATCTGATCCTGGCGCTGGCCCTCTTGACCAACTGGGTCACCATCCGGCTGCGCCGGCTGCCGATCGGCCGCGCCTGGGAAGCGCTGCGCGAGGACGAGGTCGCCTGCCGCGCGCTCGGCATCAACATCACGACCACCAAGCTGACCGCATTTGCGACCGGCGCCATGTTCGGCGGCTTCGCCGGCGCCTTCTTCGCGACGCGCCAGGGCTTCATCAGCCCGGAATCCTTCACCTTCCAGGAATCGGCGCTGGTGCTCGCCATCGTCGTGCTCGGCGGCATGGGATCGCAGCTCGGCGTGGCACTGGCGGCGCTCGCCATGATCGGCGGCTTCGAGCTGTTCAGAAGCCTCGAGGACTACCGCATGCTGGTGTTCGGTCTCGCCATGGTGCTGGTGATGATCTGGCGTCCCCGCGGCATTGTCGGCCATCGCGCGCCGACCGTATTCCTGGAAAAATCCAAGAGCATCTCTTCGGACCTCGTCAAGGAAGGCCACGGATGAGCTCCGCTCCCATTCTCGCACTCGAAAACCTCACCATGCGCTTCGGCGGCATCGTCGCCGTCAATGCGCTGTCGTTCACCGCACAACGCACGCAGATCACGGCCCTGATCGGCCCCAACGGCGCCGGCAAGACCACCGTGTTCAACTGCATCACCGGCTTCTACAAGCCGACGTCAGGCGTCATCCGCCTGACCCATGATGACGGCGCGCAGTTCGAGATGCAGAAGCTGAAGGACTTCAACATCTCCAAACAGGCCAAGGTGGCGCGGACGTTCCAGAACATCCGGCTGTTTCCGGGCATGACGGCGCTCGAGAACCTGATGGTCGCGCAGCACAACGCGCTGATGCGCGCGTCCGGCATGACGCTGCTCGGCCTGCTCGGCGTGCCCTCGTGGCGCGCGGCCGAGCAGAGCGCGATCGACAATGCGGTGTTCTGGCTGAAGCGCGTCGGTCTGATCGACCGCGCCGACGACGCGGCCGGCAATCTGGCCTATGGCGACCAGCGCCGGCTGGAGATCGCGCGTGCGATGTGCACCTCGCCGGCCCTGCTCTGCCTCGACGAACCGGCCGCCGGCCTCAACGCGCGGGAGAGTGCGGCGCTGAGCGAGTTGCTGCTGTCGATCCGGGCCGATCACGCCACGTCGATCCTGCTGATCGAGCACGACATGAGCGTCGTCATGGAAATCTCCGACCGCGTCGTCGTGATGGACTACGGCGTCAAGATCGCCGAGGGCACGCCGCGCGAGATCCGCGACGACCCGAAGGTCATCGCCGCCTATCTCGGCACCGATGAGGAAGAGGCCGCAGCCGTGATGGAGGCCGAGGCGTGAGTGCGTCCCTGCTCGCGATCCGCAATCTTCGCGCGTCCTACGGCAAGATCGAAGCGCTGAAGGGCGTCGATCTCGACATCAAGCCCGGCGAGATCGTCGCGCTGATCGGCGCCAACGGCGCCGGCAAGTCGACGCTGATGATGTCGATCTTCGGCCGCCCGCGCGCGAGCTCCGGGCACATCGTCTATGACGGCAACGACATCACGCAGGTGCCGACGCATCAGATCGCGCGGCTGCGCATCGCACAGTCGCCCGAGGGACGCCGCATCTTTCCGCGCATGAGCGTGGCGGAAAACCTGCAGATGGGCGCCGATGCCGGCGAGACGACCGACGCCGAGCGGGCCGCCACGCTGGAGCGCGTCTTCGCGCTGTTTCCCCGGCTGAAGGAGCGCATGGACCAGCGCGGCGGCACGCTGTCCGGCGGCGAGCAGCAGATGCTTGCGATCGGGCGCGCGCTGATGAGCCGGCCCCGCCTGCTGCTTCTGGATGAGCCCTCGCTCGGCTTGGCGCCGCTGATCGCCCGCCAGATTTTCGACGCCATTCGGACACTCAACCGCCAGGACGGCCTCACCGTGCTGATCGTCGAGCAGAACGCCAATCATGCGCTGAAGCTCGCCCATCGCGGCTACGTACTGGTCAACGGCATGATTACGCTGTCGGGCACCGGCACCGAGCTGCTGCAGCGGCCAGAGATCCGCGCCGCCTATCTTGAGGGCGGCCGCCACTGAGGCGGGCCCTCAAAACCCGGCCAGAATGGCCTTAGTCCTTCGTAGGTGTGGTCAAAAATTGCCGGTGACTTCGCCGGAAAATCAGCCACAATGCGCGCGGTCTGCGGCCCGCCGTTCGGGCCGTTCCGTGTCGACCTACCCCCCGCGAGGATTTCTCATGAAACCACTCAAACTCATCGGCTTGGCCCTGGGCGCATCGCTGGCGCTCTCGACCGCAGCTTTCGCCGAAGACATCAACATCGCCGTGGCCGGCCCCATGACCGGCAGTGAATCGGCCTTCGGCCGCCAGATGCAGAACGGCGCCGAGATGGCGGTGGCCGACCTCAACGCCGCCGGCGGCGTGCTCGGCAAGAAGCTCGCACTGCAGGTGGGTGACGATGCCTGCGATCCGAAGCAGGCACGCTCGGTTGCCGAAAAGCTCGCCGGCTCCGGCATTCCGTTCGTCGCCGGCCATTTCTGCTCGTCGTCGTCGATCCCGGCCTCCGAGGCCTATGCCGACAGCAACGTCCTGCAGATCACGCCCGCCTCGACCAACCCGCTGTTCACCGAGCGCAAGCTGTGGAACGTGGCGCGCGTCTGCGGCCGCGACGACCAGCAGGGTCTCGTCGCCGCCAACTACATCGCGAAGAACTTCAAGGGCAAGAACATCGCGATCCTCAACGACAAGACCACCTACGGCAAGGGTCTCGCCGACGAGACCAAGAAGGCGCTGAACAAGGCCGGCGTCACCGAGAAGATGTTCGAGTCCTACAACAAGGGCGACAAGGACTTCAACGCGATCGTCTCCCGCTTGAAGCGTGACAACATCGATCTCGTGTATGTCGGCGGCTATCATCAGGAAGCCGGCCTCATCCTGCGCCAGATGCGCGACCAGGGTCTCAAGACCATCCTGATGGCGGGCGACGCGATGAACGACAAGGAGTTCGCCTCGATCACCGGTCCTGCCGCGGAAGGCACGCTGTTCACCTTCGGCCCCGAGCCGCGCAACAAGCCGAGCGCGAAGGCGATCGTCGACAAGTTCAAGGCCAAGAACATCGATCCCGAGGGCTACACGCTCTACACCTACGCCGCGATCCAGGTCTGGTCGCAGGCGGTGAAGAAGGCCAATACCACCGACGCCAAGAAGGTGATGGACACCATCAAGGCCGGCGAGTGGGACACGGTGCTGGGCAAGCTCGGCTTCGACGCCAAGGGCGACATCAAGCAGATCGACTACGTCGTCTACAAATGGGACGCCAAGGGCGGCTACGCCGAGCTCGGCGGCAAGGGATCCTGATAGGAACTCCCGCTTCGATCATCAGCTGGATGCAAACGCCCCGGTCATCGACCGGGGCGTTTTGTCGAAGCGCCTGAAGGAAATTGCGAAACTCCGTCATACGGAGAGAAAGTAGCAGGCCGGCTCAGCCGGCACAGGCCGAAAGCGATGCGGCCCCCTTCGCCGCGACTGCCGACCGGGCCGTTTCGACGGCGCGCATCAGCTCCGCCGGGCGGAACGGTTTCTGCAAGTACACGACACGGGTCAGCTCGTCCGACATCGACGCGCCATCGAAGGCGTTCATGCCGGAGACGGCGACCACCGGCACGTCGGGAACCAGCGCACGCATGCTACCGATGAGATCGAGCCCATTGGAATCATCGAGATAGATGTCGACGATGGCCGCATCGAATGCCTGGTCGCGGAACAGCTGCAGTCCGGACGCGGCGGTTCCCGCTTCGACCACGTCGAACTGATTGACGCGCAGCACCATGGAGATCATGGCGCGCACATCCTTCTGATCGTCGACCACCAGAATCCGTGGCATCAACTTCTCCAGAATTTTTCCGTTGGACAGCCTACAACATCGAAGGAAATCGAGCACAACTACCGGTATATTTATCTCATTAGCGGTAAAGGTGCAGTTACTTCTACTATCGACTCATTCTACAGAACGTCTCGATCTGGTACCATACAACCTTCATTAGAACATTGATTTTTATCGCGCAAAAGTGGTGGCCGCCGCGTTTTGCACGTTGGCTCTGTTGCGCAGGATTCCTGGAGATGCAGAGCATCGAGGATCATCGCGAAGTCCTTCTGTCGACGTCCACCGCGACGCGCCGAGACCAGATCGCAGCATTGGCTGCGATTGCGATCTCGACCCTGCTGTTTGCCGCTGCCGCTCCCTTTGCAAAGGTGCAGTTGCCGGCAGTGCCTGCGTTCGTCGCGAGCTACCAATCGGCGTTGGCGCTAAACGATCTCATCACTGCGTTCCTGCTGTTCTCCCAGTTCGTGCTGCTGCGCTCCCGACCACTGCTGTGGCTGGCCTCCGGTTACCTGTTCACCGCGCCGGCCTCGCTGCTGCATACGCTGGTGTTTCCGGGGCTGTATTCTCACAGCGGCCTGCTCGACGCAGGGCCGCAGACCGCGGTGTGGATCTACATGATCTGGCACGGCGCGTTCCCGCTGTTCGTTCTCGCCTATGCGCTGCACGACCGTGTCCATCCGACACCCGTCAAATCCGTCGCGCTGTCGCTGTCGGTCGCCATTCTCGGCGTGGCGATCGCGCTTGCGGCACTGACCTGGGCGGTGATCGCCCATGATGCAGCGCTGCCCGCGCTCGTCCGCGCCGACGCTGCCACGCCGGCATTGAAGATCGTGGTCGGCGCCATCTGGTGCGTGACGTCGGCTGCCCTGCTCGTGCTGGCGCTGCGCCGGCCGCACAGCATTCTCGACCTCTGGGTCATGGTGGTGCTGTGCGCCTGGCTGTTCGATCTCTCGCTCTCCTCGCTGCTCAACGCCGCCCGGTTCGACCTGGGCTACTACGCAGGGCGCATCTACGGCCTGCTGGCAGCGAGCTTCGTGCTCGGCGTCCTGCTCGCGGACAATGTCAGTCTGCAGGCAAGACTCACGCGGCTGTTGCAACGGCAGCGCCGCGAGAGCGAGAGCGAGCGGGCACGCTTCATCGCGCGCGAGCGGCTGTTCAGCGCCGTGGTGGAATCCTCCAGCGACGCCATCATCACGCTGACGCTGCAGGGCAAGATCACATCATGGAACCGCGCTGCCGAACACCTGTTCGGATATCGCGCAGACGAGGCGCTCGGCCACGACATCGGCCTGATCGTGCCCGCGGAACGACGCAGTGAGGTCGATCGCATCCTGAGCCGGATCGGGGACGGCGAGAACATCGAGCATCACGAGACGATCCGCCGCCACAAGGACGGCCACGAGATCGAAGTGTCGCTCGGCGTGTCCCCGATTCTCGACGCGCGTGGCGCGGTCGTCGGCGCCTCCAAGGTCGCGCGCGACATCACCGAGAGCAAGCGCACCCGAACCGCCCTGACCCGTGAGACCGAGGAGCGCCGCCGCATCTTCGAGACCTCGCAGGACCTGATCCTGGTGGCCAACTCCTACGGACAATTGATGCAGGTCAGCCCGAGCGCGGTGGACGTGCTCGGCTACCGGCCGGAGGAGATGGTCGGCCGCAATGCCAGCGACTTCGTCTTTCCGCCCGAGCTCGAGGCGGTCCGTAGCCAGATGCGCGCCTGCCGCCGCGGCCGCGACGTCCACAATTTCGAGGCGCAGCTCCTGCACAAGGAAGGCCGCGGCGTCGTCCTGAACTGGATGGCGAGCTGGTCGGACCCGGTGCAGCGCCACTTCTTCGTCGGCCGCGACCTCACCGAGAAGCGCGCCGCCGAGGCGCAATTCCGCCAGGCGCAGAAGATGGAGGCGGTCGGGCAGCTCACCGGCGGCGTCGCCCACGACTTCAACAACATCCTCACCGTCATCACCGGCAGCATCGGCATTCTTGCCGACGCCGTGTCCGACCGGCCGGAGCTCGCCTCCGTCGCCAAGCTGATCGACGACTCCGCCGACCGCGGCGCGCAGCTCACGCGGCAGTTGCTGGCCTTCGCCCGCAAGCAGCCGCTGCAGCCGACGGATATCGACGTCAACGCGCTGTTGAACGAGACCGCAGCCTTGCTGCAGCCGACGCTCGGCGCGCAGATCGAGATCGAGCGCACGCTCAGCTCCGATCCATGTACCGCACTGGCCGATCCGAACCAGCTCGCCACCGCGATCGTCAACCTCGCGCTCAATGCACGCGATGCGATGCCGCAGGGCGGCAAGCTGACGCTGGAAACGGCCAACGTCGCGCTCGACCAGGACTATGCCGACGCCCATAGCGAGGTTGCCGTCGGCGATTACGTGATGATCGCCGTCAGCGATACCGGCTGCGGCATCCCGCCCGCCTATCTCGAGAAGGTGTTCGATCCGTTCTTCTCGACCAAGGGCACCGGCAAGGGCACGGGCCTCGGCCTCAGCATGGTGTTTGGCTTCGTCAAGCAGTCGGGCGGCCATATCAAGATCTATAGCGAGGTCGGCCACGGCACCTCGATCAAGCTGTATCTGCCGCACTCGGCGTCCGCTCCGGCCGCCAGCGCGGGCCTGCAGGCGCCGGACGCGCGCGGCGGCAACGAGACGATCCTGATCGTGGAGGACGATCCGCTGGTACGCCAGCACGTGATCGCCCAGGTCGGCAGCCTCGGCTACACCACCCTGGCCGCAGCCAATGCCGCCGAGGCGCTCGACGTGCTGGAGCGCCATCCGGAGATCGACCTGCTGTTCACCGACGTCATCATGCCCGGCGCCATGAACGGCCGACAGCTCGCCGATGCCGCCCGCGCGCGGCAGCCGTCGCTGCGGACGCTGTTCACCTCGGGCTATACCGAGAATGCGATCGTGCATCACGGCCGCCTCGACGCCGGCGTGCTGCTGCTGCCCAAGCCCTACCGCAAGCCCGAGCTCGCACGCATGATCCGCATCGCGCTGGAGCGATGAAGCAGCGCGCTGTTGCATTGAGCCGCCGCGTCGGCCGCGCTATCCATCCGGCATCATCACCTGCAGCGAGGGCGACCGTGCAGAACCTCCTCACCGACATCCCTGGCGTGCGCGTGGGACACGCCGATGACGCGGCGCTCGCATCCGGCGTCACCGCGATCCTGTTCGATCAGCCGGCGGTCGCCGCGATCGACATCCGCGGCGGCGGGCCTGGGGTGCGCGAGGACGCTCTGCTCGATCCTGCGAATACCGTGGAACGGGTCGACGGCATTGCCCTGTCGGGCGGCTCGGCGTTCGGGCTGGAGGCCGCGAGCGGCATCCAGGCCTGGCTGGCGGAACAGGGGCGCGGCTTTGCCGTGCGCGACGCGCTGATCCCGATCGTCCCCGGCGCGATCATGTTCGACCTCTTGAACGGCGGCAACAAGGCCTGGGGTCGCTACGCGCCCTATCGCGAGCTCGGCTACGCAGCCGCAGCGGCGGCCAACACGACCTTCGCGCTCGGCAGCGTCGGTGCCGGGCTCGGCGCCACCACCGCCAACCTGCAGGGCGGACTTGGCTCGGCGTCAGCGACGACGACAGGCGGCATCAAGGTCGCCGCCGTCGCGGTCGTGAATGCGGTCGGCAGCGTCACGGTCGGCGACGGTCCGTGGTTCTGGGCAGCGCCGTACGAGGTCGACGGCGAGTTCGGCGGCCGCGGCCTGCCGGCCGCCTTCACGCCGGACATGCTGGCGATGCGCATCAAGGGCGGCCCGGCGGCGTCGGCCTCCGAGAACACCACGATCAGCCTCGTCGTGACCGACGCCGTCCTGACCAAGGCGCAGGCCAAGCGGCTCGCGATGATGGCGCAGACCGGCATGGCGCGTGCGATCTATCCGGTGCATCTGCCGCTCGACGGCGACATCGTGTTCGCGGCGGCGACCTGCGCCAGGCCGATCGAGCCGCTGGTCGAGCTGAGCGAGCTCGGCATGGTCGCGGCCAACGTCCTGGCGCGCGCGATCGCCCGCGGCGTCTATCACGCGAGGCCGCTGCCCTTCGCCGGCGCGCTGCCGTCCTGGCAAGGCCGCTTCGGCAGTTGAGCCTACGCGCTGACCGCGGTCGTTGAAGTCGTGGAGGCCGACAGCATGTTGGACTGCCGCTGGATCAGCTTCTCGATCATGTTGTAGGACGAGGTCGCAGCGCTGGACGCGGTGGTGGCCGCCGGCGTCGTCAGCGTCACCTTCGAGCCATCCGCGTAGGTGATCGTGGTGGTGGTCGACCCGTCGCTGTTGGTGGACGAGGAGCTCGAGGCGCCCGACAGCGCCTGCATCAGCGCATCCGCTCCTGCTCCCGACGAATTGCCGCTGCTGCCCGACCCGCCAGAGCCGGCCTGATGACGATGATGGCCACGACCGCTGCCCGCGCCCTTCAGCGCCGATGTCAGCTCGTCCATGCTGACACTGCCGTCGCCGTTGCTGTCGAGCTTGCCGAACACCTTGTCGGCATTGGCGAGGTTGGTGCCACCGGCGCCGAGCGCGTTCTCGAATTCCGACTTCGTGATCTGCCCGTCGCCGTCGCCGTCGATCTGCGAGAACAGGTCCTGCAGCGGATTGGCGCTCGAGCTCGCGCTCGACGTCGTGCCCGACTGGCTCTGCGCCGCCAGCAGCGCGTTCATCGTCTCCGGCGCGATCTGCCCGGAGCTGCTGCTGCCGGAGCTCGACCACGGGGCGAAATTGCCGGAACTGCCCGCGTTGCCGCCGCTGAGGCTGAACAGCCCGCCGCCAGCATTGCCCGATTTGCCGGAACCAGACTTGGTGGATCCCAGCGACTGCAGTCCATCCAGGACCGACGCCGCGGCCCCCAGTGCAAACCACATGGTGAAACTCCGAGAAGGCCGCAGCGAACGGCGGCGACATGCGAACGTCCGCTCTCCTCGCAATCGCCATGCCATCGCCAAACCGCTGATATGTCCGGACATTTCGCGATGTTGCGGATGCCCCAACCCGGCACTTCATGCCGCGCCCGGCAGATTTTTCCTGCTCGCGTTGCCGGACTGGCCCCTGCATGATACGGCGACAATCCCGATCGCACTGGAACAGCCGTCCATGACCCAGCCCTTCACGCCGCGTCCGCTCGTCATCGCGCCTTCGATCCTGGCGTCGGATTTCTCCAAGCTCGGCGAGGAGGTTCGCGCCGTCGATGCCGCCGGGGCCGACTGGATCCATCTCGACGTCATGGACGGCCATTTCGTGCCGAACATTTCCTACGGCCCTGACGTCATCAAGGCGCTGCGCCCGCACACCACCAAGATCTTCGACGCGCATCTGATGATCACGCCCTGCGATCCCTATCTCGAAGCCTTTGCCAAGGCCGGCTGCGACCACATCACGGTCCATGCCGAGGCCGGCCCGCATCTGCATCGCTCGCTGCAGGCGATCCGCGCGCTCGGCAAGAAGGCCGGCGTCTCGCTCAACCCCTCGACGCCGCTCAACGTCATCGAATACGTGCTCGACCTCGTCGACCTCGTGCTGATCATGTCGGTCAATCCCGGCTTCGGCGGCCAGGCATTCATCCCCTCGGCGATCGGCAAGATCCAGGATCTGCGGGCGATGACCGCCGGCCGGCCGATCGATATCGAGGTCGATGGCGGCGTCGGCCGCGACAATGCCGGCGCGCTCGCCGCGGCCGGCGCCAACGCCTTTGTCGCAGGCTCCGCCGTGTTCAAGGGCGGCACGGAGGAGGCCTATCGCAGCAACATCGCCGCGATCCGCAGCGCCGCCACGTTGGCGCGCGGCGAAGCGATCTGAGGCACGCGAGGCGGGATGCACACGCTCACGCCGCAGCCGCTGACGAAAGCCGCGTTCGCCGCCTTCGGCGACGTCGTCGAGACCGATGGCGCCCAGCCCATCGACATCAACCAGGGCTTTGCCCGCCGCTGCAACGGCCTCGCCGCCATCGACGTCACCTCGGGCGGCGTCGACGTCAATATCAGCCTGTTCGAGGCCAAGCCGCGGCCGCTCCCGATCGAGATCAGGCTGATGGAGCGGCATCCGCTCGGCACCCAGTTGTTCATGCCACTGCAGGACCGGCCTTGGCTGGTGCTGGTCTGCGCCGATCCGCGGGATCCCGCGAGCTACCGCGCCTTCGCCGCCAGCGGACGCCAGGGCGTGAACTACGCGCGCAACGTCTGGCATCATCCGCTGCTGGTGTTCGACGAGGCCTCGCGCTTCATGGTGGTCGACCGCATGAGTCCCGACAATCTCGAGGAGCTGTGGCTCGACCAGCCGCTGTTCCTGAGCATCCCCTGAATCATGGCGCGCGGGCGTGCCGATCCGCGCGCAGGAGAGACGACGATGGACAAGCCGAACTACTTCGTGCCGCAGGGCGGCCACCCGCCGCAGACCGATCTTCTCACCGGACGCGCCGTGTTCACCGAGGCCTACGCCGTGATCCCGAAGGGCGTGATGCGCGACATCGTCACCTCGGCGCTGCCGTTCTGGGACAAGACCCGGACCTGGGTGATCGCGCGTCCCCTCTCCGGCTTCTCGGAGACGTTCTCGCAATACATCGTCGAGGTGTCGCCCGGCGGCGGCAGCACCCAGCCGGAGCCTGATCCCGAGGCCGAAGGCGTGCTGTTCGTCGTCGGGGGCGAGATCGCGCTGACCATCGCCGGCACCGAGCATCGCTTGGGCAAGGGCGGCTACGCCTTCCTGCCGCCCTCCTGCAAGTGGACGCTGAAGAACGCCAGCGCGGCGCCCGCGACCTTCCACTGGATCCGCAAGGCCTATGAGGCCGTCCCCGGCATCCCCGCGCCGGACGCCTTCGTCACCAACGAGGCGACGACTGCGCCCGTCGGGATGCCCGGCACGGACGGCCGCTGGGCCACCACGCGCTTCGTCGATCCGCTCGACGTCCGCCACGACATGCACGTCAACATCGTCACCTTCGAGCCCGGCGCCGTGATCCCGTTCCTGGAGACGCATGTGATGGAGCACGGACTCTACGTGCTCGAGGGCAAGGCCGTCTACAAGCTCAACCGCGACTGGGTCGAGGTCGAGGCCGGCGACTTCATGTGGCTGCGCGCGTTCTGCCCTCAGGCCTGCTACGCCGGCGGCCCCGGCCGCTTCCGCTATCTGCTCTACAAGGACGCCAACCGCCACATGAAGCTGCGCCCGTTCCGGTGAGGTGAGCCGAACGCCGCAGTGGTGGCGTACTTGCTGCGGGACTGACAGCTTGGAGTTGATCACCCTGCATAGAGCGATACGAAATGATGACCGCATTGGAGCAAAGTCTCGTCAAGCTACGAGGAACCCAGGTCGATGTCTCCGCTGAGGATGCTCCTGACGAAATCGGAGCAGCAGCCGTCGGCTTGAAATTTTCAGACGGCACCATCTTGTAGGCCTTCTACTGGCGCCTCATACAAGACGGCCGCGCTGTGCTGTCGAGCTTCGATCACCGACAGCAATATGGTCTTCCGCCCCCCATCGATGCGACGCAGGAAATGTCTAGGCTCCTGCATGGTACATCGTGCAGCGATGCCCGGTTCGACAGAGAAACGGCTGACCTGATCCTGCTCTTTGGCAACTCGATCAAGCTCCAGATCTTGAACTTCACCGCTTACGAAATCTGGCAGATCCACTTTCCAGACGGCTCCGTAGAATACTCGAACTATGCTCTCAGTTGATACGCCCACGGTTCATGCGCACATCGCCCTCGCCGGCGGAAACGGCGCTGAACGGTCGGGCTGAGGTGCCGCCGGCGTAGCGCTCGAACCGCATGGTGAAGGTCTCCTGCCCCGCACTCAAATGCTGTAAGAGAGCAGCCCCCACGACATCCTTCTTCACGCACCGCTGCCACGCCTCACCCTGAGGAGCCCGCCAGAGGCGGGCGTCTCGAAGGGCGAGGCCCCCGACCGGACCTCATGGTTCGAGACGCGCCTGCGGCGCTCCTCACCATGAGGAGTTGCCTCCTCGTCCGCCCGACCCGACCTTCGCCGGCACATCGTCGTCGTCCATCTCCCGCGCGGCGTGGCGTGTGCGGACCACGGTGACGGTGCAGCCCGCCTCCGCGGCGACCTTCGCCGAGACGCTGCCGAGCAGCGAACGCAGCACCGAATCGCGACGGGCGCCGATGATGATGTGGTCGACCTGGTTGGCCTCGGCGAACTCGATGATGGTGGCGGCCGGATCGACGGCCTCTAGCACATGCACCGTCAGCCGGCTGGCGTCGAGCTTGAGCGGCGTCGCCCAGTGCTTCAGCGCGACCATGCGATCGATGTGCTTGTTGTTGCCCTCCTCGTCCAGGGTGCGGTCGATGGTGAGGCGCCCGAGCTTCAGCACGTTGACGCAGGCGAGCCGCGCCGCAGGCAAGGTCGCGAGGATGCGCTGCGCGGTGAGCCGCAGCGCGCCGTTGAGCTCCTCGCCGCCTTCCGCGGTGTCGATCGCGACCGCCACGATCGGACTGGAGGCGATCTGCACCGCGACATCGGATGCTTTCTGTTCCGGCTGCACCAGGCCGCGGTTGAAGCGGCGCCGCCACACGGTCGTGATCGGATCGCGCTTGACCTTCTCCGCGCGCGCCGTGAGCTTGACCTGGTCGGGATGGCCGAGATCGAAGGCAAGCTGCGCCGCGGTCGGGTAGCGCCAGACCGGCTCGATCTCCAGGCAGCGCAGCACGATCTCCTGCAGCCACGGTGGATAGTCCGGCTTCAATTGCCGCGGCGGATAGGGATCTCGCCAGAGACGCCGGCGCATGCCCCGCAGCGTCTCGGTCTCGCCGAACGGCCGCACGCCGGTGGTGAAGAAGTAGAGCAGCACGCCGAGCGAAAAGATGTCGCTGCGCGGATCGCTGCGCGTGCCCATCATGCGCTCGGGCGCCATGTAGGGCGCCGTGCCGTAAGGCAGGCGGAACTCTTCCTGCAAGAGATCCGGCAAGTGCTTGTGGCAGGACAGGCCGTAGTCGATCAGCACCGCCTCCCCCGACGGCCGGAACATGATGCTGGAGGGCTTGATGTCGTGATGGATGACGTGCTGCCGGTGAATATCGGCGAGCGCGGTCGCGATCTTCGCGACCAGCACCCGCGCCTCCTCGTAAGCCAGCGGCAGCTCGGGCAGCCGCTTGTACAGCGTCTCGCCCGGGATCTGCTCGATCACCACATAGGCCTGGGTGGCGAAATCGCCGGTGCCGAAACAGGCCGGCACATGCGGCCCGGACAGTTTCGGCAGGATCATCTGCTCCATCTCGAAGCTGACGATCGCCGCGGGATCCTCGCCCTCGGAGACGCGCGGCACCTTCATCAGGATGGGCCGGTCGATGTCCGGATGGGCGACGCTCCACAGCGTCGCCATGCCGCCGGAATGGACACATTCGCCGACCGTGAAGCCGTCGATCACGACGCCCGGCTGAAGTTTCGCTCTTGGCATGCTCTACCGCCCCATCGAGAGCCGCTGCGCCAGCCAGGGCGGCAGGCCGTTGTCGCGAATGCGCTGCGCCGCCGCGTCGACGTCATAGGGCACGCGGCAATAGGTCAGCTCGCGGGTCTTGGTGTCGAAGGTCACGAACGACGCGGCCGGATCACCGTCGCGCGGCTGGCCGACCGAGCCGACCACGGCCAGCCATTGCCGGCCGCGCAACAGCTGAATGGGCATGTTGGCGGTCGGGGTGAAGCTCGTCATCTTGGCTGTGGCGGACATCGAGTACAGCGCCGGACGGTGGATGTGGCCGCAGAACGTGACCTGGGCCTCGGTGGCGATCATGCTGCGCGCGGCGTCGGCCGACGACTGCACATAGCGCCAGCGCAGTGGGCTGGACGCCTCCGCATGCACGAACAACCGGTCGTCGTCGCCGATGCTCATCGGCAGCTCGGCGAGAAAGCGGCGCTGCTCGGCGCTGAGCCGGCCGCGCGTCCACTCCATCGCCGCCTGCGCCTCGGCATTCATGGTCTCGCTCGCCACCGAGACGGCATTGTCATGATTGCCGCGCACCGCCAGCCCGCCCGCGGCGACGATCTCCATGACGGTGTCGACCGACCATTCCGGATCGGCGCCATAGCCGACGATGTCGCCGAGACAGATGAGACGATCCGCGCCACGGGCACGCGCCGCCTCCAGGCAGGCCGCAAAGGCCTGCCGATTGGCATGGATATCGGTGAAGATCGCAAGCAGCACGCCGTTCCTCCCGGTTCAACCGTACAAGCGGGCTTCGCACGGAATTTGAGCAACATCAAACCGGCCGGGCCGGGCAAGGGTTTTGAGCGCTGGCGGTTGACGCGCGGTCTTTCGTTCTCGCGGCGGCTCACGCCCGAGCTTTGCGATCGCGGTGCCCAATCGACAAGCGAGAGGGCGCGGGGAATGCCGGGTGAAGGCCTCACCCATGGCCCGCCTGCAGAAAAACGCAGGCGGCAGTCACCACAGGTTCAGCCGAACATCCGGCATTCCCCGCGCGACGGTTTTAACGCTTATATCGTGATCTCCCCGGGGACCGGCTTGTTGACCCCGTCATTGACGCAGCGCGCGAGCGCTGGCGTCAGCTTGACCTCGGCACCGGGAGGCCAGGACGACACGACTTCACGTCCGCAGGCCAAGCGCTCGTCTCACGCTAGCCCAGCGTCCATCGCTTCCCCGCCCCACGTGTCGTGACGATCGCGCGCTACGCCCCTCTGCTCGGGACGGGATGATAGCGTATAGCATGATTTCTGAAAAAATGAAATAGATTTCTTGGATGGCGCTTGCTACACGGCGAAATCCGTTCCCGCGTCTCACGCTCCGGAATAACCGATGATTATCGCTGTTTGGAACGAAGTACTTGGTGGTGTCGATCTGATGGTCGATACCGACGGCGTCGATGTGTTGATAGATCAATTGACTAGACTTAAGACGCAAAACAGAAATCACCTGCATATTTATGATGTCGGGCTGACATCTCCTTGGGGACACAAGCAGGTTGCCAAGCAGATCGTCATCAATTGGATTGGCGAACCCGACCTCTTTGAGGAGGAGGAGTCGTAGTCCGTGTGCCCACGCCGGAAGCGGCAGTCGAGTGTCTCACGCGCTCTGTCGGTGAACCCGGATATCGCTTTCGCTCTTCCGGGCTACACGATGATGAAGACCTCGCTGCTGTCATAGTCCCCGCCTCGCATGGTCGATGAGCGCGCGGAGCTTGGGCGCCAAGTTCCGGCGCCTTGGAAAGTACAGGTAGAATCCGGCAAACGGCGCGGAAAAGCTTTCGAGCAGCGGCACCAGTTCGCCACGCGCGACGTAGGGCTGGAACGTCTCCTCCATGCCGAAGGTGATGCCGCCGCCCGCGCATGCGGTGCGGATCATCAACGATATGTCGTTGGTCGTCAGGCTGGGCTTCACCTCGACATTGAAGTCGCTGCCCGCTTCGGTGAACTCCCAGCGATAGGGCGCGACCAGCGGCGCGGGCCGCCAGCCGATGCAGGCATGATGAATCAGGTCGCGCGGGTGCGCCGGCGCGCTGTGTTCTTCCAGATAGCTCGGTGCGGCGAAGGCCAGCTGCCTCTGATCTCCGGACACCGGGACAGCGATCATGTCCTGCGCGATGACTTCTCCGAGGCGCACCCCCGCGTCGTAGTGCTCGGCGACGATGTCGAAGGTGTCGTCGGTGATGGTGATGTCCAGTTCGATCGCGGGACAGGTTTGCATGAACGAGGCCAGCAATGGCCCGGAGATGAAGCGCTCGGCGATGGAGGACACGGCCAGCCGCAGCAGGCCGGACGGCGGCCCGGCCTTGTCGCCGATCTGCTCGGCGGCGGCATTCAGCGCGCCGATCGCCGGCGCGACATCGGCATAGAAACGGCGTCCCGCCTCGGTCAGGCTGAAGCTGCGGGTCGTCCGGCTGACCAGGGAAATCCCGAGATGGTCCTCCAGCCTGCCCATGGCCTGGCTGACGGCAGACCGCGTCACGCCCAGACGGTCCGCGGCAAGGCGGAAGCTCCCGGCCTCGGCCACCGCCACGAACAGCTCGATCATGTTCTTGTCGACCCGCATTGGTTAGATACGCTTACCACCGAGGCAAGCATTGGGCAAATTTTCGTGACAATTCCGGCAACGTAGCTTCCGCCCGTCACCAACCGACAGGAGTTGAACATGGACAAGGTCATCCTGATTACCGGGGCGTCGAGCGGCATTGGCGCGGGGATCGCACGAGAGCTGGCCGCCACGGGCGCGCGGCTGCTGCTGGGCGCGCGCCGCCTGGATCGGCTCGAGGCGCTCGCCGCCGAGCTGCACGCGGCCGGCCAAACCGCCGAGGTTCGGGCGCTGGATGTGACCAACCGCGCCGATGTCGCGGCCTTTGCCGAGGCTGCGCGCGCGATGTGGGGGCACGTGGACGTCATGATCAACAATGCCGGCATCATGCCGCTCTCGCCGATGGCCTCGATGAAGGTCGACGAGTGGGATCGCATGGTCGACGTCAACATCAAGGGCGTGCTGAACGGCATCGCGGCGGTGTTGCCCGGCATGCTGGCCCGCGGCTCCGGACACATCATCAACATCGCCTCGATCGGCGCTCTGCAGGTCGTGCCGACCGCCGCAATCTACTGCGCGACCAAGCACGCCGTGCGGGCGATCTCGGACGGGCTCCGGCAGGAGAATGACAAGCTGCGCGTCACCTGCATCCATCCGGGCGTGGTCGAGAGCGAACTCGCCAGCACCATCACGGACGAGACCGCAGCCGAGATGATGCGCAGCTACCGCGCGATTGCCCTGCAGCCGGACGCGATCGGCCGCGCCGTGCGCTATGCCATCCAGCAACCCGACGATGTCGACGTCAACGAGATCGTCGTTCGTCCGACGCGGGCGCCGTGAGGCGCAGGCGGCTCTACCGCAACACCACCTCGAGAAGGTTGGCGAGCCGCGCAGCGGCGAGCGCGGCCTGCTTGCGGGCAAGGTCGCGGGCGTTGGTCTCGTACTCGCGGGTCAATTCGACCGGCTGCTTGTCCGTGCGAACGGGAGAGGCATAGGCCACCGTCTTGGCGAGATCGAAGCTCTCTTGCGCCCACACCGCGGGGTCGATGATCTGCGCCTTGCCGGCGTCGGGCGTGACGGTCGACAGGCCTCCGCGCTGGTCGGCGTCGAAGATCGCGCCGAACACGGTCGAATAGCCGCCGAAGATGCCGTCCCAATAGGCGTGCAGATTCTGCGTCTCGCCGTTGGCGGCGATCACCTGCTCCTCATTGCCGCCGCGGTCGCCGCCTTTGTCGGGAAGCGCGGACGAATAGCGGGCGATGGCGTGCAGCGGCTGGTGCAGATCGCCGACGAGGTGGATGCTCCAGCTGAGGCTGTACGAACGCAGCGGCTCCGAGGCGTCGGTGTTCGCCGGCAGCTTGGCGATCATCAGCTTGAGCTGCGACACCGCATCCACAGCATCAGGGCGCGGCAGCGGCGTGTCGTCGGCCGAGAACAGCGCGTCCTTGTAGTGCCAATACTGATGCTTGAGGTGGCCGTACGGCACCAGCTGCTTCGCTGTCGAATCCGTCACCTGATCGTCGTAATAGTCCGGCTTCATCTTGATGTCGTCCGGCCAGGTCGCCGCATGCACGAAAGCGTATAGCTTCTCCTGTCCCGCAGGCGCGCCGGCAACCCAGCTGGGGTAGTCGGGATTGAGCTTGAGCAGCGCATCGGCCCGGTCCCGCGTCGCCGGGGACAGCTTCTTGTAGGCCAGATAGGCGATCTGCATGTGGCCCTCGTCCCACCAGGCCAGAGCCGGTCCGGCCGGCCACAACATCAGGGCCAAAAACGCAATCATCAGCTTACGCATCGCGAAGCCCCCCTCGAGATTCAATCAACAAATGAAACGCGCATTCGGCTGGATTACTAGACGATCCTGAGCCTAGCTTGAATGGAGAAAGTTGGCAATTTCACCGCTTGCGCCGCGGTCATTTTCCGCCGTCATTGCGAGCGCAGCGAAGCATCCAGGGCTGCGAACTGGACCCTGGATTGCTTCGTCGCTTCGCTCCTCGCAATGACGGTGGCGAGTTATCGACTCTCCGCTGGGAGGCTCTTCCGCGTCGCCCCGTTCACTGCTCGTCCTTCGGCGGCATGCGCGGCGGCAGCAGTGGCGTGAACGAGACGCCGTCGCCGGCGTTCTTGGCGGCCTTGAACTCGCCGGTGGAGGGATCGCCGCCGGCGGTCTCGATGATGGTCTTCGGCAGAATGTATTCGCGCGCGGCGTCGATGACGCCGCCGTCGCCGGTGCCGAAATCAGCGGCGCGACCGCCCTGCGGATGACCGGCCGCGATCTGGTCGGCGGCGTGCTGGGCCTTGTCGGCAAGTGTGTCGCTGTAGGGAATGCGATAGGCGCGCGGCACGCCGCTCGGACGGTTGTCGTCGTCCAGCGCCTCGACCCACAGATAGACCGCGCCGGGATCGCCCTCGACGGAGTGCGGATCGACGATCCGCACCTGCAGCACCTTGAAGCTCCGCGGCAGCCGGTCGACGCTGGCCCAGCCGAGCAGGCCGCGGGCGCCGACGAAGCTGCCGACATAGAACGTGCTGGTGATGATCACCGCCACCGCTTTCACCTGCCATGGCAGTCTTGCATAGACCAGCACCAGCAGGAGCAGCGCGCCGATCAGCGCGTAGCACACGGACAGCGTGACGATGACGGTCTGCAGATTGCTCGTCATCGCCTGATCATCCTGACGCCGGTCTTGGGATCGAGGTCGGCACCGTTGGCGCGGACATTCCGGAACGTCTCCAGCAGCGACTTTGGCCGCCGCTGGACGTCGATGACCTTGCCCTCCGCATTGAGCTTGAACCGCAGCGCCGTCTTCTCGTCGCCGGAATGGTCGAGCACGACCTTGTCGTCGAAGATCACCTGCGCGGTCGGGTTGAGCTTCTGCACCTTCACGGTGGCCTCGACCGGCGCGCCGCTGACGTTCTGGAAATGCGAGATGTTGACGGTGTATTCGCCGGCGACGATGCCTCTGATCGTGACGATCTCCTCGCGGATCGGCGACGGGATCTTCAGGCCGTTGACCAGGATGAAATCGTTGGCGCCGCCGCGGTCGTCGCGGTCGAGCGTGAGGAAGCCGGCCTCGCGATGCCGGTACCAGGCGATGTTGCCGACGGGGTCCTGCACGAACAGGTCGAGATCGTCGGGATGGTTGTCCGGCCAGTCCATCGTGATCAGAAACTCGGCCTTGCTGTCCACCTTGCCGTCCTTGGCGTCCGGCGAGATCGCGAGCACCGCGATGAAGAAGAAGAACGCGACGATCTGCAGCGCCTTGAACAGCATGACGCTGAACGGGTCGAACTGCTCCTCGCGCGGATAGAGCCCGAAATCGTCCATCATGCGTCCTGCTCCGGCGCGCGATCCATCGCGCGCTCGAGCCGCGGTGTCACCCGCGTCTCGGTGAGCATGACCGCGTCCGAGAACACGCGCCCGGTCGCCGCATCCAGCATGTAGTACTGGATGCGCACCAGGATCGAGCCGACGAGGCCGGCGAGCGTCGTGTACATCGCCACCGCCATGCCGTCGCTCATCAATCCCATCGAGGACTTCATCGCCAGCTTGTCGTTGATGTCGAGACCGGCAATCGGCGCCAGCATGATGATGAAGCCGATGATGGTGCCGAGCAGGCCGAGCTTCATCAGCGTGTCCGAGGCGAAGCCGCCGAAGCCGTTGGAGCCGCGCAGGCGGTCGGCGAGCGTCCGCAGCAGCAAGGTCTGGTCGAGACGCCCTGCCCCTTGCGTTTGCGCCTTGGTGACGAGGCTGCGGATGTGGTTGGTGACGAGCCCGTTGGGAAGCAACTGAGCATCAGGTTCGAGCGCGCGCGCCGCATCGGGCCCGATCAGCACGGCGCGGCAGCGCCGCGCTGCATCCGCCTCGCGCGCGATCGCTCTGGTGCGCCAGAAGCAATGGCAGCAGGTCACGACGTAGAGCACGGCGATGACGCTGGAGATGTAGGTGCGGTCTGAGGCGACCATCAGGTGGAAATAGCCGTAGCGGGCGAGCACCACGGCGGCGAATATCGTGAGGCCGGTGAAGATCATCCAGAGCAGCAGCGGCCCGCGCTCGGCGCTATCGCGCGCAGGTTCCACCCGATCGGCACTGCTGATCACGCTCATGCAAGACCTCCCGATGCGCGCCTTTTCGTTCGGCGCTTCGCAGAGGGAGTTAAGCAGAGCGGCGGAACAGCGTCCAAAGACATCTGCCTCGAGGCGCTCGGGAAAATTTCCCAACCTGCGGCTTGCTGCAGTGCATTTACTTGGCGGAGCACCAGCCCATTGTTACGCTGCGGCAAAAGCCGTGGAGAGGATCGCATGCGTCTCGTGCTCCAGCTCATTGCGCGCCTCGCGCTGATCGTGCTGCTGTGTCTGGCCGCCGCGGCCGTATGGGTCACCATCGACGCCTATCGCAGCGTCGACCGCGCCACCGCGGCATCGGCCGACCGGGTCTCGCAGGCGCTGGAGGCGCTGTATTGGCGCGAGCTTCTGCTGCGCGGCAACCGGTCGCGCGAGCGGCTGCTGCCGCTGCCCGACTGGCGCACGACCGAGACCATGAAGCTGATCGCGCCCGGCATCTGCGTGCAGCTCAAGCCCGAGGCCGCCTTCGAAAAGCCGCTGTGCGGCCAGAGCAAGGGCCTCGGCGCCGCGCCGCCGCGCTGGTTCTCAGGCGCCGTGGAAGCCATCCTCGGCGATCACGCGGCGGTCGCGCAGCCGATCAGCGCGCGCTCCACCACGGCGGGAACCGTTTCGGCGATCGCCGATCCCGATGCGGCGATCCAGCTCGCCTGGCTGCGCATCCAGGACAGTTTTGGCGTGGCGCTGGCGATGGCGATCGCGATCGGCGTGCTGGCCTCGCTGGCGATCGCGCATGCGCTGGCGCCGGCGCGCAGCATCGTCCAGGCCCTGCAGCGGATGGCCGAGGGCGACCACCGCCCCGCACTGCCGCGCTTCCGCTCGATGGAGCTCGCCATGATCGGCCGCGCCGTCGGCGAGCTCGGCGACCGGCTGGCGCAGGCCAACGAGCAGCGCGCCGCGCTGACCGAGCGCCTGCTCGACATCCGCGACGAGGAGCGGCGGGCGCTGGCGCGCGAGCTGCACGACGAATTCGGGCAGAACCTCACGGCCATCCTCGCCTTTGCCTCGACGATCGAGAGCGCCGGCAGCGGCCGCAACGATCAGGTCGCCCAGGATGCACGCATGATCACGCAGTCCGTCAGCCATCTGATGGCCTGCCTGCGCGGCACCTTGAGCCGGCTGCGCCGTCCGCTCACCGAGGAGCTCGGCCTCGCCGCCGGCCTGATCGCGCTGACCGAGAACTATCAGCATGCCGCGCGACCCGCGATCCGGCTCGCCCTGCACGGCGATCTCGCCGACATTCAGGGCCCGGTCGCGGTCACCGCCTATCGCATGGCGCAGGAATGCCTGACCAATGCGCTCCGCCACACCAGCGCGAGCGAGGTGTCGCTGCGGGTCGAGCGCCGCCAGGGTCCCGACAGCGCGCTCGTGATCTCGGTCGAGGACGACGGCGGCGGCGATGCGGCACTGCTGGTGCAATCGAGCGGCTTCGGCCTCACCGGCATCCGCGAGCGAATCGCCGCCGTCGGCGGCTCGCTGTCGATCGGCCCGGCCGCGCGCGGGCTCAGCGTCTCCGCGACAATTCCACTGGCCGCTTGAGACGATTGCGATGGCCGGGCCGATAGGCATTTCGATCCTGCTGGTCGACGACCATCCGGTGGTCCGCCAAGGCTATCGCCGCGTGCTGGAGAGCCAGGAGGGGTTTCGCGTCATCGCCGAGGCCGACAGCGCCGCGGCGGCCTACGCCGCCTTCAAGGCGCATGCGCCTGATGTCGTCGTGCTCGACATCTCGATGAAGGGCGCCAGCGGGCTGGAGGCGATCCGCAACATCCGTGCCCGCGACAATCGCGCCTGCATCCTGGTGTTCTCGATGCATGGCGAGGCGCCGCTGGTGAAGGCAGCGTTCGCCGCCGGGGCCGGCGGCTTCGTTACCAAGAGCAGCGAGCCGTCGGCGCTGGTCCGCGCCATCCGCATGGTGATCAGCGGCGGGCGCGCGCTCAGCGACGACGTCGCCCATGTGCTGGCCGCCGACAGCCTCGATCCGCAGCAGACCGTGCTGGACCGGTTGGGCGAACGCGAGATCGAGATCCTGCGCCAGTTCGCCTCGGGTCTGACCACCGAGCAGATCGCCGCCAACCTGCACCTCAGCGTCAAGACGGTGCAGAACTATCATTATCTGGTGAAGGCCAAGACCGGATTGCAGACGGATGCACAGCTCGTGCGGCTGGCGGTCACAAGCGGGCTGACGGATTTGTAGCCCTGATGCCGTAGGGTGGGCAAAGGCGTTGCCGTGCCGTCACCACACGCGAGATCGCAGCGGCGCCGTGCCCACCATCTCACCGCGGTGTGTGTCGATCAATGGTGGGCACGGCGCGCGCTATCTCGGCCCAACCCGATGTCGTGCCATGCGCCTTTGCCACCCTACGAGTTCCGCGACAACTAACGCGCCGCAAGCCCGCGCAACAACAACGTCAGCACCGCATCGGCTCGGGCCGAGCAGGTGCACTCGCTCCACTCGTCGGCATGGGCCGGATGATGAAAACTTCTCGTCGCATCGAAGATCGCGGCGGCCGCAACTTTTGGATCGGCGACGTCGAACGCGCCCTGCGCGACGCCCTCCGCGATCATGCCCTCGACCTGGGCGATCAGGTTCTGCTTGTGCGCCTTGACCACCGAGCACGCCTCGCGCGCCAGGGTGAGATAGGTCGCGAACATCTCCGGATCTTCGCAGACCCTCTTCTGCTTTGCGCCGAACAGCTCGCGCAGCCAGCGCTCCAGCTTCGCCGGCGCGGGGCCCGGCTCCGCCGCGATCTGCGCCAGCGGCGCGCTGACCCGCTCGAGCCAGCGCTTGGCAACCGCCTCGCGTAGCGAGGCCTTGCTGGGAAAGTGACGATAAACGGAGCCGTGGCTGACATCGAGCGCTCTCGCGACGTCGACGACCGTCGCTTTGGCGAGCCCGTACCGGCGCAACACATCCTCGGTGACTTCGAGGATGCGCTCGGATGTCAGAACCACGGCCTCATTCATGCGTGCACCATATCGGCGTCGGACGTATGCGCCTTGATCTGGATCGTCTCAGCCCGATCGGCCGACGACGGCGCGCGGAACTTGGCCGCCTGGGCCTCTAGGTGACGCGCGACCTGGAGATTCAGCCAGTCCTGAAATTGTGAGTGCAACAATCGCTTTTCAATCTTCATCGAAGCGGTCCTTCGCAGTTGAAACCGCTGAACCCAAGGTCAGACAGTGGAAGTTGGTCTTAAGCACGGTGGCACAATCGATATACATCATCGCGCTGACAGATTTCAATATCTGTCAGCGCGATTTTTTTTGAGAAATGGTATTATAATCTTGAATTGACCCGCCGGCTCGCCGGAAAGACCGCCGTTTGTGTCGATCCGGCCGCTCTGGTAAAGCGCGGCGTAAAATGCCGGCGCGGACGCTTGGTCCCGCCCACCTTCCCTCCCGCCTCGGAGCGCCGTCGATGATCCCCCGCTATTCCCGTCCCGAAATGGCCTCGATCTGGGAGCCGCAGACCCGGTTCAAGATCTGGTTCGAGATCGAGGCGCATGCGGCGGACGCCCTGGCCGAGCTCGGCACGATCCCGAAGGACGCCGCCAAGACGATCTGGGCCAAAGCCAAGGACGCCACCTTCGACGTCGCCCGCATCGATGAGATCGAGCGCGAGACCAAGCACGACGTCATCGCCTTCCTGACCCATCTCGCCGAGATCGTCGGCCCCGAGGCGCGTTTCGTGCACCAGGGCATGACCTCCTCCGACGTGCTCGACACCTGCCTCAACGTCCAGCTCACCCGCGCCGCCGACCTGCTGCTCGCCGATCTCGACCGCGTGCTGGCGGCGCTGAAGACGCGCGCCTTCGAGCACAAGATGACGCCGACCATCGGCCGCTCGCACGGCATCCACGCCGAGCCGGTGACCTTCGGCCTCAAGCTCGCTTATGCCTATGCCGAATTCTCCCGCGCGCGCGAGCGCCTGGTCGCCGCCCGCAAGGAGGTCGCGACCTGCGCGATTTCCGGCGCCGTCGGCACCTTCGCCCAGATCGATCCGCGGGTGGAAGAGCACGTCGCCAAGGCGATGGGCCTGTCGCCAGAGCCGATCTCCACCCAGGTGATTCCGCGCGACCGCCACGCGATGTTCTTTGCGACCCTCGGCGTCATCGCTTCGTCCGTGGAGCGCCTGGCGACCGAAGTGCGCCATCTGCAGCGCACCGAGGTGCTCGAAGCCGAGGAGTTCTTCTCGGAGGGCCAGAAGGGCTCGTCGGCGATGCCGCACAAGCGCAACCCGGTGCTGTCGGAGAACCTTACCGGCCTCGCCCGCATGGTGCGCGCCTATGTGACCCCGGCGATGGAGAACGTCGTGCTGTGGCACGAGCGCGACATCTCGCACTCCTCCGTCGAGCGCATGATCGGCCCCGACGCCACCGTCACGCTCGACTTTGCGCTGATGCGCCTCGCCGGCCTGATCGAGAAGCTGCTGGTCTACCCGGCCAACATGGAGAAGAACCTCGACAAGCTCGGCGGCCTCGTGCACTCGCAGCGCGTGCTGATCGCGCTGACCCAGAAGGGGGCGAGCCGCGAGGACTCCTACAGACTGGTCCAGCGCAACGCGATGCCGGTGTGGCGCGGCGAAGGCGACTTCCGCACGTTGTTGAAGGCCGATGCCGACGTGAAGAAGTACCTGACCGACGCCGAGATCGACGAGCAGTTCGACCTCGGCTATCACCTCAAGCACGTCGACACCATCTTCAGGCGCGTGTTCGGGGAGGCGTGATCCCGTGTCGGGCAGGCGGACGTCGCGTCAGTCCGCCTCCTCGCACTTGTCCTGCTTGACCTTGAACATCTTCCGAAACTGAGTCTCGAGCGCGCTCCGCATCGCCTCCATCTTCTTGGCGCCGGTGTTGCGGAGGTTGTAGTTGACAGCGCAATTGGTCCAGCCGAAATTGACGAGGTAGATCCGCATGCGCTCCTGGCCGTCCGCCTTCTGCGCTTCGGCAGAATAGCGGGCGTTGCAGGCCTGCGGGCTGGCGTTGTTGGCGCAGCCCTGCGCCACGGTCTGGCGAAACATCTGCTGCAGGTCGGTCTTGCCCTCGATCGCGTCGACGAAGCGTGCGCAGGCGGCGGCAGGCTGATAGTCGCGCAATGCCGAGGGCGTCTTGAAGCCGCGGGTCTGTGCCAGCTCGAAATCGCAGCTGTCCTTCAGCTCCGCCACCCTGGCGCGGCGATAGTCGTCGACGCCGGGCAGCGCGATGAACTCCAGCCGGGCGGCGACGTCGAGCGCAGCCTTGCAGGCGCGATCGATCTTATCGGGGTCGAGCGCGGCGACCGCCTTCGGCTCGAACGCCGGCAGCGTGCCGGGGGACTCGAAATCGGACGGGCCGAACAGCAGATGCACGGTATTGCGCAGCCGAATCTCGTCCTGCTTGGCGGGATCAAACCGGACCGTGAAACGGCAGCCGCTGTCCCAGGACATCGTTCGCTCGGCGGCATCCGCGCTGGCGCCGGCGAGCGTGACGGCGGCGAGCGCCAGGCATGCGATCCATCCGGTCAAGCTTCGTCGGGTCATGGCACTCCTCGCAGGCGACCTATCCCTGCATCCTACCGCGTCCCCGCGCCGACGCCAGTCCGCGCCGCGCACCATCCGTAGCGCGACGTCGTCACGCTCGACGTGGCGATGCCAGACCTGACGGCGCGCGCAGCTATAGCTTTTTCAACGAGACGACCGCACTACCCTTGTTGTTGAAGTAGAATCGATACAACAGCCAAGGAAACAGGATGGACGTGTCGTTGACATAGACGAACACCTCCCCATCGCTGCGGGCCGTGAACCTGGCTGTCCAGCGGCGGCTGCCGGGCGTTTCCTGCTGGAAAGCCGGGAGATGCTCCTCGAGCCCCGTGCTCCCCACCCGCACGATCGGCGCGAACCAGTTCGACCAGATCAGACGCTTGAATGGTATCCCGGGTAGCTGGGTCCAGGTGCCGTAACCGAAGCCGGCCGGAGTCGCAGGGATGCCGCCGTCGCTCCATGCCTCCCCGACGTCGAGCACGATCTGATAGGTCTCGCCCTGCGCCACGGTCAGCGCCGTCGGATAGCAATGGTGCCGCGTCTCGAACACTGGCCGAATGCTTCCACCAGGGTATGCGCCGATCTCTGTCTGCTCGACCTCGGTCGGCCTCAACGTCTCCTTGCAGAACAGCCCGGCCGTATTGGCCGCGCCGAACCCCAGCCACCAGAACAGCCAGAACATGATGGCGAACGGGAAGATCCACGTTTTGAGGAGATAGAAACCGGCAACATACCAGCCCTGGCGGCGCAGCGAATAGACCGTCGCGCGCCAGCCGGTCACCGGCGTGTGCCGTGACGGATCGTTCCAGGCGATGCGTGCGGTATCGCGGATCTTCTGCTGAAGCGAGGTGCCCCACGACGTCAAGCCGAGCGCCACAGCTACCCCGATCAAAAGGAAACCGGGCGAATCCCGAAACGCGACGAACCAGGGGTCGAGAAATTTTGGCAGGAACGCAGCGGCCGCGTTGACCGCCGGATCGCCCACCACATGCAGCGGAACATAGAGGAAGCGCGGCCAATAGATGACGGCGTATGGGATCGCCGCGACGAACAGCAGCGCGAACATGGTGACGAAATAGACCACGCGGCGCAGCCACACCCAGTTCCAGACGTCATCCTGGACGCGTATCCGCGCGCGTCCCTGATCGCACGGATGCAGACCATCGGCTGATGTGCCCGAGTCGTCGGTCACGCGGTAGCTGGCTGGCACGACGACCGGTGCATAATGATCGGTGCCCGACCGGATGCGTTCGAAGACGGTGTGGTGGATGACAGGCTTCGCCGGCGGCAACGGCGGCTGTGGCAGGCTCGGATGCAGATCGCCGGCCAGAAGCTCCGTCTGCGGCTTGAACGGCGAATGCAGCAGCCATTTCATGCGCCTGATATCGTAACGCAGCGAGAGCTTGTACGGCGGCGCGTCGTAGATCTCTCGCAGATTGCGCGGCTTGTAGCGGTAGTAGGCCGCAAGCCCCTTGCGGGAGTCGTTGAGCTTATCGAGCGGATCGATCTCGGGGTCGTAGAGCAGGCTGCGCCGCTCGTCGAGATAGACGAGACCATAGGCCTGAGCCCGGTCCAGCATCCAGTCGAGCGTCACATAGGACAGACCATCCTGCGGATAGCCGCCGCCGATGTCGGAGTGCACGCCGGTGAACCACACCTGGCTGATGCGCTCGCGGTCACTGGCCGGCAGATCGGTGCGCAGATGCGGCGGCGGGTCGGCGCGTTTCGCGGCCTCGCTGCGTGGATCGTGATCGATGCCGAACAGCCAGTCCTTCTTGTCACTCCGGCCGGGCACCGCCTCGTCACGCCCCCACACGTAGCGCTCGTCCCAGATCACCGGGCGGAACGCATCGCGCTCTTCCTCGATCGCGAGCGCATGGCAGGCGCGATGGATCTTCGAGCTCATGAATTGGTCTGGCATCGACAGCGGCCAGATCCAATAATCGATGGCACGGGTCATCTCCTCGATCGGACCGCCATAGGCGTCGACCGTGTCCCAGATGCCGATGAAATGGATGCTCTCCACCTCAATGGGCGGCGGCTCGGGGGGCAGGTTACGCCAGCTGCGCAGCTTGCGGATTCCCCAATCGCGGATCCCGCGGAGATCGAGGCCGATCCTGCCGAGATATCGGAGGATGCCGCTGTTGTAGCGCCGGCGGTAGCGGCGATAGGCATCGGCGGCGAACCGTGCCAGATCAGCGTCATTGTTGTTGTAGGGAACGAGCCCCTGTCCCGCGATCATCGCCGCCACGATGCGGATCGTGAAAGCGCCGCGGCTGAAGCCGAAGCAGTAGATGCGATCGCCAGGCCGGTAGTTGCGGCAGCAGAAGCTATAGAGCGCAATGACGTTGCGCTTCAGGCCGAAGCCAAAGATGCCGCCGAGCGCCGCGAACAGCTTGAACGACGAGGTGCCGACGCCGTCGTCGTAGAACGCGATCTGCCGGCTGGGATCGCGCAGATCGAGCAGTTGGAACAGCCGCCAGACATTCGTCTTGAACAAGGCCTTGGCACTGTTGCCGGTCCCATCCGACAGCAGCACGATGTTTCTCGCAGCAGCGTTGGACATGAGGCCCCCCGACCAGAATGCCGGAGCGGAGCTTGGGACCCAATTGTAATAAAAGCAAGGCGCAATCCTCGCGCGAGCGACTTGGCTGCTCGGCCTGTCAGATTGCTCTCGGGATCGCAGCAGCGACCGTCTCCGCGCAGCTCGCATCACCCAGAAATGATCGAGAGAGACCCTCATCCAGTTGTCGTGCGAGAGGACGTCGACCTCTGATCCTTCGACATCGCGCCAGCGTGGTCTTATGCAGGCCGCTCCTTTGCGCGTGCGAGACCCGGATATGATCGAGACGACGACCGCCTATGATCCCCTGCTGCGATGGATTCACTGGGCCACCGCCCTGCTCTTCATCGCGGCCATGCTGATCGGCCTGTATTGCGGGCTGCAGCCGGCGGGGACGTCGCCACGGCGCGAGCTCCTGGAAATCCACAAGTCGCTCGGCATCACGCTGTTTCTGCTGGCGATCGCCCGGCTGATCGTGCGGGCCCGCACCAGCGCCCCGCCCGCACCCGCGGCGTTCGGTCCGGTTGTCCGCGCGCTGTCGCAGCTCAATCACTGGGCGCTCTATGCCGTGCTGCTGGTGATGCCGGTGACCGGCTACATGTTCTCGTCGGCCGGCGGCTATTCGCTGCGTTATTTCGGGACCTTCAGCTGGCCGCGGCTGTTCGCCGGCGACAAGGCGATCGCCCATGCCGGCGAGGTCACGCACGATACGCTGGCCTATCTGGTCTATCTCGTGGTCGGCCTGCACATCGCGGCCACGCTCTGGCACGCGTTCGTCAAGAAGGACGAGACCTTGGCCCGGATGTGGCCGCGGCGGTGAGCGTAGGCGCGTCGCATCTCGTCGTAGAATGATCACTCTCGCCCGTCATGCTCATCGATCAACCGACGAGCAGGAGACCCATTAGATCGGCTTCGCTGCCACGACGAGATCGCCGGCGCGCTGGTCCTGCTTCAGCAGCGCGGCCAATTCGCTCTCATCGAGCGTCTCCTTGACCAGCAGCCGGCGCGCGGCGCGCTCCAGGACGTCGCGCTTGTCCTGCAGCAGCTTGCGGGTGCGCTCGAGCGCTGCGGTCACGATGGTACGCACCTCGGCGTCGATCGCGTCGCCGGCCGCCTCGCCATAGTCGGCGCTGCGCGAGGCGCCCGGCGCCAGGAACGACTGGTTGTCGCGCTCATAGGCGACCGAGCCCAACTGCTCCGACATGCCGTAGCGCGTCACCATCGAGCGGGCGATGTCGGTAACGCGGCGGAGGTCGTCCGCGGCGCCCGTCGACAGATGGCCGTAGACCACGAGCTCCGCGGCGCGGCCGCCGAGCAGCACCGCCATCTTGTTCTCGAGCTCCTCGCGCGTCATCAGGAAGCGGTCCTCGGTCGGACGCTGGATGGTGTAGCCGAGCGCGCCGACGCCGCGCGGAATGATCGAGACCTTGTGCACGGGATCGGTGCCCGGCAGGCTCATCGCCACGATCGCATGCCCCATCTCGTGATAGGCGACGATCTCGCGCTCCTTCGGATTGAGCAGCCGGTTGCGCTTCTCGAGCCCTGCGACGATGCGCTCGATCGCGTTGTTGAAATCATCGAGCGTCACCTCGTTGGCGCCGCGCCGCGTCGCCAGCAGGGTGGCCTCGTTGACGAGGTTGGCGAGATCGGCGCCGGTGAAGCCCGGCGTCAGCGCCGCGACCTTCTCGGGATCGACGTCGGCGGCGAGCTTCGCCTTCTTCAGATGCACGTTGAGGATCTGGATGCGGCCAGGCTTGTCGGGACGGTCGACCAGCACTTGGCGGTCGAAGCGGCCGGCGCGCAGCAGCGCCGGATCGAGAATCTCCGGCCGGTTGGTCGCCGCGAGCAGCACGAGGCCGGTGGAGGAATCGAAGCCGTCGAGCTCGACCAGGAGCTGGTTGAGGGTCTGCTCCTTCTCGTCATGGCCGCCCGCGAACGGGCCCATGCCACGGGCGCGTCCGAGCGCATCGAGCTCGTCGATGAAGATGATCGCCGGCGCCTTGGCGCGCGCCTGCTCGAACAGGTCGCGCACGCGCGCCGCGCCGACGCCGACGAACATCTCGACGAATTCGGAGCCCGAGATCGAGAAGAACGGCACGCCGGCCTCGCCCGCGACCGCCTTGGCGAGCAAGGTCTTGCCGGTGCCGGGCGGGCCGACCAGCAGCACGCCCTTGGGCATGCGGCCGCCGAGCCGGCCATAGGATTTCGGATCCTTCAGGAAGGACACGATCTCGCGCAGCTCGTCCTTGGCCTCGTCGACGCCGGCGACGTCCTCGAAGCGGACGCCGGTGTTGGCCTCGACATAGACCTTGGCCTTGCTCTTGCCGATCTGCATCAGGCCGCCGCCGAGCCCGCCGGCGCCGCCCATCATCCGCCGCGAGAGCCAGTACCAGACGCCGAAGAACAGCGCGATCGGCATCACCAGCGAAAGAATGTCGCCGAGAATGTTGCTCTCGACCCGGCCGGTGAAGGTGACGTTGGCCTTGGCGAGCTCCTTGGCGAACTCCTGGTCGACGCGGGTGGTCGCGAAGCGCGTCTGCCCGCTCGGCAGCGGCTCCTTCAGCGTGCCTTCCAGATAGTTCTCGGAGACGCCGACCTCCTTCACCTTGCCGGCGTTGAGCAGATCCTGGAATTGGCTGTAGGGAATGACGGCGACCTGGCGATAGCTCGTCCACGCATTGTGGATCATCATCGCGACGAAGATCGCGACAACAGCGTACCAGAGATTGAAGCGGGTCTGCTTGGTCATGGGTCTCTCGATCGGTGATCAGTCGAAAACGGGCGGCCGCAACCTGCGGATCATCCGGCGCCGCCCTCAGGTGCGGTCCTGCGCTGCGGCCTTGGGCACGAACACCGCCACCGCGCGCGGCAGCACGGAGAAGCGCGCCGGCGTGAAGGTGACGAGCTCGCCGTCGGCATTGATCGGGCGCGGCCGCCGGGTGCGGATCTCGAATGATGTGTCGCGCGATGCGCGCACCTCCTGCCACAGGCCGTGGCGGCCCCTGCGGAAGTCATAGGCCATCGCCAAGAGCTTCCAGACGCGGCCGATCTCCAGCGAATAGAGATCGAGGTGGGAATCGTCGATCTCGGCACGGTGGTCGACCGCCATGCCGCCGCCGTAGTAGCGGCCATTGCCGACCGCGATCTGCAGCGTCTTGACGCGCACCGCGCCGTCGGACGACACGATCATCGCGCGGAACGGCCGGGCATTGGTCAGCACCTTCAGCGCCGTGACCGCATAGCCGAGCCGACCGAACCTGCGCTTGGTCTCCTTGGTCAGTTGACGCGCGAGCTCGGCGCTCAGGCCGAGGCTGGCGACGTTGAAGAACGGATGGCCGTTGACCTCGCCGAGATCGATCCGGCGGCGATGGCCGGCGGCGATCACGTCGACCGCGGCCTCCATGTCCTGGGGCAGGCCGAGCGTACGGGCAAGGTCGTTGGCGGTGCCGGCCGGAATGATGCCGAGCGGCAGGCCGGTCCTGACCAGCGCCGGCGCAGCCGCGTTCAGGCTGCCGTCTCCCCCGGCGACGACGACCGCCTCCGCGTCGTCGGCATGGGCCTCGATCCACGGCGCCACCTCGCGCGGACTATGCGGTGCCGAGATCACGAGATCATAGCCGGCCGCGCTCAGCCGCGACACGGCAATGCCGGCCGCCTCGCCGCCGGAGCGGCTGCCGCGGTTGATGATCATCAGGAGGCGGCGCGTTGCCACGGCGGGGCGCGACGGCGGCGCCTTCGCGATCGATACCTGGTCACCCCCCGTGGTCACGATTGTCTCCCGTACACAAGATGCCAGCGCGCCTCGGCGCGCGGGTTCCATACAAAGTGGCGAGCAGGCACTCCGGTTCCATCACGATCCCGGCCCCAACCGGAGGATTCCGGAAGGCACGCGGATGACGATTGTCGGGATGGTGAAGTGGGGGGCGAGAGCCGCGAGGGCCGATAGCTACAAGCGACGCGTGTGGCCGCATCTCGTCAAACTCCTCCGCGCTCCAAAGCGCGCAATACCGTCAGCGGTATCGGTCATGAAAGAGAGTCCGACATCATAGTCCCGGGGACTATCAGAGGGGCCCGGATCTCCGGTCCTCTGGAATTAGTTGACCGACGCCCGCCTGCAAGACGCCTGCCGGGGTGGCAGACACTCTGTCGCACCTCGCCGTTCATCTTGCTGAACGTTGACGCAAACCGCGGGCTCTTGAAAACCAATCGGCACACACCTACGTCCGTCGCCTACCCCTGGTCCGGGCCCCTCTGGTGAAGCTGCCGGTGCGCTCACGATGTCGGACCTGACATCAATCTCACCGGCCTGATTAAGAGGACCCGTCGTGGAATTCCTGTTCATCGCGTTTGCCGGCAAGCCCGTCTGGATGTGGCTCGCCTTCCTCGCAATCGTGCTCGCCCTCCTCGTCTTCGACCTCGGCATCCTCCATCGCAAGACGCGCGAGATCTCGGTCCGCGAGAGCCTCGTCATGAGCGCCGTCTACATCATGCTCGCCCTGGCCTTCGGCGCCTGGGTGTGGTGGCAGCTCGGCGCTGAGGCCGGCACCGCCTATCTCACCGCCTTCACGATCGAGAAGGCGCTGGCGATGGACAACGTCTTCGTCATCGCCATGATCTTCAGCTATTTCGCGATCCCGCGCGCCTATCAGCACCGCGTCCTGTTCTGGGGCATCGTCGGCGTGATCGTGCTGCGCGCGATCATGATCGGCCTCGGCGCCGCGATCGTCGCCCAGGCGAGCTGGGTGCTGTATCTGTTCGCGCTGTTCCTGGTCGCGACCGGCGTCAAGATGCTGGTGTTCAAGGACAAGCCGCACGACGTCGGCGCCAATCCGGCGCTCAACTGGATGCGCCGCCGCTTCGACGTCACCGACCGCCTGCACGAGGAGCGCTTCTTCGTGCGCCAGCCCGACCCGCGCGGCAAGCCGACCTGGTTCATGACGCCGCTGTTCCTGGCGCTGATCCTGATCGAGTTCGCCGACGTGATCTTCGCGGTCGACTCGGTGCCCGCGATCTTCGCGATCTCGACCGACCCGTTCGTGGTCTACACCTCGAACATCTTCGCGATCCTCGGCCTGCGCGCGCTCTATTTCGCGCTCGCCGCGATGGTCGATCGCTTCCAATATCTCAAGCTGGCGCTGGCGGCGGTGCTGATCTTCATCGGCTCGAAGATCTTCCTGGCCGACCTGCTCGGGCTCGAGAAGTTTCCGCCCGCCATTTCGCTCGGCATCACCTTCGGTCTGCTCGGCGCGGGCATCGCCTACTCGCTGTGGAAGACGCGGCCTGCGGTCGAGCCGATGAAGTGAGGCAGGTCAGAGGACATGAGGTTGCTGCGTGGCAATGAATGATGTCACATCCGACGATGAGGACTCCTCGGCGCCGCGCCGTCACAACGGGCCGATCAGCCGCCGGCTGCTCGCGATCGCCCGCACGGTGCGGTCCGAGGAGCCGTCGATCGGCGAGTTGTTCGACCGGCTGGAGTCGGAAGGTCTCGGCCTGACCCTGCTGCTGCTGACCCTGCCGGCGCTGATCCCGTTGCCTGGCCCATTCGGCATGGTGTTCGGCACGTTTGTCGCGCTGGTCGCGTTGCAGATCCTGTTCGGCGCCGAGCGGCTGTGGCTGCCCGAGCAGTTGCGCCGCCGGCCGGTGCCGCAGCGGCTGCTGCGCAAGATCATCCGCGCCGGGCTGGACTGGGCGGGCTATGCCGAACGCGGCCTGCGCGAGGACCGGCTGGTCTGGCTGACCGGCCGGCCGGCGCGGATGCTGCTCGCGCTGCCGCTGCTGCTGATGGCCGTCACCATCATCCTGCCGATCCCGATGGGCAACGTGATGCCGGCGCTGGCGCTGATCGCCGCCTCGATCGGCTTCATGGCCGGCGACGGCCTCGCGGTGCTGGTGTCGATCCTGATTGCAATGGCCGCCGTGGTGTGGACGGCCGTTCTGCTCTACACCGGCGCCGCGGCGGCCGATTATGCCGCAACTCTCCTGGCACGGCTTGCGGTGCAACTGCGGGCCATGCTGGAAAGCATCGGTGTCGATCTCGGCTTTGCCGCCGGCGTGACAACCGTGTTTGCAGTGGCAACCGGCATCGCCGCGCTGGCCCTCTGGGTGCAGGCGGTGCGCCACCGCCGCAGCCGGCGCGCATCCTACGATCCGGCGCAGGATCCCCGCGAGCGCTCCCGCGCGCTGGCGCGTCGCGGCCGCGGCCTCGTGGCCGCCGCGAGCATTGCGACCACCGCAGCCGCCGTCTTCGTCGCCACGCGCTTCATGCTCACCGGCTCGATCTGAAGTTCCCGCTGTGGCAGCGCGGCCGCGCGACGGTGCATTGCGGCTGCGACGGACATATCTCCGTGAGCGCCTGTCCGCGCAAGCGCGAGCACTTGTCATTGAAGCGGCAACAAAAAATGCGACCGGTAAGCGCCGACGCGTCGCGTATCATCGACGCCCTGCGAGAAATGCCACTGTCCCTTTGTGCCGGCTGCAGCTATACGAGAGATGACTGTCACTAAACGGTTACAGAATCGACACATGCCCGATTCGAACGCACCGGCGTCGATCCACGGCGATGGCCATGCGGTCGGCGTGCGGGAGGGTGGCGAGTCGGCGAGCAGCGATCCCGGCGGCGCCGCCGACAGCTTGACTGCGCAGCACCTTGCCGATCATGCGGTCACGCAGGGTGATGCCACGGCGCCCAGCGTGGACGCCGCAGCGCCGTCCTTGCCGGATCCGGCGGCCGGCAGCGGCCACGAGATCGAGCTGAAGCTTCTCGTCCCACCCGATCAGCTCGCCGGCTTCAACAACGCGCCGGTCGTCATCGCGCATGCGCGCAACAAGGGCTCGCGCAAGCATCTGACCTCGGTCTACTACGACACGCCAAAGCGCACGCTGTGGAAGAACGGCTTCACCTTGCGGGTGCGCCAGAGCGGCTCGCGCTTCGTGCAGACCGTGAAGGCGCAGCACTGCGACGATCCGCTCAAGCGCGGCGAATGGGAGGCGAATGTATCTTCGCTGGCGCCCGATCCGGCGCTGGCGGCCGCGCTGCTGCCGGAGGAGCTGCGCGCGACGCTGGCCGATGCAACGCTCGAAGCGGTGTTCACGGCCGACGTGCATCGCCATGCGCGCATGCTCGACGTGCCCGGCGCGACCATCGAGATCGCGTTCGACAGCGGCGTCATCAAGGCCGCCGAGCACAGCGAGATCGTGAGCGAGATCGAGCTGGAGCTCAAGAGCGGCAACCCCGCCGCCATCTACGAGATCGCACAGCGCATCGGCGATCACGGAGCGATCCGGCCTTCGATCCGCAGCAAGTCGGCGCGCGGTTTCGATCTCGCCACGGGCAAGGCTCCCGGCGCCGAGAAGCCGCGCAAACCGTGCCTCGATCCAGCGGTGTCGCTGGACGAGAGCTTTGCGATCGTCCTGCGCGGCAGCCTGCATCATCTGTTGCAGGCGATGCCTGCGGCGGAGGACGGCCGTGATCCGGAAGGCGTGCATCAGTTGCGGGTGGCGCTGCGCCGCCTGCGCGCCGCGCTGCATCTGATGCGGCCGCTCGGGACCTCGGCGAGGCTCGACGGCCTCGAGGCGGATGCGCGCTGGCTGGCGCAGAGCCTCTCGGCAGCGCGCGACCTCGACGTGTTCCTGACCGATACGCTGCCCGAGATCGCCGAGGCCTGCCCGACGGTCGCAGGCTTCGACTCGCTCCGGGCGCTCGCCGAGCGGCGGCGCGAGCTCGCCTATCGCACGCTGCGCATCGCGATTGCCGAGCGCCGCTGCGCCGCTTTCGTGCTCGGCCTCGGCGAATGGATCGAGACCCGCGGCTGGCGCAACGACGTCTCCCCCGACGATCTCCGACGCCTCGCCGCGCCCGCGATCGATTTCGCCGGGCCCGTCCTGTCGGAGCGCCATCAGAAGGTGCTCAAGCGCGGTCGCCGCTTCAAGAAACTGCCGGCCGAGCGCCGCCACCGGCTGCGTCTTGCGCTGAAGAAGCTGCGCTACAGCATCGACTTCCTGCTGCCGCTCTACGGCGCCAGCAAATCGGCGAAGAAATACGCGAGAACGCTCGCCGGCTTCCAGGAGCAGCTCGGCCACTACAACGACATGGCGGTCACCGCCGGCGTGATCGAGACCCTCGGCACCACCTCCACCGACGCGGCGATCGCGGCCGCCGCGATCACCGGCTGGCAGTCGCATGCCATGGCGGGCGTGGAGGAGCCACTGCGCGAGGCGTGGCGCGCCTTCACCAAGGCGCCGACGCCGTGGGAGGCCGAGGAGGCGTGACGACCGGAGGCCGATGACGTCGGTTCATGGACCGCATTGATCTGGTTCAAGACGTCCGGGCGAGAGATGTAGGAGCGTGATCCCATGAAGATATCCAGCGTGACGTGTCCTCATTGCCGTGCCGCCTACGAGATCGCGGAATCGACATCCGCGGTCGGCTCGGCCGGCCGGTTCGACTGCGGCGTCTGCGGGACGCCATTGGCGGCGTGGGACGAGCCGAAGCTGCGGGCCTTCCGGCTGGAGGTGCCGCCCGAGCACAAATACCCGCGCGTGCCGGCCCCCGCTCCGCTCGCCTGACTCCCGTTCCGAAATCCGGAACGACCGGCATGGTCGGTCGAGATGACCGCGCATCTGCGCATGGCACCATGGCCGGGCGCAACTTGCCTGGCTTTTTTGACCGGGTCATAGTCGGTGACAGCGCGGTGCTGCCGGCCGGTCTGGCCGCATCACTGCAGCGTCCCATTCCACTTCAGCGAGTCATCCGGTCCTCATGCCCATCCTCAACAGCATTGCCGCTCTCTCCGACGAAATGGCCGCCTGGCGCCACGATTTCCACGAACATCCCGAGCTGTTGTACGAGGTGCATCGCACCGCCGGCATCGTCGCCGACAAACTGCGCGAATTCGGCTGCGACGAGGTCGTGACCGGCATCGGCCGCACCGGCGTGGTCGGCGTGATCCGCGGCCGCAAGTCGGCCTCCGGCAAGACCATCGGCCTGCGCGCCGACATGGACGCGCTGCCGATCGAGGAGACCTCGGGCGTGCCCTACGCCTCGAAGACGCCGGGCCTGATGCATGCCTGCGGCCATGACGGCCACACCGCGATGCTGCTGGGTGCCGCCAAATATCTCGCCGAGACCCGCAATTTCGACGGCACGGCGATCGTCATCTTCCAGCCGGCCGAGGAAGGCGGCGCCGGCGGCAAGGCGATGGTCGACGACGGCCTGATGACGCGCTGGGGCATCCAGGAGGTCTACGGCATGCACAACATGCCGGGCGTCCCCGAAGGGCATTTCGAGATCTCGCCCGGACCGATGCTCGCCTCGGCGGACGCGATCCACATCAAGGTCACCGGCAAGGGTGGCCATGGCGGCGCCGGCCCGCACCGGGCGATCGACAGCATCCTGATCGCCTCGCAGATCGTCAACGCGCTGCAATCGATCGTCGCCCGCAACGTCGACCCATTGAAATCCGCCGTCATCTCGGTCTGCTCGATTCACGGCGGCACCACCTTCAACGTGATCCCCGAGACGGTCGAGATGCTCGGCACCGTGCGCACGCTCGATCCGGAGATCCGCGATCTCGTCGAGAAGCGGATCGTCGAGGTCACCGAAGCCACCGCGCGCGCCTATGGCGGCTCGGCGGAAGCGATCTACGAGCGCAAATATCCGGTGACGATGAACCACCCTGCGCAGGCGGCTTTCGCCGCCGACGTCGCCCGCGAGATCGCTGGCCAGGAGCGCGTCAACGACCGCGCCATTCCGCTGATGGGCGGCGAGGACTTCGCCTTCATGCTGGAGGCCCGCCCCGGTGCGTTCGTGTTCCTCGGAATGGGTCCCGGCAACGAGTGCCACCATCCGGCCTACCGCTTCAACGACAACATCCTCAGCGCCGGTGCGTCGTACTGGGTGAAGCTGGTCGAGAAGAGCATGCCGGCGAACTGATCGGCTGACGAAAACGTAAGGTGGGCAAAGCAGCCGCCGAAGGCGGCAGCGTGCCCACCGTCGCGCGGCATTCTCCGCGGCGAGATGGTGGGCACGGCGCCACCACGATCTCACGCGACGAAACAGCACGGCCGCGCCTTTGCCCACCCTACAGACTGGATTCCTTCGCTCGCAATGACGCCGGTGGTGGGCACCGGAAGCCCTCCAAGCTCCGACATCGCGAGCGCCAGCGAAGCGATCCAGGGGCGCAGTGCGCGAACCAGACTGGCGTGCGCTTCGAACTCCAAGGGAACAGTTCGCTCCCTATCGAAACGTCGCGCGCGGCCAGCGGCTAGGAGAAGGGCTCCCTCTCCGTCCACGAGGCCCATATGCAGCGCAGCTCCGACCTCCCCCGAGACCTCGCCCTCCTGTTTCTGCTCTCCACCCTGTGGGGCGCCTCCTACACCCTGATCAGGATCGGCGTCGAGACGATCCCGCCACTGACCCTGATCGCCGCGCGCACGCTGATTGCGGGGCTGCTGCTGGCCGCGATCATCCGCAGCCGCGGCCTCGCCTGGCCGCGCGAGCGCAGGATCTGGCAACGCTTTCTGATCCAGGCCGGCCTCAACAGCGTCGTTCCATTCACGCTCATCGCGTGGGCCGAGCGCACCATCGAGGCAGGCCTCGCCACGATCCTGAACGCGACCTCGCCGATCTTCACCTTCCTTCTGACCGCGCTGGTCACGCGCCACGAGCCCGTCACGCTGCGCAAGCTGATCGGCGTCGCGGCCGGCCTCGCCGGCACCAGCCTCATCGTCGGCGTCGAGGCGCTGCACGGGCTTGGCCAGCAATTATGGGCCCAGCTCGCGATCGTCGCCGCCACCATCTGCTATGCCGGCGCTGCGATCCTGGGCAAGAGCTTCAAGGGGCTCGATCCGATGCTGCCGGCCGCGGGATCGCTGCTGTCGGGCGCCGCGGTGCTGATACCAGTCGCGCTCGTCGTCGACCATCCATGGGCGCTGGCACCGTCGCTGCGCTCGGTGCTGGCGCTGACCGCGCTCGCGACCGTCTCGACCGCCGCCGCGATGGTGATCTATTTCCGCCTGGTGCAGACGCTCGGCTCGATCGGCGCGACCGCGCAATCCTATCTGCGGGTGCCGATCGGCGTTGCGATCGCCGTCGCCGGCCTCGGCGAGCGCCTCGCGCCGACGGCGTGGATCGGGCTCGGCTGCATCGTCATCGGCGTGGTCGCGATGACGATGCCGGTGCGCAAGGCGGTCACGAAAGATCGGGAGGCGTCGTAGCCCGCATGAGCGCAGCGACATGCGGGGACGGTTGCCCGGGGTCGCTTCGCTCGCCCGGGCTACGCGGAGCGAGCAAACCACGCCTCACCCGATCGCGATCGCGATCGCGACCTTCCCGAGATGCGCGCCGCTCGCCATGTAGTGGAACGCCTCGCGTGCCTCGCTGAACGGAAACACGCGATCGACCACCGGCTTCACCTGATGCAGCGCCAGCGCGTTCGCCAGCGCCTGGAGATCATCGACCGCGCCGACCGTGACGCCCTGCAGCCGCTGCTGCTGCATCACCATCAGCGGCAGCCGCAGCTCCGAGGCCGGGGCGCCGGCAAGCACGCCGATGAAGGCGATGGTGCCGCCGATCCGGGTGGCGCGGATCGATTCGTTCAAGGTGCCGACGCCGCCGACCTCGACCACGAGATCGACGCCCTGCCCGGTGATCTCGCGCGCCTTCTTGCCCCAGTCCGGCACCTGCTTGTAGTTCAGCGTCACGTCGGCGCCGAGCGCCGCCAGCCGCGCGATCTTGGCCTCGCTCGACGACGTCGCGATCACCCGCGCGCCGGCCATCTTCGCGATCTGCAGCGCGAAGATCGAGACGCCGCCGCTGCCTTGCGTCAGCACGGTCTGGCCGGGCCCGATGCCGCCGAGCTTGATCACCGCACTCCAGGCGGTGACGCCGGCGCAGGGCAAGGTCGCAGCCTCGATGTCGGTGAGATGCGCCGGCGTCCGCACCAGCGCCTGCATCGGAAACACCCGATACTGCGTCAACGTGCCGTCGACGGCGCCGCCCAGCGCCGCGCGCATCTTCGCCTCGCTCGGCTCGCCGCCGGTCCAGCTCTCGAAGAAGCTGCCGATGACACGGTCGCCGGCCGCGAACGCCGCGACACCCTCACCGACCGCCTCGACCACGCCCGCGCCGTCGGACAGCGGCACCAGCGGAAATTTCTGCCGCGAGCCGTAGCCGCCCCTCACCGTGAGCAGGTCGCGATAGTTGATGCTCGCCGCGGTCAGCCGCACCAGCACCTCGCCTCTCCCCGGCTGCGGCACCGGTTTGTCGACCAGCGCCAGCGCATCGATTCCGCCGGGCCCCTGCAGCTCGTAACATTGCATCGGATGTCTCCCGCCCCTGCGGCGCCGCCTTGTTGTTCTGACGGGAATGGTGAAGCGTTTCGTGCCGGCGATCAAGCCGAGTGCGTTCCGCGCGACGGACAAACGACGCGAACCCGCGCCTATCCGATGGACACGGCGCCGGCGGCTCTCAGTCCTCGATCAGCGGAATCACGACGTGGTTCAGCACATATTCCGTGCCAACCCAGGTGATGGTGATCGAGAGCAGCAGCAATCCAGCCAGCAGAAGCATGTCGCGTCGTTCCATCGAACACATACGCGGCAGCGCTGCTGCGCGTTTCGCATCGCAGCCATGCCGCGCGCCGCGAGACATGCGACGCCTGCGAGGAACCGCACACCGACCGACGACACTCCGTCACATCGCCGCTTCGAACCTGATCCGGCAGACCAGACCTTCGTCGCGATAATCCTGCTCGATGCTGCCGCCGATCGCCGCAAGGCTTGCCCGGATCATGCGCGTGCCGAACCCCTCTTTCCCGGGCGGCTCGATCGGGTGCGGACCGAGTTCGCGCCAGGCCACGGTGCCCCGGCCGCCTTCCTGCGCGATCTGCAGCTCGAGCCGTCCGCCCGGGCCGCGCAGCGCGCCGTATTTGACGGCGTTGGTCGCGAGCTCGTGAAACACCAGCGCGAGGTTGCGCACCGCCTCCGGCCCCAGCGGCATGTCCGGCCCCTCGACCGTCACCGCGCCGGAGGCGCGATACGGCTGCAGCTCGACGTCGAGCAGCATGCGCAAGGTCATCAGGCGGTGATCCGACCAGGCCAGACTGTTGGCGCGCGCGACGGCATCGAGCCGCAGCGCGATCGCTTCTCCCTTGGCGCGATCCTCGCCCGACAGGCTCGATCTGACGATCGCCTGAAACAGCGCGAGCTGATTGTTCACGCGATGCCTCAGCTCGCCGAGCAGCAATTCGCGCGCATGCTCGCTGCGCTTCAGCTCGATCAGCGCGCCGCGACAGAGATGCGCAAGCCAGATGATCAGCGCCGCAGTGCTCAGGAACCCGACGAGGTTGACCGCCTCGGTATGATCAGGACGGTCGGTGAAGCCCACCAGCACCACTGTGGCCGAGAGCCAGGCGGCAAAAATGGCCGCGGGAATGCCGCCGAGCAGCGCGGCGAACACGACCGCGGGATAGAAGGTCGCGTAGGGCAGCGTCGCGCCGGCGAAATCCAACCCGATCCGGCCTGCGGTCGAAATCGCGACAGCAAACGTGGTGAGCAGAAACGTGGTCGCCGACCACTGTCTGCCCCGACCGATCCAATCTGAGAAACGCTGACCCACTCGCACGACTGACCCCGAGCGCAACGTCTATCGCCCGACGCCGCCGGGAACAAGCTGAAGGAACTGCCACTCAGGTGCAAAAATTTTAGGAACTTTTGCAGTGTCGTTGCGTTCAGCCGTCCCTTTTACCATCGCCGGACCGCATCATGCCGCGCCGTGGGAGAAGCCACCATTCAATCGTGACAGACATGCGTCACTGCATAGCGTGAAGCGCGCTGCATCGGGGCTGCTCGAGGGCATCGGTGCTACTCCGCGTCGCGTCCGAGTAGCACGAATGCCGGACGTTGCACGATCAGTTCGTCGCAGGCCGCGCCGACGAACTGATTGGCGATGGTATCGGAGCGCTGCACGTAAGAGAGCTTGTATCCAGCGCCTCTTGTTGCGCTAATCCTAGCGGCTTGCCGCTGAGCGCCGCAGCGTCGATCATGCGACCATGACGACGAAATCGCGCGAGAGACTCTACGGTGCCGGCATCCGCATCGCGCAGGAGCAGGCCGCGCGCGCACGCAAGGAAGCGGATCGTCTGGCCTGCGACGCCTGGAACAAGCGCATGCTCGGCTACAAGGGACCGGCGCAGCCGTCGCCGCTGCTCGGCGATGCGCTGAACGCGGGCTACTACTATCTCGAAGTGCGCTGCCTCGGCTGCGACACCAATCAGACGGTCGCGCTCGACGTCATCAGGCGCGCCAAGACGACGCCGATCCATGAGCTCGAGCGCTACATGCGCTGCCAGGACTGTTCGCGGCTTCGCGGTCATCCCTATAAGCGCAGCGCGCTGGTGGCATTGCGCGAGACCAAGATCTCGGCCGCACATCCGGCCTCGACATGGTGGCCCGGTGAACGATAGACAGTCGAACCGCGCGCGTCGTGTGTCGCCTCTGATCCGCGGAGGTACTCCGATCAGGACCGAGCGCTGCACTCGCAAAAATACATCGACACCCGGAACAAACATGAAGATCCACCGTTCTGAACTGTTGCCGGCGCGGCAGGGAAGCGGAACATGTCAGAGTTTATGACCCAGCCGGACAAGCTGCGGGCCGACGCGGCAGAATGCGCCCTCATTCGTGATCTCGCCACCGACCGCGACAAGCGCGAGCTGTTCGCGCGCCTGGCCGAGCATCTGAGCATGCTCGCCGCCGAGGTCGAACGCGCGGCGCGCGCACCCGACAGCCACGCGGACGCCGGCCTTCGCTGAACCGCTCTCGCGACGACCTGCTCCGATTGCGCTCCGCTGCTGTCGCGGTGCTCGCCACACAATCGCGCAACTCCACTTCGCTATAGATCGGGATGATCCGCGATCGATTCGCGCAGCGAGCGATCACGCCCCTCTCAGCGCCACAGGTGCCGATCTTGCGACGTCTCCTCCCCCGCCTCGCCTGCCTCGTTCTGCCGCTTCTCCTCAGCTTCCCCGCCGCAGCCGCCGAGCTCGTCGGCCGCGTCAGCATCGTCGATGGCGACACGCTGGACATTCATGGCGAGCGCATTCGCCTGTGGGGCATCGACGCGCCCGAAAGCGCGCAGCTCTGCCGCGGCCGCGACCGCAAGCCATATCGTTGCGGCGCGCTGGCCGCCAACACGCTGGACGCGTTCACGCGCGGCAAGGTTCTGCGCTGCCTGCCGGTCGATGGCGATCGCTACGGCCGCATCGTCGCGCGCTGCGCAGCCGGCGCGACGGATCTCGGCCAGTTCATGGTGGCGCGCGGGCTCGCGGTCGAGGAGCCGCAATATTCGCGCGGCGTTTACACCGCCGATCAGCGCGCCGCCCGCCGCGCCGGCCGCGGCATCTGGTCGGGCCGCTTCACCGAGCCGCCGCTCTATCGCAGCTGCATGCATTCAGGTGGAACGACGGCGGTGTGCTCGGACGGCGGGATCGGCTGGCGTTGAGTGGCGCCGCCTTGTCCACCGGCACAACGGCTCAATTGCCACGCCTCGGCGTCTCGCTGTACGGTCGCGCACCGCAAGGACCAGGGCTGGACGAGGACGATGACAGAGACAAAGACGCGCGTGGCGATCCTGTTCGGTGGGCGCTCGGCGGAGCACGACGTCTCGCGCGCCTCGGCGGCCAACATTGTCCGCTCGCTCGATGCCGGCCGCTACGCCGTCACGCTGATCGGCATCACCACCGAGGGACGCTGGGTGCTGGCCGACGCCGCGAATGACGGCACAGGCGCGGCCCTGACAGTGCCCGCGGACGGCCCGCAGATCGTGCTGCTGCCGGCCGGCCGGGGCCGCGCGCTGGTCATCGGCGACGGGCCCCTGCGCGAGCTCGCCTTCGACGTCGTCTTCCCGGTGCTGCACGGTCCGAACGGCGAGGACGGCACCGTGCAGGGCGCGCTGGAGCTCGCCGATGTCGCCTATGTCGGCGGCCGCGTGATGGGATCGGCGGCGGCGATGGACAAGGACGTCGCCAAGCGCCTGCTGCGCGACGCCGGCCTGCCGATCGTGCCGTTCGTCACGATGACCGCCGCATCGGCGGTGAGCTATGAAGCGGCGGTCGCCGCGATGGGCTCGCCCGAGCTGTTCGTCAAGCCGGCCAATCTCGGCTCCTCCGTCGGCATCTCCAAGGCGCGCAACGAAGCGGAGTTCGACGCTGCCTGCCGCCTCGCGCTGCGCTTCGACGGCAAGATCCTGATCGAGCGCTGCATCAGCCCGGTGCGCGAGATCGAATGCGCCGTGCTCGAGCATCCCGACGGCAAGGTGGCGGCTTCCGAGCTCGGCGAGATCGTGCCCGCCGACAGCCACGGCTTCTATTCCTATGAAGCCAAGTACACCGACGCATCCGGCGCCTCGCTGCACGTCCCGGCGCAGGTCGAACCTGCGCTCGCCGCGCGCATCCGCAAGATGGCCACCGAGGTGTTCGGCGTGCTCTGCTGCGAGAGTCTCGCGCGCGTCGACTTCTTCGTCCGCGGCGAGGAGGTCTATGTCAACGAGGTGAACACCCTGCCGGGCTTCACCAACATCAGCATGTATCCGAAGATGTGGGAGGCCACCGGCCTGCCCCAGCCGGCGCTGATGGATCGTCTGATCGCGCATGCGCTGGCGCGGCATGCGCGGCTGAGAGAATTGGCGTCGCAGCGCTGAGGAACGCTTCTGCGGCCGCCGCAGGTCAGCGCGGCGCCACCTTGACGCCGGCGGCGACCCGGTCGCTGGGATAGATGATCACGACATCGCCGCTGGCGACGCCGTCGGCCACGGCGGCGAACCGGCCCGAGCGCCGGATGAGCCGGACGGTGCGCAACTCGGCGCGCCCATCCTTCAGCGCGAACACCGACCAGTCGTCACCGCGCTTGAACAGCGCGCCGGTCGGAACGATGGTCGCGTCCTCCTGCGTGAAGACGACGATCTGCGCATCGAGCTGATAGGCATCGCCGAGCCGCTGCCATTGCTCGGCCGGCGAGACGATGTCGATCAGCACGTTGACGCGCTGCTCCTCGACACCCAGCGTGGAGATCTTCGTGAAGGCCGCCGGCTCGACCCGGCGAACCCGGCCCGACAGGCGGCCTGCCCCGCCCCAGCGATCGATCGTGACCTCGGCGCCGGGACGGATCTCGACCGCGTCGGTGCTGAGCACGTCGATGACCACTTCGAGATCACGGGGATCGCCGAGCTCGAGCAGCGCCGCGCCTGGCTGCACCGTCGTTTCGCTTTCCTGGGTCACTTTCAGCACCAGCCCGCCGACCGGTGCGGTCACGTTCCAGCTATCCGCGGGCGCGTCGGTATCCGTGTTGCTCCCGTAGCGCGCCAGCATCGCCCTGAGCTGACTGAGCTCGTGCTCGGCGGCATGGTCGGCATATTCGGCGGCGCGCAGGTCACGTTCGGCAATCCGCATCGCGAGCTCGGCGCGCTCCCGCGCCTGCGCCGTCGCAGCGCCGCTGGCGGCCAGCGCCATGGTGCGCGCAAGATCAGCGCTCGCCTGCGCGCTCTGCGCCTGCGCCCGCGCCACCACCTCCTTGGCCCGCTCGACATTGGCTTCGGCCGCGCCGAGCTGCTCCTCGACCTCGCGGCGGGAGCGCGGATCGAGCAGCGGTGCCGGCGCCGGCGTGATGGTGGCGACGACGTCGTCGGCCTTGACCTGGTCGCCGGCCTTGAAGCGGATGCGCCCGAGACGGCCGGCGAGCGGCGCCGCCACGACGTAGCGCTGGCGCACCCGCGTCTTGCCGTCGTCATCGACGGTGGCAACGAACCGCCCTTTCGTCACCGCGGCCGTCTCCACCGGGACCGGACCCGGCATCACCATCCAGGCGATGATGCCGGCCGCGGCCAGAACGCTCGATACGATGACGACGCGGCGCAAAACGGGGGGCATGCTCATTCCCTGGTCTTGAGGGCCGCGACCAGATCGAGCCGATCCACCCTCCTGCGAACGATGATGGCGCTGATCGCGGCGCTGGCCAAGACCACCGCGGTCGCGATCAGGTAGGTCCGCGGCGCGATCACACCCGGGATCTGAAAGCTCTCGCTGGAATGCAGCCGCGCGATCAGCCCGATGATGGCGTGCGACAGCAACAGGCCGAGCGGAATCCCGACCGCGATGTCCAGCGCGAACTCGCCGAACAGGATGCCCGCGACCTCGCCGCGGGTGAAGCCGAGCACGCGCAGGCTGGCGAGCTCCCAGGCGCGCTCCTGCAGGCTGATGCGGGCGCTGTTGTAGACCACGCCCACGGTGATGATCGCGGCGAAGCCGGTGAGGATGCCGGCGGTGACGAACACGAGGCCCGCGATCTTCTCGATGAAGGATGCGAGGGTGTAGGCCTTCATGGTGACGGATTCGATTTTCGGCATGCTCTTGAACCTCGCGCCGAGCGCGGCCAGCGCCGCCGGCTCGACATAGAGGCTCGCCGCCGAGATCACCGCGCCTTCGCCGGTGAAGCGGTTGAGCGTATCGATGTCCATGTAGGACGCCATCCCGATCGCCTCGTCGACGATGGCGCTCACCGGCAGGTCGCGCCGCCGGCGGTGGCCCTCCATCGCCTCCACCGTCACGATCTGCCCCGCGCTCAGCGCCAGGCGCTCGGCGAGGCGTCGGGTCAGCGTGATGCCGTCGGGCGCCGCGACGATCGGACGACGTGCGGAATCGTGCGGTCGGCGCAGCTCGTCGGTGGCCGCCAGTCCGATCACCGAGGTGAGGTAGCTCTGGTGCCCGGCCCGCAGCCGCACCGGAACGATGCGCTGGCCTTCGATCGCGAGCACGCCGGGCTGGCGCGCCAGGTCACGCAGGATGGCGCGGTCCATCGGATGGATGAACGTGATCGCGGCGTTGCCGCGCTCGACCAGGTTGAACTGCAGCTCGATCATCTCGCCGATGGCGTCGCGCCAGAAGATCCCGAGTACCATCATCGGCACCGCGAAGGCGATGCCGATGATGGTGAACAGCGAACGGAACGGCCGCCCCGCGACGTTGCGCAGCATCATCATCCGCCGCGCGCCGAACGCCGTGCCGGGCACGATGCGCTCGATCCAGGAGCGGCGGAACCCCAGCGGCATCGCGGGCCGCATCGCCTCTGCCGGCGCAAGGCCGACGACCTCCTGAAGCGCCGTGACCACGCCGAGCGCGCCCGCCGCGACGCTGATCGCGACGCCGGCCACCGCCGCCCAGGGCGCCAGCCGGAATGGCAGCTCGGGCAGACGGAAGAATCCCTGATAGCTCGATATCATGGCATGGCCGAAGCCGACGCCGCCGGCGATGCCGAGCGCCGATCCGATCAGCACGATCACCAGCATCAGCTTGAGATAATGGAAGGTGAGCCGCAGCGTCGGAAAGCCGAGCGCCTTCAGCGCCGCGATCTGCTCGCGCTGCGCGGCGACCAGCCGCCCGAGCGCGCCGTTGAGCAGGAATGTGGCGACACCGAAGAAGATGATGGGGATGGTGATCGACATCACCTTCTGCTGGTTCAACTCGTCCTCGAGAAAGCGGTTCGACGGCTGGTCGCGCCGCGCGATCGCGCCGATCGAGCCATAGGGCTCGAGCAGCCGGTCGAGCTCCTCGATCACGGGCTTGGGATCGACGCCCGGGGCGAGCGCGATCACGGCGTCGTTGAACGCCCCTTTCATATCGAAGGCGGCCTCGGCCGCGCTCCGGTCGACCCACAGGATGGCGTAGAGACGATCGTCGGGGATCGGCAATCCCGGCTTCACCGCGTAGACATATTCCGGCGACAAGGCGATGCCGGAGACCCGGAAGCCCTGCACGCGGCCATTGAGCAGCACGCGGATGTCGTCGCCCGGATTGACGCCATTGGCCTCGGCAAACGCCTCATTGACCGCGGCGCTGCGCGCGGTCCCCGGCTCGGGCGCCGTGCCGCGCCGCAGATGCAAACGCGCCAGCGCTTCGTCGCCCGCGCGGCTCAGCGACACCAGGCGCGCCGAGACCGGCTGCGACGCCGCCGGCCAGTCGACGATCACCTCGCGCACGATGCGCGGCTCGACCGCGACCACGCCGGCGATGGAGCTCAGTCGCGGCACCAGCGCCAGCGGCGCCCGCTTCAGCGTGACGAAGATCTGCGGAAACCGGCCATCGGCATAGAACTGCTCGCAGCCGTCGCGCAGGGACAGATAGGTCGAGACCGAGCCTGCGAACACCGCGACGCCGGCCGCCACCAGCAGCGCGATCGTGATCACCTGCCCGCGCATCGCACCGATGTCGCGCCACAGCTTGCGGTCCAGCAGGCTCACCAATGCACCTCCTCGGCCGACAGCCGCCGTGCATTGCGCTCCTCGCCGACGATGCGCCCGCCGCCGAGCCGCAGCACGCGATCGGCCATGCCGGCGATCGCCGCATTGTGCGTGATGATGATCGTGGTCGTCCCGAGCTGCGCGTTGGCGCGCGCGATCGCGGCGAGCACCACCTTCCCGGTCTCGTAGTCCAGGGCGCCGGTCGGCTCGTCGCACAACAGCACGTCGGGCGCCTTGACCATGGCGCGGGCCACCGCGACGCGCTGCTGCTCGCCTCCGGAGAGCTGCGAGGGAAAGTGGTCGATCCGCCGCTCGAGCCCGACGAGCTTGAGCACCTCGCGCGGATCGAGCGGCCTGTCGGCAATCTCGGTGACCAGCGCGACGTTCTCGAGCACCGTCAGACTCGGGATCAGGTTGTAGAACTGGAACACGAAGCCGACATGTTCGCGCCGGTAGCGCGTCAGCTCGGCATCGCCGGCGCCGACCAGTTGATGATCGCGCCACTGCGCCTCGCCCGAGGTCGGGCTGTCCAGCCCGCCGAGAATGTTGAGCAAGGTCGACTTGCCGGATCCCGAGGGGCCGAGCAGCACCACGAACTCGCCCTCGTAGATGTCGAGATCGACGTCGCGCAACGCATGCACCTCGACCTCGCCCATGCGGTAGGTCTTGGAGAGCTTGCGGGCGCGAAACACGGGTGCGGCGCCCGGATGCTCCGGACGCGCGGCAGCGCTCGCGTCGTTGATCGTGGTCGGACTCATGAGGCCGCAGTTCCTGTCCGGCGAAGGCCTACGCAGAACGCCCGAGACACCTCCATGCCATCGAGGCCGGACGACTTCATAGCCCACAATCGGTCAGCAGCCGTCTTTGCCGGTTGATGCATATCAAGCGACCGACATCATCGGGGCGCGTCACACACATCTGCTCACGTCCATCCCAACGTCGAGACCTCGTAGATCAGCACGGCGGCCCCGAGACAGCGGCGCCAGGGATTGACGCCGCGCACGAGCTCATCGACGGCCCAGACGACGAGACCGGCCTTCACCAGACAATCCAGATTCGCGCCCGTCCGACCCGGCGGGTGCAAGGCCCAGCCCACGAGGCTTCCCACCAGCACGATCCACAGCGCCGGGTTCGGCATCTGGGCGATCGTGATCTCGCCGGTCGCGCGATTGCGGAAGAACCAGTTGAGGAATCGCGACATCGGACCGCCACCGTTCGAGAGCACCAATCAGCTTGCCGATTGCACGTGCCGGGTGAGGCATGCAGCTCTGACAAATGCAGTGAAAGCTCGAGAGACCTGCTTAGGCATGCCTGCGCGCGCCGAACAATCTGCCCCGCCAGCCCCATCCGATGCATACCGCGGAGATCGCCAGCCAGATCAGTCCCGACATCGAGAGCAGCAGATTCTCCCCTGCGCTGCAGGGGCGCCGGAACCTGGAATGCGCCAGCACAGATTCTTCATAGCCGATACAGTCCGCGGAATACGCGCCGATTGCCGCACCGGCCATCAGGATGACGACATAGACGAGTGCCACCAGGAACAGATAGCCGCAGATGACGGCCAGCCGCCGCGGCCTGGACGGCATGCCCGGGTCACTCAGATCACGGCGTTCGGTGATGTAGTCGTGCGGCCGCGCCTTGGCAGGATCGCGGATCTGCACCGTCGAGCGGGTCAACAGATCGTGCAGGGCCTGATTGCGCTGGGTCGCCGCCATGACGATGAAGGAGTACCAACCGAGCAGAGCCTTCAGAGCCGATCGGGCCAGCGCCTTGCCGAAGCCTGGATTGCCACCATGGCGATCATCCACCACGCGCAGATTGGCGGCATAATGTCCCAAGGTGCTGCCCGTCACGGACACCAGCACCGGCTCATACAACAGCAGCATCGCGACGACCAAAATTCCCAGCGGGCGTGAGAAATCATCGTTGCGCGCCGAGGCTGCAATCGACAGCGCGCCGAAGATCAGGCTGACCGCCACAATCCAGTCGATCACGATGGCCCTCAGACGACGGCCGAACCGAGCATAGTACGGCCGGCCTCCGGCCGCCGTGGCACGGGCCTGTACATCGGCTTTAAAGCTCATCGGGTCCCCCAATCAGGCGCGTGCCGTCGTCCAACAGGACGACGCGATTGGAACGCCGACCGCCATTTCAATCCGCTCCCGTCCGGTCATGCGGCAGCGCCGATCCAATTCTTTCTCGTGAGAGAGATTGCACCGATGGACGAGGCTCGATCAAGGCCGGTGAGCGCACAGCGCCGAGAGATTGCAGCGTGCAAGATCATGCCGACGACGAACCAATACGCAAAGCGCAATCGTACGCGCCCAGACATGCCGATGCTGCTGTCAAGGTCGCGCAACAAGTCGGTATATTGCCTTCGCAACCTGACCGCCCGAACCCCAGGATTCGATATCCAAACTCACCGCGGCGGCGGCATCTTCTCGAATTTCGGCAGCGCCGGATCGAGATGATCCCAGGGGTGTCCGGCCGCGGTCCAGGACACCAGTTGCGGCCGGTAGCGGCCGGGGTCGTCGAGACTCGCCGGCGTAACGATGAACACATCGGGCATCGCCGGAAACGTCAGGTGCATCGACGAGCCACAGGTCGGACAGAACGCGCGCCGCTTGACGGTGCCGCCGTCGCCTGTGGTCTGCCAGTGCGACACCTTGCCGTCGACCTTCACCTCCGCCGCGACGAAGGTCAAATGCGATTGATGCCCGGTGCCACTGTCGCGCTGACATTGCCGGCACTGGCAGTCCAGCATCACAGCCGGCTCGCCCGTGATCTCGTAGCGGACTGCGCCGCAGGCGCAGCCGCCGGCAAAGGAATTCGTCATGTCGCTCTCCTTGTTCAATGCGGCCGCTGCGATGACGCCTGCTCGGCGACGATCTGATCGAGCTTCTCGACCACCGTCTTCCAGCCCTCGCCCATCTTGCGATACGCCGTCTCGTTGGCCGGCAGCACGAAGCCGGAATGCACCAGGCGAAGGCGCGTGCCCGTGTCGGCCCTGGTCAGGCTGAAGGTGACCACCGTCTCCAGCTTCGCGCCGTAGCCGACATTGCTGTCGTGGCCACCCCTCCACGCGTAGGACAGCCGCTCGTTCGGCACGACCTCCAGCACCTCGCAGTGAATGGTGCCGTCCCATTGGCCCGCCGCCGTGGTCTGAAACGTGAAGCGATTGCCCGTGACGGGCTCGAAGCCCTTGGGCGCCATCAGCCAGCGGCCGATCAGGTCGCCATTGGTCAGGGCTTTCCAGATGATCTCCGGCGCATGAGGAAAGATGTCCTCGACGACGATGGCCTGCGTCTTGGCATTCACGGCTTGGTTCATGGATCGATGTCCTTCAGCAGGTTTCTCAGATTGGCGAAGCGGTCGCGCCAGAACACGCCGTAATGGCTCATCCAGTCGGCCAGCGGCTCCAGGCCGCGGGGCTCGGCGCGGTAATAGACCTTGCGCCCCTCGGGGCGCTCGCAGACCAGGCCGGCCTGCTTCAGGGATTTCAGATGCTGCGAGATGGCGCCCTGCGTGACGGTGCTGCCGCGCGTGAGCTCGACGACGGTGATCTCGTCGGAATTGACGATGCGCTCGAACACCGCGCGCCGGGTCGGGTCGGCCAGCGCGCGCATGACGGCGGTGATGGGTTCAGGCTGGAGCATGGAGAAACAATAGTAATCGCTAATCAATTAGTCAATACTAATGTTATCGAAGTGCCGCGTGGCCCTGACGCCGTCGCAGCTCTCCACCCGCGCGATGGCACCGCTAGAAAATCCGAATTTTTTGCTTCCGTTTTTCAGAATTCAATGTTATGGTGTCGCATCCCGTCCCACTTGAGGGGCGCATCGCGATCGTCACGAGCGTTGGGTGCGGGATGCGGTGGGCGTGTCGGGTTGCAGCGTGAGCGATCATGCCGACGAACGATCCGATGCGTACGGCGAAGTCGTGTGGTCCTGGCATCCCGGTGCTGATGCCAAGCTGGCGCTGCAAGTTCGACGAGCGCGCTGGCGACGGGGGCAAGAAAGCCGATCCCCGGGGAGATCACGTATAAGCCGTTCAAACCATTGCGCGGGGAAGGCCGGGATGATCCGGCCCGTACCTGTGGTTCCTGCCGCCTGCATTTATTTCGCAGGCGGGCCATGGGTGCGACCGGCACCCGGCCTTTCCCGCGCCCTCATCTAGGAGAGGGCGATGAGATGAGCAACACTCGGACGCGAAAGCGGGCGCGAGGATGAGAGCGCATGTTTTGCCCATGTCTCACCGCCGTCATTGCAAGGAGCGCAGCGACGACTTGTCCGCCATAGCCCGAAGGGCGACGGCGGAAGCAATCCAGAGTCGTCGCGGGACTCTGGATTGCTTCGCTTCGCTCGCAATTATGCTTTCATTTCCGCTGTCGTCCCCGCAAGCTGCGGCAACGCGCAAGCGTTGGCCCGGCGCCGACCCGGGACTCCTACGCCGCGGCGGTTGTTTGAGGCACGCTGGAGCGGACGGCCTTGGCGCCAATTTCCGCCGGTGGTTATGGATCCCGGCGTTCGCCGGGATGACATCGGTTTCTGGATGACCAGCTTGGCTCACATGCGCGTTTTTGAACCTTCCCTTCCGCCGCTGGAGCACACCCAAGCGCCTCACTCCCGCCAAATCCCGCAGAAAAACCGACTGAATCCGCCTTCCCGATCCGGTACACTCGCCGCGTGACCCATCGCCCTACGATTCTCGTGTTCGACTCCGGCCTCGGCGGCCTCAGCGTGCTGCGCGAGGTGGTGCGGGCGCGGCCTGACGCCCACTACGTCTATGTCGCCGACGACGCCTTCTTTCCCTACGGCCATCACAGCGAGCAGGCGCTGGTCGCCCGCGTGGTGCCGCTGATGGGCGAGCTGATCGCCGCGCACCGGCCCGACCTCGTCGTGATCGCCTGCAACACCGCCTCCGTGCAGACGCTGGCGCCGCTGCGGGCCGCCTACCCCACGCCCTTCGTCGGCACCGTGCCGGCGATCAAGCCGGCTTGCGCGCAGTCAAAGACCAGGCGCGTCTCCGTGCTCGGCACCAAGGCGACCGTGCAGCGCGAATACACCCACGCGCTGATCCGCGATTTTGCGCAAGGCTGCAACGTCACCCTGGTCGGCTCGCCGGAGCTTGCGTCACTGGCGGAGGCCGCGCTCAGCGGAACGCAGGTCAGCGACGCGGCCATCGCCGCCGAGATCGCACCCTGCTTCGTGGGCGACGCCGCCGATCCCGCTGATCGAACCGACACGGTCGTGCTCGCTTGCACGCATTATCCGCTGCTGCTCGACCGGCTCGAACGCCTGGCGCCCTGGCCCGTCACCTGGATCGATCCGGCACCGGCGATCGCGCGCCGCGTCGTCGACCTGCTGGGCCCCCCGGCTGGCGACGCCGACGATGGCGGCGCCACCATGATCTTCACCTCGAACAAGCCACATCAGCTCGGCCGCGCGCTCACGCCCTATTTCGGCGGCCGCGTCCCGGCCTGACGGAGACCGCCGATGTCCGCACCGCCCCAACCGCTCAACCGCCTCAAGCAGGCCTGGCGCGACAGGAGGCCGACGTTCGGCGCCATCGCCACCATCCCGAGCATCCAGACGGTGCGCATCATGGCGCAACAGCTCGACTGGATCATCGTCGACCTCGAGCACGGGCCGATCGATCTCTCCACCGCGCATGCGATGATCACGGCCACCGCGGGCACGCCCTGCGTGCCGCTGGTGCGCATCGCCGCCAACGAGCCGCACCTGGCGAAGGCGCCGATGGACCTCGGGGCCCTCGGCATCAACTTCCCGATGATTTCCAGCCGCACCGAGGCCGAGAAGGCGGTCCGCAGCGTGCGCTACCCGCCCCGCGGCGACCGCCTGTGGGGTCCGTTCCACGCTCCGTTCCACTGGAACGTGTCGATGGCCGATTACATGGCGACGGCCGATGACGACATGATCTGCATGGTCACGATCGAGCATGTCGAGGCGGTCGAGCGGATCGACGAGATCATGGCGACGCCCGGCATCGACATCGCGGTGATCGGCCCGGGCGATCTCGCGACCTCGATCAACAAGCGCGGGCAACTCGATGATCCCCTGGTGAAATCCCTCATCGCCCGCGCCGAGGCCGGCATCCTCAGATCGGGCGTGCCGATCGGCGGCGCCGCGCGCAGCGCCGATCAGGCCAATGCGATGATCGCGCGCGGCTACGTCGCGCTGGCGCTCGGCTTCGACTGGTCCCTGTTCCAGCGCGGCATTGCCGCAAGCTTCGAGGGGATCAAGCGCTGATTCAGGGCCGCTTCACGTTCCAAACGAAAAACAGGATTGGGGGAGAAGCCCATGACGAAGAAGACGATTTTGGGCACGTCGCTGGCCGTGTTCGGGCCGCTGGCCGCACAGGCGCCCTAGAGCGGCGCTTCCGTAACCCGGCCTGCGGTGTTAACAGCAGCCGCCGCCGGGGAGCCGGATCAGGCCAAGCACAACAAACGGGAGCGACAGGTTCAGGATGCGCGGAACGACCAGGCCGATTTCGCTGCACCGCCGTCTGATCATCGATCTGATGCACGCCTCGCGCGGCGTGCCGTTCGTGTCGCTGGCCCGGACGATCCAGCTCGGGCCGCTGCTGGAGGCCCGCGCCGCGGCCGTCCGCCCGCCCGGTTTCGCCGCGATCTTCGTCAAGGCGTTCGCCCTGGTCGCCCGCGACGAGCCGGTGCTGCGCACGCTTTACACCGGCTGGCCGCGGCGCTGCCTCTACGAGCTGCCGCGCAGCGTCGCCACCGTCACCATCGCCCGGGTCGAGAATGGCGAGGATTGCGTGCTGCCGCAGCGCGTCTCCGCCCCCGAAGCCATGTCGCTGGCCGAGATCGACGCGGTCATCCGGCAGGGCAAGGAGGCGCCGGTCGGGGACGTCGCCATGTTCCGTAAGATCATGCGGGCGACCCGGCTGCCGCTGCCGCTGCGCCGGTTCGCCTGGTGGGTCGGGCTGAATTTCGGCCGCCAGCGCGCCAACTGGTTCGGCAATTTCTCGGTCACCAGCGTCGCCGCGTGCGGCGGCGGCCAGCTCCTCGCCCTGAGCCCGGGACCGTTCATCATCAATTACGACGTCGTCGGGCCGGACCAGACGATTGCCATCCTGATCCGCTGGGATCACCGGGTTACCGACGGTGCCATGATCGCCCGGACGGCGATCCGGCTCGAACAGGTGCTGAACGGGGAGATCGCGGCCGAACTGCGGGCCCGCCCGGTTCCCGGGCGCGGGCCGGCGGAGGCTGACCCGGGATGCGAGGCGGGGCGGCGGAAAATGACCGTCCTGAAGGGGCCGAAAGGGTGATTTTGCCGGCAAAAGCGGCGGTTGCGGTTTGACAAGCCGGCAGTTTCTCGCCTAAGAACCCCCTGCTCGCGGGCCGCTTTCGGCCCGCGTTGCGTTTCGCGACCCGTGGCCTTCTCCCTTCATGCTTTGGGGAGGGGCCTGTCGGTGGACCGGATTTTCCGGACACACAGGAGGGCGCGTTTCCTCAAACCCTAACTTGATCGAAGAGGACGCGATGACTAAGCGCAGTGAGGCGAAGTACAAGATCGATCGCCGCATGGGCCAGAACATCTGGGGCCGCCCGAAGAGCCCCGTCAACCGCCGCGAATACGGCCCCGGCCAGCACGGCCAGCGCCGCAAGGGCAAGCTGTCCGATTTCGGCGTGCAGCTGCGCGCCAAGCAGAAGCTGAAGGGCTACTACGCCAACATCTCCGAGCGCCAGTTCCACGGCATCTATGTCGAGGCCGGCCGTCTCAAGGGCGACACCGGCGAGAACCTGATCGGCATTCTCGAGCGCCGTCTCGACACCGTCGTGTTCCGCGCCAAGTTCGTGTCGACCATGTTCGCCGCGCGCCAGTTCATCAACCACGGCCACATCAAGGTGAACGGCCGCAAGGTCAACATCGCGAGCTACCAGGTCAAGCCGGGCGACGTGATCGAGGTCAAGGAAGCCTCGAAGCAGCTCGCCGTGGTGCTGGAAGCGAGCCAGCTCGCCGAGCGTGACGTGCCCGACTACATCGAGGCCGATCACGGCAAGATGACCGCGAAGTTCATCCGCATCCCGGCGCTGTCGGACGTGCCGTTCGCGGTGCAGATGGAGCCGCATCTGATCGTCGAGTTCTACTCGCGCTGATCTTGACCGGACTGCGGTCCGGCACCATCTGATAATCCGAAGGCCCTGGCACGCGCCGGGGCCTTTGCTTTTTGGGGTTTCGGATGCGGCGAACCGATTCCCGAATGCCACACTTGCCACGAATTCGCCCCAACCTGGGCTGACAGGGAATCCGTCCCGTGATTCACTGTCTGCAGTTGTAAAGTAGCGGGGCGTTCGCCATGGAGTTCAACAGGCGCAATATCATCTTTGGTGCGTTGCCGACCGATGCGGTCGGCGCCCCGCCTCTGCCGCCGTTGCGGGCGCCGCCGCTCACCGCTCCGCCGTTACGCGCACGGACCTCCGGCGTCCGCTATCGCTTCAACGACGGCCTCTATCCCTCGACCGTCTTCGACATCCTCGAACGCTCCTGCTGGCACGTCCAGTCCGATGCGACAGCCCATGTGATCCGCCATGTCGGGACCGGGCTCACCTTTGCCGATGCGCAGCTTCGCCACGATCCCTACGCGCTCGAGCTTCTCCACTGTTTCGACGACTCGCGCGAGCTCACCGACGAATGGCACACCATGCTGGTGGGCTGGGCCGCGGTGAACATGGGCTGGAACGTCAAGCGGCAGCGCCCGGGCGCCGCGCTGCTGCTTTCACCGTCGCGGCAGAGCCCGCTCGAACCCTGGGTGTTCGACTGCACCGCGGCGCCGCCGCTGGTCGCCGAGCCGATCGAGAGCAAGCCGTTGCGGCGGCCGGACATCTGGCTCAACCCGCCGCGCGCGGCGTAGTCGAGGAGGCGTTTTGCGGGAGCGTTGCGAGTTGGGTAAGGTCGGGTCGTGATAAGCGAACGAGGACTGCCGATGTATTACACCCCGCCCCCGCGCGATCCCAAGGCGCCGCCCGTGCGCGTCAATCTGCTGTCGGACACGCAGACCCGCCCGACGCCCGCAATGCGCGAAGCCATGGCGCGGGCCGAGGTCGGCGACGAGCAGATCGGCGACGACCCGACCGTGCACGAGCTCACCGCCCGCGTCGCCGCCCTGCTCGGCAAGGAGGCGGCGGTGCTGATGCCGTCGGGCACGATGTGCAATGTCGGGGCGACCTTGGTGCATTGCCGGCCGGGCGACGAGATCCTGGCGCACGAGACCGCGCACATCATCTCGCGCGAGGGCGGCGCGCATGCGGCGCTCGGTGGTTTCCAGGTGACGCAGCTGAAGGGCCCCGACGGGCAGTTCACACCGGAGACCTTTCGCGCCGCGCTACATCCGCGCAGCCGCTACCAGCCGCCGCAGACCGTGGTCAGCGTCGAGCAGACCGCCAATATCGGCGGCGGCACGATCTGGAAGAAGGCTGATCTCGACGAGATCGTCGAGATCGCCAAGGCGAATGCAATGGCGACGCATATGGACGGCGCGCGGCTGCTCAACGCGACCGTCGCCACCGGCATTCCCGCGGCCGAGATGACCGCGGGCTGGGACTCGGCCTGGATCGATTTCTCCAAGGGACTGGGCGCGCCGATCGGCGGCGTGCTCGCCGGCAGCGCCGCCTTCATCGACGAAGTGTGGCGCTGGAAGCAGCGGCTCGGCGGCGCGATGCGCCAGGCCGGCGTCGTCGCGGCGGCCTGCATCTACGCGCTCGATCATCACGTCGGCCGGCTCGCCGAGGATCACGCCAATGCGCGGGCGCTGGCGCGCGGGCTGTCGCAGATCCAGGGCGTCGAGGTGCAGGAGCCCGAGACCAATCTGGTGTTCTTCAAGCCGGATGGCGCCGGCGTGTCAGGCGACAAGATGGTGAGTGAACTACGCAAGCGCGGCGTGCTGCTGGCGATGATGGACGGCCGCATCCGTGCCTGCACGCATCTCGACGTGTCAGCCGCTATGATTGAGGAAGCGATCGGCCATGTCAGGGAGATCGTGCGCGGCGCATGACGATCATGACGCGAGGGCTGCGTAAACCAGCCGGCCACACAGGCGGCCGCCGTTATCGCGGCGACCCCTTGCGAGCGCGGCTCTCGATCGCCTTACTCAACGCCTCATCGTGCAGCTCGGCGCTCGCCTCGGAGAAGCAGCAGAACACGATCTGCGACAGCGAGGTCTCGCCGCTGATGGCCTCGATCGTAGTGGCGACCGCAATCGAGGCGGCGCGATCAGCGGGAAAGCGAAAGATGCCGGTCGAGATTGCGGGAAAGGCGACGGAACACAGCAGGTGGTTGTGACACAGCTCAATCGAGCGGCGGTAGCACGAGGCCAGCAGCTCCGGCTCACCGCGGTCGCCGCCCTGCCAGACCGGGCCGACCGTGTGGATCACATGACGGGCGGGCAACCGGTAGCCCTTGGTGATCTTGGCCTCGCCAGTCTTGCAGCCATGGAGCATGCGGCATTCCATGACGAGGTCCGGTCCCGCCGCACGGTGGATCGCGCCATCGACGCCACCACCGCCGAGCAGAGACGTGTTCGCGGCGTTGACGATGGCGTCAACGCCGAGCTTGGTGATGTCGGTGACGACGACCTCGAATCGGGTCGTGCCGATCTTTCGGACCGGATAGCTCAGGCGGAGGCCGCCGTGCCGACCGGGATGCCCTTGTCGGTGAACAGCTGCTGCAGCTCGCCGCTCTGGAACATCTCGCGGACGATGTCGCAGCCGCCGACGAACTCGCCCTTCACGTAGAGCTGCGGAATCGTCGGCCAGTTCGAGAACGTCTTGATGCCGTTGCGCAGCTCGGCGGATTCGAGAACGTTGAGGCCCTTATAGCCGACGCCGACGTGGTCCAGGATCTGCACGACCTGGCCGGAAAATCCGCATTGCGGAAACTGCGGCGTCCCCTTCATGAACAGGACGACGTCGTTCGACTTCACTTCATTGTCAATGAATTGCTCAATGCTCATCTTCGCTTCCTCTAGGGCGCCTCAAGGAACGCCTGGGGCTCGGTGCGCGCTGATCGTCATCGGACGGATTTCGTCCGCAGCCGATCGCCACTCTTCTATATGTAGCGCAAACCGTTGTTCAGCCAAAGTAAAATGCCGAGGATCGGCCCGCGACCCAGGCCCCCCGGCCGGACCATAGGCTGACGGCAGCAATATTATAGCCGCCACGAGGGTTTCATCCCGTAACCAAGCCCCTATTTAGGACGAACTGTCGAAAGGAACTTGTTCCGTCGAACATCGTTTTCTGCTGGCAAACGGAGACCCTCGTGACCAGTTCTGCCTCCGCTACGGCCTCCATCCCCGTCACTGATACGCTTCAGACCGGGTCCGGCTCCCTCGCCGGGCGCCTGACCGAGGCGTACCTCGCCGTTCGGGGCGAGACCGAGCGGCGCGCGGCGCCGCTGAGCCCGGAGGATCAGGTCATCCAGTCGATGCCGGACGCCAGTCCGGCCAAATGGCATCGCGCCCATACGACCTGGTTTTTCGAGCAGTTCGTGCTGGGCGAGCACTATCGGGAGTATACCCCTTTTCACCCCGATTACGCGTTCCTGTTCAATTCCTATTACGTCAGTGCCGGCCCGCGCCACACGCGGGGCGAGCGCGGCCTGATCACCCGGCCGGGCGTGGCCGACATCACGGCGTATCGGCAACACGTCGACGCGGCGATGGCGGACTTCCTGGGCAGCGCCGAGCCTGCCACATTGGCCGCTGTGACGCCGCTGGTGGAGGTCGGCCTCAATCACGAGCAGCAGCATCAGGAGCTGATGCTGACCGACATCCTGCACGCATTCGCGCAGAACCCGACGGCCCCGGCCTATGATCCATCCTGGACCTTTCCTGCCCCGGCAGGCCGGGGCGCGGATTGGATTCATCTCCCCGAGGGCATCCATACCGTCGGACACGCCGGTGATGGTTACCATTTCGACAATGAGGAGCCAGCCCATCGCGCGCTCGTCGGGCCGGTGGGCATCGCGCGCAATCTCGTCACCAATGCCGAGTGGCTCGCTTTCATGGATGACGGCGGCTACCGGACCGCCACGCTCTGGCTCATGGACGGCTTCGCCGCCGCCAGTCGCGAGGGCTGGCAGGCGCCCGGCCATTGGTACAAGGTCGAGGGCGAATGGCGCATCATGACGCTGGGAGGACTGCGGCCGGTCGATCCGGATGCACCCGTGTGCCACGTCAGCTACTATGAGGCCGACGCATTCGCACGCTGGCGCGGCAAGCATCTGCCGACCGAGATGGAGTGGGAGGTCGCCGCGCGCGGCAACCAGCTCAGCGACGCCTTCGGCATTGTCTGGCAGTGGACCCGCAGCGCCTACAGCCCCTATCCCGGCTATCGGGCCACGGAAGGCGCGCTCGGCGAGTACAACGGCAAGTTCATGGTCAATCAGCTGGTGCTGCGCGGCTCATCGCTCGCGACGCCGGCGGGCCACAGCCGCGTCACCTATCGCAACTTCTTCTATCCACATCATCGCTGGCAATTCACCGGGCTCCGGCTCGCGGACTACGCCTGAGCTATCAGCATTCGTTGCCCGACAGTCGCGCGTGTGCGCGTCCAGGAGAGTATCATGAACGTGCACGTCAACGCGCTGCTCGATGCCCATCTCCCCGACGACAAGACGTCGGCCTTTGCGACAGACGCAGTCGCAGGCCTCACCCAGCAGCCCAAGCAGCTATCGCCGAAATATTTCTACGACGCCGCCGGATCAGACCTGTTCGAGCAGATCACGCGCCTGCCGGAGTACTACCCGACGCGCACCGAGCTCGGCATCCTCAGGGATCGCGGCGCCGAGATCGCGGCGGTCATTCCCGACGATGCTGCGCTGATCGAGTTCGGCGCCGGCGCCACCACCAAGGTGCGGCTGCTGCTGGAAAGCTGCCGCTTCGCGGCCTACGTGCCGGTCGATATTTCCGGCGAGTTCCTGACCGCACAGGCCGACAGCCTCCGCCGCGACTTCCCGCAGCTGGCCGTGCACCCGGTCATCGCGGATTTCACCACGGCATTCAAACTGCCTGACGCCATCGAAGGCAAGCCGAAGGTCGGCTTCTTTCCGGGATCGACGATCGGCAATTTCGAGCCGCATGAGGCGTGCCGCTTCCTGCGCTCGGCACGCGAGATCCTGGGGACCGGCGCGCTGATGATCGTCGGGGTCGACCTGGAGAAGGACGAGCGCGTCCTGCATGCCGCCTACAATGACGCCGCCGGCGTGACTGCGCGTTTCAATCTCAATCTGCTGTTGCGGATCAACCGGGAGCTCGGTGGCAATTTCGACCTGTCCGCCTTCGTTCACCGCGCGATCTACAATCGCGAGCAGCACCGCATCGAGATGCATCTGGTTGCACGAAAGCCGCAGACCGTGCGGCTGCTCGGCACCACCCTCTCGTTCCGGGCCGGCGAGAGCATCCACACCGAGAACAGCTATAAATACAGCATCGAGCGCTTCGGCGCGCTGGCCCGCGGCTCCGGCTGGAAAGTCCAGACCGTGTGGACGGATGCGGAAAAAATGTTCTCGGTTCAGGCGCTCGTCGCCGAGGCGTGAGGCTCCGGCTTCGACCGCAGCGACAGCGTCTCCCACAGCGCGACGATCGCCAGCAGCGCGCTCGTCAGCGCTGATAGCACGAGCGGCGACAGTTCGGTCGCGAACCAGCCGAGCCCGATCAGCGCCAGCAGGCCAGCGCCGTGCGACAGCTGCAGGAAGCCGCGGATGTTGAACTTGAAGAGGATGGTCCCGAGCAGAAACACGAACGGACCGCCGATCGTTGTCGCCGCCGTATTCAGGTCGGTATGCCCGAGGGGGTGCTTCAGGATGATCTCGTCCGATACCGCCGAAACGATGATGCCGGCGACGATCGGCATGTGCAGGTAGGTGTAGGCCGAGCGCGCCATAAGCCCGGATTGCGCCGACTGCGAAATCACCTCCGATCCCGCCTCAGCGCCGCGGTTGAAATACACCGCCCACATCGCCACCGTGCCGATGAAGGCACTGGCAAAGGCGGCAATGTTGGCTCCGGTCCAGTCGAGCTCGGCAAAGGTCGCGCCGGTGACGACGATGGATTCGCCGAGCGCGATGATGATGAACAGCGCACAGCGCTCCGCCATGTGGCCGCCTTCGACCATCCAGTCCTCGACGGTGGATGCACCCAGCCCGGGGACCCAGAAGCGGACGGCCGGCGACACATATTCCAGGGTGAGCGCCGCCCCCCATAGCCCCATCCGCGCCGGGCCCTCGGCAAGGCCGCCGAGCAGCCAGAGCACGGCGGAGGCACTGAGCCAGGAGAGAATGCGGGCGGCGTTGCGACGGACGGCCAATCGCTGCGGCGGCGTCGCGGTCAGCCAGAACGCGGTCCGGCCGACCTGCATGGCGGCGTAGGCCATGGCGAACCACAGGCCGCGGTCCTCGAACGCCCGCGGGATCGACATCGACAGAACGAGGCCCGCCAGCATCAGCGCGAACAAGAGACCTCGGACGAGCGCCTTCTCGGGATCGAGCCAGTTGGTCACCCAGGCGGTGTAGACCCACACCCACCAGACCGCGAGAAACAGAACGGCCGTCTGGGCGGCGCCGAGCGGCGAGAAATGGCCGATCAGATAGTGCGAGATCTGCGTGACCGCGTAGACGAAGACGAGATCGAAGAACAGCTCGACGAAGGTGACCCGACTGTGCCGGTTCGGCTCGATGACGCGAAACAGCGCACCACGCGGATTGTCCACCGCCATCTCCCCCGGATGCGTGCTGCGCGATCTGCCCCTGAATGGTCAGCGCTGGTCCGGCACCCCGGTCTGCAGCGCCAGAGCATGCAGCACGTCACCCATCTGGCCGCGCAGCGATTGATAGACGAGCTGGTGCTGCTGCACGCGGGATTTGCCGCGGAACGATTCCGAGATCACCGTCGCGGCGTAGTGGTCGCCGTCGCCAGCGAGATCGCGAATCGTCACCTGGGCGTCAGGGATGGCAGACTTGATCATCTGCTCGATATCGTGGGCATCCATGGGCATCCCGGTGCATCTCCTTGTGTCGGGCCGGCGCCGCATCCCGTAGACGATGTAGCCCGCAGGGCCCGCGGCTTGGCTGCAGCTCCCATCAGTGGCCCGCCGAGCACGGCGAATCAAGGCATTCTCGCGGGACCGTGATAGTGAAATCTAGCGCGAACCGCTTTCGAGGTCACGCGCGGAACCACTATATACCGGGATCAGACGAGATACGTCGGACTGGGTGACGCACCCAAAAGGCCGAATCGGGAGGACGACGACATGAAGCTTCCAGGACCGGATCATCCGATCACCGTCACCCCCAACCCAAAACGCGTACGGGTGATCGCCGACGGCGTCGTGATTGCCGACACGACCCGCGCGTTGACGCTGAAGGAAGCGAGCTACCCCGCGGTTCAATACGTGCCGCGGGCCGACGCCAACATGGCGGCCTTGCAGAAGACTGATCGTGTCACCCATTGTCCGTACAAGGGGGATGCGAGCTATTTCAGCGTCGTCGCCAACGGCAAGACATTGGACAATGCGATCTGGAGCTACGAGGCGCCCTTCCCGGCGATGACCGAGATCTCGGGCCACCTGGCGTTCTATCCGGACAAGGTGCGGATCGAGGAGGTCGCAGCTGATTGAACCCGGTGACAGCCCGCCGCGCGGCGGGCGCGAGGCGATACCGGCGCGGCGGTTGTTTCGATCACTGACCTGATGGCGTGCTACACTCTGAAAATCGTAAGCCCGAGAATCAGGAGCACGAGGAAGATCACCAGGAAGATATAGAACAGGATCCGCGCAATGTCGGCGGAAGCTGCCGAGATGCCGGTGAAGCCGAGAATACCGGCCACCACCGAGATCACGAAGAACAGCAGCGCCCATTTGAGAAGTGTCACGGTATGGTCCTCCGGTTCTGCGCCGTGCCGGCGCGGCGCCTCACTAACGATGAGGCGGGGAACCGGTTCCTTCGGCCATCGGTCCCGGCGCCGAAGAAATGCGCAACCCACGACCGTCCCGGCCGTAACTTCATAGGTCGTCGGTTCGTAAGGATATCGGGAGCGGAAATCGGCATGTGTGAGAAACCGGCTTGCGGACCGCGGCACTTGCTGATTTGCAGCACCAAAGACGACATCTGGTAGTCCGGCGCCGTCATTCGCCCGCTTGCGGGCGACTCCAGCGAATGACGGTGCCATAGGTCACACGAGCTCATCCACTCATTCCGGCTCGCGCAGCCTTGGACGACGTTTGCATGACGCCCCGCGGCGAGGGGGATGCGAACGTCCCATCCGCTGCACGGGCCGGGCAGCAGCGACGCCGGGGGGCGTATGGTCATATCGGTTACACAATCGGCGGCGGCCGCGAAGATCGAGCTTCAGGCCCGCCCGCGCGCCCGGGCGCGCAACGCCGCGCTCGATCACGCCCGGACATTCCTGACGCTGGTGGTGCTGCTCCACCACGCCGTGATTCCCTATACCTATTTCGGGCACACCGATCCGACGTTCTTCCTCGGCTTCGATGCCATCGTGCTGGCCACCGACAGCTTCTTCATGGCCATGTTCTTCTTTCTGTCGGGCCTGTTCGTGTGGTCGGGCCTTGCTCACAAGTCGACGCTGCAGTTCCTGCGTGACCGGCTATTGCGCCTTGGCCTGCCGTTCGCCATCGCAGCCCTGACCGTCATTCCGCTTGCCTATTACGCGATCGAGCTGCGCGCCAATCCGGACGCCACCTTCGCTGCCTTCTGGTGGAAGACGGTCACGGTCGGTCCATGGCCGAGCGGGCCGATCTGGTTCATCTGGGTGCTGCTGGCGTTCGACACCTCGGCAGCCCTTTTGTACCGCGTCTCGCCACGCCTGCTGGATCCGATCAATCGGCTGTCGCAGCGCGCCTTCGAGCATCCGCGCGACTTCTTCTTTGCCTTCCTGCTGATCACAGGCGGACTCTACATCCCGTCCCGGCTCTATTTCGGCCCGACGTTCTGGTTTGAAGCCGGACCGCTCTCGGTGCAGGCCAGCCGCGTCCTGCTCTACGCCGCCTATTTCTACGTCGGGGCTGGCATCGGCTCGGCCAATGTCGAACGTGGCCTGCTGGCCGCAGAAGGGCAGATGTCGCAGCGCGGACTCGGGGCCTGGATCGTGGTTACGCTGGTGCCCTATGCGCTGCTCTGGGTGCTCATCACGATCAAGCGCCAGGTGCTGGGCAATCCCCCCGTGTTGCCGCAATGGTACGAGGCAGCCTATGGCTTCCTGTTCGTCATCTTCAGCGCCGCGATCCTGTTTGCGATCCTGTCCTATTTCCTCAACAACCGCCGCTCGGAATTCTCCGTGCTCGATCGCATGCAGGCCGACGCCTATGGCATGTTCCTGGTGCACTATCCGATCGTGCTGTGGATCCAGTACTGGCTGTTCGACTTCGGCCTGCCGGCCATCGCCAAGGCCACGATCGCCTTTGTCGGCAGCATGCTGCTGAGCTGGGGCGCGACCTGGGTGCTCAGGCAGATTCCGGGGGCGAAGAACGTGTTGTAGGACGGTCCTGCCTCCTCCGTCATTGCAAGGAGCGCAGCGACGACGCAATCCAACCTCCCGCCGGAGCTCTGGATTGCGTCGCTGCGCTCGCAATGAGCGCGTGGAAAGGCACCGCGCTGACAACGTACTCCGCTGTCGTCCTGCGAACGCAGGGACCCATAACCGCAAGATCTTGTTGTTGGCGCAGGTCAACGACCAGTCCCGCCGACTACTCCGTACACCGAGTGGGTCCCGGATCGGCGCCACGTCGGCGCGGTGCGCCGCCGTGGCTTGTCCGGGACGACAACGGTGTGTCAGGCAGCCGCCCCGCCCATATATTCTGGTAGCCAGCTCTCGAACCGGCTCTTCAGCGTATCCACTTCCACCGAGGCCTCGCCGGCGATCGCCAGCGCAGTGCCGCCTGTCGTGCCGATGCGCGTGCACGGCACGCCGGCGCCGCGCATCTTGGCGAGCACGCGGCCAGCCTCGGTCTCCGGCACCGTCACGAGATAGCGCGCCTGGTCCTCGCCGAACCAATAGGCATGTGGCACGATCGAGGCAGGCGCGGCCAGCAGCCGCGCGCCGATGCCGGAGGCCATCGCCATCTCGGCGAGCGCGACGAGCAGACCACCGTCGGCCAGATCATGCGCAGCCGTCGCCGTGCCCGCATGGATCATGCCGCGCACGACATCGCCGATGCGCTTCTCCGCGGCCAGGTCGACCGGCGGCGGAGCGCCCTCCTCGCGGCCGCAGACGTCGCGCAGGTAGACCGACTGGCCGAGCCAGCCATGGGTCTCGCCGATCAGCAGGATCGCCTCGCCCTCGGCCTTGAAGGCGATGCTCGCCGACTTGGTGAAATCATCGAGCAGGCCGACGCCGCCGATCGAGGGCGTCGGCAGGATCGCGCGGCCGTTGGTCTCGTTGTAGAGCGAGACGTTCCCGGAGACGACGGGGAAGTCGAGCGCGCGACAGGCCTCCGAAATGCCCTTCAGGCAGCCAACGAACTGGCCCATGATCTCGGGCCGTTCCGGGTTGCCGAAATTGAGATTGTCGGTGATCGCAAGCGGCCGGCCACCGACCGCGGTGATGTTGCGCCAGGCTTCGGCGACGGCCTGCTTGCCCCCCTCGAACGGGTCGGCCTCGCAATAGCGCGGCGTGACGTCGACGGTGAGCGCCAGCCCCTTCGGCCCGTCCTGCACGCGCACCACGGCGGCATCGCCGCCCGGGCGCTGCACGGTGTTGCCGAGGATCACATGGTCGTACTGCTCCCAGATCCAACGCTTGGAGCACAGATCGGGCGTTGCGACGAGCTTCTCCAACGCCGGGATGATGGCCAGGGGCGCCTTGACCTCGCGGGCGTGGATCACCGGCAGCGCCGATGAGGCCACGTGCGGGCGATCATACAGCGGCGCCTCGTCGCCGAGCTCCTTGATCGGCAGGTCGGCCATGACGTCGCCGCCATGCTTCACCACGAACCGCTTGCTCGGCGTGGTGTAGCCGACCACCGCGAAATCGAGCCCCCACTTGCGGAAGATCGCTTCCGCCTCCTTCTCCTTCTCCGGCTTCAGCACCATGAGCATGCGCTCCTGACTCTCGGAGAGCATCATCTCGTAGGCGCTCATGCCGATCTCGCGGGTCGGCACGGCATCGAGATCGAGATCGACGCCGAGGTCGCCCTTGGCGCCCATCTCGACCGCCGAGCAGGTCAGCCCGGCCGCGCCCATGTCCTGGATCGCGATCACGCAGTCGGCGGCCATGATCTCGAGGCACGCTTCGAGCAGCAGCTTCTCGGCGAAAGGATCCCCGACCTGCACCGTCGGGCGCTTCTCCTCCGAGGAGTCGTCGAATTCGGCCGAGGCCATCGAGGCGCCGTGGATGCCGTCGCGGCCGGTCTTGGAGCCGAGATAGACGATCGGCATGTTCACGCCGGAGGCGGCCGCATAGAAGATCTTGTCGGCGTCGGCGAGGCCGACCGCCATCGCGTTGACCAGGATGTTGCCGTCATAGCGGGTGTGGAAGCGGGTCTGGCCGCCGACCGTCGGAACGCCAAACGAGTTGCCATAGCCGCCGATGCCGGCCACCACCCCGGACACCAGATGCCGCGTCTTCGGATGCTCCGGCGCGCCGAACGACAGCGCGTTCAGGCAGGCGATCGGGCGTGCGCCCATGGTGAACACGTCGCGCAGGATGCCGCCGACGCCGGTCGTGGCACCCTGGTACGGCTCGATGTAGCTCGGATGGTTGTGGCTCTCCATCTTGAACACGACCGCCTGGCCGTCGCCGATGTCGATCACGCCGGCGTTCTCGCCGGGGCCCTGGATCACCCAGGGCGCCTTGGTCGGCAGGCCCTTGAGATGGATGCGGGACGATTTGTACGAACAGTGCTCGTTCCACATCGCCGAGAAGATGCCGAGCTCGGTGAAGGTCGGGACCCGCCCGATCAGCTTCAGGATGCGCTCATATTCGTCGGGCTTCAGGCCGTGGGCGGCGACGAGCTCGGGGGTGATCTGCGGTTCATTGCGCATGGAGAAATGCCTTTGCCCCGTGGGCCGCTGGTCCCTTAAACCCTGCTTCATAGATACAGAGGCAGAAGCGGAAAAGGCCTTTTACGGCCCTATTCCGCCCTGTCCAGAGCTTTGGCCCGGACCCGCCAAGCGGGATATTTGCAGATTGGCGGCCAATCGGATTTAAGACGGTAAATCAACAGTTAAAGGCCCTTGCACGTGCACGATCTGACCCGTTCCGCCTTCGAGAACCGCCCCGGCATCCATATCGCGACCGACGGCGAGTTCGCCGGCTGGCGCACCTGGATGCGCGACAGCTACGAATCCCATACCGGACCGTTCTGGCACCGGATGGAGGACGACGGTTCGATCCGCTGCGCCTTCCGGGTCGAGAAGAAGCATTTGAACGGCGGCGGCAACGTCCATGGCGGCTGCCTGATGACCTTCGCGGATTACTGCCTGTTCGCCTTCGCCGCGCCGATCATGCAGGGCCCGGGCGTCACGGTCTCGTTCTCGTCCGAATTCCTCGACGCCGCGCGCGAGGGGGAATTGATCGAGGCCACCGGCGAGGTCACCCGCGCCGGCGCGTCGCTGATCTTCCTGCGCGGCATGCTGCATTCCGGCACCAAGCCGCTGTTCTCGTTCTCAGGGACCATCAAGCGCGTCAAGCGGCGGACGCCGGAGGCAGCGAACTCGCCGTAGCCTGATTTGATTTGTAGCCCGGATGAGCGCAGCGATATCCGGGATCTCACGCGCTCCCTCGGTGAACCCGGATGTCGCTGCGCTCATCCGGGCTACGGCCTCACCCCGCGAGCTGCTTCTCGGCGATCGATATCCACTCGGCCTGCGCCTTGCGCACATGGCGCGGGGCGCGCTTCATCTGGATCAGCAGCTCGGTGAATACGATCTTGGCCTCGTCGATGCGGCCGGCCAGCTTGAGCAGCAAGCCGTAGCGGACCTTCGCCTCGCTGCCCGGCGCGTAGTCCAGCAAGGCCTGGTACTCCTCCAGGGCCTCGTCGGTGCGGCCGGCTTCCTGCAAGGCGCGAGCATAGAGCAGATGCGCCTCGACCGAATTGTAGTCCGGCCAGGTCTTCTGCAGCTCGTCGAGCGTCGCCAGTGCATCCGCGGGGCGGCGGCGCGCGAACTGCGCCTTGGCCTTGCCGAGCGCGAACAGCGGCTCGTGGCCCATCGGCAGGCTCAGGATGTGATCATAATGCTGCTCGGCCTCGTCATAGCGACCGACGGCGACGCATTCCTCGGCGAGCGCGGCGCGGTTGGCAATCGTATCCGTCACGGCGACGCGATCCGACAACTCACGATAGTATTTCTCAGGGTCCAGCTTGTTGGCGACGCGCTTGCGCGCCTTCTGGACGTCGTGGCTGCCCAGCCATTCCGGCACCAGCTCGACGACGATGTAGGCGAGCGCGCCGATCAAGGGGACCAACAAGATGATGAACGCCCAGGGCTGCATCCGCCCGGTCCGCGACGCATGATAGATCAGCGAGATCTGAAGAAGTATAATGACGAGTGCAACCGGCACGGCGGTCCCCACGGCCAATCCCTACACGCCAACGTTGATAGCGTGGCCGCGCGCGGCCGACAATCCCGTCCGCGCCAGCTCAATTGACGATGCCGGTTTGACGCATGAGGACAACGGCCGGTTCGAGCAGCGGAGCAAGGCTCGTTCGATGGCCGTACGGAAGGCGATCCTGTCGCGAAAAAGGGCGGAAGCGCGTCGCGCTCCCGCCCTCGAGCCGCCGTCGTATCGCCACGCCGCTATTGCTGCTGGTCGATGACCTGCACCACCTTCTGATCGCGCGGGTCGACCAGCACGACCTGCTCGCCGATCGCCAGATACTGGTAGTTGGCGAGCTCCGGATTGCTGCGCGCGAGCTCATCGGGCACGCGTCGCAGGCTCAGGCAGCTCGTTCCGGACGAGGTCGATGACGATGTCGTCGATCCGACGGTGCCGGTCTCGGTCGCGGCGCGGCGCAGGATCTGGCGCTGATCGTCGGACAGCACGATGCGGGTCGAGCTCACGCCGTAGCCGCCGCGCTCATAGCCGCGATCGGCGCGCATGCCGTCCTGGGGGATGACATCGACGATCTCGCGGCTGCGCGGATCGACGATGGCGATCTCGTCATGCACGACGGTGTACTCGTAGCCGCGATATTCCGGAACGATGGTGACGATGTCCGACGGCAGCGGACGCGGCCGCACGCGCTCGGGCAGGCGCTCGCCGACGTTGATGCGGATGTCGATGTCGGTGCGGGCACGGTCGAAGTCGTGATCACGCTTGAGCTGGTCGACCACGCGGGTCTTCTGTTGCTCGTTGACCGAAACCTGCGTGCTGGAGCGGGTGTTGTTGGTCTGGGTCTGGTTGCTGGCCTGCCCGGTCGCGTCCGGCTTGCCCGCAGCGGCACCGGCCGGACCGGTCTGCTGGTTCTGCTGCGCGGTCGTGCTCTTGCTGTCCGTTGCGCCCGGCTGATTGGCCTGCTTGCTGCGGCCGGTCTGCTTGTCGGCCGCCTGGTCCGACGTGCCGGCCTTGCGCTCGTCCTGGCTTTGCCGGCTCTTGTCGCTGCCGCTGCGCTCGGCCTCGCGGTCGGACTTGCGATCCGTGGCGCCCGACTTGGTTTCGGCGGCGCGATCCTCGCCCTTGCGCGGCTCGTCGGCGCGTCCCTGCTGTTGCTTCGACTCAGCCTTGCTCTTGCTGTCAGACTGCTTGTCGGCCTGCTTGCTGTCGGCCTGCGACTTGCTCTCGGCGCTGTCCTTGGCGTCGCGCTCGCGCTGTGCCGAGTCCGGCCCGCGCTCGCCCTTGCTCTGCTCCGCGCTCTGCTTCGCATCGTGCGCCGAGCGCTCCTGAGCCTGCTCGCGCGCGGCCGATGACGGCTCGCTGCGACCCTGCGCGCTCTGCTTCGCCTCCGACGCGCCGTGTTCCACGGCCGCGCCAGCGCTCTTGGCCTCGCTGCCGGGCCGGATCGCTTCGCGTGCGGTCGGGGCAGCGGCGCCACCCTCGCGCTTCATCTCGGACTGCGCCGATGCGGCACCTGATGCCGTGCCGATCGCCAGAATGATCGCGGCCGTTCCCAGCCAATGTTTCGTCGTCATATGAGAACCTCCTTGGTTCCTGTCCCGTGGAATCGGGCGGACAACGCAAACAGCCGCCCGGCGTTGCCGGACGGCGCGAGAAAAAACTACGGAACGATTTCGATGAACGGCGTCAGGCCGCGCGGTCGAGATGGGCGACGAGGCCGGCAAACAGCCCACGGCCGTCGGTGCAGCCCATGATGTCTTCGACGTGATTCTCGGGATGCGGCATCATGCCGAGCACATTCCCGTTCTCGTTGACGATGCCGGCGATCGAATGCGCAGCGCCGTTGATGTTGCTGAGGTCGCCAACCTCGCCATCGGCCGAGCAGTAACGATAGAGCACGCGCCCATCGCCATTGAGCCGCTTCAAGGTCTCCTCGTCGGCCGCATAATTGCCCTCGCCGTGAGCGACGGGCACGCGGATGACCTGTCCCGCATTGTAGCCGCGGGTGAACGGAGAATCCGAGCGCTCGACCCGCAGATGCACGTCCTTGCAGATGAATTTCAGCTTATCGTTGCGCATCAGCACGCCCGGCAGCAGGCCGGACTCGCACAGGATCTGGAAGCCGTTGCAGACGCCGAGCACGAGGCCGCCCTTGGCGGCGTGATCGCGCACCGCGTCCATGACCGGCGCCCGCGCCGCGATCGCGCCACAGCGTAAGTAATCGCCATAGGAGAAGCCGCCGGGGACGACGACGAGATCGGTGCCCTTCGGCAGCGACGTCTCGGCGTGCCAGACCATCGCCGGCTCATGGCCGGAGATCATGCGCAGCGCGCGCGCCATGTCGCGCTCGCGATTGATGCCGGGGAAGACGAGGATGGCGGATTTCATGCTTGCGACCTATTTGCTGGCTTCCTGCAGAGCCTTCTCGAATCGCGCGAGATTGGCTCGGCTGGCGTATTCGTCGTTCGACGAACTGATCAAAACGTATTGTGATGTAGCGCTGTCGACGATACCGGAGAGTCTGTGGCTCGTCGTTCGCACCTCGGGCGGCTCGCCCGAGAGCTCAGCGGCCATCTCATCCCACTTGCGCAGGATGCCCGGAAGCAGCGCCGAATGGGGCGGCTTGCTTTGGCAAACAAGCCGAGACCCAGGCACACAGTCGACACGTGCGCATACGAAGACATGCAGGCCGTTCGGTCCAGCGGTGTAGCGCCATCCGTCCATAGTGACCGGAGCCGCTGCGCTCGCCATCGATACCGATAGAAGGAGACCAACTGCCGCGACGCCCAGTCTGACTTCGTTTCGGCGGATCATGTCTCCCCCTCAGCGCCCTACCCCAGCAGTTCCACCCGGTAATTCTCGATCACCGTGTTGGCGAGCAGCTTGTCAGCGGCGGCCTTCAGGGCCGCCTCCGCCTGGGCCTTGTCGGCGCCGGCGAGCTCGATGTCGAACACCTTGCCCTGGCGCACGGACGCGACGCCGTTGACGCCGAGCGACTTGAGGGCGCCCTCGATCGCCTTGCCCTGGGGATCGAGGATGCCGGTTTTCAGTGTCACCGTGACACGCGCTTTCACGTCTTGCTTCCCTTTAGCTCTTGACCAGGACCGGGCCGGAGCCCGCCGGACGCTCGTTCTCGATGAGGATGCCGAGCCGCTTGGCGACCTCGGTATAGGCCTCCAGAAGGCCGCCAAGATCGCGGCGGAAGCGGTCCTTGTCGAGCTTCTCGTTCGACTTGATGTCCCACAGCCGGCAGGAATCGGGGGAAATCTCGTCGGCGACGATGATCCGCATCATCTCGTTCTCGAACAGCCGGCCGCACTCCATCTTGAAGTCGACCAGGCGGATGCCGATGCCGAGGAAGAGCCCGGTCAGGAAGTCGTTGACGCGGATGGCCAGCGCCATGATGTCGTCGATTTCCTGGGGCGTGGCCCAGCCGAACGCGGTGATGTGCTCCTCCGACACCATGGGGTCGTTGAGCTGGTCGTTCTTGTAATAGAATTCGATGATCGAACGCGGCAGCTGGGTGCCTTCCTCGATGCCGAGGCGCTGCGACAGCGAGCCCGCCGCCACGTTGCGCACGACGACCTCGAGCGGGACGATCTCGACCTCGCGAATCAACTGCTCGCGCATGTTGAGCCGGCGGATGAAGTGAGTCGGGACCCCGATGTCGTTGAGGTGCTGAAACAGGTACTCCGAGATCCGGTTGTTGAGGACGCCCTTGCCTTCGATCACCTGATGCTTCTTGGCATTGAAGGCGGTGGCGTCGTCCTTGAAGTGCTGGATCAGGGTGCCCGGCTCGGGGCCTTCGTACAGGACCTTGGCCTTGCCTTCATAAATGCGACGCCGACGGCTCATTGGGATGTACCGTGTTTTGTTGAAATCCATGAAATGGTGGGCTCCGGATGACTTTGGACAGGACCACGACGGAGCTGCCGCGAGGGCCCGGACGGACGGAAACAGAACAGGAACCGGGCCTGTGGGAAACCTATCTCATTGGTGTCCCGAGCACAATCGATCCAGACCTCGGGGGCGGAGTTTTACCGCCCTTCCCTGCGGCCTCGTACCCGTTGTATTGGCAAGATGTTCCAATTATTTAGGCGTGCGGCCACCGCCCCGCAACCGCCTGCGCGGTTAACCCTCTTCGGCAACACTGGAAGTTCCGACCATGACCACGTTCGACAAGCGCGAGGACGCCTTCGAGAAGCAATTCGCCCATGACGAGGAATTGAAGTTCAAGGCAGAAGCCCGCCGCAACAAGCTGCTCGGCCTGTGGGCCGCCGAAAAGCTCGGCAAGTCCGGCGCTGACGCCGACGCCTACGCCAAGGAGGTCGTCGCGGCCGATTTCGAGGAAGCGGGCGATGCCGACGTGCTGCGCAAGGTGCTGGGAGACCTCAACGCCAAGGGCGCCGCCGTCACCGAGGCGGACGTGCGCGCGAAGATGAGCGAGCTGCTGTCGACCGCCGTGGCGCAGGTCAAGGCGGGACAATAACGGGCGAGTTGCGAATGGCGAGTAGCGAATAGGGCAAGAAGATCCCTATTCGCCACTCCCTATTCGCCTATTCTTCCTTGAAACCGTACTCCGGCACGTTGCCGCTGGCGCCGTAATATTTGTACGGCAGGAACTTGCCCGACATCGTGATCTTGACGCGGTCGCCCTTGGCATTGGGCAGGCGCTCCATCACCATGTCGAAATCGATCGCCGACATGATGCCGTCGCCGAACTCCTCCTGGATCAGCTCCTTCCAGGCCGGGCCGTTGATCATCACCAGCTCGTAGAAGCGATAGATCAGGGGATCGGTCGGCGGCATCTGCACGCCCTCGCCGCGCATCGGCGTTTCGTTCAGCATCGCGATCTCGGACTTCGACAGGCCGAACAGCTCGCCGGCATTGGCAGCCTGCGGCTTGGTCAGCTTCATCTGGCCGAGAACGGCGCCGACGATCAGCACCTCGGAATAGCCACCGATCTGTTCGCAGATATATTTCCAGCTCCAGCCCTTCTCGCGCTTGATGTCGAGCAGCTTCTCGGTGAGGTCGGATCGCTTCATGCTTGGTCTCCCTTGATGGACCTTCGTTGATGGGTTTCTTCCGAGCCTCAGCGGGCGACCGCCAGCGGCGTATCGCTCTCGACCGGCTTGGACGCGACGATCGCCGGCTCGGTGCGCCCGATCTTCACCACCGGCACCTTGCGCGGGTCGTGATCCGGCGTCTCGGCAGTGAAGGTCCTGCTGCGGCTAACCAGGAAATCGATGATGTGATTGCGTAGCGCGTAGTACAGCGGATGACGATGCAGGTCGCCGCGCAGCCGGTCCTTCGGCAGCGGGTTCTCGACGATCTCCGCCAGCACCGCGCCGGGACCGTTGGTCATCAGCACGATCTTGTCGGCGAGATAGATCGCTTCGTCCACGTCGTGGGTGATCATGAACACGGTCTGCCCGGTCTCGACGCAGATGCGGCGGACCTCGTCCTGCAGGGTGCCGCGCGTCAGCGCATCGAGCGCGGAGAACGGCTCGTCCATCAGCATGATCTTCGGCGTGATCGACAGCGCCCGCGCGATGCCGACGCGCTGCTTCATGCCGCCGGACAGCTCCGAGGGACGCTTGTGCTCGGAGCCGGCAAGCCCGACCAGCTCGATATATTTCAGCGCATGCGCCTTGACCTTGGCGCGATCCCATTTGCGCCATTTCGACGAGACGGCATAGGTGACATTGCCGAGCACCGTCCGCCATGGCAGCAACGCATGACTCTGGAAGATGACCGCGCGGTCGAGGCTCGGGCCTTCGATGGCCTGGCCGTCGACGATGACGGCGCCTTCGCTCGGTGCGTCGAGGCCGGCAAGAACATTCAGCACCGTGGTCTTGCCGCAGCCGGAATGCCCGATCACGCAGACGAACTCGCCGCGCGCCATCGCGAGCCACAGGTTCTCGAAGATCGTCGTGCTCCGCGCCCCGTCGTAGCGCTTGGCGATGCCCTCGATGGAGATGAACTTGTCTGAGGTCATCGAGCAGACTCCGCGAGGACGGTGCGCTCCCTCTCCCCGTTCTTCACGGGGAGAGGGTTGGGGTGAGGGGCAGCCGCACGAAAGGTGCCTATGGAAAGAGATGATTCGGGGCACACGCGCCGGGAGTGTCCGTGGATGGACCTGTACCCCCTCACCCGGATTGCATCTACGATGCAATCCGACCTCTCCCCGCAAGCGGGGAGAGGTAAGACGGCCGCTCTGCTTGGGATCACGACCGTCATCCCCCTACTCCGGAAACGTCACAAGCCGCGCGACACGGGCCAGTATCTGATCGAGCATCATGCCGACCAGACCGATCATCAGGATCGCAATGATCACGTTGGTGATCGAGAGGTTGTTCCACTCGTTCCAGACGAAGTAGCCGATGCCGGTGCCGCCGACGAGCATCTCGGCGGCGACGATGACGAGCCAGGCGATGCCGATCGAGATCCGCATGCCGGTGAGGATCGTCGGCGCCGCAGCCGGCAGGATGACCGTGAAGGCGCGGCGGAAATTCCCGACTTCAAGTGTGCGCGCGACGTTGATCCACTCCTTGCGCACGCTGGCGACGCCGAAGGCGGTGTTGATCAGCATCGGCCAGACCGAGCAGATGAAGATCACGAAGATCGCCGACAGGCTGGAATCCTTGATCGTGTAGAGCGCCAGCGGCATCCAGGCGAGCGGCGAGATGGGCTTGAGAATCTGGATGAACGGATCGAGCGCCTTGCTCATCAACGGCGACATACCGATCAGGAAGCCGAGCGGGATCGCGACCGCGACCGCGATCAGGTAGCCGAGCATGACCCGCCCCAGCGAGAAGGCGAGCTGGATGCCGAGCCCCTTGTCGTTCGGGCCATTGTCGTAGAACGGCCGCCGGAGATGCTCCCACAGCTTGGCGCCGACATCGAGCGGCCCGGGCATCGCCGACTTGCCTTGCGTCGCGGTCATGCCCATCAGCTTGGCGTATTCCGGGCTCATGTTGGCAGCCGTGCCGGTGCTGCGCGTGGCGATGTGCCAGGCGCCGAGGAAGACGGCGAGCAGCACGATTGAGACGACGGCGGCGCGCAGACGAAGTGAGGCGGTCATGCCGTCGCTCCACCACCGGCGTCATCCCTGCGAACGCAGGGACCCATAACCACCGAAATCAATGGATGGATAAGATTGTCGCTACTGCTCCTGCCACAAGCCAGGTTACGGCGTATGGGTCCCCGCGTTCGCGAGGACGACACCGGTGGTGTGGCCGGCAGCGTGCCCATCGCTCCCATCACGACGCCTTCTTGATCTTGAAGCTCGCAACGTAGTCGTCCGGCTTGGTCGGATCGAACGGCTTGCCCATCACCGAGAACGATTTGTAGGAGTCCTTCGGCGGCGTCAGGCCCATGTCGATCATGACCTTGCGGGTGTCGGTGGCGAGATAGATCTGCTCGGCGACCGCCTTGTAGTCGACGTCGCCCTTGATCTGCCCCCAGCGCTTCATCTGCGTCAGCATCCACACCGCGAAGGACTGCCACGGGAACGGATCGAAATCGACGCGTTTCGGATCGGTCTTCACGCCGCCGAGGCCATCGGCGTAGGTGCCGGTCAAGACCTGCTCCATGACGGTCACCGGCGCATTGATATAATTCGCCGGAGCGATCGCCTCCGCGATCTGCTTGCGGTTCTCGGCCTTCGACGCGTACGCGGTGGCATCGACGATGGCGCGGGTGAGCGCCGCGAAGCTGTTCGGCGCCGTCGTGATGAACTCGCGGCTCGCCGCGAAGCTGCAGCAGGGGTGACCGTCCCAGATCTCCTTCGACAGCACGTGCAGGAAGCCGACGCCGTCGAAGATCGCCCGCTGGCAGATGTTGTCAGGCGCGAGAAAACCGTCGATGTTGTCGGCGCGCAGGTTCGCGACCATCTCCGGCGGCGGCACCGAGCGCAGCTGCACGTCGGTGTCGGGATCGATGCCGTGCTCGGCGAGATAGTAACGCAGCAGATAATTGTGCATCGAATAGTCGAACGGAATGGCGAACTTCATGCCCTTCCAGTCCTTCGGGTCACGCTTGTCCTTGTGCTTCATCGCCAGCACGATGCCCTGCCCGTTGATGTTCTCGATCGCGGGCACGGTGAACGGGATCGGCTGTGCACCGAGGCCGAGCGAGATCGCGATCGGCATCGGCGCCAGCATGTGCGAGGCGTCGTATTCCTTGTTGATGGTCTTGTCGCGGATCACGGCCCAGCCGGCGGTCTTGACGACCTCGACGTTCAGCCCAGCCTTGGCATAGAAGCCGAGCGGCGCTGCCATGATGATCGGCGTGGCGCAGGTGATCGGGATGAAGCCGACCTTGAGATCCTTCTTCTCCGGCGCGCCCGCTTCGGCGAAAGCTTCAGTCGCCGTCTTCAGCGGAAAGAATTGCGAGACGGCAGCGAGCGCGGTGGCGGCGCCGACCGACTTCAGGAACGCGCGGCGGGTGGCAGCTTGCGGAAACACCGCGCGCAGCACGGCGGACGCGACCACGTTCTCGTAGCGCTTCTCGGTGGACTCCGCCACGGGCTCGCAGCGCAGCGCCAGCATGGCGTGCTCATGTTCGGCCGGGCTGCGATGCTGGCCGCAGATACAACCAGCATTCACGCGTGAATCGGCATCGAACGGATCATCGAAAATCGACATGTGCTGCGCCCCTTTGTCACACCTGCGCTATCAGCGCCTTCGAACTGCTCATCCGGCCGCGTTTTTCAGCGGCCGGACGTGCTCAACATGCAGCTTCTATGCCGCCTTGCTGGTCATCGCCGGCATCGGAAGACCTTCCTCGATCGGCAGCGACGGATCGCGCGACCACTCGTTCCACGAGCCGAAGTACATCCGCACATCCTTCACGCCGGCGTTCTTCAGCGCCAGGAAGGTGTTCGAGGCCCGCGCGCCCTTGAAACAGTAGAGATACACCGGCGTGTCGACGGTGATGCCGACGGTGGCGCATTCGGCGAGGATCTCGTCCTTCGACTTGAAGCGCGGCCCCTCTCCGGTCGGCTTCATCATGCGGTACCATTCGAGCCAGACGGCACCGGGGATGCGGCCCTTGCGCGGACAGAAATCCTTGCCGTAGGGCGAGGAGGAATCGCCGATCCATTCGTCGACATCGCGGACGTCGAGGATCGCGATCGCGGGATTGCCGACGGCGGCCAGCATCGCCTTGGCGTCGATCAGGATGCTCCCCGCCTCCGGAACGATGCTGAACGATGCCTTCGCCGGCGACGGCACGTCGGTCGTCACGGGCAGGCCGGCGGCGACCCAGGCGTCGTAGCCGCCATGCAGCACCTTGATCTTGGGATAGCCGAGCATTGTGAGCAGGAAATAGCCGCGGCACGACTGGCCGAAGCCGGAGTTCATCGACTGCTCGTAGACCACGGCGGTCTCCGCACCCGACAGGCCGGCGGCGCCGAACGCATCGGCAAACTTCGTCTTCAGCTCCGTGATGCCTTCCGGCGTGGAGGTCGCGAGATAGGTGAAGATCTCGTGGACGTTGACCGCGCCGGGAAGATGTCCCGCGGCATAGGCATCGGGATTGCGGGTGTCGATCACGACACACGGCTCGGTCTTGATGAACTCGGCGAGTTCACCGGCAGTAATCAGAACGTCCGTCATGGCAGGCCTCTCCTGGTGGGATTTGTTGGTTGCCGTTCTCGCCGGCGTCAGCCGTCGGCGAGCATCTTGCGGAGCTGCTTGGTCGCGGGGGTCACGATCGCGACGAAATAGGCCTCGCGCAGGCGACGTTCGGCGCGATTGCCCTTGAGATAGCCGCGGGCTCCGCAATGGAGCATCGCGGCATGAGCCGCAGCGACGCTGGCCTCGCCGGCACGCAGGCGCAGCGCGACGACCTTGCGCCAATAGGTCTCGTCGAGGTTGAACGGATCGCTGGCGAGCTCAGAAGTTTCCTTTGCGAGCTCATCGGCGAGCGCGCTGAAGTCGACCGGCTGCTGCGGCAGATAGCGGTTGACGTGGCCGAGCGGCGCCTCGACTTCCTGCATGATCTTGATGCAGTCCTTGATCAGGCCGAGCGCCATGCCGGCCTGCAGCAGGATGAATCCGGCGCGGATCTTCTTGACGAAGGGACCGGCGGGATCGGCCAGGATCAGTTCATCCGGCACGAACAGGTCGCGAAACTGGATGCCGTAGGTGCCGGTGCCGTCCATCGCCAGGAACGGCTGGCATGGCTGCAGGGTCACCGCCGGATCGGCACAGTCGGCGATGAACATCACGATCTCGCCGGGCGCGTCCTCACGCTCGAAGATCGTGCCGAACATGTGGTCCGGCCCGAGGTTCGAGACCCAGGGCAGCACGCCGCGCACGACGTAGCCGCCCTCGACCTTGCGGCCCTTCAGCTTGAGCTTCTCGATGCCGAAGAAGCTCTTCATCGGGTTGGACAAGCCGGTGCCACCGAGCAACCGGCCGCTCGCGGCGTCGTCGAGAAGACGGTCGACGAGCGCCTTGTTGGGCGAGTTGGCGATGTACCAGACCAGCGTGTTCTGGCACCACGCCATGAAGGCCGAGGCGCCGCAGACCTCGCCGATCGCGCCGATGGCGTCGATCGCGCAGTTGAGATCCGCCGCGCCATTGTCCGGCACGTGGCTGCTCCACGCGCCGACCTCGCCGAAGCGGCGGAGCACGTCGGCCGGGTACACCGTCCCGGCGTCGATGCCAGAGGCCAGCGGCGCGAGCTCCTTGCGCGCGATCGCCGTGACCTGCTCCACGGTCGACGGCACGGGCATCACGCCCGCGCTGTCGACTGCCAGATGCTGTCCGAGTGAACCCATGACGTCCTCCGCTACTCGCAGGCCCTCGGCCGATCAGATTCCGACTTCGAGATTGACGGGGCGGGTAAACGTGTTGGCGACCGGCGACCACTTCTTGACGTGATCGATCAGCGCCTTGACCTCCTCCTGCGGAATGCCCTCGCACTCCATGTCGACCTTGACGCGGACGTCGGTGAAGCCGACCGGCTTCTCGCTGACGTCGCCGGTGCCCCAGACTGCGGTGATGTTGAGATCGCCCTCGAGCTCCAGCTCGAGCTTGTTGACGATCCAGCCGCGATGCACCGCATTGGCGTGCAGGCCGACGGCCAGGCACGAGCCGAGCGCGGCGAGCGAGGCTTCCGACGGATTGGGCGCGGTGTCGTCACCGAGCAGCCCCGGCGGCTCGTCGACGATGTAGGGCGCGAGGTTGCGGATGTAGTTGGCGTGGCGGAACTTGCCCTCGGCGACGGTCTTGCACTTCAGGGTCTTGATGACCTTGGGGTTGGCCTTGCCGTTGACGATGAGCTGCTCGAGCCCACCTCTGTCGATGGGCGCGAGGCAGCCCGTCAGCGCCGTCTTCTGAACCACAGCGGTCATCTCATTTCTCTCCCTGGGATGAGGATACCGAACGGTCTGTATCCTGCACGAAGCGTGCCAGAGAGGCCGAAAATCAAAAGCCGGAGTGATCCTCGCGGCTTACGCGATCATCGCGGCAAGCGGCGACCCGCTGCGTCCCCTCCGTTGCCCAAGCGCGGTGCAGAATGCCGCCCTCGGAGATCAAATTGCGCGCAACGCTGCCTCGCGCACGTCAGCGGTCTTGCTGACTCACGCGCACAGCGATTAAGCTTGCAGGCATGGCAAAGTCAGTTGCGGGCAAACAAACCGGCAAGAAGCAGGCGATCGCGAGGACGATCGCGGCCGGCGATGACGAATCCGCGCGCGGCCGTCTGCTCGGCGCCGCCACGCGGCTGTTCTGCAAGAACGGCATCAATGCCACCGGCATCGATGCGATCATCAGCGAGGCCGGCACCGCGAAGACCACGCTCTACAAGCTGTTCGGCTCTAAGACCGCGCTGGTCACCGCCGTGCTCGAAAGCGAAGGCAAACAGTGGCGCGAATGGTTCATCGCGGAAATGGAGAGCGGCGGCGGTGACGCCGAGACCAAGCTGGCACGCATCTTTCCGGCGCTGAAGAGCTGGTTCGGCGAGGAGCGCTTCTACGGCTGCCCCTTCATCAATGCGGTCGGCGAGCACGACAAGGATCAGAAGCAGTTTCGCACCATCGCGATGCGCCACAAGAAGGTGGTGCTGGCGCATATCGAGAGGCTCGCCCGCGAGATGGGCGCCGCCGAGCCGGAGAGCTTCTCGCATCAGCTCGCATTGCTGATCGACGGCGCGATCGTGGCGGCCATGGTGTCACGCAATCCCGAGGTCGCGGACACGGCCGGCCTGGCCGCGAAGGCGCTGATCGAGCCGGCGAAGCTGAAGGCGGCACAGCGCAACAGCAAGGCGAACCCGCAGCTCGCGACGGCGTGAGCCGCCCTGCTCTGCGACCGAGCGTCTGGATTAGCGGAAATACTCCGTCACCAGCTTCAGGTCGGCCCGGTCTGCGCACGCGCCGTTGAGGCTGGCATCGATGACGCGGCGGCAGGCCGCGACCGCAGCCTCATCGCCGAGCTCGTTGGCCGCTTCGAGCACGTGCCAGGCCGCATCGGCCGCCGCGCGGTCCGCACGCGCCTCGCGATGGCCAAGCCGTTGCTCTCTGCGAAGAGGGAGTTCCGTGCCGTTCATCCGCGATCACCTCCGTCCATCGCTGCAGGTTCAATACGCCGCCGCGCGCGGCGTGGACGCCTTGCCGCCTTTGCCCGGATTCTTGCGGGACTGATAGAATTCGAGCACGCTGCGCGACGTCTGCGACTGGAGCTTGGCATAGTCACGCTCCAGCTCCTGCAATTCACCGGCCGTGATGCGATGTTCGCGGGCGCCGAGGAAGGCGAGCGCCATCATCGTATCCCAGGTGAAGCCGAGCGCCTTGGCGAGCATCAGCAGCATCTCGCGGTTACGGTCGAACAAGGCGCGCTCGACGACATCGACCGGTAGTCCCGACAGCAGCGCGAGGCCGATCGTCACCTCCTCGACCTTGTGCGCCGTCGCATAGCTGGCGATCGTGCTCTCGTGCAGATTGCCGAGGCGGTGCTGGATCGTCACGGTGCGCTTGGCGACGAAGTAGTTGCGCGAGCCGGGTCCGAACTTCGACTGCAGGTCGCCGGCGATGTTGGCGACCGAGCTGTTGATTTCACCGAGCAGTTCAGGGCGCTCGCCGGCCAGCCGCTTGCCGACATCGTCCGAGGCCTTGGCGATGAGCTGCTGGAACAGATGGCGCGGGATGTCGAGCCGACGGCCGAGATGCTCGGCGAGGATCGAGTCGTTCTCGGCGCGCTTGACCATGTGCAGGAATCCGGCGCCGGAGAACTGGGCGCCCTGGTTGCGCGCCACCGCCGTGGCGACCGCGCGGTTGCCGCGCGTCGCCAGCACATCGGTCACCGCCGGGCTCAGCGTTCGGCGTTCGGCGATCGCGAGCAGATGGTCCTGGCTCTTGGTGCTGGCGTTCTCGACCAGCGTGGCGTCATCGAGCCGCTCGGATTCGCGCAGCACCGGGCCGGCGACCCAGATCTCGTCGTCGAAGGCGAGCTTGCGGATGACGCTGGCCGGTGAATATTCGATCCTGGCGAGGCGATCGGCGAGTTTGGCGCGCGCTTCGACCTCGATCTCGTCAGCCAGCCGGCCGATGACCTCGCCGAAGGTGGCGATCTCCTCCTCGCAGTACCGTCCCGCGATCAGCAGGTCGGTCGCATGCCACAGCGCGCGCTCCCGGCTGTCGGCGGTCCCCCGCGCGATCGCATCCTCGAGGTCCCGCAACACCGATCTGGTTTCGTTCATGATGAAAGGCCGCACCGCTGCAACAATGGAAGGGCAATGCGCAGATCATACCGTTCGAACCCGAGCGTTCCGTAACCCGCCGCGTGCGGATTTGACCGGGCATTTTCACTCAAATGCGCGCGTGCGCGTTAAGCATGCGCGCACGCGCATGCTGTCTACGGCATGACGTGGAGTGCGCGCGCCTCCGCCTCGGCGACCGACCGTTCGCGCGACGTCCACCGGCACTCGGCGAGAGCCCGGTCGATCAGCTGCATGGCGTCGCGCTCGCGACCCTGGTGGAGCATCAACTCGCCGGCGAAGAAGCTCGCCTCGCAGCGCCGTGCCTGGCGCGTGGCGGGAGCACCGCGGTCCGCCGCCGCAAGCACGGCCTCTGGCGTTTCCTGGCCGAGGAACAGGCGGACGATCGGCGCCGGCCATTTGCCCATGTCGAGCCGCTTGGCGTGGTCGGCGAGCTCGCTCGCGAGCCCGGCACGGCGGCGCGCCAGGTCCAGCCACAAGGCCGCATGGGCATTGTTGGGATCGATCTCGCTGAGCCATCGGAAGTCGTCCTGCGACTGCTCCAGGAGACCCGCCTGGAAGCTTGCGATCCCCAGCGCGCGATAGGCTTGCGCGCGGTAGCCATTGCGACCGAACGCCCGCCCGAAACCCGACCCCGGCTGCGGCTCGCTCTCGCGCAGATCGGGGCCGGCGCGATCGAATGCGGCAAGAAGACCGGCCGAGGACTGCTCGATGACGATCTTGTAGTCGTCGATCGCATGCTCGACATCTCCCTTGCGGAAATAGGCGCCGGCGCGTGCGAAACGGGCTTCGATCACCTGCGGCGTCGCCGGCTTGCCGTGCTCGATCACGACAGTGCAGCCGGCGATGCGCTCGTCGGCGCCGAGATCGGCCGCGGTCGTACACCGCTTCGGTGCCGCCGCCTCGGCGCTCGCCGACAAGCCGAAGATCGAACCGGTGATCAACGCACCACTCAAAAACGAGCGCCATCGTCGCGTAGCCATGAATGCCCCCTTAGGTCTTGCTCTTTGTGCTGCGATCTAACCAGAACCGATCGGACGAGCCACAATCTGGAATTGCGTTCGCAAATCATCGTTCAGCCGGTGTAAACGTGATCGCAGACTCGAGGCCCGCCGGGGCGCGGATGAATTGCCAGGGCCGTGTGAGCCGCGCGACAACTCAATCGACAATTGCGCGCGATGGACGGATGCGCGAAGCCATCGATAGCCGCCACGCGGCACGCGATGCGACCGTCGGCGACTACTTGGCTGCGCCGATCAGCGCCTGCAGCCGCACCAGTTCGGCCTCCAGATTCGCCTCGACATCCGCCGCCTTCACCTCGGTGACGCGATAGTCGCGGCTTTCCAGCCATGCCCGCCGTGCTCTGCGATCGGCGACGACGCCCTCGCTCTCGTCGGGGCCGACGAGCTCGATGGCCAGGCGGTGGATGAAGGAGACGAAATCGGGGATGTGGCGGCCGACCGGGGTCTGGCGCTTGAACTGGCCGGCGAAGCGGCGGTCGCGCGACAGCGCGTGCCACAGCGCCCGCTCGGCGTCGGTGGGATTGCGGCGGAGCAGCCGCGCCAGCCCGCGCAGCGAGCCGCGCGAATCCGGCAGGTTGGCGACGGTACCCTGCTCGGCGATCAGCGCGCGCAGCCGCGTCGCCTGCTCGCTGTCGAGCACGCCGCCCTTGGCCGGTCCCTTGCGTCCCTCGGCGATCGCCATCACCACGCCGTGCAGGGTGTGGATGTCCTGCCGCGACGGCTCCATGCGGAAGAAGATGTTGCGCAAATTGACCAGCATGGTCTCGCGCTTCTCCGGCGGGCGCAGGAATTCGACCCGGTCGAGCTCGCGCACCAGGTTCTCGAAGAACGCTTCCATCTGCCCCTGGCTGGCGCGCTCCGAGCGCTCGGGCATGGCGAAGGGCAGCGCGCCCGACGTCGCCAGCTTGAACCACTCATAACCCATCAGCAGCACGGCCTGCGCGAGGTTCAGCGAGGCGAAGCCCGGATTGACCGGATAGGTGATGATGCGATTGGCGCGGGCGACCTCCTCGTTGGTGAGCCCCGCCCGCTCGCGGCCGAACAGAATGCCGGCGCGGCCGCCGGCGGCAATCTGGCCCTGCATCTCCCGCGCGGCCGCCTCCGGGCCCATCACCGGCTTGGCCTGGTCGTGGGCGCGGGCGGTGGTGGCAAACACCAGGTCGAGGTCGGCGATCGCCTCCGGCAGGGTGTCGAACAGCCGGACATGATCGATGATGTGGTCGGCCCCGGCGGCGGCCCGCTGGGCGGCGATGTTCGGCCAGCCGTCGCGCGGGTTGACCAGTCGCAGCTCGGACAACGCAAAATTGCCCATGGCGCGCGCGGCCATGCCGATGTTCTCGCCGAGCTGCGGCTCGACCAGGATCACCACCGGGCCCGTGATCTCCAATCCCGCCTTCGTCTTGTCGGTGCCCGACACGGTCAATCCTCGACTTCCAGATCCGGTTGAAGGGCGCGCCCGCGCGCCCTGCCCGCTCCGTTGGCCCGGCTGGCGAGAATTCTCAAGCAAAATAATCGGCTTAGCCAAGAATTTTACGGTTTGCGCGAAACCGCAGCCGGCCGCCTCGCCGCCGTTGCCCACCGCATGAGCGGGCTGCGAAAATCAGCACCGGACGCATACCGGGTGCGCTTCCGCCCGCGGTGCAGCAGTGCTATGACGCGCTTGATTTCACAAGCGCTTTCCATTCCTGGCGCGCTGTTCCCAAGAAGGCCCCATCGATCATGGCAAAAATCAAGGTGACCAACCCGGTCGTCGAGCTCGACGGCGACGAGATGACGCGGATCATCTGGCAGTACATCAAGGACAAGCTGATCAACCCGTTCCTTGACATCGATCTGCAGTATTTCGACCTGGGGATGGAGAGCCGCGACAAGACCAACGACCAGATCACGATCGATGCCGCCAACGCCATCAAGAAGGTCGGCGTCGGCGTGAAGTGCGCCACCATCACCCCGGACGAGGCCCGGGTGAAGGAGTTCGGCCTCAAGGAGATGTGGAAGTCGCCGAACGGCACCATCCGCAACATCCTCGGCGGCGTCGTGTTCCGCGAGCCGATCATCTGCAAGAACGTGCCGCGCCTGGTCCCCGGCTGGACCAAGCCGATCATCATCGGCCGCCACGCCTATGGCGACCAGTACCGCGCCACCGACTTCAAGTTCCCCGGCAAGGGCGTGCTGACGATGAAATTCGTCGGCGACGACGGCACCGTGATCGAGAAGGAAGTCTTCAGGGCGCCCGGCGCCGGCGTCGCGATGGAGATGTACAACCTCGACGAGTCGATCTACGACTTCGCCCGCGCCTCGCTCAACATGGGCCTCGCCAAGAACTACTCGGTCTACCTGTCGACCAAGAACACCATCCTCAAGGTCTATGACGGCCGCTTCAAGGACATCTTCCAGGAGGTGTACGACAAGGAGTTCAAGGACAAGTTCGAGGCCAAGAAGATCACCTATGAGCACCGCCTGATCGACGACATGGTCGCCGCGGCGCTGAAGTGGTCGGGCGGCTATGTCTGGGCCTGCAAGAACTATGACGGCGACGTGCAGTCCGACACGGTGGCCCAGGGCTACGGCTCGCTCGGTCTGATGACCTCGGTGCTGATGACCCCGGACGGCCAGACCGTCGAGGCTGAGGCCGCCCACGGCACGGTGACCCGTCACTTCCGCGAGCACCAGAAGGGCAAGGAGACCTCGACCAACTCGATCGCCTCGATCTTCGCCTGGACCCGCGGCCTGTCGCACCGCGCCAAGCTCGACAACAATGCCGAGCTGGCGAAGTTCGCGACCACCCTGGAGAAGGTCTGCGTCGACACCGTCGAGTCCGGCTACATGACCAAGGACCTCGCGCTGCTGGTCGGCGCCGACCAGCGCTGGCTCTCGACCACCGGCTTCCTCGACAAGATCGCCGAGAACCTCACCAAGGCGATGGCGGCGTAAGTTTCCCCACTTTCGCCTTCTGGTTTCGTCACCTATCAACGGGCCGCGCCGCCAGCGCGGCCCGTTTTCGTTTCACTCCTGCCGTCGAGGAACCTGATCATGCGCTTGACCTCATCGCTCGCTCTGCTGGTGCTCGGTGCCCAGATCGGCTCCTCCCACGCCGCAGAGACCACGATTCCCGACGCGCTGGTCGCCGCCGGCGAAAAGGCCGTGCTGACGCTGCATGCCGAAGGCGCGCAGGTCTACGACTGCAAGGCCGACAAGGACGGCAAGCTCGCCTGGACCTTTCGCGAACCGATCGCCAGTCTGTTCGAGGACGGCAAGACCGTCGGCCGGCACTACGCCGGCCCGAGCTGGGAGCATCAGGACGGCTCGATCGTCGGCGGCCGCGTGCAGGGCACCGCGGTCGGCGCCACCGACAACGATATCCCCTGGCTGAAGCTCGAGGTCGTCTCCCATCGTGGCGCGAAGGGCGTGCTCTCGGATGTGACCACCGTGCAGCGGATCAACACGGCCGGCGGCAAGCTGGCAGGCGCCTGCGACGCCGCCGGGCAACTCCGCAGCGTCGCCTATTCCGCGGACTACGTGTGCCTGCGGAAGCAGTAAGGCGCCTCACGCTTCGCGATAATCCAGCAGGATCAATCCCACCAGCACGAACGCCACCGGCCAGACCCAGGCGGCGACGCGGCTGATGCGGCCGTCCATGCGCAGCTCCAGCCAGCGCGCCCAGCCGGCGGTGATGCCGCACAGCGCCAGCGGCGTGTGGCTCATCTCGATCAGGAGCTGGTCCTTGATGTTGGCGATGGCGTGCGAGTGCGTCAGCAGCAGCGCGCCGCCGGCGGCGACCGTCAGCGGAAACACCAGCGCCGCCCGCCCCGCCTGCTGCCCGCGCAGCCGCACCCGCCATTCGAACAGGCCGAACAAGATGATCAGCACCACGAACAGCCGGTGCTGCGCCACTTCCGGATCGCGCCACGAGGCCCAGAAACCGATCGGGCCGAGCGGCCAGGCCATCTCGTCGGCGCGCAGGAACAGGAACGCCGCCATCACCAGGAACAACAGCGGCCAGTGCCGCGCCCACCTGCCCCAGGCAAAGCGCTCGATCAGCGCGAGCAGGCCGATCAGCACGACGAAGATGCCGGCCCAATGGTGGTTGTATTCCGACCAGGCGATGTCGGCGGCGCTGCGCGGCAGGATCACGCCCTCGCCCGGCACATAGGCTTGCGGCGCCGTCAGGCGCTGCGCGTCGGCGGCGTCGATCCTCGCCTGCAGCTGCGAGATCGTGAGCTGGTCGACCGAGGGGCTCGTCAGCCGCGGCCATTGCGGCGCGGCGCGCTCGACGATCTCGCTTAAGCTCAACCGGTCCTGGCTGAGATCGATGCCGGGCGGCAGCGACGTCAGCGAGCCCGCGGTCAGGAGCACCGTCAGCCCAATGCCGAGCTCGACCTCGACGAAGCGCTTCATGCGCGAGAGCGGTGCTGCGGGATCACGGCGGCGCAAACGTTCGACGGCGAAGAAGTTGCCGGCGCCGAGCGCCAGCAGCATCAGCAGCATCGCGACCTTGGCCGACATCATCACGCCATAGGCGGTGCCGTAGATCGCCTCGAACGAGCCGAGATAGGCGATCGCCATCACAATGCCGCCGAGCACGATCGCCGCCACCGAGACCATCGACATCAGCGAGTAGCGCCGTCCGATCAGGCGCTGATCGTCATCCGCCTTGCAGCCGTTCAGCGCCATCAGGAAATACGGCAGGCCGCCGATCCAGATTCCGGCGCCGAGCATGTGCAGGAAGTCGGCGGCGAGCAGCGGCCAGCGCACCTCGAGCCGGCTCGCCGCGTGCGTCAGGTTGAGCTGCAGCAGCAGCGCGGCACCAGCCAGCACGGCCAGTGCCACGACGCGCCAGGCGGCCCAGCTGCCGGTCCGGGCGAGCGCCGCGATGCCGAGCGCGCAGGCGGCAACGGCCATGCCGGAGCGCGCGAAGTCGGCGCCGACCGCCTCGCCGAGCGAGAGGTCGAGCGTCCCGATCAGCGCCGCCATGTTGACCGCGAGCGAGGCCAGCACGACCGCGAACCAGCCGAACGCGCTTCGGCGCAGGAAGCGCTGGCTGCGCTTCCCCACGACGATCGCGTCGGCGGACAGCCTTTGCTGTAGCGGGCGAAGCAGCAACAGCAGAAACGCCAGGCCGCCCACGGTGAAGGATTGTGCCAGCAGGGTCAGGCCGCGCAGCACCACCGAGAGATAGCCGAAGATGTCGAGGAAGAGCGACACGGCTAGCGCACGTTGAAAGGAATGTCGCCACGGGTGATGTGGCCATCGACGCTGAGCACCTGCCATTGCAGATGCCAGGCGCCGGGGCTGAGCGCCCTGGCCTCGGCGTCGATCTCGTCGGCCGGCGCGTCGGCGGCCGGCGTGAGCGCCTGCTCGGCGCCGTCGGGCGCGCGCAGCTTCAGCCGCGAGCGGGCGTGATCGATGCGGCTGTTGAAGCGCAGCCGGATCAGTGTCGGCTGCTTCTCGATGGTCCCGCCCGCCGCGGGCTGCGACGAGACGATGATAGCATGGGCCGAGGCGGCGCCGGGGGCGGCCAGAAGCAGCGCGGCAAGGGTCGGCAGGTGACGGAATCGGATGACGGACGACATGGGACGCGCGGGCGGAGGCTGCGGCGGGAACGTTCGGGCTGGACCGGGTCGAACAAAACTCTACCGTTCAAATCTAAGCGCCCTTCCTGTTCCCCGCGTAGCCACAAAGTCGTGACTGCGCCGAACGGGGACCTGCGGCTGTGGACAGCCGCGCGCCGGCCCTGCCCGCGGAGCATCCCGGAACGGCGAAATTTAGGGTCGAATCATCAAGCACTTCGCTGTATGCCTCGCCGCATCATTCCGTCTGTCCGGCCCGGCCTGCCGGCCCGCGGACCAACATTGCCTTTCGAGGAACGCCTGAGGAAACCCGTCATGCCCGCCTATCGCTCCCGCACCTCCACCCATGGCCGCAACATGGCCGGCGCCCGCGGCCTGTGGCGCGCCACCGGCATGACCAACGAGGATTTCGGCAAGCCGATCATCGCCGTCGTCAACTCCTTCACCCAGTTCGTGCCGGGCCATGTCCACCTCAAGGACCTCGGCCAGCTGGTCGCCCGCGAGATCGAGAAGGCCGGCGGCGTCGCCAAGGAGTTCAACACGATCGCGGTCGATGACGGCATCGCGATGGGCCATGACGGCATGCTCTACAGCCTGCCGTCGCGCGAGCTGATCGCCGACAGCACCGAATACATGGTCAACGCGCATTGCGCCGACGCCATGGTCTGCATCTCCAACTGCGACAAGATCACGCCCGGCATGCTGATGGCCGCAATGCGGCTCAACATCCCCGCGGTGTTCGTCTCCGGCGGTCCGATGGAGGCCGGCAAGGTCAACATCGAGGGCAAGCTGCGCAAGGTCGATCTGATCGATGCGATGATCGTGGCCGCCGACGACAAGGTGTCCGATGCCGACGTGGAGGTCATGGAGCGCTCGGCCTGCCCGACCTGCGGCTCCTGCTCCGGCATGTTCACGGCCAACTCCATGAACTGCCTGACTGAGGCGCTCGGCCTGTCGCTGCCCGGCAACGGCTCGGTGCTGGCGACGCATGCCGACCGCCGCGGCCTGTTCGTCGAGGCCGGTCACCTGATCGTCGATCTCGCCCGCCGCTATTACGAGCAGGACGATGCGTCCGTGCTCCCGCGCTCGATCGCCAACTTCAAGGCGTTCGAGAACGCGATGAGCATGGACATCGCGATGGGCGGCTCGACCAACACCGTGCTGCATCTGCTCGCCGCCGCGCATGAGGGCGAGATCCCGTTCACGATGACCGACATCGATCGCCTGTCGCGCAAGGTCCCCTGCCTGTGCAAGGTCGCTCCCGCCGTGGCCGACGTGCACATGGAGGACGTGCACCGCGCCGGCGGCGTGATGGGCATCCTCGGCGAGCTCGCCCGCGCCGGCCTGCTGCACACCGAATTGCCGAGCGTCCATTCGGCCTCGCTGGCATCAGCGCTGGAGCGCTGGGACATCCGCAGCACGGCGAGCGAGAGCGTCAAGAACTTCTACATGGCCGCCCCCGGCGGCGTGCCGACGCAGGTCGCGTTCAGCCAGGACCGCCGCTACCAGGAGCTCGATCTCGACCGCGAGAAGGGCTGCATCCGCGACCTCGCGCATGCCTATTCCAAGGATGGCGGCCTGGCCGTGCTGACCGGCAACATCGCGCGCGACGGCTGCATCGTGAAGACCGCGGGCGTCGATGCCTCGATCCTGAAGTTCTCGGGTCCTGCGCGCGTGATGGAGAGCCAGGACGCCGCGGTCGAAGCGATCCTCACCAACAAGATCAAGGCCGGCGACATCGTCGTCATCATCTATGAGGGCCCGCGCGGCGGCCCAGGCATGCAGGAGATGCTGTATCCGACCAGCTATCTGAAGTCGAAGGGCCTCGGCAAGGCGTGTGCGTTGATCACCGACGGCCGCTTCTCCGGCGGCACCTCGGGGCTGTCGATCGGCCATGTCTCGCCGGAAGCCGCCGAGGGCGGCCTGATCGGCCTGGTGCAGGACGGCGACCGCATCGAGATCGACATCCCCAACCGCACCATTCATCTGGCGGTCTCGGATGCCGAGCTCGCGCAGCGTCGCGCGGCAATGGAGGCCAAGGGCGACAAGGCCTGGAAGCCGAAGACCCGCGCCCGCAAGGTGTCGACCGCGCTGAAGGCCTACGCCGCGTTCGCGAGCAGCGCCGCCAAGGGCGCGGTACGCATCGTGAAGGACTAGGACGCTCGACGGTCCCTAGCCAGGACTATCGTCTACGATGATCGGAGTTTTGCGCCGATCTGTCTCCACTGTCATGGCCGGGCTTGTCCCACGGCTGTCCGGTTCAGCTTCCGCATATTGCGAGGCTCAACTGTTGTGGGTTTTTGGCAAGTTGGGGTGGCCCCGTGAGCAATTGATCGATGGGGCGGCGATGCATGAGGTTGGTGCGGACCAATCTGGCAAAGACCAAGGGGCTTTGGATTGCCTTCTGAAGGTCTTGCGCGAGGCGAAGCAAGAGGAAGGCGATCAGGGCAACGGCGATCTGGATACGAACGGCGTTCTCAGAAGTCCCGAGGAACCTGGTGATCTTGAGGGTCTGCTTGACCCAACGAAAGAACAACTCGATGGCCCAGCGGCGACGATAGAGGTCGGCGATCTCTTGAGCGCTGGCATCGAGGTCGTTCGACAGGATGCGCAGGATCTTTCCCGTTTCCAAGGTGACGCGCACTTCGCGCACCGCAGTCTGCATTGGATTGCGGCGGCTGTAGGCTTGGCGTTGTGGAAGGAAGCCGATGCGGTCGGAGAGGATGTTGCCATCCGCGATGACAGGCAACTCCTCCACGACCCGCAGCGGCGTATTGGATTTGAACCGGGTCACGATTCGACAACCGGCGGCGTCCAGTTGAGCCCACCAAGCATATTCATAATAGCCGAGATCGAAGACGTAGGTTGCTCCCGGCTCGATGGGCATCTGATGCGCTGCAGTATTGTCGTTGACGTTGGCTCCGCTGATTGCCGCATAAATCGGCCGGTCGGCGTCGGCATCATAGATCACATGCACCTTGGCACCGCAGACACCGGTAGAGAACCGTGCCCAGCCAGCGCTGGCTTCTGTCAGCCGTACGCTGGTCGAATCAATCAAATACGTCGTCTCGGCAAGCTTGCGGCGTAACCGGCGATGGGCCTGCTTCATCATGATGGCCAACAGGGCGGCAAACATCTCCGCAGGCCGATTCATATTGGCGTCCGCGAAAGTCGAGCGGCGGACAGGGCCCCCACCCAGGTGATAAAGCCGCGCGGTGTGGCTCGACAGCCCGGTGACAATCTCACGCAGACTGGAAGCCCCCGAAAGCTGACCGTACAGCAGCGCCACAAATTGGTCTTTGGTGGAAAGCCGTCGAATCCGCGCGTCCGTGCCATGCTCGTCCACAAGCGCCTCGAAGCGATGCCAGGGGACCAACTTCAGAATGTCTCGGAATACTGTATTCTGATGCGGCATGGCGGGACCTTCCTGGTGTGTCTCGAACATTTGGCGATGCTCAAGACCGCAGAAGAATCCACGCCATGCACCATGTCCAGTCTGTCTGAACCGGACAGCCGTGGGCTTGTCCCGGCCATCCACGTCGTGCGGCATACTGAGAACGACGTGGATGCCCGGGACAAGCCCGGGCATGACGGAGTAACTCATCGGCAGGATCGTTCGTTGCAACCGAGCCCTGCCGAGGGCCGCGTTACACTCCACGCGGATGCACGACGTTTCCATCATTTCGCTCTTGCCCCCTCGCGCGAGCAGGTTCACGCTCATCCTCCACAACGAGCGCGTCAGCCGCAACGCATGCGCCTTTCCGTGGAGAGACCGCCATGTTGAACCGCCGCAGCCTGCTGCTCGGATCGTTGGCCGCCGGAGTGACGATGACCACGACAGCCGCACGCGCCAAGCCCGCGCAGCCTTCCACCCCAGTCGATTTCGACGTGCCGCCCGGCGCCTGCGACTGCCATACCCACATCCACGGCGATCCCGAGAAGTTTCCGTTCGCGGCCAACCGTGTCTACACGCCCGAGCCCGCCTCACCGGAAGAGATGGCGGCGCTGCACAAGGCGCTGCACATCCAGCGCGTGGTGATCGTGACGCCGAGCGTTTACGGCACCGACAATTCCGCGACGCTGTACGGGATGAAGGCGCGCGGCAATGACGCGCGCGGCGTCGCCGTCATCGACGACAAGACCACCGAGGCGCAGCTCGATACGATGACAACGGAAGGTTTCCGCGGCATCCGCCTCAATCTCGCGACCGGCGGCATCAATGACCCCAATGTCGGCCGCGCCCGCTTCCAGGCCGCGGTCGAACGGATGAAGGCGCGCGGCTGGCACGTCCAGCTCTACACCAACACGGCGATGATCGCGGCGATCAAGGACCTCGTGATGCAATCGCCCGTGACGGCCGTGTTCGACCATTTCGGCGGGGCGCAGGCCGATCTCGGCCTCGGGCAGCCGGGCTTTGCCGATCTGGTCGAGCTCGTCCGCAGCGGCAAGGCCTATGTGAAGATCTCCGGCGCCTATCGCGCCTCGACCCGCGGTCCCGACTACACCGATGTGATCCCGTTCGCGAAGGCCCTGATCGAGGCCAACCCCGACCGCATCGTCTGGGGCACCGACTGGCCCCACCCGGATTCGTCGCCGCATCCCGAGCTGAAGGTCACGGATGTTAGGCCCTTCTATCCCATCGACGACGGCCGCCTGATGAACCAGCTCCCGGTCTGGGCGCCAGACGCCGCGGTCCGCAAAAAGATCCTGGTCGATAATCCGGCGCAGCTTTACGGGTTCTAGCTCCTCGCGATCCTGGCGTCTCGGAACGACACCAGCCGGCGCTGCTGTTCGTCCCACAGCACCAGTCGGACGCAGCGCAGGCTCTCGGGCAGCGTGATGCGGCCGATCTCGCGCAGTTCGGGATGATCGCGCAGCACGACCGGCAGCCGGTAATAGGGAATTCGGCTCGAGAGATGGTGGACGTGGTGGATGCCGATGTTGGCGGTGAGCCAGTGCAGCCATGCCGGCAGGTCGTAATGTGAGCTGCCGTAGAGCGCAGCCTGCTGCTGCGTCCAGCGCTCGCCCCGCTCCCAGACGGTGTGCTCGAACTGATGCTGGACGTAGAACAGCCACACCCCGGCCATGGCGGCGAGCAGCATGATCGGGAGATGCACGACCAGGAACGCCTGGATGCCGATCAGCCACATCAGCCCGGCGACCACCAGGGCGATGCCGAGATTGGTGGCCATCGTGCTGACCCAGGGCGACCAGCCAGCCCGCATGAGACCGAACGGAAGACGGTGCTGCAGGAAGAACAGGTAAGCGGGACCGGCCACGAACATGACCAGGGGATGGCGGTAAAGCCGGTAGCGCAGCCGGGCCCAGCTCGACCGCGCCTGATATTCCCGCACGGTCAACGTATCGATATCGCCGATGCCGCGCCTGTCGAGGTTGCCGCTGCTGGCGTGGTGGATCGCATGCGTGCGCCGCCACCAGTCGTAAGGCGTCAGGGTCAGCACGCCCAGGATGCGGCCGACCCAGTCGTTCGCCTGACGCCCGGCGAAGAAGGTGCCGTGGCCGCAATCGTGCTGGATCATGAACAGACGCACCAGAAAGGCGCCGGCAGGAATCGCGATGAGCAACGACGCCCAGGCATGGCCGAGCGAGAACGCGAACCAGGCGGCCGTCCACAGCGCCACCAGCGGCACGGCCGTGATCACCAGCTCGGTCACGCTGCGCAGGCGGTTTGGCGTGCGATAGCTGCTGAGAATCTGCATCCAGTACCTTGCGTCGGCCGCCGCGCGGCCCTCGTCGTCGCCGGCGCGCAGCGTGGCGCGGTCCTTGGGCGGCACAGTCGCCATCGCGACTGGCTGATCGAACTGCAATGTCGTCTCCACCTTGTGTTCTTGGCGATCGCGCATGGCGGGACCGCGGCCAAATGGACCCCTGCGGACCGCCGCAGGCGTTCGAAACCAGAGCTTTCGCGGATTCAACCGGGGGTCGAAGCCAAATGATTCATCGTGCGCCCGACGATGAGCCGGTCTGGAAGAGCAGTCTGAGACATGCCCGCAGGAGAGAGGTCAAGGGCGCGCAGGACAGATCATACAGCGTAACCCGCCGGACTCCGCATTGCTAGGAGATGGCGGATTACGATCCGTTAATTCCCTCTTGTTTGCCGCGCCGATATGGCGCTGCGCTGTTTTCTCCGGGTTATTGCGGGGTGGGCCCGGGCTCCGTAGCCACCACTGCACGAGATGAGACGAGCGCAGCGATGATCCCGCCAATGACGGCCTTTTGGTGGTCATGAATCCGGGCCGACCCCTGGCGCTTCTGCCCGGGAATGACGGGAGCAGAATTCGAGTCATCCTCACGGTGGCGGTCATCGGCCCATCGTGACGTGCCTCATCGTCCAGTACCCTGCGTGGTGTCGTGCACGAACGCCCCATCGCCGCGCGCGTCGGAGAACATGTTCCAGATCGCGATGAACATTGCGGCGATGACCGGCCCGATGATGAAGCCGTTCAGACCGAACGCCTCGATCCCGCCGAGGGTCGAGATCAGCACGACATAGTCGGGCATCTTGGTGTCTTGGCCGACCAAGAGGGGACGCAGCAGATTGTCGACAAGCCCGATCACCAGGGCGCCATAGGCGATCAGGATCACGCCATGCCAGACCGATCCGGTGGCCAGCAGATAGAGCGCGACCGGAAACCACACCAACCCAGCTCCGACAGCCGGAAGCAGCGACAGAAACGCCATCACGACGGCCCATAGCAGCGGCGCGGTGATGCCGAGGAACCAGAAGATCAGACCGCCCAGAGCGCCCTGCGCCAGCGCCACGACCAGATTGCCCTTCACCGTCGCGCGAATGACGACCGTGAACTTGCCCAGCAGCGCGTGCCGCTGCTCCGCGCGCAGCGGAATGGCGTTGGCGATACGCGCCGACAACGCCTCCTGATCGCGAAGCAGAAAGAACAGCAGATACAGCATGAGGAACAGATTGACGAAAAACTCGAAGGTCCCTTGGCCGATGTTCAGCGCCTGGCCCGCAATCATCTGGCTGCCTTTCAGCAGGCCGGCCGACAGCCTGTCCTTCAGTCCGGCCAGGCTGCCAAGTCCAAAACGGTTGAGGAGATCGACCACCCATGTCGGAAGCGCCTCCAGCATCTTCTGGAAATACTGCCCGAGGTCCAACTGGCCCGACTGCGCCTGGCCGTAGACACCGGAGGCCTGCTGCGCCAGCGCCGCCCCGATCAGCGACAGCGGCAGAATGACGATCAGGACGACCAGCAGTACGGCGACGGCTGCGGCAAGCCCATCTCTGCCGTGCATCGACCGCGACAATCGGCGGTGAAGGGGAGAAAACACGATGGCCCCCACGACTCCCCACAGCACGGCAGGGTAGAATGGCAGCAGGATCCAGCCGAGCATCAGCGTGATCACCACGAGCAGGAACAACAGAACTCGGTCTTCGAAGCTGCGCATGTCAACTTTCCAGTCTGGCCGCGACATCTGGACGCGTGCCGTGGTCTTTCGAGCATCGCGAGTCGGCTATCGCCGAATCCAACAGGGGTCAACGCGCGAACGCGCCATTCGGGCTCCAAGCTGGTCGCGAGATCGATGCGGCACGTTGCATGACATCCATCATCGCGTCGCGCTCATATCACGCGCGGTGTCAGGGACGCCCCCGCCTCCCCGCCGTCATTCCGGGGCAGCGGCGAGAGCGTGCGCCAAAACGCGGATTTCGCCTGAACCCTCAACAACAACGCCAATTTCAAGAGTTTCCGCGAAAAATCAATCGCTTCTGAACACCAGCAGATCAGTTCACAGGGCGGGGGTTGGCGCAGCGTAACCCGCCGAAAGCTTGGCGCGAGAAGATGGTGGATTGTGCTACGGCAATCCGCCCTGCGCGCTGCTATGAGGTCGTAGGGCGGGTCGCGCCGAAGGACTTCCGAGATGGCGTGCGTTAGACCCGGCTGCTCAAGCGCTCGCCTGGGCAGATACCGGCTCGCTGCGGGAGGAGCGCGATGCATCCGATGATCACTGCCGCCAGAATTGCCGACGCGTAGTACCGGCTGAACGCCAGCCCGCCGTTCGCGATCGGCTTGTCCAGAAAATCGCCGAGCGTCGCACCAAGCGGTCTGGTGAGAATGAACGCGGCCCAGAACAGCGTCGTGCGCGACAGCGAGGTGAAATAGTAGGCAGCGGCGATCGCCGCTAGGCCGGCGCCGAAGACGAGAGCACCGCGTTCGTAGCCGAGACCGTTGGTGTCGGCCATCCAGTCCCCAAGCGCGGTACCCAGCGTCTGAGAGAACAGAATCGATATCCAATAGAAGGCCTCGACACGCGGAGTCGAAACGGTGTTGACCGAGATTGATCCTTCCGATCGGTACCAGACGAGGAGGGAGAGCATCAACAGCGCGAAAAGAAGCGACGTGCCGCCAGCATATCCGATTTCCAAGGAGCGGTCGGCAAGGTCGGCCACGGTCGTGCCGGCCGTGGTCGTGGCGATGACAACCAACCAATAGAGGAAGGGGCGAAATTTTCCTGCCGCGATCTGGGCGGCGACAACAACGAGGAAGAGGCCGATGAATATCGCGCTGCTGACCCCGTATCCAAGTTTCATCGACATCGAAGCGGCGTCGCCACCCGTCTCGCCAAGCGTCGTCGCCAAAATCTTGATGACCCAGAATATCAGGGTCACTTCCGGAACCTTGCTCGTCTCGATGCCGTCGTTCATGCGGCGATCTTTCATTTGATTGTAGATTGCTCCGGTGCGCCGGAACGTGGCGGCCCATTGCGAAATGGGCCGCCACCGGCTCTGGAGACGCGGGCTAGGCCTTCATGGAGTCCATCGCCGACAGCAGAACGGCGAGGGCCGTCTTGCACTTCGCTGCGTCCGGCTTGGTCTCGCGGACGGCTTCGAGCGCCCGGTCGATCGCCTTGTCGACGGTGTGCCAGTCGGCCGCGGCGCGCGGTTTCAGGCCAGCCTCCGACTCGTCCCACTTGGTCTCTAGGTCCTTGATGCGGGTCTTGGCGCCCGAAAGGTCTCCCTTGTCGACGAGAGCCGCGACTTCGGCGGCGATGCTTCTGAAGGCGGTCAGGTCGCCGAGCTTCGACTGCGCCGCTTCCGCGCGCGGCACCAGGAAAGCGCCTCCGCGGGCGACCGGGGCCAACTGGGCGATGGACAGGGCGAGGATGACTGCGGTGCTCGTGAACAGGGTCTTCTTCATTGTTGGACTCCGATGGTGGTCTGGGTTGGATCGGTTTGCGAGGAACTAGATCATTCGCTCAGATAGGCCTCGGTCTTCCGAGGGCGGTCGTCTTCGAAGGACAACCATGCGACCAGCCCGATGATGACGGCGAGGAAGGCCAGGCTGGTATGGATGGTGCCTAGTCCGAGTCCGCCATATTCGCGTGACTGCGAAAGGAGGTCTCCGAGCGAGGCTCCGAGCGGACGGGTCAGGATGTAGGCGAGCCAAAAGGTCAGCACGGCGTTCGCGCCCAGCAAAGAGGCAACGGCGACGGCGGCGATCAGACCCGCAAAGGCAAAGACGCCGACGTTGAAGCCAAGCCCCAAAGCCTCGGTCGCGAGGTCGCCTGCGGCGGTACCGAGCGCGAACGTGAAGAGAATCGCGGACCAGTAGAAGGCCTCGCGCCTCGTCGTGAAGATGGTATGGATCGAGAGCGTCCGTTCGAACGCGTACCAGACCGCGAAGATCGCAGCCAGGACGATGGCAAACGCCACCGTGCTGACATACAGGCTGACCTCGAGTTTGTCGGTCAGCGCATCGGTGATCTGGGTGCCAACCACGCTGACCAGGACCACGGTCAGCCAGTAGATCCAGGGCACGTACCTCTTCATGCTTAGCTGGACCGCGAGCACCGCTGCAAGAAGGCCCGCCATGACGAGACCGGTCACCGTCGTTCCCAACCCGACGTGCACGGCAAGATAGTCAGCGCCGGTTTCGCCGACGGTGGTCGACATGATCTTGATCACCCAGAAAACGAGGCTGACCTCGGGGACCTTGTTGAGCATCCTGTGGCCTGTCCATTCGTTCCCGGGCATTTCGCGCAACTCCTGTTCGATCTGGTCTGGCGACGTTTCGTCGTTCCCATGCAAGGTGCCTGCTCAGACTTAGCTCCGCCTTAGAGGGAACCTCTGAACGCGGCTAAGTCGCCCCTAAGTCGCGATCGTCATGGTGCCGGAGGGGGACATGAAACGGAGAAACGGAATGCTACGTTCACCAATCGCCGCCTGCTCCATCCTTCTGTTGACGATCGTCGCGGCTTCGGCGGAAACTCCGAGCACAGCCCCGAATGAGGCCGGTCCGATCGCAACGGCCAGAATCTCGCTGCCGTCCGCGATCGACATCGCCGAGAGGCACGCCAACGGCAAGACGGTCCGGGCGGAATACGAAAAGCAGAAAGATGGAAGCTGGGTCTACGACGTCGAAGTGAAGGCCGACAACGGAGTGACCGACGTCAAGGTCGATCCGGAGAAGGGAACGATCGTGGCGTCTGCGGCGGACAGGGACGACGAGGACAACGACAAGGCCGATTGATCGAAGGTGCTCGGCGGCCGGCAGGCTTATCTTCCGGTCGCCGTTCGGGGACGGACAGATGCGTGTATTGCTCGTGGAAGACGACGCGATGATCGGTGCCGCGGTTTCGCAGGCGTTGAAGGACGCCGCCTACGCAGTGGATTGGGTGCGGGACGGCGAACTCGCGATCGACGCGGTGAGAAGCGAGGCCTACGATATCGCGCTGCTCGATCTCGGCCTGCCCGAGATCGACGGTCTGGAGATACTGCGGAAAGTCCGCAGCGGCGGCGCGCGCCTGCCGGTGATCATACTGACCGCGCGTGACGCGCTGGACGACCGCATCAGAGGTCTCGATCTCGGAGCCGACGACTACCTCGTCAAGCCGTTCGAGATCGGGGAGCTGCTGGCGCGCATGCGGGCGGTGACGAGGCGGGAGGGCAGCGGTGCGGCGCCAATTCTGACGAACGGAAAGCTTCAACTCGACCCGGCGACGCGCGAAGCCTCCTATTTCGAGGAAAAGGCGGTTCTCAGCGCGCGCGAATTCGCGCTGCTTCGGGCGCTGCTCGCACGGCCTGGAACGATCCTGTCCCGAAGCGAGCTGGAGGGACATATCTACGGATGGAGCGAAGAAGTAGAAAGCAACGCCGTCGAGTTCCTGATCCACGCCGTGCGGAAGAAGCTCGGCAATACGTCGATCAGAAACGTTCGAGGCGTCGGCTGGATGGTGGATCGCTCTACATGATCGGATCGCTGCGCGGCCGCCTCTTCGCCGGACTCACTGCCGTCATCGTCGTTGCAGGAGCGGTCGGAGGAGCATTTGCATATGTCTGGGCTTACGACGAGGCCATCGAGATGCAGGACTCCGTCCTCAACCAGATCGGGGTCTTCGCGCTGAGCTCCCCGATCAGGCAGAGCCAGCCGCTCAATGGGGTCGACGCCGAGTCGGAGATCGCCATCGTCGAATTGGGCGAGATCCCGCGTGGTCCGGCCGACAATCGTCGGTTCTGGGGTCTTCAGGATGGATTGCACAACGATACGTATCAGGGGCAACCGGTGCGTGCTCTGCTCCGGACGCGTCCCGACGGGACCCGGCTCGCAATCACGCAACGAACGGAAATCCGGACCGAGCTCGCGAGCGATATGGCGCTGCGCACGCTGCTTCCCATCCTCGCGCTGATCCCGTGCCTGATGCTGGTCATCGCGATCGTGATCGCCCGCTCCCTGCGGCCCCTGATCGTTCTGGCCGGCGAGCTGGATGCGAGGAAGCCTGACGATATCGAACTATTGAAGGCCACGACCGGCCCCAGCGAGCTGCAACCTTTCCTCGACTCCATAAACGGTCTGCTTCGGCGCATGCGCGCCATGATGGAGCAGCAACGGCGCTTCATCGACGACGCGGCGCACGAGCTCCGGACGCCGATTACGGCTCTCAGCCTGCAGGCGGAAAATCTCGACCTCATGGAGATGCCGGCGGCGTCTCGGGAACGCCTCGCCGCTTTGAAAAGCGGTATGCGGCGAACGAAGCATCTGCTCGAGCAGCTTCTGGCCCTCGCCCGTCACGACGCCGAAATGCCCGCAACCCACGAGCCGTTACATCTGCACAGGATCACGAAGGGCGTGGTGGCCGATCTTCTGCCTGAAGCCGCCAGCCGCGACATCGACGTCGGTTTCACGATGGCCGAGACGGTCGTGGTGGAAGGCACGGCGTTCTTCGTCATATCGGCCGTTCGGAACCTGATCGAAAACGCGATCAAATTCACCCCAGACGGCGGCAGAGTCGATATCGGTATCTATCGGGAGGGCGAAACAGCGATCGTGCAGATCGAAGATACCGGGCCAGGCATCCCGCTATCGGATCTCGAACGCATCTTCGAGCCTTTTTTCCGGTCGAGACAGGCCGGCGGCGAAGGATCGGGGCTCGGTCTCTCGATCGTCAAACGCATCGTCGAGAGGTATCGCGGATCGATTTACGTCGAAAATATCGTGGAGGCGGATCGCTCCGGCCTTCGCGTCATTCTACGCTTGCCCGCCTCGGACAAGGTGCCCGCATAGTGACCTGCTTCCCTGGTATTGTTCGGTTCGGACTATGACGGCGCGGCGCGCCGCCTACCACGTGAATCTCACCCGGCAGCGGTTGCAGGCAGCCCCGCTGCACGAAAATCCGCACCGCATGCGGCCTTTGAACCAGGCACCTCGTCACCCCAGGCTCGACGGGTCCGTACGAAAGATGACCACGGACGGCCAGGCGCGGCTGGCTAGGGATTCCCGGCTTAGCCGCCGGCACGGCAGCTTCGTAAACAGCGTCCCAATGTGCGGCGAAGCGGTGCGCTGAAACGCGGATTTGGCCTGAACGCTCAACAACAACGCCCATTTCAAGAGCCTGCGCGAAAAATAAACCGCTTCCGAAAATCAGCAAATCAGGCGTATGCTGCCCGCGTTCCGGTCCGGATGAGGGACGTACGCGTCGTCACGATACGTTGGGCCGGCAATGCGGTGGACGTGAGGGCATCGGCACGCATCATGTGCGGACGAACGATGCACTTGCGGACGTGAAGTCGCGTGGTCCTGACACCCCGAAGCTGGTGTCCCCGCGGCGGCGTGCGAGAAGCGCGTCGTCGCGTACGGTGGCCAACAAGCCCGGTGCACCGAGGAGAGCGCGTATAAGCGTTAAAACCTCCGCGCAGGGAATGCCGGGATGTCTCGGCTGACCTGTGGTGACTGCCGCCTGCTTTTTTTCTGCAGGCGGGCCATGGGTGCGGCCAGCGCCCGGCATTCCCTGCGCCCTCATCATGTCACGAGGGCCCGCCTATCGCATGACCCGGACGCACTGGGCGTCGCGGCGATGCTGCGGCTCGTCCTGATCCGGATCCTCGTCTGCGGCCTCCGCCCCGGTTGCCAACCGCGCGATGAGTCGCAATAAACAGCGCTTCCGAGCCGGCGCGACCGGCCCGTCGACCTGGAGGCATGATGATGACGACGAGACCGACCGCAAAATCATCCGACAAGGATGTCTGGCGCGTCGGCGTGCTGTTCTCGCGCAGCGGCCTGATGGAGGTCACGGAGTCCGAGCATTTCTTCGGCACCGCGCTGGCGATCCAGGAGATCAACCGGGATGGCGGCGTGCTCGGCCGCGAGATCGAGGTCATCGCCTATGATCCGGGCTCGCAGCCAGAGACGTTCCGCAAGCTCGCCGATCGGCTGCTGACCGAGGACGGCGCCTCCGTCATCTTCGGCTGCTCGACCTCGGCCGAGCGCAAGGCGGTGCTGCCGGCGATCGAGCGTCGTAACGGCCTGCTGTGGTATCCCTCGCTCTACGAGGGTTTTGAATATTCGCCGAACGTCATCTACACCGGGCCGGCGCCGAACCAGAACGCGTTCCAGCTTGCCGAATACATCGTGCGCAAGCATGGGCCGCGGGTCTACCTGATCGGCTCGGACTACATCTATCCGCGCGAATCCAACCGCATCATGCGCGACCTCGTCGAGTCCTATGCCGGCCGCGTCGTCGGCGAGCAATATGTGGCGATGGAGGCGACAGATGCCGAGCTCTCGCGCGGCCTCGATGCCATCAGGGATGCCGCGCCCGACGTCGTGTTCTCGACCATCGTCGGCCGCACCGCGCAGCGCTTCTATCGCATGTATGCGCAGGCCGGCTTCGATCCGAAGCGGCTGCCCATCGCCAGTCTCACGATGGCCGAGGGCGAGGTCCGCGCCATCGGTCCCGAATATTGCGCCGGCCACCTCACTGCGGCGAGCTATTTCGGCACGCTCGCGCGCGACAGCAACGACCGCTTCAAGGCGGCGTTCGCGGCCGCCTTCGGCGCCGACAAGCCGGTCAGCATGTGGAGCGCCTCGGCCTATGCGCAGATCAAGCTGTTCGCGCTGGCGTTGGCGCAGGCGGGCAGCCTCGATACCCAGAAGCTGGTCGAAGCCGCGCTCGGCCTCAGCCTGGAGGCGCCGGAGGGACCGATGCGGATCGATCCCGACAACAACCACGTCTGGACCACGCCGCGCATCGGGCGCGTGCGCGCCGACGGGCAGTTCGACATCGTCTGGGAGAGCAAAAGCCCGATCAAGCCGGACCCGTATCTGTCAGTCTCGCCGATCGGTGGCCGCTGGCTGAGCGAAGAGGCGCTCTCAGCATGAGACCGGATGACCGCATGAAGCCGGGGGTGCGCCGGCTGATCGAGGAGCTGCGCGGCGCGCGCGTGCTGGTGATCCATCCGCGCGATGCCGAGGGCGATGCGCTGATCGACCAGCTCAAGCGCATCGGCTGCAACGTGCGCGGCGTGTGGCCGCCGCCGGCCGCGATCCCGCACGACATCGACACCGTGTTCCAGCTGATCGAGACCTCCGAGGAGATGATCTTTCCAGAAGGCACCAGCGAGCATCCCCTCACCTTCATCGCCATCGTCGACTACGAGAATCCGACCATCCTGAAGCGGCTGCTCGACAGCAACGCGCATGGCGTCGTCAACAAGCCGATCCGCTCGTTCGGCATCTTGTCGTCGCTGGTGCTCGCGCGCTCGCTACGCGGCTACACGCGCAGGCTCGAGGGCAAGGTGCAGAAGCTGGAGGAGACCTTGAAGGCGCGGCGCGACGTCGACAAGGCGGTGAAGATCCTGATGGGGCTGAAGCAGGTCGGCGAGGTCGAGGCCTATGAGCTGATCCGCGCGCAGGCGACGCAGAAGCGCGTCGCGATGGCGGATATCGCGATCTCGATCATCAATGCGCAGGAGACGCTCGGCGGATTGGGTGTGCTGGATGCGCCGGCCTCGCGCTGAGCGGGTGTTTCCGCGCTCATGCGCTGGGCAGCCGCGGCCCGAAATTTTTGCAGCCGATGGCGTTGACTTCGTATCAAGCATGGGAATTACTTGAGGACGTCGCGGACATCGGATGTCCGCCAATGGCCGGTCGGCCATTTCACATCAGGCTATGCAGCCCTCGCATTGCGCCGCAAGGCGCAGTCGGGGGCTTTTTGTTTGGCGCGCGCGACCCTCGCGAACGCAACGGAGACTCGTGCCTTGACGACGGATGACGACAGCAAACTGCGGATCGCCTGCATCCAGATGCAGCCGATGGTCGGCGAGTTGGCAACCAACCTCGCCCACAGCCTCGACCTGATTCACCAGGCCGTGGCGCAAGGCGCCAGGCTCGTGGTGCTCCCCGAGCTCGCCTCCTCCGGCTACGTATTCAAATCGCGCGAGGAGGCCTTCGCCGCCTCCGAGACCATTCCAGGCGGTCCCGCAGTGACCGCCTGGAGCGAGATCGCCGCCGAGCACGGCCTGCATCTCGTGGCAGGGATCTGCGAGCGCGACGGCGCCAAGCTCTACAACAGCGCCGTGCTGATCGGACCGAACGGCTATATCGGCACGTTCCGCAAGGTGCACCTGTGGAACGAGGAGAACCTGTATTTCGAGCCCGGCAATCTCGGCTTCCCCGTCTACCACACCGAGATCGGCCGCATCGGCATGGCGATCTGCTACGACGGCTGGTTCCCCGAGAGCTATCGTCTCAATGCGCTGCAAGGCGCCGACATCGTCTGCGTGCCGACCAACTGGGTGCCGATCCCCGGCCAGGCGCCGGGCCGCGAGGCGATGGCCAACATTCTCGCCATGGCCGCCGCACATTCCAACTCGATCTTCATCGCCTGCGCCGATCGCGTTGGCATCGAGCGCGGCCAGCCGTTCGAGGGTCAGAGCCTGATCGTCAGCTACACCGGCTGGCCTGTCGCCGGTCCCGCGAGCCGGGACAAGGAGGAGATCGTGGTCGCCGACGTCTCGCTCGGCGAGGCCCGCCGCGCCCGCAACTGGAACGCCTTCAACCAGGTCCTGCGCGACCGCCGCTCCGATGTCTATGACGAGATGCTCGGCAGCGAGGTCAAACGGGGGTGGTACTGACTGCTCCACGGCAATTTTCATCTCGACCATTCACGGAGGACAATCGATGACGTCGCGTTTGATCACCACCTCGCTGGCGCTCGCCCTTGCGGCGGGAACGGCACTCTCGCCTGCTCTGGCCGCCGATCCGATCAAGATCGGCGTTCCCGTCGGCCTGTCGGGCGCCAACTCCGTCGTTGCACCGTCGGTGGTGCAATCCGCCGAGCTCGCGGTGGAGGAGATCAACGCCAAGGGCGGCGTGCTCGGCCGCAAGCTCGCGCTCGAGGTCGCCGATGACGCCTCGGGCGCGGCCGGCGCCCAGAAGGCATTCGACGCGCTGATCTTTCAGAAGAAGGTCAACGTGCTGATCTCGATGGAGACCAGCGCGGCCCGCAACGCCGGCCTGCCGATCGTCGCCCGCGGCAAGACGCCCTACATCTACACCTCGTTCTACGAGGGCAAGTCCTGCAGCCCCTATCTGTATGTCAACGCCTGGGTGCCGGACCAGCAGGTGCCGCCGATCGTCGACTACTTCAACAAGGAGAAGAAGGCGAAGAACTATTTCCTGATCGGCTCCGACTACGCCTTCGGCCGCGGCATGCTCGGCTTCACCAAGAGCTACATCGAGAAGACCGGCGGCAAGGTGGTCGGCGAGGAATATCTGCCGATGGACGGCTCGGACTGGACCTCGATCATCTCCAAGCTCAAGACTTCCGGGGCTGACGCGCTGATCACCTCGACGGCGGGCGGCGCGCCGAACGTGACCCTGACCAAGCAACTGCGCGCCGCCGGCGTGAATCTGCCTTACGGCAACCTCGCCGTCGACGAGGGCACCGCCAAGGGCATGGGTGCTGATGCCGCCGGCATCTATCTGTCGGCCTCGTACGTCACGGGCATCGACACCCCTGCCAACAAGACCTTTTTGGCGGCGATGGCCAAGAAGTTTGGTGCCGAGCTGAAGACGCCGAACGATCTGTCGGTTCCGGAGTATGAGGCGGTGTACGCCTACAAGGCGGCGGTCGAGAAGGCCGGCAGCACCGACCAGGACAAGGTGCTGAAGGCGCTGGCCGAGGTCTCGGTCGACGGCCCGCGCGGCACGATCAAGATGGACAAGCAGCGCCATGCGCCGCTGACGATGTATCTCGGCCAGGTCCAGGCCGACGGCAGCGTCAAGGTGATCCAGAGCTTTGCGAACGTCGATCCCGGAGCGCAGTGCCCGGGCAAGTCCTGATCGCGTATGCTCCCGCGGGGCGGACGCGCGTCCGCCCCGCAACCTCTCGACCGGGAATGACCATGCTGACCGTCGCCCTCGATGCCGTCACGACGGCCGCCATGCTCTTCATCATCGCCGCCGGCCTTCTGATCGTGTTCGGCGTGATGAAGATCATCAACTTCGCCCATGCCGCCTTCCTGACCGTGGGCGCTTATGCAGCCCTGGTCGGCGCGCAACTGGGCCTGCCGTGGTTTCTGATCCTGCCGCTCGCCTTCGTCGCCGGCGCGGTCTGCGGCGGCGTGACGGAGATCGTGATCGTCCGCCGGCTCTACAAGCGTCCGCTCGATGCGATCCTCGCCACCTGGGGCCTCGGCATCGTACTCGGGCAGCTCATCACGCTGATGTTCGGCCGCGAGGTGCAGTTTGTGCAAGCGCCGATCTCGGGAACGGTGCATCTGTTCGGCGCCGATTATTCGGCCTACCGGCTGGTGATGATCGCCGCGGCCATCATCGTCGGCCTGCTGTTCACCGCTCTTCTCAACGGCACGCGGCTTGGTCTGTCGACCAAGGCCGTGATCATGAACGAGATGCTGGCGCAGGGCCTCGGCGTCGACTCCTCACGGGTCAGGCTGATCACCTTCGCACTCGGCAGCGGGCTCGCCGCGCTGTCGGGCGCACTGATCACGCCGCTGTCGAGCGTCGACCCGAACATGGGCGTGCCCTGGCTGATCGGTGCGTTCATGCTGGTCATGGTGTCCGGCGGCTCGCTGCTGGCGCTGGCCGGCTCCTGCGCGGTCCTCGGCACCCTTCAGGTCCTGGTTTCGACCTTCGTCAATCCGATCCTCGGCGGTCTCACCATCGCGATCTGCGCCGCCGTCGTGCTGCGGATCCGCCCGGAGGGTTTTGCCCGTGCCTGATGCGCGCCCCCTCGCCTCTCCTGTGTCCCCAACGAAGCGCGCGATGCCGCTCCTGATCGTCCCCGCGTTGCTGGTCGCGCTCGCCGCCGGCGTGATCGTCGTGGCGCCGCTGCTGCTCGATACCTACCTCGTGAACATCCTGGTGCGCGCCTGCTTCGTCGCCATCGCGGCGATCACCGTCGACATCATGTGGGGCTATTGCGGCACGCTGACGTTCGGCCAGTCCGCCTTCTTCGGCATCGGGGCCTATGCGCTCGCGATCATGTTCACCGAATATGGCTTCGGCCCCTGGCAGATCTGCGCCGCGATCGGCGCAGCCGTGGTGGTGGCGGCCGCTGTCGCCGCCTTCACCGGCTGGCTGTCGTTCTACCCTGGCTCGACGCCGCTCTACGCCTCCGTGATCTCGCTGGTGGTGCCGATCGTGCTGGTGCAGATCCTCTATTCCGGCGGCACATTCACCGGCTCGTCGAGCGGACTTGTCGGCTTCGAAAGCTTCGATCTGGAGATCGAGACCTGGCTGCGACTCGCTGGTTTCGGATTGCTGGCGACGGCGACGCTCGCGCTCGTCGTGATGCGCAGTGACACCGGACGTCTGCTGGCGGCGCTGCGCGACAACGACGCACGCTGCACCTATCTCGGCATCGACACGTCGCGGCTGCGTATCACGGTGCTGGTATTATCCGCGATCGTCTCCGCGCTGGCCGGATTCTTTTATGCCGGATTCGGCGGTATCGCCGCGCCCGAAAACGCGAGCTTCAGCTTCGGAACCAACCTCGTGATCATGGTCGCGCTCGGCGGCCGCGGCACCGTGATCGGTCCGGTGATCGGCGCGCTGTGCATCGAGGTGGCGAGCGCCTACCTTGCCAATAGCCTCCCCTATGTGTGGGAGCTGATCGTCGGGCTTGCGCTGATCATCGTGATCCTTGTCTTCCCGGACGGCCTGCTTGGCGCTGTGATGCGCCTGGTCAAGCGCGGCGGTTCGGGACGGCGCACTGCGACGACGCTGCGGCCGGCCGCTGCCGCCACGGCGGTCAGCAATCCGGACGCCGTTGCCATCGAAGTTCGCGCGCTCGGCAAGCATTATGGCAGTCTCGCAGTGCTGGACGGCGTGCAGTTCACGGCATATCGCGGCGAATTGCTGAGCCTCGTCGGTCCCAACGGGGCTGGCAAGACCACCTTGATCCGCTGCCTCTCCGACGGCCGCGAGCGCTCGGCCGGCGACGTCGCGATCGCCGGCCATGACATCGCGCGGTTGCCACCGGATCGCGTCGTTCGCTTTGGTCTCGGCCGCAAGTTCCAGACCGCGTCGGTGTTCGAAACCCTGACCGTCGCGGAATGCCTGCGCGTCGCGCGGACACATGCTGATCCTCCCGCACTGACCTCGCGCGCGGTGACGCTGGCGCTGCCGCCTGCAGCCATGTCGGTCGTCGAACGCTCCGGGCTCAGCGAGCGGCTCGATGAGGAAGCGCGCAATCTGAGCCACGGGCTCAAGCAGGCACTCGAGCTCGCGATGGTGCTGTCGCTCGAGCCCGACGTGCTGCTGCTGGATGAGCCAACCGCCGGACTGACGCGCGCGGAACGGCAGAGCTTCGCCGACATCCTCACCGCCCTCGCCCGCCGCGACCGGCTCTGCATTCTCCTGGTCGAGCACGATCTCGATTTCGTGCGCGAGATCTCGTCGCGCATCATTGTGCTGCACCAGGGGCACCTCGCGCTCGACGGCTCGGTCGACGAGGTCGTGAACAGCGAGCTGGTGCGCGAAATATACACCGGACAGCATGTTCCGCATGCGGAGGCCCTCGCATGAGCAGCGTTCTGGATGTTCACGAGCTGGCAAGCGGCTACGGCTCGTCGGAGGTGATCAGCAATGTCGGTTTTGCGCTCGGCAAAGCCGAAACCCTCGCGATCGTGGGCAAGAACGGCATGGGCAAGACCTCGCTGCTCAAGGCCATCGTCGGCTTCCTGCCGGCCTGGCGCGGCCGAGTGAGACTTGCAGGCAAGGACGTGACGCGGATAGCGCCGCATCTGAAGCGGAAGATGGGGCTGGTCTATGTGCCGCAGGAGCATGCGCTGTTCCAGGATCTGTCGGTGCGCGACAATCTCAGGCTCGGCGTGCTCACGGACGACGACATGACCGCGCGTTTCGAGCAGGTCGGCGGCTGGTTCCCCGTGCTCACCAAGCGGCTGAGCCAGCGGGCCGGCACACTGTCCGGCGGCGAGCAGAAGATGCTGATCGTGGCGCGCGCGCTGATGGCGAAGCCCGACGTGCTGCTGCTCGACGAGGTCACGGAAGGTCTGCAGCCGTCCGTCGTCGACCGGCTGTCCGAGGTGCTGGTGCGGGCTCGCCGCGAGATCGGCACCTCGATGATCGTGGTCGAGCAGCATCTGCCGTTCGCGCTCTCGATCAGCGACAGATACCTCGTGTTCAAGCGCGGCGAGATCGTCGATGCCGCCGCGGTCGACCGTGACTCCGCCGCGCGCATCGACGAGCACATGCGGATCTAGCGAACGCCTCGGCGGGAGAACAGCGAGATCAGCACCGGCAGCGTGATCAGGATGACCATCGGGGCCAGCATCATGCCGGTGACCACGACGATCGCGAGCGGCTTCTGCACCTGCGAGCCGATGCCGGTCGACACCGCGGCCGGCATCAGGCCGATGCCGGCGACGACGCAGGTCATCAGCACCGGACGCAACTGCAATTCGCCGGTGCGGATGACGGCCTCGATGCGGTCGACACCCTCGTCGATCAGCTGGTTGAACTGCGACAGGATGATGATGCCGTCCATCACGGCGATGCCGAACAAGGCGATGAAGCCGATCGCCGCCGAGACGCTGAACGGGATTCCGGTCAAGACGAGGCCGACCACGCCGCCGAAGATCGCCATCGGGATCACGCTCATGGCGAGCAAGGTATCGGCCATCGAGCCGAAATTGAACCACAGGAGCACGCCGATCAGCGCGAGGCTGATCGGCACCACGATCGACAGCCGCTTGATCGCATCCTGCAGATTGCCGAACTCGCCGACCCACTCGACATGCGAGCCGGGCGGCAACTGCACCTGCTCGGCGACCTTCTGCTGCGCCTCCTGGATCGCGCTGCCGAGGTCGCGCTCGCGCACCGAGAACTTGATCGGCAGATAGCGCTCCTGCTGCTCGCGATAGATATAGGCCGCGCCCGACACCAGCTTGATGGCGGCGACCTCGCTCAGCGGAATTTGCGTAATGCCGTTCGGCCCCTGCGCACCGATGCGCAGATTCTCGATCGCCTCCGCGCTCTTGCGATATTCCGGCGCCAGACGAACGATGATTGGGAAATGCCGGTCGGAGCCGGGCTCGTAGAGATCGCCCGCGGTGTCGCCGCCGATCGCGACCTTGATGGTGGCGTTGATGTCGCCAGGCGCGAGCCCGTAGCGCGCCGCCTTGGCGCGGTCGATGTCGATCTGCACGGTCGGCTGTCCGAGCGAGGTGAACACCGCGAGATCGGTGATGCCCTGCACCGTCGACAGCACCTGCTTGATCTTGTTGGCGGTATCCGTCAGCGCCTGCAGATCATTGCCATAGAGCTTGATCGAGTTCTCGCCTTTCACGCCGGAGACGGCTTCGGAGACGTTGTCCTGCAGATATTGCGAGAAATTGAACTCGACGCCGGGGAAGCGGTCGTCGAGCTGCTTCAGCAACTCCGCGGTAAGCTGATCCTTGTCCTTGGTGCCGGGCCAGTCCTTCACCGGCTTCAGCGGCGCGAAGAACTCGGCATTGAAGAAGCCCGCGGCATCGGTGCCGTCGTCGGGACGGCCGTGCTGCGAGACCACCGCATCGACCTCGGGCCGCGCGCGGATGATCTTGCGCATCTCGTTGACGTAGGCGTTGCCCTCCTGCAGCGAAATCGTCGGCGGCAGGGTCGCACGGATCCAGAGATTGCCCTCCTCCAGCTTGGGCAGGAATTCGAGCCCGAGCAGCCGGCCGACCACCACGGTCAGCAGCACGAGACCGATCGCGCCGGTCATCACCAGATTGCGGTTGCCGACCGCCCAGCGCAGCACCGGCGAATAGATCGCGTGCAGCAGCCGCATCAGCCGGGTCTCGGTCTCCTCGACATGTGCGGGCAGGATGATCGCGCTCAGCGCCGGCGTCACGGTGAAGGTCGCAAGCAGACCGCCGGCGAGCGCATAGGCATAGGTGCGCGCCATCGGCCCGAAGATGTTGCCCTCGACGCCGCTCAGGGTGAACAGCGGCAGGAACGCGGCGATGATGATCGCGGCGGCAAAGAAGATCGAGCGCGACACGTCGGCGGCCGCCGACAGGATCGCGTGGCTCTTCATGCCCATCATCGTCTCTGGCGAGATGTGGCTCTCCTCGGCCTCGGACAATGGCGTGGTCTGCGTCAGCCGGCGGAAGATCGCCTCGACCATGATGACGGTGGCATCGACGATCAGGCCGAAATCGATCGCGCCGACCGACAGCAGGTTCGCCGACTCGCCGCGCAGCACCAGGATGATGACGGCGAAGAACAGCGCGAACGGAATCGTGGCGCCGACGATCAGCGCGCTGCGCAGATTGCCGAGGAAGATCCACTGCAACAGCACGATCAGACCGATGCCGACCACCATGTTGTGCAGCACGGTGTGGGTCGTGGTGTCGATCAGGTCCTTGCGGTCGTAGATGCGCTCGATGCGCACGCCCGGCGGCAGGATCGTCGAGTTGTTGATCTGGTCGACCAGTTGCTCGACCCGCGCGATCGTCGGCGAACTCTGCTCGCCGCGCCGCATCAGCACGATGCCCTGGACGATATCGTCGTTGTTGTTGAGGCCGGCGATGCCGAGCCGCGGCTTCTCCGCCACCGTGACGTTGGCGACGTCCTTCACCAGCACCGGATTGCCGCCGCTCTGCGACACCATGGTATTGGCAAGGTCGTCCATCGAGCGGATCAGGCCGACGCCGCGCACGACCGCCGACTGCGTGCCGATCTCGACCGTGTTGCCGCCGACATTGATGTTGGAGTTGCCGACCGCCTGCAAGAGCTGCGGCAGGGTCAGGCCGTTGGCGACCAGCTTGTTGAAATCGACCTGGATCTCATAGGTCTTGGTCTTGCCGCCCCAGCCGGTGACGTCGATGACGCCAGGCACGGCGCGGAAGCGCCGCTGCAGCACCCAGTCCTGTAGGGTCTTGAGGTCGAGCACGCTGTAGCCGGGCGGACCACGCAGCCGGTAGCGATAGATTTCGCCGACCGCGCTCAAGGGCGAGATCTGCGGCGTGACGTTGCCCGGCAGTGGTGACAGCTGCGACAGCCGGTTCAGCACCTGCTGCAAAGCTTCGTCGTAGGTGTAGTCGAACGAAAACTGCAGCTTGACGTCGGACAGGCCGTACAACGAGATCGTTCTGATCGTGCGCAGGTTCTTGATGCCCGCAACCTGGGTTTCGATCGGGATCGTGATGTAGCGCTCGATCTCCTCGGCCGAGAGACCCAGGCTCTGCGTCACGATGTCAACCATCGGCGGGGTCGGATCGGGATAGGCTTCGATGTTGAGCTGGCGGAACGCGATCAGGCCGCCGATCAGGACGGCGACGAACATTCCGACCATCAGGAAGCGCCGCTGGACGGCGATGGCGACGAGGCGGTCCATTCAGATCGGCACTTTCAGGAAGGCAGGCGGGAGGCGCGCATCTCAGCTGCCCGAGGCTGCGCGATCGATGAACAGGCTGCCCTTGGTGACGATCTGCTCGCCTGCGCTCAGATTGCTTTCGACGGCGACCTGATCGCCATTGATCAGACCGGTCTTGATCTTGCGCAGCTCGATCGACTTGTCGGGACGGGCGACCCAGACGCGAACCTGGTTGCCTTCGTAGATCAGCGCCTGTCGGGGCACCGCGACGGCGGGTTGCTCGCCTGGCGAATAGATCGTCACATTGGCGAACATCTCCGGCTTCAGCAGGCCGTCCTTGTTGTCGATGGTCGCCCGGACGAGCAGCCGGCGGCTCGCCGGGTCGATCGAAGCGGCGACGTAGTTGATGCTGGCCTTGAGCGGCCGGCCGGGCAGCGCCAGCACGTTGACGAGGATTTCCTCGCCGATGTTCACCAGCGCCGCATCGCTCTCACGGACGAACGCGGTCAGCCAGACGGTGGAGAGATCGCCGATCACGAACACCGGGTCGCTCGCGCCGGAGTTTACGTATTGTCCGGGGCCGACCTTGCGCTGCACGACCGTGCCGGCGATCGGCGAATAGATCGTGATCTCGCGGTCGATCACGCCCTTGCTCTGGAAATCGGTGATCGCGGCATCCGTGAAGCCGAGGATGCGCAGCTTGTTGCGGGCGGCCTCCAGCGCCGTTTGTGACGACCGCATGTCATTCTGGGCCTGAACGGAGGTCGCCTCCGCCTGCTGGAAATCCTTCAGCGGGATGGCCCTGCCTTCAAACAGGTCCTTGGCGCGCTTGTACTGGATGTCGGCGAGATCGAGCGCGGACTTCGCCTTGTTCATCGAGGTGATGGCCGCAATGAAATCGTTCTGGGCCTGCACCGTGTCGGCGGCCTCGATCACGAACAGCGGCTGGCCCTGCTTGACGTTGTCGCCCGGGCGGGCCAACAGCTTGGTGACGCGGCCGGCATAGGGCGAGAACACCGGCGTCGAGCGGTCCTCGTCGACGGCAACCTTGCCCTCGGTGACGTGCTCGGCACGGAAAATCTTGTCGCAGACCGGCTCGATCGTCAGCGTCGCCCATTCCGCCGCCGATGGCGTGAAAGTGGTGCCGTTGCGCTTGGACTGGCTGGAGAGCTCGATATTGTCTTTCGCAGCCGATCCCGACTGGAATTGCGTATAGCCATAGCCGCCCGCGCCGGCCACCGCCAGGGCAGTCAGGCCGATCAGCAGCCGCTTGGTGCTGAGCATCTGCGGGGATGGGTTCATGTCAGACGCCATGGCTGGTCAGATAGGCTCGCTTTATCTGTCGACGATTCCGGCTCTGGCGGTCTCATCGTGGCGCTAATAGTGCGGAACTGGAGCTTTAAACAACCTAAAAATCGCCCAACTCGTCCCTGTTTTGCTTTAAAAATTTGAAAGTTCAACGACAGCCGTTCAGCTTGCATTCAGCTCGTTCCGGGCAATCGCGGTTACACCGCGGCGCACCATGGACGCATCGACGGCGCCGCGGATCGCCGGGACGGTGTCGCCGGTCGATGAGCCAACCTCCGCGGGTACGCCCCTACTCCGGCCTCACCTTTTGTGCTCCGGCTCGGGCGAGATCGCAACGTCGTGCGTGTTCGCGAAAATCGAGTCATGGTTTCCATGGCCCTGCGATGGCTGGCGGCCATGCGATCATCGATGGCAGCCTCGATCAGGTGACTGGGACGCGCACATGAAGACGCAGTCTCGCGGCGCAGATGCGTCCGAGTCTTGCTGATTTTCTTGCCGATCGCTTCACCCTCTCGTGAAGAGGGCGCAGGGAAGGCCAGGCGCCGGCTGGCGCCTGCGGCCCGCCTGCGAAAAGAATGCAGGCGGCAGGTACCACAGGTGCAGCCGAGAACGCCCGGCCTTCCCTGCGCGATGGTTTTCACGGTTATAGCGCGCTCTCCCCGGTGTCCGGCTTGATAGCCACCGTCGTCGGCGGGATCATCACCCGCGGACTTAGCGCCAGCGTCGGGGCGCCAGGACCACACGCCTTCCCGTCCGTGCCACGCCGTTCGTCCGCGTAGCCAAGCTACGCTGCGGCATGAACACAGCCATCGCTCCCCGCCCCGCGTGTCGTGACGATCGCGCGCTACGCCCCTTCTTCATGGAGCGGGATGCGCGGAATAGAGCATGATTTCTGAAAAAATGAAAGAGGAATTTTGGAGTGGAGCGAAGTTTTCCGGATTTCTGAATTCCAATGATGCGACCTCTGCCGGTGGGCAGGTCGCGCAGCGCCGTTATCAGCTTAAGTTAGGTCCTGGATGCGCTGTGAGATACAGCGCCCTCTCCCCTTGTGGGAGAGGGCATCTCCGACCTGTCCACAAACGCGATTGGGTGAGGGGTATCTCTCCGAAAGCAACGACCGTGGAGACAGACCCCTCACCCAACCGAACTTGCCGCACCTTCCTACATGCCCTCTCCCACAAGGGGAGAGGGCGCATTCACTTGCACTGCGCACGATCTTTCAACGTGCAAACACCGCGATGATAATTCCAATCGTTGATGCGGATCGTCATTGCACTTGGTGGAGGAAGTTACTTCGGGCGATGCGAAGCATCGCACGAAACACCGCGCCCAACATGTTAGGCGAGCCATGTGGCAACACCTCTCCGTACCTCAATGAAAATCCCGCGAGCGCGGCAGGATGCGGACGTTGCGGGGGTGGCTGACGCGCTGGGAGGGAGTGTCGGGGTGGTCGCGGCGGTCGTCGTTGAGCGGCTCGGCGGGCGTGGCGCCATGAGGGACGGCGCCGAGGCGGTCGTCTGACAGCAAGGTGAGATCGGCGCTGCGGTCGACCAGGCTGATGGCGACGAGATGAACGACTTTCTCGGGGCTGCTCTGGATGCGGCCTTCGACCAGCACGAGGCGCGCACCCATCACTTCCTTGCGGAAGGTCTCCATCACCTTCGGCCAAACCACGATGTTGGCGATCCCGGTCTCGTCCTCCAGTGTCATGAACACGACGCCTTTGGCGCTGCCGGGCCGCTGCCGCACCAGCACGACGCCAGCACAGCGGACGCGGCGCCGATCGTTGGCGTGGTTGACGTCGCGGCAGGCCAGCACGCCTTCGGCAGCGAAGCGCTGGCGCAGGAACTCCATCGGGTGGCCTTTCAACGACAGGCGGATGGTCTGATAGTCCGCGACGACGTGCTCCGGCAGCGGCATCTCGGGCAGCGGCTTGGCGCCCTCGTCCGGCTGCTCGCGGGCGATGGCGGCCTCGAACAGCGGCAGCGGCACGTCGTCGGGCAGCCGGCGCACGGCCCAGAGCGCGGCGCGACGGTCGAGCCCGAGCGATCGGAACGCATCGGCATCGGCCAGCAGCAGCAGCGCGCGCTTGGGCAGCGCAGTGTCGCGGGCGAAGTCTTCCAGCGAGGTGAACGGTCCGCGGGCGCGGGCCTTGATGATGCGGTCGGCCCAGTCGTCTTCGCGGTCGTCGTTTGGGAGTGACAAGTGAATTTGTTGCTCGTTGTCATTCCAAGGCGAAGCGACAGCGTCGAGCCCTCGAAACGCATCAAGTCTTTGTGAGTCACCCGCTGTATCCCCACCGTCATTCCGGGATGCGCCCTCTTGGGCGCAGGCCCGGAATGACACCGGGGAGACAGCTGGCAATAAAGGTGTGGAATCAGCCAGCGTCTCTCTCCGCATCTTCTCCGACAATTTCCTGATCCGTTCCTCGTCGCGGTCGATCCAGCGGAAGCCGTCGATCTGGCGGAAGCCGAGGCGGACGGCGCAGTATTTGTCGTTCGTGTTCTCCAGCGTGTTGTCGGCGAAGCTGTGGGACACGTCGATGTTGCGGATCTCGACGCCGTTCTTGTGGGCGTCGCCGACGATCTGCGCCGGGGCATAGAATCCCATCGGCTGCGAGTTCAGCAACGCGCAGCAGAACGCATCCGGATGGAAGCATTTCAGCCAGGACGAGACATAGACCAGTTGCGCAAAGCTCGCGGCATGGCTCTCCGGAAAGCCATAGGAGCCAAAGCCCTTGATCTGGTCGAAGCAGCTCTTGGCGAAGGCCGGATCATAGCCGCGCGCGATCATGCTCGTGACCATCTTCTCCTCATAGGAGCCGATGGTGCCGACGTTGCGGAACGTCGCCATCGCGCGGCGCAGGCCGTTCGCCTCCTCCGGCGAGAACTTTGCCGCCTCGATCGCGATCCGCATCGCCTGCTCCTGGAACAAAGGCACGCCGAGCGTCTTGTGCAGCACCTTGTAGAGTTCGTCCGCCGGGCCGTGATCGGGCGACGGCGACGGATAGGTCACCTTTTCCTGATTGTTCCGACGTCGCAGATACGGATGCACCATATCGCCCTGGATCGGCCCGGGCCGGACGATCGCAACCTCGATCACGAGGTCGTAGAAGGTGCGCGGCTTCAGCCGCGGCAGCATGTTCATCTGCGCCCGGCTCTCGACCTGGAACACGCCGAGCGACTCGCCCTTGCACAGCATGTCGTAGACTCTGGAATCCTCCCGCGGCACCGACGCCAGATCGTGATGAATATGCTTATGCTGCTCGATCAGCGCAAAGCTCTTGCGGATGCAGGTCAGCATGCCCAGCGCGAGCACGTCGACCTTCATCATGCTGAGCGCATCGACGTCGTCCTTGTCCCATTCGATGAAGGTGCGGTCGTCCATCGCGGCATTGCCGATCGGCACGTAGCTGTCGAGCCGATCCTGCGTCAGCACGTAGCCGCCGACATGCTGAGACAGATGGCGCGGAAAGGTGATCAGCTCCCCCGCCAGCTCCACCGCGCGACGGATCATCGGGTTGGCGGGATCGAGCCCGGCCTGGCGCACCTGCATGTCCGACAGGCCGTCGCCCCAACTGCCCCACACGGTGTCGGCGAGCACGGAGGTGACGTCTTCGGTCAGGCCGAGCGCCTTGCCGACGTCGCGGATGGCGCTGCGCGGGCGATAATGGATGACGGTGGCGATGATCGCCGCACGGTGGCGGCCGTAGCGGCGATAGACATATTGCATCACCTCCTCGCGCCGCGAATGCTCGAAATCGACGTCGATATCCGGCGGCTCCAGCCGCTCCTTGGAGATGAAGCGCTCGAACAGCAGATCGATCTTGGTTGGATCGACCGAGGTGATGCCGAGCACGTAGCACACGGCCGAATTCGCCGCGGAGCCGCGGCCCTGGCACAGGATGCCCTGGCTGCGGGCATAGCGGACGATGTCGTGGACGGTGAGGAAGTAATGCGCGTAGTTGAGCTCGGCGATCAGCGCCAGCTCCTTGTCGAGAACAGCGCGCAGCTTGTCATCGAGATGGTCGCCGAAACAGGTCTTGGCGCCGGCCCAGGTCAAATCCTGCAGATGCCCCTGCGCGGTCTTGCCGGGAGGCACCGGCTCGTCCGGATATTGGTATTTGAGCTGGTCGAGCGAGAAGACGATGCGGTCGGTGAAACGGATGGTCTCGGTCACAGCGTCGGGGTGGTCACGGAACAGCCGCGCCATTTCGTGGCCCGGCTTGAGATGGCGCTCGGCATTGGCCTGGAGCCTTCGGCCGATGGTCTCGATCGAGGCTTTCTCGCGGATGCAGGTGAGCACATCCTGCAGCATGCGCTGCTGCGGATGATGATAGAGGACGTCGTTGGTGGCGATCAGCGGCACTTTGCTGGACGCCGCAAGGCGCGCGAGCCGCGCCAGCCGGCGGCGGTCGTCGCCACGATACAGCAGGCTGCCGGCCAGCCACACGCCTTCGGCGGGGCTGTCTTTCAGCCGTGCCAGGATTTTGCCGAGCACAGCCTCGTCGAAGCGATGCGGCGGCATCAGCACCACGAGCTGGCCTTCGATGAACTCGAACAGATCCTCGAAACTCAGGCGGCAGTCGCCCTTGGCGACCTTGTCGAGATCGCTGCCGCGCTTGCCGCGGGTGAGCAGTTGGCACAGCCGGCCGTAGGCGGCGCGGTCGCGCGGATAGACCAGGATGTCCGGCGTGCCGCAGGTGAACACCAGCCGCGCGCCGTAGAGCAGCTTCGGCTTGCAGCTCAGCCGGTCGCTACTCAGCTCGCTATAGGCGCGGACGATGCCGGCGAGCGTGTTGTGGTCGGCGATGCCGATGGCGGTGAGGCGATACTCGGCGGCCTGATGCACATAGTCCTGCGGATGCGAGCCGCCGTGCAGGAAGGAAAAATTGGTGGTGATGCCGATCTCGGCATAGGGGATGGAGGTCATGGCGGAGGCGCTCGTGCTGGAATAGCGGCGGCCCTGCACCCCCAGTCGTCATGCCCGGGCTTGTCCCGGGCATCCACGTCGCTCCCAGGATGCCGAACGACGTGGATGGCCGGGACAAGCCCGGCCATGACGGAGTCAATAATTGAGCGGGTCGCTGGTCGCGACAGCCCCATATCCTCATATGGAATGGACCTGCCCCTCATGCGAACAGCCCGTGCATGTACCAGGCGGGCTGCATCGGCAAACCGTTCTCCGGCTGCTCGAGCTCGCGGTCATACAGACCGTCGCGGTAGAGCCAGAAGCGCAGGCCGTGCTCGTCCTCGACGCGGAAATAGTCACGCGTGAGGCCCCGCCCGTCCGGCCGCCACCATTCCATCGCGATGCGCTCCGGGCCTTCGGCGCGCACCACCGCATGCGCGGCACGACGCCAGACGAAGCGCGCGGGCGGGCCGTCGGGCACACCGGCGATCACTTGAATCGCCTCGGGACGCGCGAACAGCCGCAAGGGCCGCAGCGGCGGCTCGCCTTCGCTGCGCTCCGGCCAGTCGGCAACATTCGAAGCCGCCAGATGCTGCTGCGCCGGCAGCGGCAGCGCCGCGCGTTCCGGAATATGCGTGTCCACCGGCAGATGCACGACCACACGCTTGCCGCCGATGCGCGCGGCGATGCGGTCGATCAAGGCCGACAGTTCGTCATTGTCATGGACATGGGCATCGAGATCGCGCTGCTGCTGCACCACGATCTCGCTGCGGCTGGCCGACAGCCGGATCATGTCGAAGCCGAAGCCGGGATCGAGCGGATCGTTCAGCGCCTCGAGCCGTTCGCGAAACAGCCGGTCGATGACGGCGGCCTCGGTGACCGGCTGGCCGGTGTCGACCGCGATGACGCGCACCAGCCCATCGGTGCGGAAGAAGCAGGCCTCCAGCCGCCGCGCGCCCTTGCCCTGCTGTGCCATCGCCGCCACCAGCATCGCGGCCAGGCTGGAGAGGCTGGCCGCGATCACGGTGTCGGTCGCGACCGGCTCGGCGAAGCGCTTGTCGACGATGTAGTCCGGCGGGACTTTGCGCGGGCTGATCGGCGCATCGGCCTCGCCCAGCGCCTGCGCCAGCACACGGGTGAAAGCGGCGCCGAACCGCGCGGTGATCTCGTTGCGGCCGCGCGCGGCGACGTCGCCGATCGTCTTCAAGCCGGCGCGGCGCAGGCCGAGCGTGATCGCCTCGCTGCCGCCCAGCGCGGCCACCGGCAGCGGCGCCACCGCAGTCGCCTCCTCGCCATCAGGCACGATGCGGCCGTGCACCTGCCGGTTCAGCGTCCGCGCGCAGACGGCGTTGGAGGCGATCGCCGCCGACACAATGAGGCCGTGCGCGGTCAGCGCGTCGCAGACCGACCGCATCAGTCTGGCTTCGCCGCCGAACAGATGCACGCAGCCGGTGATGTCGAGCAAAAGCCCATGCGGGGGATCGAGCGCCACCAGCGGCGTGAAGCGGTCGCACCAGTCGGCGATGCCCTCCAGCATCTTTGCATCAGCCGCCAAATCCGCCTCGTGCACGACGAGATCGGGACAGACCGCGCGGGCATTCGCCAAGGGCTGGCCGAGGCTGACGCCGTGACGCGCCGCCGCCTCGTCCAACGAATGGATCAGCAGCATATTGGCATCCTTGAGGACGACGGCCTGCGGAAGGCCATCATGCGGATCGGCGGCGCGGCTGCGCTTGATGCGATCGATGGGCAGGCGCGGCAGCCACAAGCTGAGGATCCGCCGCCGGTTCATTGAAACGGCATGCATCGGGGGTCCACTCCATGATCCATCGTCCGGTCTGGCCGTGACGGTTGCGAATGAGCTCGGCATCGAGGCGCGGCGCGCCCCACGCCATCCAGGGCGCCGAGGGCAGCGACGGCGCGGTGCGGACGATCCAGCGCGTCTCGGCGGTCGAGGGCTCGGGCGTGGCCGCGATGCGCAGCATGAGCGCCGTCACCCCGGACTCCTGCGCCGCCAGGGTCAGCTTGCGGCTGGCGACGAGATCGAGCTTTTGCGTCTCGCCCCACACCTCCAGCATCACACCGCCCAGCGCATCGCAGGCGAGCGCGTCGGCGGCGGTGCGCAGGGCGTGATCGAGATCGGGCGCGCGCACGATCACGATCCGACGCGGATCGAGGCCGAGCTCGGCGAGCCCGCTCATCGACAGCGCGCCCATCTCGCGCTCGGCGAAATCCTGCCGGATCCAGATCAGCGGCCGGCGCGCGGCGACACGCGCGGCAAGCCCGCACAGAAAACCGGTCGCGGCCGCCGCCTGGCGGCCGGTCTCGGCGAACACCTCATGCAGCGCGCCGGTGGCGAGCCCACCCTGCAGCACCGCATCGGCCGCGTCATGGCCGAGCGCGACCCGGCGCAAATCATGTGCGCCATCTCCCGCCTCGAGACGGGCAATGCGGCCGCGCAGACGCGCGAGCGTATCCATGCGTGCGCCGGTCATCCGTCGCCGCTCCTCTTCAATCCATCGTGCGGGCGCTGCCGTTCTCAAGTGAAGCAGGCAGTTGAACCCGCGACGACCCTCTTTGTTCATGATACGTTCTAATATAAAGCTAACGCCTTCGAGAGAGTCAATCGGGATTGCCCCGGATACGATTCAACGAATGGAATCAAAGGGATTCAAAGGTATGGAGCTGCTCCGCAAGCTGGAGATCCTGGCCGATGCCGCCAAGTACGACGCGTCCTGCGCCTCCAGCGGTACTGAGATGCGGGATTCCCGCGACGGCAAGGGTCTCGGCTCGACCGCGCCCGGCATGGGCATCTGCCATTCCTATGCGCCGGACGGACGCTGCATCTCGCTGCTCAAGGTTCTGCTGACCAATGCCTGCAACTACGACTGCCTGTATTGCGTCAACCGCGCCTCCTCCAACGTGCCGCGCGCCCGCTTCACGGTCGACGAGGTGGTGAAGCTCACCATCGACTTCTATCGCCGCAACTACATCGAGGGGCTATTCCTGTCGTCGGGCATCATCCGCAGCCCGGACTACACGATGGAGCAGGTCGTGAGCGTCGCGCGCAAGCTGCGCGAGGAGCATCGCTTCCGCGGCTACATCCATCTGAAGACGATTCCCGAAGCCGACGAGGCGCTGATCGCGGAAGCCGGCCGCTACGCCGACCGGCTCAGCATCAACATCGAGACGCCGCTGGAAGAGAGCCTGACGCAGCTCGCGCCGGAGAAGGACCAGCGCGCGATCCGCCGCACCATGGGCCGTCTCAGGCTGAAGCTCGACGAGACGGCGGAAGCCAAGAAGACGGTGCGCCGGGCGAAGCCGCCGCGCTTTGCGCCGGCCGGCCAGAGCACGCAGATGATCGTCGGCGCCGACGCGGCCAACGACCGCGTCATCCTGTCGACCTCGGCCAATCTCTACGGCGCCTACAAGCTCAAGCGCGTGTATTACTCCGCCTTCAGCCCGATCCCCGATGCCAGCCGCGCGCTGCCGCTGCAGGCCCCGCCTCTGGTGCGCGAGCACCGGCTGTACCAGGCCGACTGGCTGATGCGGTTCTACGGCTTCGACGCCGACGAGATCGTCGAGGAGAACGAGGGCATGCTGCCGCTCGACATCGACCCCAAGCTTGCCTGGGCGCTGCGCCACCGCGACCGCTTCCCGCTCGACATCAACACCGCAAGCCACGAGGAGCTGCTGCGCGTACCCGGCTTCGGCACCCGCACCGTGCAGCGCATCCTCGCGACCCGGCGCACCACCACGATCCGCCTTGCGGATCTCGCCCGGCTCAACGTCGTCCGGAACAAGGCGCTGCCGTTCATCGTTCTCTCCGACCACCGGCCGTCTCCGTCTTTGCTCGACGGTGCCAGCCTCAGAGCCCGGCTGCGGCCGAAACCGCAGCAGCTGGGATTTGGATTTTGACGGAAGCCGTCATCGCGAGCGCAGCGACGCGATCCAGGGGCGACACGACGACTCTGGATTGCTTCGTCCTCGCAATGACGTGAGGAGACAAATGCACGTCGTAACCCTCGACAGCGACACCGATTTCGACGGCTGGCGCCGGGCGGCGCGGGCGCTGGCGATGAACGACGTCAGGCCGGCGGATGTCACCTGGCGCGTCAAGGGCGCGGCGCCCGATCTGTTCGACGACCATGCTGACACCCAGCTGCCCGAGGTGCCCAAGGGCGCGTTTTCGGTGCCGGCGAGCTTCATGGAGCTTGCTGAAAGCGCGATCCTGCACAGCGACCCCAGCCGCTTCACCCTGCTCTACCGGCTGCTGTGGCGTCTGCGGACCAACCACGATCTCATGGACATCGCCACCGATCCCGACGTCGCGCAGGCCAATGCGCTGGCGCGCGCGGTGCGCCGCGACGTCCACAAGATGCACGCCTTCGTCCGTTTCCGCGAGGTCGGCCGCGAGCGCGAGTCACGCTACGTCGCCTGGTTCGAGCCGGAGCATCACATCGTCGAGCGCGCCGCGCCGTTCTTCGCCCGGCGCTTCGCCGACATGCCCTGGTCGATCCTCACCCCGGAAATCTGCGCGCATTGGGACGGCAGCCACGTCTCGTTCACGCCGGGTGTGAGCAAGGCCGAAGCGCCGTCGGAAGACCGCCTCGAAGAGGTGTGGCTGCGCTATTATGCCAGCATTTTCAATCCGGCACGGCTCAAAGTGAAGGCAATGGAAAAGGAGATGCCGAAGAAATATTGGCAGAACCTGCCCGAGGCCAAGCTGATCCAGCCGCTGATCGCGGCTGCCGCCCGGCGCACCACCGAGATGATCGCCGAACCTGGCACCGAACCGCACAAGCCACAGAAGCGCGTCGAGGAGACCGCGATGACCCGCAAGCCGAAAGCCCACGCGCATGCTGCTGCTGAGACCTCACGTGATGTTGTCGCCGCCGACCTTGAGACCTTGCGTGAAGAAGCCGCGTCCTGCCGCGCCTGCCCGCTGTGGAAGGATGCGACCCAGACCGTGTTCGGGGAAGGTCCTGAGCATGCGCCGCTGATGCTGGTCGGCGAGCAGCCGGGCGACAAGGAGGATCTGGCCGGCCATCCGTTCGTCGGCCCGGCGGGACAGATGCTCGACCGTGCGCTCGCAGAGGCCGGCATCGACCGGTCCAAGGTCTACGTCACCAATGCGGTGAAGCATTTCAAGTTCGTGCCGCGCGGCAAGATCCGGCTGCACCAGAAGCCGGCCACGCCGGAGATCAAGGCCTGCCGGCAATGGTACGAGCGCGAGCTCGCCGCCGTCCGGCCCGCTCTGGTCGTGGCGCTGGGTGCCACCGCGGCGCAGTCGGTGTTCGGCAAGATCACCCAGGTCACCAAGAATCGCGGCCATGTGGTCGACCTGCCCGATGGTGTCAGGGCGATGATCACGGTGCACCCGTCCTATCTCTTGCGCCTGCCCGACGCCGACGCCAAGGCGCGTGAATACGAACTCTTCGTGCAAGACCTGAAGATCGCCGCCGCCGCGCTCAAGCGCGCCCACGCGGCATGACCGCCTCCCCGCCATCGGGCGTGAAGCACGACGCGGCAACCGTCGGTCAGGATTTGCGCGACGTGTAAACGTGCTCGCGCAGCAGGGCCTGGATCAGCGCGGCGCGATCCGGAAACCCGAGCGATCCCGCCAGCTCCGCCTCGTCCCAGCCTCCGTCGCCGGGCGCTGCCGGCAGATATCTCGCCATCAGCTCGTCCTCGCTGATCCCGAAATCGGCCGGACAGCCGCCGCCATCGATCTCCGCCTGCTTCAGCACCTCGCATTTGTCGCGTGCGCGCGCCAGCAGATCCTCGAAATGGCCGTCGATCCGGGCCCAGTCGGCCAGCGCATTCAGGGCCGAGCCGTTGAGCCCCTTCCTGAACGAGCGTATGCGCGCCTCGTCCAGCATCAGCTCCAGAAACTCCGAGCGGGTCAGGCCGTTGCGCGCGATCCACGCCTCGAGCTCGGCCGGGTCCATCAGATCCCTGCTCTGGCGAAACCGGATGATCTCCGCGCTCAGCGCCTGGGCGTCGACCCTGACGCCGCGGCGCTTGGCCTCCGATGCGGCGAGAAATCGCGCGATCGCCTTGTCGGACAGGTCGCCGCCGCGCGCCGCCAGCAGCCGCAGCTCGTCCATCAGTTGCGGCGTCCCGTCCGGGATGCCGGACTCGCGTTCTGCGGCCGCCGAGCGCTGCGCGTCCTGGATCAGCCCGTCCCACAACTGCGTGTGTTCGAAGGCGTACTCGACCGCCTTGGGCACCACGTCTCCGGCGAACCGGCGCCGCATCGTCCGCAGCATCTCCAGCGCGTCCTCGCGCTTCTGGTCGATGCGGTGATCCGGCAGCCAGGCCTCGAGCGCGGCGATCTCCTGCGACGTCAGGCGGCCATCGGACCGCGCGCCCTGCAGCAGCGCCGAGTAGCTGCGCTCGGGATAGAAGCTTGCCTTGCCGAGCGCCTCCAGGATCTGACGGGACGCCTCCGAGATCACCCCAGCGGCGACCGCCTTCTGCAGGGTGAAACGGATGTTGACCAGCGGCTCGGACAGCGCGGGAAAGCCGAGCTCCGCCGGCCCGTGAATCAGGGCGACCTCGTCGTCGGCCTCGAACACGCCGTCGCGATACGCCGCGAATACCTTGCCGACGCCCTCCATGCCGAACGCGTGCAGCTCGGCCGCGCGCAGCGCGCCCATGCTGGCGCTGCCGAACACGTGGATGCCGCTGGCCATCGCCCACAGGATCTCCTTGTGCCACACCGACGGCACCTGCTCGAAATAGCCGTCGATGATCCCGATCGCCGCAGGCTTCGCCAGCGCGGCGCGATAGACGTCGCCCTGCTGCACCGGCGGGAGATACTCCGCCTCCAATTCGAGCGCGGCGTCGCGCGGATGCAGCGTCGGCCCGGTGAACACGATGCATGTCATAGCGGATGCCCCGATGGCTGGCGCCGCGAGAGCTGATCATCGGCGAAGGCCCGCGCCCTCCGCCCCGGGCTGTAGTCCGGATTCTTGTCGAAGGTCTCTAGCCCTGGAATGACGACCCTCGCCACGGGGATCTCGAACCTGCTCTTGGTGAGATCGACCGCGATCACCTGCCGGACACCGGCGGATTGCAGCCGATCGAGAACCACGGCGAGGTCGTCGTTGAACGTCTCCGAGGCCAGCGACGGCGTTTCGCGCAGGCTTCGCGTCGGCGGGCTGGTTCGCAGCAACGCCCGCTGCTCGCCGAGAAACTGCGCGGCCAGCGCCGTCTCGTCATATTCCTCGCGAAACACGTCGTCGCGCGCCCCCGCGATCAGCGTCAGCCGGCTCTGCGCCGCTTCCGTCAGCGCGCGCAGGAAGGCGATCTCCGGCGACAGATGCGCGCCCATGCCCAACGCAGCATAGAGATCCCGCCCCAGCTCCTCGTCACGATCGAAGATCAGGCACTGGCAGGCGGCGAGCCCGACATCGGAGCTGATGTCCCACGCCACCACCTCGAGGCCCGCACGCTCGCACATCTCCAGCAGCCGCCTGTTGCCTTCGTCCTGAACCGTGTCGAGCGCGATGCGCCGGCCCTGCTGCTCGTCCGGACTGCGCAGGTGCCAGAGCGTGGTCGCATCGCGCTCCACGACCTCGCAGATGCCGTGCAGCAGCGCCTCGATCAGGTGGTTGCCGGACGCCAAGCCGTTCGACGACGAGATGAAGCTGCCGGCCGGCATTTCGGGGCGCGATGTCGAGAGGTTCACCATCTCGAACGGCACCCAGACATCGGCATCCGCAATCAGATCGCGGCCTTCGATCCACAGCATCTGCAGATCCGGATGGAAGCGGCCGCCGGCGATCAGCGGCAGGTCGGCGACGTCGACCACGTCATGGTCGCGGATCAGCTCGGCATAGGTCGCAAGCTTCAACGGCAGCGTGATCGTCTCGGCGTGAAACAGCTCGATCGATTCCATCAGGCCCGACGCCTTCGCGGCGTCCAGGGTCAACCCCTTGCCCTGCGACACCGAGACCGAGCGCGAGTTCGGCCGGCAGACCATGGTGACGGGAATGCCGACCCGGTCGAGGCCGGTGACGTCGGCCACCCGCGTGATCCCCATCTCGGCGAGGTAAGGACGCACCCGCTCCACCGTCTGCGACGGCGGCACCGACCGCTGCGTTCCCGATCGAAAGCTCTTCTGGACCGGACGCGCCAGACGATCCCGATGCAGTGCCGTTCCACTCCCCATCCTCAGCCTCCGCACTCAACCGTCACCGACGTCGTCGTCGCATCAGCCCGCATGGCGGACATCGGCAAAGGCGCCGACGACGACGTTCTGCATCTCCTCGATCGTCTTCTGCACATCGGCATCGACCACCGATGAAAACCCCGCGATGCTGTCGAGCAGCGGCTGCTTGCAGAAGCCGCGCAGGCAGAGCTGGATGCGCTTGATTGCGACGCCCTGCTCGAACGCGCCGGACTGCATCGCCCGGCTCCAGAAATGCAGCAGGCCGTACCAGACGAAACAGGCCTGCAGGAACGACGGAAACGGCAGCCGGCTGCCGCTCCAGGGCGAGGTGATGCGCGGCAGCGAGCCCTTCGCCGTCGACTCGAGGAACCAGGGCTGCTCCTGCTCCTGCATGTAGAGCAGCGCGTGGATGCCCTCATGGACGAGCGCATCGGCGATGTGGGATTCGTCGATCTCGGGTAGATGCGGATTGGCGAGGAAGGTGCGGCCGATGTAGTAGCCGTTCGATCCCGACGAGAAGCTGCCCGGGCTTTCCGGGTCCTTCTGCAGGATGAGGGCGATGTTGAAGCGGGCGACGAAACGGGGAAGCCCCGGCTCGGTCCGCTCGAGCGCCGCCCGCGACCGTCGCAGCAGATCGTGCAGCCGGTCGATTTCGCCGTCCGAGAACGGCGGGCGCGGCGGCGGGACCGGCCGGTCCTGGCCGGACAGGTCCACCCGGAGCGCATGCGGGCTGCCGTAATCGGTCACCGGCATGCCCTCGACCTGGGGCCAGATGCAGACGCCGTCACGCAGATAGCCGCGGTCGCCGAGCGCGGTCCACACCTCCCGGTCGGCGGCGACGTCGAGCCCCTGGCGCAACGCTTCGGCCACGAAGGCATCGCGCAGAAATCGCCCTTTGTCCTCGGCGTGCCGGCCCGGCGCCGACAACAGACGGAACGAGGTCTCGGGGGCATCGAGAATCCGCATGAAGCCATCGTCCGCGACGCGATCCATCAGGCTGCGCAGATCGTCCCCGCCCGCGGGACCGTCGCGGCAGATCTCCCCCACGGCTTCGCCCAGCTTCTGCGCGAGCCGGTCGCCATAGGTGGCAAGCACGCCGTCGCATACCGCGTCGTAATCGTTCCAGCTGAGAACGTCGGGCATCCGGGTGATCGTCATCGCGCGCACTCCTTCCGCTTCCGCGTTCCACTCTCAACCGCGCCGCCCGATCGCAGGCCCCGGCGCGATCGCTCATGAGACGGCGATCAAGGTCCCGCCTCAGCCGATGGCCGGTAACTCCTGCTGCAACCCCACCGCCCGCTGCAGCGCCATGTCGATGAAATGGGCCCGGCGGAGCTTCGTTTCTTCCACCGACGTCCCCAGCCGTTCGCGGATGTGATCGAACAGTTTCAGGAGATCGGCGCACCACACCGTCGGATTGTTGAAGCCGGTCCGCGACGCATAGCGATGCGGAAGATAGCCGCCGGCACAGGTGTCGCGCTCGCGGCAGGCGCGGCAGCCGTCGGGCAGCGGCAGGCCCTCGAACACCGCGGCGCGGTGAAACGCGCCGGCGTGCTGGACGTCCATGAAGTCGGAGGTCCGCACGTTCAGGCCGGTGCGCGCGGCGCCGTCGTAGCAGACCCGCAGCACATCCAGCCCTTCGATCTCGCCATCGGTGTTGACGAACAGGAAGGTCAGCGGCTGGTTGCCGAGCATGTCGATGCGGCTCTCGCCGCCCTGAACGAGCCAGGCGATGTTCCAGAAAATCTTGATCCGGAGATCCAGCGTGCCCTCCCGCCACCAATCCTCGAAGATCGGGATCAGGAAATCGGCACAGGGTGTCGGCCCATAACGGTCGCGAACCGCAGCGATGGTGTCATGGGTGAAATCCGGCAGCAGATAGTCGATGGAGGCCGGTCCCAGGCTCGTCAGATGACGATGCACCGCGGCGCCGCTGGCCCCGAGCTGGATCACCGACAGGAAGCGCAGCGGAATTCCGGCGCGGCGCAGCACCGAAAGGCCCTGCTCGACGTCGCGATAGGAGCCCCGCCCGGCATGATCGACACGCAGGGAATCATGCACGTCCGGCGTTCCGTCGATGCTGATCCCGAGATCGATGTCGAACCTCTTGATGATCTCGGCCCAGCCGTCGTCGAGCAGTGTGCCGTTGGTCTGCATGCAGAGCTGCACCCGCGCGATGCCCGCCAGCGCGTCCTTGATCTTCTGGCACCAGGAGCTGAACCGCTCATGCTTGACCAGGCACGGCTCGCCGCCATGAAAGGTGATCGTCAAATAGGTCTGGCCTGTTGCCAGGCAATGGCGGCGGATGCGGTCGATCGCGATCTCGACGACCTCGTCGTCCATGATCGCGGGGCGCTCTTTCCAGGTGCTGTCGCCCTTGTTGTAGACGTAGCAATAGGAGCAGTTCAGATTGCAACGCGACGCGACCTTGAACACGAAGTGAAGATGCGGACCGTCCTTCATTGGTAGGCTATCTCGGCGGTGCGATCGACGAAGATGCGGCCATCCTCGGTCAGGAACTGTCGGGCATCACCCAATACGACCTGCGCCTCCTTGAGCTTGGTCAGCATGTTGGCAAGCTCGGCATCATACTCGGCCGATCCGCCAAAACCCTGCTTCTCGGCCTCGCGATAGAAGGCACAGATGTAGGCGATGGCGTGAAACGCCAGCAGGATCCCGCGCAGGGGCCGCGGCTCCGGTCGCAGCGGCGATGCGTAGCGGCCCTGGTGCTGCGGATCGACCAGGGGTCCAGAGGCCTCCGCCATGAACAGATGCAGATGCGCGGATTCGTGGACGATGGCCTCCATCACCTGCATCAGCCCGCCGAACAGATCGGCATAGACCATGCCGGGCACGTCGGCCTGCGATCCGCTGCGGAAATAAGATCGCTCGCTGCTGCGCAAGGGGATCAGGACGCGCGTCACATCGGACACCCAATTCACGCATTCGGGAAACTTCTTCGCGGCGGTCACGAGGATCTCCAGCGAGTTCGTCACCTCGCGCGTCATCCGGGCCTGCTCGTCGGCCGAGAGATCGGTGTGCTCGGCCCAGGTATCGGGGATCGGAAATCCCAGCGAGTGGCACCCCACATCGACGGATATGTCGTAGGGCCACTCCTTCATCGGAAGCAGTCCGGCCAGTTCGTTCAAGTCATACGTGCCGGCCTCGATCCGATAGCCTCCGACCGGCGACCATAAGGTCAGCGGCTCCGGCGCCGTCAGCGACGTGGACGCCGTCGGCGCATTGGCAGCCGTCCAGATCGCGACCTGCAGATCGCGCTGTGGACTCTTGTCGTGCCCCTCATAGGTGATGGCGTTCATGCAGGGATGGCGAAGCCAATCCGCTTCACGCGCATTGGCTTCGATGAGCGACGCCTTGAGCGGCTCGCAATCGAGGCCGAGGCGCTCCTCCGGTTGCCATCTCAGGATCTTGTCGTTGAATTTCTCATGCCAGGCAGATTTCGACGGTCGCCAAGTCCAAGCGTCACTCATGATCGAGCATGCCTCCGGAAATACGCCAACGAAGCCAGCCGCAAGCTTTCCTGCCGAGGCAGGACCGCAACCGATGCCGGTATCAAGAGCAGCTATCAGGAAAGCTCATGCGGACGACGGCGACCACGTCCCGTCATACGCAAATGGCCAGGCGCGGGCGGGCCACGACCAGTCACATCGGCAAGATCCGACATGGCAGGCCCGCTTCGCTTGGTCTGAGCCGAACGATCGGTCCGTTCACCTGGTCGATTTCGGCGCGGCCGGTGCCTGAGACACGTTGAACTGACCCTTGAGGTCCTTCACCGCCCGCACCTGCGTGAGGCGCTCCGCAAGAGCACCCAAGACCGCAGGATCGTTGGCGATTTCGCGTTCCATCTCGTCCGGACGCTCCATCGCCGCGAGGCGGCTGAAGACGATGCCGCGCGAAAACGGGTTGGTCTTGCTGAAGATCGCTCCGCGCGAGAATGGAACGCCTTCCGCCATGATGTCGATCTTCAGAGAGGCACGTGCAATCTCTGAATCTACTACGGATTTCAACGCAAGATCGACCTTCTTGCGCATTTCCGCCGGATCGCGATCAGCCATTCCTAAAACTCCCAGTCGGTTGAGAACCGCCATTCATTCAGAAAGGAAATAGCAACGTCCCGGTACAAGTCCTGTGACCTCGCGCCCTGAACTCACAGATCTTGGAACATTCGTCTTGGAGCACAGATCTTGGAACACAAATCCTGGAACGATGTAGCTGTGCTAACCACTTCGCTCAGGCCGTCCACACTCAGCCAGTCGCTGAAGCGGGAGAAAACTAACATGAAGCTATTTGAGTCACAATAGAGTAGTCGGATCGATACACCTGCTGATTGCTTGCATCGAGGACGTGCTGCGATCGCCTCGGATGCCTGCAATGGCTGCGCATGATGCGTGCCTGCGCCCGCGAATGTCATCGCAAGGCATATCGTCGCACCTCGTTCCACCGCAGCGCACACGCAGCAGTTCCGTCCAAGGTCATGGAACCCAACGTGCATTGCACACGCAAAAGGCCCGCGCTCACGCGCGGGCCTGCCGATGTACTTGCGTGCCGGATGGCGAGCTCACGCCACCAGCGTGTTCTCCACCACCTTGATGAAGAACGAGGTGCCGTAGACGATCGCCTCGTCGTTGAAATTGTAGGCCGGGTGATGCAGGCCGGCGCTGTCGCCATTGCCGACGAAGATGAACGCGCCGGGACGCGCCTCGAGCATGTAGGCGAAGTCCTCACCACCCATCATCGGCGGCATCTCGTGCACATTGGCGTCGCCTGCGACCTCCTTGGCGGCGCGGATCGCGATCTCGGTCTGCTCGGCGTGATTGATGACCACCGGATAGCCGCGCGCATAGTTCAGGTCGATCCTGGCGCCGGTCATCTGGGCGACGCCGGTCACGACCTCGCGCACCCGCTTCTCCATCAGCTCACGCACCTTCGGCGTCAGCGTCCGCACGGTGCCGCGCAGCACCGCGCTCTGCGGAATCACGTTGCGGGCATTGCCGGCGTGGAACTCGCAGATCGACAGCACCGCGGCCTCCAGCGGATCGACGCTGCGCGACACGATCTGCTGCAGCGCGGTGACGAGCTGGGCGCCGACCAGGAGCGAGTCGATGCAATTGTGCGGCTTGGCGGCATGACCGCCATGACCCTCGATGGTGATGTCGATCGCGTCGGTCGACGCCATCAGCGCCCCCTGGCGGATGGCGAAGGCGCCGACCGGCAGGCCGGGCCCGTTGTGCATGCCGTAGACCTGGTCGATCTTGAAACGGTCGATCAGGCCGTCCTTGATCATCGCGTCCGCACCACCGCCGCCCTCCTCGGCCGGCTGGAAGATCACCGCGACCTCGCCGGCGAAGTTGCGGGTCTCCGCCAGATAGCGCGCGGCGCCGAGCAGCATCGCCGTATGGCCGTCATGGCCGCAGGCATGCATCATGCCCGGGGTCTTCGAGGCATAGGGCAGTCCGGTCGCCTCCACGATCGGCAGCGCGTCCATGTCGGCGCGCAGTCCGAGCACCTTCACCTCGCCATGGCCGGGCTTGCGGCCCTTGATGACCCCGACGACGCCAGTTTGGCCGAGGCCGGTCACGACCTCGTCACAGCCGAACTCGCGCAGCCGATCCGCGACGAAGGCCGCCGTCCGATGCACGTCGTAGAGCAGCTCCGGATGCGAATGGATATCCCGCCTCCAGGCCTGGATATCGGGCTGCAGATCGGCGACGCGGTTGACGATGGGCATGGGGAATCTCGTAACTCCGGTGGGATTTTGCGCCTGTTTAGCATGCAAAAGCCGCACCGCCCAAGATAAGGGCTGCGCCCGTCTCATGGCTCGGTCAACCAGCCATGAACGTGGCGCTTGTCCGGGCCGGTCCGGGCTGACTAAAAGCTCGCAACGATGGGAAGGGAATGCCGATGCCGAGACAGCTCGAGGGGGATTACGACTATATCGTGGTGGGCGCCGGCACCGCCGGCTGCATCCTCGCCAACCGGCTGTCGGCCGATCCCAAGGCCCGCGTCCTGATTCTCGAGGCAGGCGGCAACGACAACTGGATCTGGTTCCATATTCCGGTCGGCTACCTCTTCGCGATCGGCAATCCGCGCTCCGACTGGATGTTTCGCACCGAGGCCGAGCCGGGCCTCAATGGCCGCTCGCTGGCCTACCCCCGCGGCAAGGTGATCGGCGGCTGCTCGGCGATCAACGCCATGATCTCGATGCGCGGCCAGGCCGCCGACTACGACCATTGGCGCCAGCTCGGCCTCGCCGGCTGGAGCTATGCCGACGTGCTGCCGGTATTCAGGAGGCTGGAGGATCATTTTCTCGGCGAAAGCGAACACCATGGCGTCGGCGGCGGCTGGCGGATCGAGGCGCCCCGGCTGTCCTGGGCAGTGCTCGACGCGGTCGGTGACGCCGCCGAGCAGATGGGGCTGCGCCGCATCCCCGACTTCAACACCGGCGACAATGAAGGCATCAGCTATTTCCACGTCAACCAGAAGCGCGGCCGGCGCTGGTCGTCCGCGCGGGGCTTCCTCAAGCCGGCGCTGAGCCGGCCGAACCTGCGGCTGGAAACGCAGGTGATGGTGGATCGCCTGATCATCGAGAACGGCCGCGCCGCCGGCGTGCGCTTCCGGCAAAACGGCGAGACCATCGAGGCCCGCACCAGGGGCGAGGTCATCCTCAGCGCCGGCTCGATCGGCTCGGTGCAGGTGCTGCAGCGCTCGGGCATCGGCCCGGCCGAGTGGCTCGGCGCGCTCGGCATCGACCTCGTCCTCGACAGACCGGGCGTGGGACGCAACCTGCAGGACCATCTGCAGCAGCGCGCGATCTACAAGGTCACGGGCGTGAAGACGCTGAACGAGACCTACTACTCGCTGGTCCGCCGCGGCCTGATGGGTCTCGACTACGCGTTCCGGCGCCGCGGGCCGCTGACCATGGCGCCGTCGCAGCTCGGCATCTTCACGCGCTCGGATGCGACGCGCGACCGCGCCAACATCCAATTCCACGTGCAGCCGCTGTCGCTCGACAAGTTCGGCGATCCCCTGCATCGCTTTCCCGCGATCACGGTCAGCGCCTGCAATTTGCGTCCGACCTCGCGCGGCAGCGTCCGCATCCGCTCCGCAGCAATCGATGAAGCGCCATCGATCGCGCCGAACTATCTGGCGACCGAGGACGACCGCCAGGTCGCGGCCGACGCCATCCGCGTCACCCGCCGGCTGATGAAACAGAATGCGCTCGCCGCCTACAGGCCGGAAGAATATCTGCCCGGCCCATCGGTCGGCGATGACGACGCGGCGCTCGCCAAGGCCGCCGGCGACATCGGCACCACCATCTTCCACCCCGTAGGCACGGCGAAGATGGGCTCCCCCGATGATCCGATGGCCGTGGTCGACGAGCGGCTGCGCTTCCGCGGCATCGACCGCCTGCGCATCGCCGACGCCTCGATCATGCCGACCATCACCTCGGGCAACACCAACACGCCGACCGCGATGATCGCAGAGAAGGCGGCGATGATGATCCTGGAGGATGGGCGGTGAAGCGCGCGCATGCGATCCCGCTCGTTTTGCGCCGAACTCGCGCGCGCAATTCTCACCATCGGCATCGATGGCGTTGACACAGGGCGCTGTACGATACAGCGCCCTCTCCCCTTGTGAGAGAAGGCATCTTCGGCCTATCCACGCGCGCGGTTGGGTGAGGGTATATCTCGGCGAGCGACGCTCGTTGAGGCATACCCCTCACCCAACCGAGCTTGCTGCACTGTCCTACATGCCCTCTCCCACAAGGGGCCCACAAGAGGAGAGGGCGCATTCACCCGCACCGCGCCTCGTCTTATTGACGCCAAGTGTCACCGTAACGAGTTCGACGGCAGCCACCGCCGCGCGCAACGGATCAGACGATCCGCGCCACCAACGGGATTCGGCGCAACAGCACAGTCGCCAGCCAGCTCACCGACAGCGTGCCCGCCAGCACGATCGCGAACTTCACTCCCGCCGGCCACGCCGGGTCGTAGACCAGATATTGCAGCCACAGCAGCGGCAGGAAGTGCAGCAGATAGATGCCGTAGGCCGACGGCTGCAGGCGATCCATCAGCGCCAGCGGCGCCTTCGCCCAGCGCAGGAAGAAGGTCGGCACGCCGAACGCCATCGCAGCACAGAAGCTTGCCACGGCGCTGCCATAGGCCGCACGCCACCATAGCGGCGGCGAGTCGAAGTCGGCGATCCAGTTGTGATGGGCGTAGGCCAGCAACAGGATCGCGCCATAGCAGCCATAGGAAAGACCGAACCAGATCCACCAGCGCCGCACCAGCGCGCCGTCGGCCGCGAACGGGCCCGCTCGCAGCCCGGCGGCACCGATCGCGACGCCGCCGACGAAGAAGGCCGGATAGAGCAGCACCCGGCTCGCCTGCAGCGGCAGCGGAAAATGTCCGGGCATGAACCAGAAACCGTCACCGAAGCCGAGATGCGGCGGCAGATAGGCCAGGTTGGCGATCACGAGGAAGATCAGGAAGCCAGTGAGCGGATAGTGCAGCAACGCCCCGGCCCAGCGCCCGACTGCGCCGATCGCCTGCGGCGCCAGGACGCAGACGAGCGCAGCCAGTATATCAAACCCCAGCAGCACGCCGAGAAACCAGGCCGAGCCGGACGGCCACGGCCCTTCGCTGATCATGCGCCACCACACCGCGGCGAACTGATCCTCGGCCACGTAGTATCGGTAATAGGCGATCGGCATGATCACGAGGATCGACACGATGTAGGGCACGCCGAGCCGCAGCGCGCGGCGCCCGACATAGTCCGACGCGCCCCGGCCCGCCAGGCTTGCCGGCACGAACAGGCCGGAGATGAAGAACATGCACGACATGAAGTAGCTGTCGTTGAACAGCGCGACGAGGTCGAAGCCGAGCCAGTGCATGCGGTCGCCGCCCTGGCCGAAATGAGTGTAGTTGATGGCGGAGTGATAGAGCACGACCGAGAGCGTGATGAACGTCCTGGCGCGATCGAGCGGCACGATCCGATCGCGCGCCGCTTCTGTGTTCTGCGAGTTCGGGGTCACGCGCTCATGCATCGACGTCGTATCCATCGGCCGCGCCCTCGGCGGCCACCCGCTTATATCTTTCGCGCGGCCCTGCGCCGACATCCTGCGCGACCAGGCGAGCCGGCGGCCATCGCCGGCATGATCACGAACACGTCATCGCGTTTCGACGGCTGCAATCCGGGAATAAAACCGGACCGCCGCCGCTCTTCTCCCCCGCAAGCCCGATGACGGGCAACGGGAGATGACGATGAGCCTTGGTGATCACGACGAGAACGGCGTCAGCCGGCGCAAGGTGCTGGAATGCATGACGTGGGCCGGCACCGGCGTGCTCTGGACGCTGTCAGGCGGCGTGCCGCGTTCGCTCGGCCTGGTCGACGCCGCGCGGGCGGCCGAGCAGCCCGCCTCCGGCCTGACCTTCCTGCAGATCAGCGACAGCCATGTCGGCTTCGACAAGCCGGCCAATCCCAACGCGCTCGGCACGCTCGAGGAGGCCGTCAACCGCATCAAGGCGATGCCGGTGAAGCCGTCCTTCATGATCCACACCGGCGACATCTCGCATCTGTCGAAGGCGGCCGAGTTCGACGACGCCGATCGCATCATCTCGCAGACGCGTCTCGACGTGCACTACGTGCCCGGCGAGCACGACTTCCTCGACGAGGACGTCAAGCTCTACAAGGAGCGCTACGGCAAGGGCACGCGCGGCTCCGGCTGGTATTCGTTCGACGCCAATGGCGTACACTTCATCGGGCTGGTCAACGTGGTCGATCTCAAGGCCGGCGGGCTCGGCAATCTCGGCGCCGAGCAGCTCGCCTGGCTGGAGCAGGATCTCAAGGGCCGCTCCAAATCGACCCCGGTCGTCGTGTTCGCGCACATCCCGTTGTGGACCGTATATCCGGAATGGGGCTGGGGCACCGAGGATGGCGGCCGCGCGCTGGACAGCCTGAAGGGGTTCGGCTCGGTGACGGTGCTGAACGGCCATATTCATCAGGTGATGCAGAAGGTCGAGGGTAACGTCACCTTCCACACCGCGCGCTCGACCGCCTTTCCGCAGCCGGCGCCGGGCACGGCGCCCTCGCCCGGCCCGATGAAGGTCGAGGACGCCAGACTGCGCAGCCTGCTCGGCATCGCCAGCATCGACTTCAAGGTCGGGTCCGAGCGGCTCGCCATCATCGACACGCCGCTGGCCGGCTGAGGACGGAAACGCAATGAGCCAGTCTGTTGTTCGCGGCGCCTGCCTCGCCGCCGCGCTGCTTCTCGGCGCCACGCCGCTGCGCGCCGAGACCATCAAGGTCACCATCGACAACTTCACCTTCACCCCGGCCGCGGTGACGGTGAAGGTCGGCGACACCGTGACCTGGACCAACCACGACGACATCCCGCACACGGTGGTGTCGGCCGGGAAATACCGGTCGAAAACGCTCGATACCGACGACAGCTTCTCCTTCACCTTCGCAGCCGCCGGCGACTACAAATATTTCTGTTCGCTGCATCCGCACATGACGGGGCTGGTCAAGGTTGAGTAGCATCGCGAACCAGGGCATGAGCATCGTCGCATGGGCCGGTCGGCGCCGTAGCGCCGGCCGCGCCGTGCGACCGCGAACCGGGCCGGAGACCACGCCGGTGACGACAGCCAGTGACGATCCCGAGAGGGCGCGACGCTTCCGCGAGGCGGCACTGCCGCATCTCGACGATGTCTACACGCTGGCGCGCTATCTGCTGCGCAACGCCGCCGACGCGGAGGACGCGGTGCAGGAATGCTACCTGCGCGCGCTGAAGCATTTCGACACCTACCGTGGTCCGGCGATGAAGCCGTGGCTGTTTGCGATCCTGCGCAATGTCTGCCACGCCGAATTCGCGCGCCGCGCCGGTGCGCCGGTCAAGGCGCTCGACGATGCGCCCGAAGCGGCCGAGCAGCCGCCGCTGTGGCAGGAGAGCACCGAGACGCCGGAAGGCGCCGTGCTGCGCGAGCGCGATGCCTCGGCGATCCGGCGAATGATCGACACGCTGGCCGAGCCGTTCCGCGAGACGTTCGTGCTGCGCGAGGTCAACAATCTGTCCTATCGCGAGATCGCGGAGGCCGCCGACGTGCCGGTCGGCACCGTGATGTCGCGTCTCGCCCGCGCCCGCGCGATGCTGCGCGCCGCCTGGCTCGCGCAGGAGGAGCTCTAGCCATGACCTGCGATGAAGCCGAGATCCTGATCCACGCGCTGGCCGATGGCGAGCTCGACGCCGGCCACGCTCTCGAGGTCGAAGCCCATGTCGCGACCTGCCCGCGCTGCGCTGCGGAGCTTGCTGCCATCAGGGAGATGAAGCAGATGCTCGCCGGCGCCGACCTCGGCTACAAGGCGCCCGCCGCCTTGCGCCAGCGCATCGAAGCCGCCCTGCCGCCGGTCGAGGCGGCCGTCGTTACTCCGTTTGCCGTCCGGCCGAGCCGCCGCTCGCTGCTGAAGGGCTTTGCGATGGGCTCGGCCGTGTCGGCGCTGGCCGCCACCGGTCTCGTCGCCATCGTGCTGCGCAATGACGACCAGCAGCGGATCGAGGCCGAGATCGTCTCGGCGCATCTGCGCTCGCTGCAGGCCGGCCACCTGACCGACGTGATCTCGACCGACCAGCACACGGTCAAGCCCTGGTTCAACGGCAGGCTCGACGTGGCGCCGCCGGTGATCGACCTCACCGCTGAGGGATTCACCCTGATCGGCGGGCGGCTCGATTATGTCGATGCCCGCCCGATCGGCGCGGTGGTCTATCGCCGCCGCCAGCACGTCATCAATCTGTTCGTGGCGCAGACCTCGTCCACCGAGCGCCGCGCCGCACGGATGGACACGATCCAGGGCTTCAATATCAGGAGTTGGCGCGACCGCGGCCTCAGCTATTGGGCGATCAGCGATATCGGCGGCGACGAGCTCGAGGAGTTCGGCGAGCGGTTCGAGCGGAAGATGGGTGGGAGCAGCTGAGTCGCTCTCGCGCGCTCCGTCATTGCGGGCGAAACGACGCAATCCCGAGGCGCGAAGGAAGGCTGGATTGCTTCGCTCGCCATGACAAGCCCTTCGTAAGGCGGGCAAAGCGTAGCGTGCCCCACCAAAGGTCCTGCGAGGATCGAGATGGTGGGCACGGCGCGTCGCGCGTTTGCCCACCCTACATGTTCGTCAGCTCACGCCGATTTGCGGATGGCGTTGTCGACCAGGGTCTTGCCGAGCGACCAGATCGCGCCGGGGACCTTGTGGCTCTGCGCGATGACGTCATCGAAGGCGCGCTCGATCCAGGCGCAGTCCTCCTCGGTGATGGTCAGCGGCGGCAGCAGCTTGATCGTGTGCAGGCCGTGACCGGCGACCTGGGTCAGGATCTTGTGATCCTTGAACAGCGGCACCGTGATAAGCTGGCAGAACAGGCCCTTGTTGGCGCTCTCCAGCATGGTCCACGAGGCCTTGAGGCGCAGCGATTTCGGCGGACCGAACTCGACGCCGATCATCAGCCCCTTGCCGCGGACTTCCTTGAGCAGCTCGTAGCCCGGCACCATCCGGGTCAGCGCCAGCCGCAGCTCGGCGCCGCGCTTGGCGGCGGCCTCGACCAGCTTCTCGGCCTTCATCACCTCGAGCGTGGCAATGCCGGCGGCCATCGCGAGGTCGTTCTTGGCGAAGGTCGAGCCGTGCACCACGGCGCGATCCATGCGGTTGAATATCTTGTCGAAGATCTGCTTGCGCGTCAGCAGCGCGCCGACCGGGACATGGCCGCCGGACAGCGCCTTCGATAGCAGCACCATGTCGGGCTCGACGTTCCAATGTTCCACGGCGAGGAACCGGCCGGTGCGTCCCATGCCGGTCTGGATCTCGTCGGCGATGAAGATGGTGCCGTATTTCTTGCAGAGCGCAGCGGCACCCGGCAGGAACTCGTCGGAGGGCATGTTGACGCCCTTGCCCTGGATCGGCTCGACGATGAACGCTGCGATCTCGCGCGACGACAGCGCCTGCTCGAGCGCGGCGAGATCGTTGAAAGGGATCGCCGTGCAGCCCGGCAGCAGCGGCTCGAAGCCGTTGCGGAAGTTCGAATCATCGGTCAGCGACAGCGCGCCATAGGTGAGACCGTGATAGGAGTGCCCGCAATAGACGATGCCGGGCCGGCCGGTCGCGCCACGCGCGAATTTGATCGCGGCTTCCACGGTCTCGGCGCCGGAATTGGCGAAGAACACCTTGTCCAGATACGGGACATATTCCAGCAGCCGCTCGGCAAGAACGCCCGCCAAGGTCGAGACGTCGAGCTGAACGAGATTCGGCAGGTCGGTGTCGAGGACGCTTTTCAGCGCGGCGCGCAGTGTCGGATGATTGCGGCCGATTGCAAAGACGCCAAAACCGCTGAGCAGGTCAAGATAACGGGCCCCATCACGATCGTAGAGATATTGCCCTTGTCCCTTCTGGAACCCAACATCATATCCAATCGTTTTGAGAACGCGGACAAGCTGCTCGTTCAGATGCCGAGAGTGCATCGTGCTGCGCTGCGCTTGGCGCTCCACAAACATCTCGGAAACGTCTAGATTGGGTTCTAGCATCGGCTACATACTTCGGTTGATGGACGTGACGTCAACTGAAAACGCGCAATGCGGCGTTTTGCCCTCATTCGCACCATCAAAGCAAGCACGGGTTTCTGCCAATGTTGCATCGCCTTAGATATCTCATGTCGACGACACTAGCATACTCCGCAGTCGTGTTCGCAGCAGGAATTTCTTCCGCGCTCGCGGCCGACCCCACCGGCGACTGGCGGGTTGCCGACGGCGTCGCGAACATCCGAGTCGCACAATGTAATGGCAGCATGTGGGGCGTCGTGGCCTGGGAGAAGACCCCGGGCGGGCGCGACAGCAACAACCCCGATCCGGCCCGCCAGAGCCGCCCGACGCTCGGCATGCCGATCCTGATCGACATGAAGAAGAAGCCCGGCGCAGACGCGTGGGAAGGCCAAGTCTACAACGCCAAGGATGGGCAGCTCTACAGCTCCACCATCACGCCGGTCGACCCCGATCACCTGGAGATCAAGGGCTGCGTGCTCGGCTTCCTGTGCGGCGGCGAGACCTGGACGCGGGTTGCTCCGCCGATTCCGTCGAGCCCTGTGAACAGCATGGCCAAAGGTACACAGAAACCAATCGCGCCGGCCCCTGCTCCGGCGGCCAAGACGACCACCGGCGTCGGCAGTGGCGCAACCGCATCGGCCAAGCCGGGACACAAGCCCGCGGACCAGGTCGGCGATATCTGCCTGCTGCCCGAGATCGCGCGCCCCCGCTAACTAACGGGCGTCCGTCACGCGAACAAAAAAAAGCGGCCGAGAGATCGGCCGCTTTTTCTATTCCGTGATCACGAGCCCTCTTGCTCCTTGATCTCGCGAGGCTTGCCCATCAGCGCCGGCTGGAACAGCAGCACGGCGGCGAGCGTGGTGACCAGCGACAGCGCCAGCAGCTTGCCCATGCTGGACGTGCCGGGATGGCTCGACAGCCACAGGCTGCCGAATGCGGTCGCCGTCGTCAGTGCGCTGAAGAAGATCGCCCGGGTCAGGCTGGTCTGGAGCAAATTTGTGCGGCCGCCGCGCCACGCCACCACGTAGTAGATCTTGAACGCGACGCCAATGCCTAGCAGGAGCGGCAGGGCGACGATGTTGGCGAAGTTCAGCGGCAGCTTGATCAGCACGCAGATCTCCAGCGTCACGGCGCCCGCAACCAGCAGCGGCACGATCGTCATGAGCACGTCGCTGAAGCGCTTCAAGGTCACCCACAGCAGGAGGCTGATCACGACCAGCGAGTAGATGCCGGCGTGGATGAATGCCTTCACGATCGTGTCACCGGACTTCAGGATCGAGACCGGACCGCCGATCGCGTTGGGCTCGGCCGTCAGGACGGCGTTGGCGAATCGCCTGAGATTGTCGTTGTCGTTCGGATCGCCCTTGGGCTGCGCCTCGACCCGAATCAGTCCGTCCTTGCTCTTCCACTGCGACACCAGTTCCGGCGGCAGGTTCGCGAGGCTGACCGGCTGCGCCTGGAGAGTGGCGCTGAGCTGCGTCAGCGTGATCTTCCACGGCTCGACGAACACCGCCTGCGCCTTGTTGCGAACCGTTTCGCTGGCGCCCGCGAGCCTGGCAAGCGCGTCGGCGAGCCGCCGCGACGCGACCGCGCCCGGCCCGTTGCTCTCGCCCGCGGTGCGCCGGAGATTGTCGACGGTCGAGTTCAGGGCGTCGACATTCTCCTTGTCGCTCGGCGCCGCATCGACCTGATCGGGGTTGAGTGCAGGCCCCAGCACCTTCGCGCCCTGCGCGATCAGCTTCAATTTGGCCGGCTGGTCCTCGGGGACGAAGCTGTCGAGCGACATCACGCGCGCCACCTCGGGCAACTTCGCCAGCTTGGCCTCGATCGCCTTGGCCTCGGTCTCGGAGCGCGTCAGCACGTCGATCGCATTGGCGCCCGTGTTCGGATCCTTTCGCAGGTCGAGATAGGTCGCGATCGACTCGGCGCGCGGATTGCGCAGGTTCATCGGGTTGAAGTCGAACTTCATGTAATAGAGCAGCGGCAGGCCGGCGACGACCAGGCCGAGCGTGCCGACGATGATCGGCACGCGGTGCTTCTCGAGGAAATGATCGACCGGCGCCAGGAAGGCGTAGCCGACCGGCTCCTTCTCGCCGGGCGGATTGAGGATCCTCAGCAATGCCGGCAGCACCGTGATCGACGACAGGAACGCGATGATCATGCCGGCGCCGGCGATGGCGCCGAGCTCGGAGATGCCCTTGTAGTCGGTTGGCAGGAAGCACAGGAAACCGGCAGCCGTCGCCATCGCCGCGAGCGACAGCGGCACCGCGGAGCGGCGCGCGGCTTCCGCCAGCGCCTCCGGAAGATTGTCGTTCTTGAACCGCTCGGAGCGATAGCGCACGCTGAACTGGATGCCGAAATCGACGCCGAGGCCGATGAACAGCACGGCGAACGCGACCGACAGCAGATTGAGCGAGCCGACCATCATCAGGCCGACGGCCGTGGTGAGCGCGAGGCCGATGAACAGGTTGATGAACACGGCCGAGATGATCTTGGCCGAATGCAGCGCCAGCCACAGGATGATCAGCACGACGACCACGGTGCCGATGCCGTTGACGACGGCGCCTTCCTGCACGGTGGCGTATTCCTCGTTGGCGATCGGCACCGGCCCGGTCAGCCGCACGCGGGCGTGAAAGCGGTGCGGGAAATCGAGCTCGGCCGCCGCCTGACGGATCGCATCCGTCGCCGCCTTGCCGGGCTCCAGGGCCTGGTAGTCGAGGATCGGCTTGAACTGGATGAAGGCGCGCTTATCGCTGTCTTCGAGCGGCTTGTCGGAGATCAGCTGGCGCCAGGAGAAGGTCGCATCGCCCTTGTCGAGCACGGTCTCGACCGTCTGGGAGATGTAGTCGAACGGCCGCGCGGCATTATCGAGCTTGACCTGGCCGCGCTTGACGCCGGCAAGGCCGGTCTCCAGCGCACCGGTCAGGCCGCGGATCGAGGGGTCCCCGGCCATGATCTCGACCAGCGGCGCCGCCGCCGTGAACTGGTCCGTGAGCTGCTTGACCTCCTCGGTCGGCAGGAACAGCAGGCCGTTCCTGGCGAAGAACTCGCCGCCGCCGAGCAGCTCGACCGATGAGAAGTTCGCGGTGTCGCCCTTGAGCTTCTTGGCAAGCGCATCAGCCGCCACGCCGGTCAGCTCCGGTGTCGCCGCCTCGACCACGCCCAGGATCATGCGATCGCGATCGAACGCCTGCTCATATTGCTGGTCGCGCTTGCGCCAGTCGAGATCAGGCGAAATCAGCTTGTTGATGTCGGTATTGATCGAGAAATGACGCGCCGTATAGAAGCCCGCGCCGACGGAGAGCAGCAGGGCCGCAATCAATGTCGGCCAGGCAAACCGGGTGCAGGCCTTGACGATCGAGACGACAAACGTGGTCAGCACTTCGTGACTTTCTAATGTTTAGAGAGCTGGGCGGAAACGTCCGCTTCATGGCGGAGTTCCCCGATCAGGGCGAGCCCCGGACGCACACATCCTGAGCGCGCCCCGACCCGGCCTGGCCCAACCTTGAAGACGAGGATGGTCCCTCGACGGCGGATCAAGTTGAACGATGCACGGAACCGTCGGGCCGGCTGATATAGCGGCTGTTCTCGGCGGTAAAGTGACGAACGAGTGAGAGCATAACCAACTCAATTGATTGATCTAATTTATAATTACTAAATTACCTGCAACCTCTCGGGGGCTGCGTGCGACGCATCACATGCGAGCGACTTGCAGACCGGCTTTTCTCTTCGCTCGATTTTTGACACAAAGCCCTGCGTTTCCATCCGTGTGGCGGGCCATTGGGGCACTCGCTGGTGCGATTATTGCAACCCTGTCGCACGCACGGAGGTGCCGGGTCGAAAGTGAGGCAACGTGGCTGGACGTCCCATGCAGGTGTATCTCGCGCAGCCGCGCGGTTTTTGTGCTGGAGTCGTGCGTGCGATCGAGATCGTGGAGCGCGCGCTGGAGAAGTATGGCCCGCCGGTCTACGTGCGTCATGAGATCGTCCACAACAAGCATGTGGTCGAGAGCCTGAAGGCCAAGGGCGCCATCTTCGTCGAGGACCTCTCCGAGGTCCCCCCGCGCGCCGTCACCGTGTTCAGCGCCCACGGCGTCGCCCGGACGGTCGAGGAGGAAGCGGCCGCCCGCGGGCTGCCGGTGCTCAATGCCACCTGCCCGCTGGTGACGAAGGTTCACAACCAGGGCAAGCGCTACATGTCCAAGGGACGTACCCTGGTACTGATCGGTCATGCCGGCCATCCGGAGGTGGAGGGAACCATGGGCCAGGTTCCCGGCCCGGTCTACCTCGTGCAGAACGTGGCCGATGTGGCCGCCCTGCCCCTGCCGCTCGACACCCCCTTGGCCTATATTACCCAGACCACGCTCAGCGTGGACGACACCCGGGACATCATTTTAGCCCTTCAAGCCCGCTTTACAGACCTTCAAGGTCCCGATATCCGGGATATCTGCTATGCGACACAGAACCGGCAATCTGCGGTAAGGGACTTGAGCAAGCTGGTGGACGTCATCCTGGTGGTGGGCGCCGCCAACAGCTCCAACTCGAACAGACTGCGCGAGATCGGCACCGAGGCCGGGGTCGCAAGCTATCTGATCGCTGATGGCAGCGAGCTCGATCCGGTTTGGCTGAAGGGGGCCAAGGCCGTCGGCATCACCGCCGGCGCCTCGGCTCCCGAAGTGCTCGTCGACGACGTCATCGAAGCCCTGTGGCGCATCGGACCGGTCGAGGTCGCGGTGGTCCCGGGGCGGGAAGAAAACATCGAATTCCGCCTGCCGGCCGAGCTGGTCGCGGGCTGATCGGTCCTCGTTTGGTCCAGAAAGAAGAGACGTAATGGCAATCCCCTTCCATAAGGAACTGCGTATCGGGGCCTATCTGATGAAGCAGAAGCTTCTCGGCCGGAAACGCTATCCGCTCGTGCTGATGCTGGAGCCGCTGTTCCGCTGCAACCTGGCCTGCGCGGGCTGTGGCAAGATCGACTATCCCGACGCGATCCTCAACCGCCGCATGAGCGCGCAGGAGTGCTGGGACGCCGCCGACGAATGCGGCGCGCCGATGGTCGCGATCCCCGGCGGCGAGCCGCTGATCCACAAGGAGATCGGCGAGATCGTGCGCGGCCTCGTCGCGCGCAAGAAGTTCGTCTCGCTCTGCACCAACGCGCTGCTCCTGGAGAAGAAGCTCGACCTGTTCGAGCCGTCGCCCTACCTGTTCTTCTCGGTGCATCTCGACGGCCTGCGCGAGCATCACGACAAGGCGGTGTCGCAGAAGGGCGTGTTCGACCGCGCCGTCTCCGCGATCAAGGCCGCCAAGGAGCGCGGCTTCACCGTCAACGTCAACGCCACCGTGTTCGACGGCCACCCGGCCGAGGAGATCGCCAAGTTCCTGGACTTCACCACCGAGCTCGGTGTCGGCGTCACCATGTCGCCCGGCTATGCCTATGAGCGCGCGCCGGACCAGGAGCACTTCCTCAACCGCACCAAGACCAAGCAGCTGTTCCGCGACGTCTTCAAGCTCGGCAAGGGCAAGAAGTGGAATTTCATGCATTCCGGCCTGTTCCTCGACTTCCTCGCCGGCAACCAGGAATTCGAGTGCACGCCCTGGGGCATGCCTGCGCGCAACATTTTCGGCTGGCAGAAGCCCTGCTATCTGCTCGGCGAAGGCTACACCAAGACCTTCAAGGAGCTGATGGAGACCACCGACTGGGATTCCTACGGCACCGGCAAGTACGAGAAGTGCGCCGACTGCATGGCGCATTGCGGCTATGAGGCGACCGCCGCCAATGCGGCGCTGACCAACCCGATCAAGGCGATGTTCGTGTCGCTGCGCGGCATCAAGACCGAAGGCCCGATGGCGCCGGAGATCGACCTCTCCAAGCAGCGCCCGGCGCAATACGTGTTCTCGTCGGAGGTGCAGAAGCGCCTCTCCGAGATCCGCAAGGACGAGGCCGTCGAAGCCCAGCAGAAGGCCTCGACCGCGGCCTGAGGCCGCTGAGATCAGTCCACAACGAAACGGCCGCCGGGCAACCGGCGGCCGTTTTTCGTTGAGGTGCTATGGGCTCGCAGGCGCCGCTCCGTTTCGGTGCAGGGATTGCGCCTCTGAGCGAAGCTCTTTCCACACGTCATTGCGAGCGCAGCGACGGAGCAAGCGGGATTATCGGAGCCTTAGCCGATAAAGCCGACGATCATTCGCCAGCCGGCGCCTTACGCTTCGGCGGCGGCCAGCGTCTCGGTCTCGAGGAAATGCTCGGCCGCCAGCAGGCCGCTCAGCAGCAGGTCGCGGGCGCCGCGCAGCGAGCGCAGGGCGCGATTGAACTCGATGCCCGTCGACACCAGACCACGCAGCACGGCCGGATTGCGGGCGACGCCGCGCAGGATCATCGGCAGGTCGATGTCGCCGTTGGGCTTGATGGCGTCCTTGGCGAGCGACGGGAGGGTGCGATGGGCGGGATCGGAGATCACCCGCAGCGCCGCGAACGGCAGCCCGTACTCGGCGGCATAGGCGGCAGCGATGTGGCTCTCCATGTCGACCGCGGCCGCGCCGGTCTTCATGCGCAGCGCCGCCTTGCGGGCCTGCGCCACCACCACCTCTTCGGCCCCGGCGAGCACGCCGCGCACGACGCGGCGCTTCTTCAGGGCGGCGCGGGCGATGTGCTCCTCGCGCAGCGACAGGCCCGACAGCCAGCGGGCATCGCCGGCGGTCACCTCGGTGGCGACGACGATGTCGCCGGCCTTGAGGGTCGGATCGAGGCCACCGGCCACGCCGAAGCTGACGACACCGCGGATCGAGGTCGGGTCGAACACGGTGAGCAGCGAGCGCAACTGTCTGGGGTCGCTCGAGCTGCAGATCACCATCATGCCGGGCCCGGCAGCAATCCGGGCCTCCTGCACCAAGCCCGTCACGACCAAGACCGGCCGCGGATCAATCGGGCGATCCGCGGACGTGTCGTCCCCCATCCCCAACTTCACAATCCGACCCCTGACACCTTCTCGGACGTCGCGTGATCCGACGTCTCCGTCTCTTGTTCCAAAGCCTCAGCCGCGGCGGCGCCAGAGCGGAAAGACCTTAACAAACCGAGGATTACGCAGAAAATTTCCACGAGGAAACCCCGTTTGCGCCGCACTGCACCCGCACCCGATGCGTTTTTTGCCGGGTGTTGCCATTTGGCCCCGCCGACCCCTGTTCCGCCCTGGAACAGATCGCGCCAGCGCCTCCAGGCGTGGAACTTTAAGCAAGAACTACGCCACGAAAATGTGAGACTCGCGGCGCAGGCGGCCTGACGGCGCGTCCAGATTCGGCAGCCCTGCGCCCGTCACCCGTGCCCGAGCAGGAGATTCGCGGCGCGGTCGCCGGAGCGCACCGAGCCTTCGATGGTTGCCGGCAGGCCGGTATCGGTCCAGTCCCCCGCCAGAGCGAGATTGCCGAACGCCGTCTTCACTCCGGGCCGGAGCGCGTTCTGCTCCGGCGTCGCCTCGAAGGTGGCGCGACGCTCGCGCACGATCTGCCACGGCGGCAGCTCGCCCGAGATCCCGGCGGCCTTGCAGACGTCGGCCCAGATCGCGGCGGCGAGTTCCTCGCGCGGCATGTCGACCAGGCGATCGCCATTGCTGATGGTGACCGAGAGCCGCTGCGGGAAGGCGAACAGCCACTCGACCAGGCCGCCGACCACTCCGAGCAGAGCTGGTGCATCGCGCGGCGGCGTGATGCGGAAATGGGCATTGACGATGGCACGATATTTCGTCGGCCCCGTGAGTCCCGGCAGCAGCGCCATCGCCGGCCGCGGCGGCACGGCGAGCACCACGACGTCGGAGGGACCGAGCGCGACGGTTTCATCACCGCCGAACCTGAGCCCGGTGACGCGACCGCCTGCATTGTCGAGGCCGCGCAGCTCGCGGCCGATCCGGACGCTGCCGCCCTTGCCTTCCAGGAATTTCACGGCCGGATCGATCAGCACGCCCGACAACCCGTCGCGCGCGATCAGCGGCCGGCAGGCCTGACCGCCGGCCAACAGCGTCTCGCGGACGATGGCGCCGGCGAGCCCCGCCGAGCCCTCCGGCGGATCGCAGTTCAGCGCCGCGAGCAGCAGCGGCTGCACCAGCCGGTCGTACAGCGCGCCCTTGCAGGGAATCGTGCTGCCGATGGTCTTGGACGTGCCGGCCCAAATCAGCGGCGACAATGCGAGATAGTCGCCGAGCTTGGTATCCGGCACGCGGCGGCCCTCGTCGAACACCCACAGCGGCAGCCGGCCGTTGCCGAGATCGAGCAGCCAGCGCTGGCCGCTCCGGATGTCGACGAATGCGAACTGCGCCTTCTCCGGCCCGACCAGCCCCGCTTCCGAGCCGATCGCACGGGCATAGGACAGCACGTGATGATTGGCCGACAGCAGCAGATGGTTGCCGTTGTCGATCACTAGGTCGGTCGCGGCGTCGTAATAGGACCGGCAGCGGCCGCCGAGCTGCTGCGTGGCCTCGTGGACGTGCACGATGTAGCCCGCGTTGGCGAGCCGCACGCCGGCGGAAAGGCCGGACACGCCGGCGCCGATGATGTGAGCTGTCTTCTGCATCAGATGATTGCGTAACGGAGGATGATGCCGATCTTCGTGAGCTTGCTCACGCGGACGGGCTCGCGCGGCAGCGCGAAGCCGCGTTCGAGCAGGAGGTCGAACACGGCGCGATAATATTTCGACATGATCCGCGGCGCCCGCACGGCGCGCCGACGATTTCGCCGCATGATCTCGTCGGCCTTCTCGAAATGCGTCTTGGCCCTGACCGCTACCGAGTTGCAGACCTTGGGCAGCGCCCGCTCCTGCATCACCTTGACCGGATCGTCGCTGGTGATGCCGGCGAACAGCAGCGCCTCGCGCGGCAGGTAGAGCCGGCCGATGCCGGCATCCTCGTCGATGTCGCGCAGGATGTTGGTGAGCTGCAGCGCGCGGCCGAGATGGTGCGCGAGCAGGATGCCGTCCTCCTCGGGCATGCCGAAGATGCGCACCGAGAGGCGGCCGACCGCGCTCGCCACGCGGTCGCAATAAAGGTCGAGCGTGGCGAGATCGGGCGCGCGGATCTCCGCCGGCACGTCCATCTCCATGCCGTCGATGATGGCGAGGAAGTCCTCGCGCTTCAGTCCGAAGGTCTTCACCGACGCGACATAGTCGCGCAGCCGCGGCGGCGGGTTGCCCTGGTACAGCGCGTCGATGTCGTCGCGCCATTTCTGCAGCGCTGCCAGCCGCTCGGGCCGCGGGCCGTCGGAATCGGCGATGTCGTCGACCTCGCGGCAGAAGCTGTAGACCTGGAACATCGCATCGCGCTGGGCGCGCGGCAGGATGCGCATGGCGGCATAGAACGAGCTGCCGGAGGCCGCCGTGCCGTGATCGACGTTATCCGCGGTCGCCTCGAGGGTCATGCGCCGGCTGCCGATTTGGTCTGGGGATGACGCCCGGCCACGCGGCGGCCGATCTCGCCCATCACCGAGGTGAAGGTGAGACCGAGCATGCCGATGGGCGACAGGTGCACGCGCTCGCTCAGCGGATCGCGCACCTTCAGCAACGCCACGATGCGGTCGGCGAAGGCCTGGATCACGGCGATCTCCAGTCCGAAGCGGAAATCCTTGACGCCGCTGTTGAGGTCCCTGCCCTCCTCGAGCAGCGCCGCATTGCGGACGGCGAGCTTCTGCAGGCAGCTCAAGAGCTGCGGCGACGATTTGGCTGCGCCGAGCATCTCGACCGTGGCGCCGGCTTCGGCCAGCGCGTCGCGCGGCAGATAGACGCGGTTGAGCGCCTTGTAGTCCTTGCCGCAGTCCTGCAGGTGGTTGTTGATCTGAAGGCCGGCGCAGATCGCGTCCGAGGCCGGCCAGGTCGCGGTGGACTCGCCGTGCACATCGAGCATGAAGCGGCCGACCGGCATCGCCGAATAGCGGCAGTAGTGGATGACCTCGTCCCAGTTCTCGTAGCGCAGCTTGGTCACGTCCATCCGGAAGGCAACCAGCAGATCGAGCGCGTGCCGGGGCGACATGCCGCGCTCGGCGAGCGCCCGGCGCAGGCTGACGGCGACGTCCTGGGTCTCGCCGGTCCCGGTCAGTTCGGCTTCGAGCAGATCGAGCAGCCGCAGCTTCTCGTCGCCCGGCAGGCTGGGATGGTCGGCGATGTCGTCGGCGGTGCGCACGAAATTGTAGAAGGCGAGGATCAGCGCCCGGTGCTCGGGACGGATGATCCACGACGCCACCGGAAAGTTCTCGTCCCGGTGTGTCTTGCCGGATCGCAAATCGCTCGCGGTGGTCATGGACGAAACAGCTGTCAGGTTGAAAGGGCGCTACCGAAAACAATGCCCGCCGCTTCGCTCATGCGAACGGATTGCTCGCCCCCATATAGGCGAAGATCCCGCCAAAACCAATGCAATCGATGTCGGGCAGCCCATAGGATCGAACCGCCGTCCTGCCCCGAGGAGCGGGCCGGCGGTCGTTAACCAAGAGAGCTCGGAAACAACCGTTCCGAACGGCAACCGCTTACTGGTTGTGGGTCTTCAGCACCTGATCGCAGGCCGAGCTGATCTTGGGGCGGTTCTCCTTGAGGCACGCCAGAATCGTGAAGTCACCCTGATCGATGACGGCACGGCAGAACTTCTGAACGTCACGCGTGCAGGCCGCCTGCTCTTCGGGCGTGCCGCCACGGCCTTGCGCGAACGCACCAGTGGAAACGGACACCGACGACAGCAGGGAAAGTGCCAGGAAAATCTTACGCATCGTGTTCCTTCATTTTGACAGCAGAGGAGACCTCCCGGGAACGCCGATGCTGCCCGGGAAACACCTGTTTGGTTTGGCAAGGACCGCAAGCCCCCCAGCGCCGGAGGTACACTGCCAAATGCGGCCAAATTTACGCCCTATGATCCCGAGCGGATCAAGCTCGGAGATCACAGCTTTGGCACAAACAAGGCGTTGATACTAGGGCGTTATTCTCGGAACACGTTTTTCGCATTTGGCTGTTGCAAGCATGCCGCGCGGACCGTTAGATGCGGGCGCCGTCGAGGCGGCCTGCGTGCAGCCGTCTTGCGAGGACGACCATTCGGCGCCGACCGGTCGCACGGTATCGGCGGGCATCATGGCATCCGGTCGCAGCGCCCGACTGGCCGTCATTTGAACCTAACCTTCGGCGAGAACACCAAGTGTTCGAAGCGGCGGCATACGCCGACACAGCGGTGTCATTTTGGATGGGAAACTCGATATGAAACTGTTCGGCTCACCTTTCTCTGGGCACGTCGTCAAGGCCGCCGGTCTCGGAGCGGCACTGTTCGTGGCGGCGACCGCAGTTCAGGCTCAGTCGGGCCCGTTCGCCGGCTTCGACGGCTCATGGGCCGGCAACGGCACGGTCGCGCTGTCCGACGGCACCACCGAGCGTATCCGCTGCAAGGCCAGCTACAAGGTGGCCGGCGCCAATCTCAAGCAGAGCCTGCAATGCGCCAGCGACAGCTACAAGTTCCTGCTGACCAGCGACGTCACCAGCCAGGGTGACCGCATCTCCGGCAATTGGAGCGAATCCAGCCGCAACGTGAACGGCGAACTGCAGGGCACCGCCGGCAACGGCCAGATCGACGTGTTCGTGCAGGCCGCCGGTTTCGCCGCCAGCATCAACCTGAGGACCAGCGGCAACAAGCAGGTCGTGCAGATCTCCTCCAAGGGCGAGATCCGCGGCGTCAACATCACGATGTCGAAGACCTGATCTTTGGACCGGAGCGCGTCGCGCGCTCACGGGCCGTCGAATGCGCAAACGGCCCTGACAATGTCAGGGCCGTTTTGTTTTGGGAGCGTATCCAGCGGCACGACCGCAAGTGAAGGCTCCAAGCATCATGCGATCACGTCTGCTGGTGCGACAGAGAATGTTCACCTCGCCCCGCTTGCGGGGAGAGGGAGCGCACCTGCCGCAAAGCGACAGGACACGCGCGAAGTTCAGGCTTGCGCCTCAAAGCGGCTTGCGCTTCAGCTTCTGCGACAGGTTGATCAGGAACATCGCGGTCGGGCGGAGGATGAAGAGGTCGGCAAACAGCGCCGCCACCATCGAGAACGCGCTGAGCCAACCGAACAGCCGCAGCGACGGCAGATCCGAGAACACGGTGACGACCAGGCCGCAGGCCAGCACCACGGTGGTGAGGATCAGCGCCGGCCCGACCAACACGGTGGCCCGCTCCACTGCGACCGCGGCACTGACGCCGGGCGCGCTCTCCATCCGCAGCCGGTTCAGGAAGTGGATGGTGGCCGACAGGCCAAGGCCGAAGGAGACCGTGAGCGCCACCACGCTGGCGAATTGCAGCCCCTCCCCCATGGCCCACAGCACGGTGCCCGACATCACGACAGGGAAGATGCCGGGCAGGATGCAGGCGAGCATGACGACCCAGGACCGGAAGGCCAGCCCGATGAACATCGCCACCAGCGCGAACTCGATCGTCAGCCCATGGTTGAGCTTTTCGATCATGCCGGCCGAGTTGCGCGCGGCGATGGCGGCGAGACCGGTAACGGCGATTTCATAGCCGGGATGCTTCTTTCTCACCGCATCGAGCTCGTGGTCGAGCTTGTCGACCACCGGCAGCAGCTGGCTGGAGTCGACATCCGGCACACGGCCGGCGACCACCACCGCATCCTGCTCCTTGTCGATGAAGCGGCGCACCAGATGCTCGGGGATCAGATTGACGTATTCCTGCAGGGTCGCGGTATCCGACGAGCCGGCCTTCTCGGCCAGCCAGCGCCGGAGCGTCTCGACCGACCAGACGTTGCCGACACCCGCGGTCTTCTCGACCGTGGCATGGACGTCGGCGATGGTCTGCAGGGTCTCCGGGGCATACAGCGAGGCGCCCTTCGGAAACTGGATGAGCACGTTGACCGGATTGGCGCCGGTCAGCTTGGCATCGAGCCGGTTGCTCGCCGCAACCGCCTGCTGCTTGTCCGGCACCTGGTCGGCGAGGCGATAGCGCGGCTCCAGGGTCGAATACACCACCGCGAGCGAGCCGACGAACAGCACCGCGATCAGGCTGAACAGGCCGGGACGGCCGACCATGCGCACCGCGATCCAGTAGCAGAAATTGCGCAGCGCCTGGACGCCGGCGTCGGCGCCCTGGAATTTGACCGCGAACGTCTTCTCGTTGCGCACCAGCAGCACGCCGAACACCGGCACCAGCGACAGCACCGCGACCAGCGCGATGATGGTGGCGGCGAGCCCCGCCTCGCCGAACTTGCGGATCAGGTCGCTGTCGGAGAACTGCAGGGCGATGAAGGAAATGCCGGCGGTGGCGTGGGTCAGGACGCAAGCCGGGCCGACGACCAGCACGGCGTTCTTGAACGCCGTCACCTTGTCCTGCCCCGCGATCAGGCGGTCGCGAGCGGCGAAGGTGAGCTGCATCGAATCGGAGAAGCTGATGACCATGATGAGCGGCGTCATCACGTTCAGGAACATGTTGAGATTGAAATTGGCCCACCCGAGCGCGCCGAGCGCGAGCATGATCGCGATCAGCGGCGGAAACGCCGCCGCGATCATGAACGAGACCTTGCGGAAGAAGATGATGGCGATGACGCAGCCGGCGAGAATGCCGAGAATGTTGTAGGTCAGCCCGTCACGCTCCACCGCGTTGCGGATCTCGAGCTGCATGACCGGCACGCCGGAAAGCTGGACATTCAGGCCGGTGTCGCCGAGGTCATCCGCCATCAGCTTCCGGATGTCGCCCACCACCTTCCCGAGATCGTTCGAGGCGACCACCTTGGGCTCGAGCGACAGCACGATCAGGGCCAGCGTGCCGTCCTCCGACAACAGCTTGCCGCGGATGATCTCGTTGGACTTCACCGTTTCGATGAACTTGTCGTAGGCCTCGCCCTCCGGCAGATCCGACGGAAACAGCGCGGCCGGCAGCTTGCCGGGCGCCGGCGCCTGACGGGCCGAGAACAGCGACACCAGGCCACGGGTGCCCTCGACCAGTTGCAGGTCGGTCACGAAGTCACGAAGCTTCTCGAGGTTTGGGCGGGCCAGCAGGGTCTTGCCCTCGACCACGACGAGGACGTCGAATTCCTCGGCCGGGAACTTCTTCGTCACCTCCTCGTACTGGTGGAATTCCTTGCTGTCGGAGCGAAACAGCTGGCTGAGCGAATCGTCGATCTGGATGCGCTTGATGCCGAACACCGCCGCCACGATGAGGACGAGCAGGACGACGCAGGAGAAGATCGGCGCCTTGACCGCGAGGAGGCCGAGCCGCTCGATGCCAAAGGCGATGCTGTCGGCCGGCCGGTGCTCGACCTTCTCGACATGGACTTCGTTGTCGTGCCTGACTTCCAGCATGCGGTGTCCAGTGGTTGGGGCGCGGCCCAATTCGGAAGGCCTGAGCGCATAGGGCAGAAATAAGGCCGCTCAGCGAAGCAGAGATGACCGCATTGTGGCCCGCAGCCGAAGCTAATCCTTGAAAACACGTGAAAATTCGTCGAGGCGGTCTAGCAGGGTTCACTCCCCGGCCGCAACCATGCGCGGCCACACAAGACGGCGAGCCGCGACGGCTTCCGATCACGCCACGATTCTGCCGTGCTTGAAAAGAGGTGGACGGCCCCGACGGACGCGGGGCTCGAAACCTGAACGACTCAAGGACCGGTATCCGACTGAGCCGTCCTTGCCGGAGCAGGCCGCGGCGCCGGCGAGCGCCCCGCTGCCCTGCCCCGGCGAGGCCATCACCCCGCAGGAAGGGCGGCCTCGCGCAGCCGGATCGAGTAGTTCGACGCGTTCTGATGCCCGCGCGAGGCGGCGCGCGCAAACATGATGAGGTGATGCGCGATCAGCGTCACGGCGATGAAATTCTCGATCTCGCCGCGCTTGAGCTGGCTCCAGGCAAAGCGCCAGAACGGCCGCTTGTAGTCTCCGAGCACGCCCACCTTCCAGAAGATCTTGCCCATCATGACCAGGCCGCGCCTGACGTTCGGCCAGCTCTTCATCTCGTCGCTGACCGGCACCGCGATGCGGTTGGCGTAGGTGGTGTCGCATTGGTGCTTGTAGCGCGCGAACAGCCGCTCCGGCTCATAGGCCACCTCCATGCAGCGCCGCCACGCCGTGACCACCTCGTCATAGGGCATCAGGAATTTCACGTTGGAGTCGCGACCGTCGTCGTGGACCAGCCTGCCCTCGCGCTCGAGGCGATCCCACAGGGGCGTCTTCGGGAGCGCCTGCAGCAGATTGATCGTGAGCAGCGGGATCCGGCTCTCCTCGACGAACTGCAGCAGCGCGTCCGCGGTCTGCGGCGTGTCGGTGTCCAGCCCCATGATGATACCGGAGACGACCTCCATGCCGTAGCTGTTGATGGTCCTGATCCCCTCCAGGATCGGCACCATCATGTTGTGATCCTTCTGCATGGCCGTCAGCGCATCCGGATCGGGCGTCTCGATGCCGCAGAAGATGGTGATGAAATAGGCCTCGCGCATCTTCTCCAGGATCTCGGGCCGCTTGGCGATGTTGAGCGTGGCCTCGCAGGCGAGCCGCATCACATAGCCGGTGCGCTTCTGCCATTCGATCAGATGCGGCAGCAGCTCCGTCGCGGCTTTGCGGTTGCCGATGAAATTGTCGTCGACGAAATAGACCGAGCCGGTGACGCCGCATTCCCTGAGCTTGTCGAGCTCGGCGATGATCTGCTGCGGCGACTTGATGCGCGGGTTGCGCCCATAGAGGCCGGGGATGTCGCAGAACTCGCATTGATAGGGACAGCCGCTGGAATACTGGATACTGCCGAGAAAGTACTTCTTCACCTCGGCGAGCTCATAGGCCGGCACCGGGAAATCGGTCATCGCCACCCGCTCGCTGGTCCGCAGCACGACCTGCTGCGCAGGCCGTGACGGATCCCGCGCCAGCCGCGCGATCAGCTCGTCGGTCGCATCGCCAAGCTCGCCGACATGCAGATAGTCGAAGCTCGGATAGTAGTCCGGGCAGGCGCTGACCGAAGGGCCGCCGAGCGCGACCGGCAGGTCGAACGCGTGCGCCCGCTGGCAGATGTCGTTCATCTGCTGACGCTGGATGTGCATGCCGCTGACGAACACCGCTTCGGCCCAGGAGAAATCCTCGTCCCGCGCCGGGCGGATGTTCTCATCGATGAAGCGCACCTGCCAGGAGCTTGGAAGATAGGCCGCGATCAGCAGCAGCCCCTGCGGCGGCATGAAGGCCTGGATGCCGTCGGTGAGCGGATAGGCATGCTCGAAGGTTCCGAACGACGAGGTGTAGCGCGGAAACACACAGAGAATGCGACGTACCGTTTCGATGCCCTCGAATCTCATCGACTGCCCCTCGCGACAACCCGCTAACTGGTTACCTTACGGCCGAAGACAAGGCTTCGCCACCCCTTCCGGAAAAGTTGAGGTGCGATCGAGTTTTCCGCTCCTGTCGCAAGGCGCGACGTCCCCGCCGCGTGCCCGATGCTCACGCTGCCAGGCATGATCAGACGCGACCTGATGAGGCGACCTGATCCAATGTATCGCAATACGGATGGCGGAATGCGACGGGCGATCCAAGGTTCCAATCAGATGGATCATCGATCGGTCGAGCGCGACGACCGCTCCCGCCTGTCTCCGATCGGCGACCAATTGCTGAGCGCGCGTGCGCGCGGTCACTGGTTTGCAATGCATTTGCAAGGGAACGAGGGGCCTCGAAAGGGCGCATGCCCTCCGTAGTCAACCGGACGCCCCGGCGCGCGCCCCTGCTGCGGAGCACCAACTAATCGATTGAAACGCCAAGCAAAGTACGCTGTGGTTGTATAATACTGACGGTGTCCACTTAACGCTTTCTCCATGAAGGTTTTGCATAACTATTAACAATCAAGCGCCTCCTCCGTCGCAGCAAAAACTCGCGGTGTCTCACCTCATGACCTCACGCCCGACGTCAACGAAGACGGCCACGCGCCGATCCATCGCAGTCAAGCTCTATGCAATCTTCGCGTTGTTTGCGCTATTGACCGCCGCAATCACCTGGCTGTCCGACTACAACTCGCGGCGGGCCACGGAGCTCATCAAAGCCATCGAGACGGCCAATCTCGCCGCTCACAACGTTCAGCTGGTCAACGGCCTCGTCTATGCCGTCGTGATGGAGTCGCGTGGCGTCTACATGTCGACAGATCCGGCCGTCGTGAAGCAATACGGCAACGGCTTGCTCAAATTCAACGCCGAGATTCTGAAGGTCGTCGACAAGTGGCAGGCGATCGTACAGGCCGACGACGCCCAGCAATTCGCAACGTTCAAGAAGCGGATCGAGCAATTCGTCGAATTCCGCGCCGAACTGGTCCGCCGCGCCAATGAAATCAGCCCGGCTGCGGGACGCGAGTGGGGCGACAACGACGCCAATCGCTCCGTGCGCAAGGCGCTCAACACGGACCTCGAAGCGCTGTCCAAAGTCTATGTCGAGCGCGGAGGAAAGATCGCCGAGAAAGCGGCGCTGAACAACAAGCTCTCGCTCATGCTGACAGGCCTTGGCGGCTTGATGTTGGTTCTGGTCGCAGCCGGCGTGGTGATCATCGCTCGCTCGATCGCTCGGCCGCTGTCTCAGATCACCGAGACGATCCGCCAGGTCGCCACCGGCGCCGAGAACGTCGAAGTGCCGTATGCCGGGCGCGCCGACGAGGTCGGCGAGCTGGCCCGCGCCATCGGCGTGTTCCAGCAGGCGATGGCCCACAACCGCGACCTCAATGTCCAGGTCTCTCAGGACTCCGAAATCCGCGAAGCCCGGGCCCGCCACATCGAAACCGCGGTCGAGGAATTTCGCACCGCAATCGGCAGCGTGATGCGGACCGTCACCGAGAACGCCGCCGCGATGCGCGCCACCGCCGAGGCGATCACACGGCTGACGGCGGACGCCAACGAGCGCGCGGTCACCGCAGCCGGCGCGACGTCGCAGGCCTCGACCAACGTTTCCGCCGTCGCGAGCGCCGCCGAGGAGTTGTCGACGTCCGTCGAGGAGATCGGCCGGCAGATCCGGCAGTCGGCCGGCGCCGTCGAGCAGACCGGCCAACGCACCGAGAAGTCGGTCACGGAGATCGAGGGCCTTGCCGCCGCCACCCAGCGCATCGACGGCGTATTGACCCTGATCCAGACCATCGCCGAGCAGACCAACCTCCTCGCTCTGAATGCGACCATCGAGGCCGCCCGCGCCGGCGAGGCCGGCCGCGGCTTTGCCGTCGTCGCTCACGAGGTCAAGGCGCTGGCCGGGCAGACGGCCAAGGCGACCGAGGAGATCAGCCAGAACGTCGGCCTGATCCAGGCCTCGACCAAGACCGCGGTCGACGCGGTCCGCGAGATCGGCCAGGCGGTCCGCGGCATCAACGAGATCACCTCGAACATCTCCAATGCCATCCAGCAGCAGGACCAGGCGACGCGGGAGATCTCGACCAACGCGCAGTCGACCGCCCAGGGCAACCAGACGCTGGTCATGAACATCGGCTCGCTCCGCGACGCCATCAGTGAGACCTCGACGGCCGCCGCCTCCGTCCTGTCGGCGTCCGGCGACCTCAACGCGACCGCGCAGACGCTCGCCAACGAGGTCGAGAAGTTCTTTCAGAACCTGCGCTCGGGTCCGTCCGCGGAGATGCGGCTGCGCAAGGCGAGCTGACCGGGGCGAGCCCTCGGTTGCGGAAATCGCCCCCCGCAAGACGTGATCCGTTCCGACACCGGAACCGTTTCTTGGTTTTTGGAGAGCCGTCGTGCGCCAGACAGCCAAGAAACCTCCGTTCGCCTGCGACCCGGTCGCGGTCACCCAGGATGACGTCGAGGACGCCATTCGCACCATCCTGACCTGGATCGGCGAGGATCCGTCACGCGAGGGTCTCTCCGAGACCCCGGCCCGCGTGGCGCGGGCCTACAAGAGCTATTTTTCCGGCTATGAGCAGAACCCCGAGGAGTATCTGCGCAAGACGTTCGAGGAGACGGCCGGCTACGACGAGATGGTGCTGTTGCGGAACATCCCGTTCCAGAGCCATTGCGAGCACCACATGGCGCCCATCATCGGCCGCGCCTGGGTCGGCTACGTGCCGCGCAACCGCGTGGTCGGGATTTCCAAGCTCGCCCGGGTCGTCGAGGCCTATGCCAGCCGGCTGCAGATCCAGGAGCGCATGACCGCCGAGATCGCCAACATCATCGACGAGGTGCTGCAGCCGCAGGGCGTGGCGGTCGTGATCAAGGCAGCCCATCACTGCATCAGCTCGCGCGGCGTCAAGAAGCACGGCGTCGATCTCACCACCAGCCGCATGCTCGGCTGCTTCCGCACCGACCCGATGAGCCGCCAGGAGTTCCTGGCGATGGTCAATTCCGACCTGAAGGATTGAAGGGGCCGGAAAATCCTCCGCCCGCTGTGATCCAGCCGTCCATGGTCCACGTTATCCAGGGTCAAGCAGCGTGCCGGGGACCATGACCACGCGACTGAGAGCGACTGGATTAGCGCAATGGAACGTGGCATCGTCCCGGCATCGATTTGCACGGGCCTTCAGTGCCCGTACCAGGGTGAATGTGAGCAGAGGGCCGAAGGCGACTGTGGACTGGGCTGAATTGATCGGACGCGTCGCCGCGCGCGGCGATCGCGAGGCATTCAAGGCCCTGTTTGCGCATTTTGCGCCCCGCATCAAAGGTTTCCTCATCAAGACCGGCTGCAACGCCGACGACGCTGAGGAAATCGCCCAATCCACCATGGTGGCGGTGTGGACGAAGGCGGGGCAATTCGATCCGTCGACGGCCGGCGCGGCCGCCTGGATCTTCACGATCGCGCGCAACCAGCGGATCGACGCCGCGCGCAAGGCTGCCCGCGACAGCCGGCTGAGCAGAGAAGTGGGGCGGGACGAGGAAGCCGATCCGACGCCCGCAGCCGACCAGATCGTCTCGCGTGTCGAAGATGCCACACGGGTGGCGGCCGCGATCGAAAGATTGTCGGTGGAGCAATCCACCGTGATCCGCCTGTCGTTCGTTGAAGAACGACCGCATTCGGAAATCGCGGCGGTGCTCGGCCTGCCGCTGGGTACGGTAAAGTCACGAATCAGATTGGCGATGAATCGCCTGAGAGACCTGTTGGACGACGCGACATGACGATCAGCCACCACCCGCCGGAAGACCTGCTGGCCGACTTCGCCACTGGTGCGCTCGACGAGGCCGAGCGGCTGGTCGTCGGTGTCCATGTCGCCGATTGCGGCCGATGCCAGCGCTTCGTCCGCGCCATCGAGCAGCTCGCCGGCGCCTCGCTGGATGCGGCCGAGCCGATCGCGACGGGCGCGGATGCGTTCGATGCCGTGATGGCACGCATCGATCGACGCCCGCAGGCGGCGCCACAGGTGAGCGAGGTCGCCGAGCACGATCCCGAGCTCGCCGACCTCCCCGAGATGGTCAAGCGCTGCAAGATCGGCAAGCGCCGGCGTGTGGCGCCCGGCATCAGCATGCGCCCGATCCTGCTGCCGGGCACCGGCAAATCGCGCGCCTTCCTGCTGCGCTCGGAGCCTGGGGCGCGGATGCTGGAGCATACGCATTCCGGCAACGAGCTGACCTGCGTGCTGAAGGGCAGCTTCAGCCATCTCGGCGGCTATTACGGACCCGGCGACTTCGACTATGGCGACGACGAGGTCGACCATCGTCCGGTGGTCGGTGACGAGGGCCCCTGCCTCTGCCTCGTCGCCATGACCGGCGACCTGCGCATGCACGGCCTGCTCGGCCGGCTGATCAGCCCATTCGTCCGGCTCTGAATTGCTCCGCCGTCATTGCGAGCGCCGCGAAGCAATCCGGAGCGACGCGGAGGGCCTGGATCGCTTCGTCGTTTCGCTCCTCGCAACCATGACCGCAAGCATTCGGGTGATCCGCATCGGACTCTGACCCGTTTCCGCTCAGGAAGCGCATGGAGGAGACAGATGCGATCAGCAAGCGCGGATAAGGGGTACGTCGCGCATCTCGGCGGCTTGCTGGCCCGTGCCGGACGCAACGACGAGCAAGCCTTTGCCGAGCTGCATGCTGCAACGATCTTGAAGATGCGGAAGACCGTGCGCGCCTTGCTGCCCTCCTCGGCCGACCTCGACGACATCCTGCAAGATGGCTACCTGAAGATCTGGCGGCATGCCGCGAGCTTCGACCCGGCGCGCGCCTCGCCCATCACCTGGATGTGCACCATCATGCGCAACACCGCGATCGATGCGCTGCGCGCCACCGGCGTGCCGACCTCGGAGCTCGATGAGGCGCTCGCGATCCCTGATCCCGCTGACAGCGCCGCCGACGACGAGTTCGACTACGCGCTGGCGGAACCGATCGCCCGCGAGGCGCTCGAGCGGCTGCCGGAGGAGCGCCGACGGCTGCTGGCGCTCGCCTATCTCGAGGGCGAAAGCCGGACGCGGCTGTCGGAACGGTTCGGCGTGCCGGTCGGCACCATCAAGACCTGGCTGCATCGCAGCCTGCTCACGGTGCGCAAGGATTGTCTCGGCCAGGCCCACGCGGTTACCGTGGCGGCCTGATCGTCGGCATGGCGCGATGACCAACGTATCATGATCAGGACACGTCCCGTGAGACACCTCGTCGTCGTGCTGGGCGACCAGCTCGATGCGGACTCGGCGGCCTTCGACGGCTTCGACCCGGAGCAGGATGCCGTGCTGCAGATGGAGGTCGCCGACGAGGCGAGCTACGTGCCGCAGCACAAGATGCGCATCGCCTATTTCTTCGCGGCGATGCGCCACTTCCGCGCCGATCTCGAGGGCCGCGGCCGTACCGTCCACTATGTCCGGCTCGATGATCCCGCCAACACCGGCACGCTCGACAGCGAGATTGCGCGGCATCAGGCCGCGCTGCAGCCGGCGGCGACGATCGTGCTGGAGCCCGGCGACTTTCGCGTGCGCGAGGGCTTGCGCAAGCTGCCGCAGCGGATCGACATCCGCGCCGACCGCCACTTCCTGTGCACGGCGGACGAGTTCGACGCCTTCACCGAGCGCCATCCCCGCCCGATCATGGAAACGTTCTACCGCGCGATGCGGCGCAAGACCGGCATCCTGATCGACGACAGTGGCCGCCCGGTCGGCGGCAGCTGGAATTTCGACGCCGAGAACCGCAAGGGGTTCGGCAGGAGCCGCCCGCCTATTCCCGTGCCCCGATCCTATGCTCCCGACGCGATCACGCGCGACGTGCTCAAGCTGGTCGCGGCGCGCTTCTCCAACAGTCCGGGCAAGCTCGGCCGCTTCGACCTGCCGGTGTCGCGCGTCGACGCGCTGACGGAGCTGTCGGACTTCGTCGCCTGGCGGCTGTCGCTGTTCGGCACCTATCAGGACGCGATGCTGAGCGACGAGCCGTTCCTGTATCACTCGCGGCTGTCGGGGGCGCTGAACCTGCACATGCTGAACCCGCGCGAGGTGGTCACGGCCGCGCTCGAAAGCCGCAACGCGCCGCTGAACGCTCTCGAAGGCTTCGTCCGCCAGATCATCGGCTGGCGGGAATTCGTGCGCGGCATCTATTGGCAGCGCATGCCTCACTACGCCGATGAGAACGCGCTCGACGCCAGCCTGCCGATGCCGCGCTTCTACTGGACCGGCGAGACCGAGATGCGCTGCCTGGCGCAGGCGATCGGCCACACCATTGACCATGCCTATGCGCATCACATCGAGCGGCTGATGGTGCTCGGCCTGTTCGCGATGCTGCTCGGCGTCCGGCCCTACGACGTGCACCTCTGGCACATGTCGATGTTCCACGACGCCATCGACTGGGTGTCGCTGCCCAACACACTCGGGATGAGCCAGCACGGCGATGGCGGCGTGGTCGGCACCAAGCCCTATGCGGCGTCGGGCCACTACATCGACCGCATGAGCGACCATTGCCGCAATTGCCGCTACGATCCGAAGCAGGCGACCGGCGACAGCGCCTGCCCGTTCACGACGCTGTATTGGAGCTTCCTCGCCAAGCACCGCCGCCGCTTCGCCAATAATGGTCGCATGCGCAACCAGTACGTCAATCTCGAGCGCCGCAGCGCGGCGGAGATCCGCGCCATCCGCAACCACGCCGACGCGATCGTGTCGGCCCTGGTGTAATCCGGCGTTCGCCGGTCTGAACAGCGCTCACGGCTTGCTGGCCGGACGCCGATCGGTCATATCTTGGGCAGTTCCATCCCGCCCCTCCGCCGATCAAGCCCGGAATGCCTCACTCATGACCGCTGCCATCGTCGCCGTCTTCACGCTCGCCTATGCCGTGGTGGCGCTGGAGCACCCGTTCCGGATCAACAAGGCGGCCACCGCCCTGGTCGGCGCCGGCCTGATGTGGACCGTCTATGCTGTCATGGGCGGCACGGCTCCGGCGGTCGCGACCGAGCTCAACGAGTCCGTGGCCTCGACGGCCCAGATCATCTTCTTCCTGATCGGCGCGATGACCATCGTCGAGGTGATCGACGCCCATAACGGCTTCGAGGTCGTGACCTCGCTGATCGGCACCCGCAACCAGGTCACGCTGGTCTGGCTGGTCGGCTTCGTCACCTTCTTCCTCAGCGCCATGCTCGACAACCTCACCACCGCGATCGTGATGGTGTCGCTGATGAAGAAGCTGTCCGGCCGCGACGAGGACCGCCTGGTCTTCGCATCGATCATCGTCATCGCCGCCAATGCCGGCGGCGCCTGGTCGGCGATCGGCGACGTCACCACCACCATGCTGTGGATCGGCGGTCAGATCACGCCGCTCGCGATCATGAAGTCGGTCTTCATCCCCTCGCTCCTGAACCTGCTGGTCCCGCTTGCCGTCATCAGCTTCACCCTGCGCGGCAAGCAGCTCGTGCCGCCGGCGAGCGCCGGCCTCGCCTCGATCAGCCCGATCCTGCCGTTCGAGCGCAATTTGATGTTCTTCATGGGCCTCGGCATCCTGGTCGCCGTGCCGGTGTTCAAGGCGGTGACGCACCTGCCGCCGTTCATGGGCATCCTGTTCGGCCTCGGCCTGTTGTGGATGGTCGGCGAGATCGTCCATCGCGAGAAGGCCTTCGAGCAGAAGCAGCGCCTGACCCTGGTGCATGCGCTGACCCGGATCGACATGCCCTCGATCGTGTTCTTCATCGGCATCCTGCTGGCGGTGGCCGCGCTCGAGCACACCCACATCCTGGAGGCGCTGGCGCAATGGCTCGACCGCAGCGTCGGCCGGCTCGACCTGATCGTGATCGTGCTGGGGCTCGCCAGCGCCGTGATCGACAACGTGCCCTTGGTCGCGGCGTCGATGGGCATGTACAGCCTGAGCCAGTTTCCGCCGGACAGTTTCCTCTGGGAGTTCGTCGCCTATTGCGCCGGCACCGGTGGCTCGATCCTGATCATCGGCTCGGCGGCCGGCGTCGCCGCGATGGGGCTCGAGAACATCCACTTCTTCTGGTACGTGCGCCGCATCAGCGGCATCGCCCTGCTCGGCTACTTCGCGGGCGCCGCGGCCTACATCATCCAATACAACCTGCTGCACTGAGCGGATCGCATGAGCTGGTCGTGGCGCATTCTGGCAGTCGTCGCGACCCTGCTGCTCGGCGCGGGCGACGGCCGCGCCGACGACGTGACGCTCAAGAGCGGCTACGCGCTCGGCGCGAAGAGCTGCGGCGAAGCGCCCCTCGGCTTTCCACGGCTGCGGATCGACATGAAGGCCGGCTTCTGCGCCGGCCTCGTCGCCAGCCGCGACGACGGCCTGAGATTTCCCCGCGGCATCATGCAGATCCCCGGCCATCGGCAGTTCGTGATCGCGGACATGGGCGGCTGGGGCCATGATGACGGCCGGCTGCTGATCCTCGATCCCGCGGCGCCGGCCGGCCAGCGCCTCCGCGAAGTGATCACGCGGCTATCCTATCCGTTCGGACTTGCGGCCGGCCCTGGCGGCCGCATCTACGCCTCCACCGACACGTCGATCTTCCGCTTCGATCCGCTCGCGGCCGATCCGAGAGCAACGATCGAGACCATCATCCGCGACCTGCCGGGACGCCGCCTCACGCTGCCCGACGGCACCCGCCTGTCGGAAAGTGCGCATCCGCTGAAGGCATTCGCCTTCGACCGTACCGGACGGCTGTTCGTCAATATCGGCGCGCCCAGCGACAACTGCCTGTCGCCGGCGCCGATCACGCAGCCCTGCGCCGCGGGCGAAGGCCCTTCGGCACTCGCCGCGATCTGGCTGTTCACGCCACCGGCCGGCGGCGTCTTTGCGGCGCTGAAGCCCGGCGATCCCTCGCCGCCGCACCAGGTTTACGCGCGCGGCCTGCGCAACTCGATGGCGCTGGCATTGCATCCGCGCTTTCCCGATCCCGGCACCGCCTTCCTGCAGGGCGAGAACGCGCGCGACCTGCAGGACGTGTTCGCACCGAACGAGGAGATCAACGCGATCGAGCAAGGGCGCCACTATGGCTGGCCCTATTGCTACGACCTCGCCACGCCGAGCCCGGAGTTCAGGCGCGTGCTGCAATCCGGAACGCTCAAGAGCTTCTGCACGACAGCCTCGCACTATCAGCAGCCGTGGTCGCTGCTGCCGCCGCATGGTGCACCGCTCGGCATGCTCTACTACACGGGCGATCGTTTCGAGGAGCTGAAAGGCAGGCTGCTGGTCGGCCTGCACGGCTATCGCCCGACCGGCAGCCGCCTGCTCGCCTATGAAGTCGACGAGCACGGCTTTCCCAAGCTGAGCCCGGCACCGGTGCGCTATCACGTGAGCTGTGCCGCCGAGCCGACGCGCACCTTCCAGACCGCGGCCGGTCCGGCGCGCGCGGCCGCGTTCGACGAGATCATCGTTGGCTGGCATCGCGTCAACGGCATCCGGCCGCAGGGCGCACCGGTCGGCATGACCGTGGCCGACGACGGCGCGCTCTGGCTGGTCGAGGACAAGAACCAGACCGTGATCCGCATCGACCGCACCGGCGAGGCCGCGCCCGAGCCGCTGCCCTGCGATGTCAGAAGCGATCAGCTGATCGACCGGCTGGCCGCCTTGGTGATGGACAATGGCGCCAGCCGCGCGCGGCTGGCGACGGTGCGCAAGACGCTCGTCGAGAGACATTGCAGCGGCTGCCATTCGGATTTCGGCCTCAAGGCCGGACAATCCGACCGAGACAAGGACCTCGCGGTGCTGCGCTTCATGTTGGCCCAGGACGGCTGGATCTATCCCGGCGATCCCGAGTCCGGCCGGCTGCGTCAGCGGCTGCGCGGACTGGGCGCCGAGCGGCAGATGCCGCCCGGTGCAGATCTGATCAAGACGGAACCAGGCTATGCGAAGCTGCTTGATGTTGCCGACGACCTCGTCGCGCGCATGGTTCCCGGCACGCGGATGCGCGTCAAGCCCGGCGGACCGCCGCACCGCAAGTTCTTCGCCGCTGATGGCCGCGAATGCGGCGACATTCCGTTCGGCAAGATCGTCGTGGTGACCGAGAGGTCTGCCGTCAATAAGCCCGGCTTCAGCCGTTTCTTCCGGCCGGCCGACACCTATCTCAACGGCGCCTGCACGGACGATGATGGCTATTACATCCAACAGCAGTTTCTGGTGCCGCTCTGACGACGCCGCGATGAATCGTAGGGTGGGCAAAGGCGCAGGGCGACGCTTCCTCCGCCAAAACGCAATCTCGCGCGCGCCGTGCCCGCCGGCCGCGGGCACCTGTCTCCGTGATGGTGGGCACGGCGCGCACGAGAGCGCGTTGTGGCGCGCGCAGTGGCGTATCGCGCCTTTGCCCACCCTACGCATCTCGTGTTGGGCGATGCTCGTCACGCTCGCCCTCGCGACCGTCCCTGCCCTGGCCACCTCGAAACTGTTCGAGAGCGCGCAGCTCACACCTTCCGGCGAATACACCTTCGGCATCGAGGGGCCCGCCGTCGATCGCGACGGCAATCTCTTCGTCGTCAATCTCGGCAAGCCCGGCACGATCGGCCGGCTCGCACCTGAGGCGACCACGTCGGAGAAATTCACCGAGCTGCCCGACGGCAGCGTCGGCAATGCGATCCGCATCGACGCCGCCGGCACGATGTTCATCGCCGACTACAAGAAGCACAACATCTTCGCCATCGCACCGGGCGAGACCGCGCCGCATCTCGTCTTCCATGCCGACGACATGAGCCAGCCCAACGACATCACGCTGTCGCGCGACGGCACGATCTATGCGAGCGATCCGAACTGGAAGGCGCGCAGCGGCCGCATCTGGCGGATCGCGAGGGGGCCCAACGGCGCGCTGCAGGGCGAGGCGATGGCGGCACCGCGGGCGATGGGCACCGCCAACGGCATCGATCTGAGCCCTGACGGCCGCACGCTCTATGTCGGCGAATCCAACAGCGGCGAGATCTGGTCCTATGCGGTCGATGGCGACGCGCTCGCCACGCCCAGACTGATCAGAAGGTTCGAGCCCAACACGATCGACGGCCTGCGTACCGATGCCAGCGGCCGGCTGTTCGTCGCACGCATCCTGAAGGGCAGCATCGCCGTGCTGACGCCCGACGGCCGCGCCATCAGGGAGATCACGCTGCGAGCCAAGGAGCCGACCAACCTCGCCTTCGGCGGCAGCGACGGCAAGACCGTGTTCGTCACCCAGCGTCAGGGCGGCTTCGTCGAGTCCTTTCGCACCGATGTCGAAGGGCGCGAGCATTGCTTGCAGACACAGACGTGCTGACTGCTCAGCCGGGTGGGACACGACCAGCATCACTCGGACACGACGTGTAGCGACACTACTGCAGCATATTCAATGTCTGGCGCTCATGAGAGACCGTGCAACAGATTGGCTGTCGTCCCGGGCAAGCCGTGCCAGCGCGACAGCGTTGGCACGGCGCCGACCCGGGACCCATACTCCGCAGCAGGAGTGATGAGCACGATGTTGCGAGCTGCGTGCCGGCCAACAAAACAGTTGGGGTTATGAGTCCCGGCGTTCGCCGGGACGACACTGGTTGTTGCGCAAGCGCATTCCAACTCACTGGAAACGGAAAGCCCCGCATGCGCGAGGGCCTTCCTGACAACAGCGATCGCTTACCGCCCGTACACCACCGGCGCGCGTTGGACGATCAGCGGCGGCGGCAGGTCGCGCTGCCAGACGCGGCCGTCGTCGAACTGGATACGCATGCCGTCGGGCGAATAGACCGCGCTTTCGTCACGCGCATCGATCCAGAGCCGGCTGTTGGGCGCATTCCAGTCCGGCCAGGCCTGGAGGGACTCGCCGGTCTCGGTGGTCAGGTTCACGGCATCGCCGTTCTGCGTCACGAAGGCCGGCGCGCCGATCATGCCGTCGCGGCACATCTGGATGCAGCGGTAGGTGCCGGTGAGGTTGGCGCTCGGCTGTGCCGAGGCGGTGCCGGCGACGCAGGCGCCGACCAGGCCAATCACGATTGCAACACGTTTCATGTCGATCACTCCATCGCTCGAAAGGGTCAGCCAGCCCCCATTCGGGCCCCTCGGGCGGATCAAGTGCGATGCGGGAAAAATGTTCCGGCCGTTCGCGGCCAGGGAACCCTACTCGACCCTCACGACGTCGACGGCGACGCCGAGCTTCTGCTTGGGCGAGCCGACGATGATGCCGTCGACCGGCGACACGTCGGAGAAGTCGCGGCCCATGCCGAGGATGATGTGATCATTGCCGACCAGGAGATCGTTGGTCGGATCGAAGCCGATCCAGCCGAGCTCGTCGCCGCACCACAGCGACACCCAGGCATGGGTGGCGTCGGCGCCCTGCAGCCGGGGCTGGCCCTCCGGCGGGATGGTGCGCAGATAGCCGCTGACATAGGCCGCGGGCAGGCCGAGGCCACGCAGGCCGGCGATCATGACATGCGCAAAATCCTGGCAGACGCCATGGCGATTGTCGAACACCTCGCGCAGCGGGGTCGAGATCACGGTCGCCTTCGGATCGTATCTGAACTCCTTGCGGATGCGCCGCATCAGATCGGCGGCGCCGGTGACGATGCCGGTGCCGGCGCGAAAGCTTGCCGCAGCATAGTCCGTCACCAGCTCCAGCACCGGCACCAGGGCGCTTTCGAAGACGTAGCCGATCGGCGACGACGGGCCGAGGCTCGTCGCCTCGAACGCTGCATCGCGCACCTGCTCCCAGTCCGCACTCGGCGCATCGCGCTCGGGCGGCGTGCGCGACAGCTTCACCCGCGAGCGCGAGTCGATGCGCAGGTGGCGGTGCTGGGTGTCGATCACGACGCTCTCGGTCAACGTGCCGAAGAAATCGCGCCGCGCGGTCCGCTCCGAGGGCCGCGGCCGGATGTCGACGCTGTGCGAGATCAGCTCCTGGCCGTCGCCGCTGAGCGGCTCCAGCCGCAGCGAGCAGCGCGCGAAGCTGACGGCGCTCTCATACTCATAGGTCGTGACGTGCCGGATGTCGTAGATCACGCGAGGCCCGTCAGCTTTTCCGGCCGCGTCGCGTTCGGACCGTGCGGGAAATAATGCTGGCCGATCGCCTCCGCCAGGTTGAGCAGGTCCTGCTCAAGCGCAAACAGGGCGCGGCCGTCGAGATGCGCCGCCTCCGCCGCGGTCAGCCGCGCGCCCAGCGAGATCGCGAGGCGCTGCGGCCGCTCGATCAGCCCGTTCTCCTTCAGCACCGGCAGGCTCGCGATGTGCTCGTTGAGCAGCTCGACCTGGAACGCGACCGAGCGCGGATTGTAGAGGTCGAGCACGACGAGATCGCGGATCGGCGCCAGCGACGGGCCGATCAGATAGCGCGAGCGATAGGTGATCTGACAATCGACCAGCGTGAGCAGGACGTCGAGGTCCTCGGGCGTCGCCTCGTCATAGCCGAACTGGCGCGCGAAGCGCGCGGTGTTGATGGCGCGTTCGGCGCGACGCCCCATGTCGAGGAAGCGCCAGCCGGCGGCACGATTCATGTTCTCCTGGGCGAGGCCGGCGAAGCTCGCGAGCCGGTCCAGCGTGAGCTCGGCGATGCTGACGACGGCGTCCTCATCCTCGGCCTCCTGCGCCAGCCGGTTCGGCATCTCGGTGATGACCTGCCAGGCGTCGGGCGAGAGGCGCTCGCGCAGCGAGGTCGCGGTGCGCTGGGCGGATCTGAGCAGCGACAGCGCCGAGCCGAACTGCGCCTCGGCCTGCAAAGCCTCGGCCGCCACCTGGAATCCCTTGCTGCGCGAGGTCTGCTCAACCGCGCCCCACGCCAGCAACAGCCGCTGGATGCGCTCGGCGGTGTTGAGCTGCGCCAGCGAGCCCTTGCCGGGATCGCGATGCTGGGCTGCGAGCGCGCGGATCAGCCGCACGGTGGCCTCGGCGCGCTCCAGATAGCGTCCCAGCCAGAACAGATTGTCGGCGGCGCGGCTCGGCAGCACGCCGGCGATTCGGCGGATCCGCACGTTGTCAGAGCCCGGCAGCAAGGTGCGCGCCGCCACCGCCTTGTCGGCGACCACCCAGACGTCGGCGGCGCGGGCGCCGTCGCCCATCGACACCGCGCGCGCATCGAGCTTGTCGGCGATGCGACAGAAGCCCCCGGGCATGACGGTCCAGCCGTCGGGCGTGGCGGCCGCGAACACCCGCAGGACGAACGGCCGCGGCGCGATCCGGCCCCCCTCCCACACCGGCGTGGTCGACAGCCGCACCACCTCCTGGCCGACATAGTCGATGCCGCGCTGGCTGATCGCAGCGCGCAGCCGTTCGCGCTCCGCGGCCGAGAGCTCGCCGGCCAGCACCGGACCGCTGCTGGCGAAGCCGGGCACGGCGCGGCCATAAGCGCCTTCGATCGCGAACTCCTCGAGCCGCGACAGCACCTCGTCGCGCGCGGACTTCTGGCCGCACCACCAGGTCGCGATGTGCGGGATCTTGAGATCCTCACCGAGCACGCGCCGCGCGAGGCTCGGCAGGAAGCCAAGCAGCGCACGCGCCTCCAGCACGCCGGAGCCCGGCATGTTGGCGATCACCACGCCGCCCTTGCGCACGACGTCCATCAGGCCGGCGACGCCGAGCCGCGAGCCGGCATCGAGCTCGAGCGGATCGAGCGAGTTGGAATCGAGCCGCCGCAGCAGCACGTCGACGCGCTTGAGGCCCGCGACGGTGCGGATGTGCACGCGGTCGCCGCTGACGGCGAGATCGTCGCCCTCGACCAGCAGGAAGCCGAGATAGCGCGCCAAGGTCGCGTGCTCGAAATAGGTCTCGCTGAACATGCCCGGCGTGAGCACGGCGATGCGCGGCTCGTCACGATCGGCGCTGGCGCGCAGCGCATCGCGGAATGCTTCGAAGAACGGCGCGAGCCGCTCCACGTTCATGGACTTGTAGATCGAGGAGAAGGCGCGCGACTGCACCAGGCGGTTTTCCAGCGCGTAGCCCATGCCGGACGGCGCCTGGGTGCGATCATTGAGCACCCACCAGCGCCCGTCGGGGCCGCGGCCGATGTCGGCGGCATAGATGCTGAGGAAGCGCCCGCCCGGCGGTTTGACGCCGCAGACCGGACGCAGATATTCGCTGGAGCCGGCGACGGCGGCCGCCGGCAGCGCGCCGCTCGTCACCAGCCGGCCCTCGCCATAGATGTCCCGCAGCACACGTTCGAACAGCTCGGCGCGCTGGACGATGCCCTGGGACAGTTGCGCCCATTCGGACTCGTCGATCAGCAGCGGCAGATGGCTGAGCGGCCACGATCGCTCGGCGTTGTCGCCCGGCGAGCGGTAGGTGACGCCGGCCTCGCGCAGATGGCGATCGGCGGATGCGAAGCGGCGGTCGATATCGGTCGGCGCGAGCGCGGCAAAGGTGTCGGCAAAGCGGGTCCAGACCGGTCGCGGCTGGCCGTCGGCGCCGATGAACTCATCGGGGATGCCGGGCAGCCGGGCATAGTCGCGGGCCCAATGCTCGGCACGGCGCAGCGGAGAACGTGCCGCCGGCCGACCGGCGGCGGGGCTCGCTCCCTGGTCCTGGCCGCTCGAGCCGTCCATACCCTGATCCTCCGCACAAACTCCGTGTCATCAATGCAGGAGCGGCCTGCGCAAGTCGAGGGTCATCGGGAATTCATTTGTGCGTTCTTCCGGCGGCAGCGCGATTCGTCCGGGAGTGTGGCCGTGGTCCTGGAAGCGGGCGAGCCGCCGCGCCTCAGCCTCGTAGGAGTTGATCGGCTTGGTGTCGTAGTTGCGGCCGCCGGGATGGGCGACGTGATAGACGCAGCCGCCGAGCGAACGGCCGTTCCAGGTGTCGATCAGGTCGAAGGTCAGCGGCGCATGCACCGGAATCGTCGGGTGCAGGCCGGAGGCCGGCTGCCACGCCTTGAAGCGCACCGCCGCGACCGCCTCGGCGGATCGCCCGGTCAAGGTCATCGGCATCCTCCTACCATTGCAGGTGATGAGGTGGCGGCCCTCGACAAACCCTTCGGCTTTCACTTGAAGCCGCTCGACCGAGGAATCCACGTAGCGCACGGTGCCGCCCGCGGCGCCCTCCTCGCCCAGCACATGCCAGGGCTCCAGCGCCTGCCGCAGCTCCAGGGTCACGCCGCCATGCTGCACGCGGCCGAAGGTCGGAAAGCGAAATTCGAGCTGCGCCTGGTACCATTCCGGCGAGAAGTCGTAGCCGGACGACCGCAGCTCATCCAGCACATCAAGAAAATCTTCCCAGATGAAGTGAGGCAGCATGAAGCGGTCGTGCAGCGCCGTGCCCCAGCGTACGAACCGGCCATCCTGCGGCTCGCGCCACAATTTGGCGATCAGCGCCCGGATGAGAAGCTGCTGCGCCAGCGACATGCGGGGATCCGGCGGCATTTCCAGCGCGCGGAACTCCACCAGTCCGAGCCGGCCCGTCGGTCCCTCCGGCGAGTACAGCTTGTCGATGCAGATCTCCGAGCGATGGGTGTTGCCGGTGATGTCGACCAGCAGATGCCGGAACAGCCGGTCGACCAGCCACAGCGGCACGCTCTGCCCGACGTGGGGCACGTTGGCGAGCGCGATCTCGAGCTCATAGAGGCTGTCGTGGCGCGCCTCGTCGATGCGCGGAGCCTGGCTGGTCGGCCCGATGAACATGCCGGAGAACAAATAAGACAGCGACGGGTGCCGTTGCCAATACAGGACCAGGCTCTTCAGCAGATCCGGGCGCCGCAGGAACGGCGAATCCGGCGGCGAGCTGCCGCCGACGACGACATGATTGCCGCCGCCGGTGCCGGTGTGGCGGCCGTCGATCAGGAAGCGATTGGCGCCGAGCCTCACCTTCGCCGCGTCCTCATAGAGCCCGAAAGTGATGTCGACCGATTGCCGCCAGCTCGCGGCCGGCTGGATGTTGACCTCGATGACGCCGGGATCGGGTGTCACCTTGATCACCTCGATGCGCGGATCGAACGGCGGGGCATACCCCTCGACGTGAACCTTGATCTGCATCGCCTCGGCCGTCGCTTCGACCGTTGCGACCAGTTCCAGGTAGTCCTCGATGGTTTCGACCGGCGGCATGAACACACAGAGAATGCCGTCGCGGATCTCGACCGACATCGCGGTGCGGACGCCGAGCCCTCCCCAGTACTGATACTGCACGTCCTGCGGCGACTGTGCACGATCGAGCTTCGGCAGCGGCGGCACCTGCGGCACGATCACCGGGCGTCCCTGCGCGTAGGTCGGCAGCGGCCCGCGCTCCTCCATCGGGTCCTGCTCGTGGATGTACGGGAAATCCTCCGGCGGAATGTGGGCCAGCGAGCCGATCGGCAGCCGCAGGCCGAGCGGCGAGTCGCCGGGAATCAGGAAAAGCCGCTTGCGCCGCAGGCCCCAGCGCTCGCTGCGCCAGCGCCTGGGCTGTGCATTCCAGCGCTGGATCGGCAGCACGAAGCCGCGCGGAATGTGCAGCCCTTCGTCGAATACACGAGCCATGCGCGCGCGCTCCTCGGGATCGGCGAGCTTGGAATCGAGCGCATCGACGTTCTCGGGCAGCGCGGCTTCCTTCTGCAGCCAATGCGCGGGATCTTCGAACGCGGGCAGCACGTAGTCCGGCTCGAGCCCGAGCGTCTCGGCGGCCGTATCGAGGAAACGCTCTGCGTCCTGGATCGTCGCCATGCGCGGGCCATCGACGCTGGCGATCAGATCCGGATTGCGCCAGATCGGCTCGCCATCCTTGCGCCAATACAGTCCGAACGCCCAGCGCGGCAGGCTTTCGCCGGGATACCACTTGCCCTGGCCGTAGTGCAGCAGGCCGCCGGGCGCGAAACGCGCGCGCAGACGCCGGATCAGGCTGTCCGCGAGCCCGCGTTTGGCCGGGCCGACCGCCGCCGTATTCCACTCCGCCGATTCCATGTCGTCGATCGACACGAAGGTCGGCTCGCCGCCCATCGTGAGGCGCACGTCGTGCGCGGCGAGATCGACATCGACCGCTTCGCCGAGGCGGTCGAGCCGGTCCCACGCCTCATCGGAAAATGGCCGGGTGATCCGCGGCGCTTCGCGGATGCGCCTCACATTCATCTCGAAGTTGAAATCGACCTCGGCAACGCCGGCACTGCCGCTGATCGGCGCGGCCGAGTGATAGTGCGGCGTAGCCGCGACCGGAATGTGCCCCTCGCCCGCGAGCATGCCCGAGGTGACGTCGAAGCCGATCCATCCAGCGCCGGGCAGATAGACCTCGGCCCAGGCATGCAGATCGGTGAAATCATTCTCGACCTCGACCGGTCCCTCGACCGGATCGATGTCGGGACGGAGCTGGATCAAATAGCCGGAGACGAAGCGGGCGGCGAGGCCGAGATGTCGCAGCGTCTGGATCAGCAGCCATGCCGAGTCGCGACAGGATCCGGCGGCCTGAGACAGCGTCTCCTCCGGCGTTTGAACGCCGGGCTCCATCCGGATGATATAACGAATCTTTTTCTGCAACTGCGCATTGAGTTCGACGAGATAGTTGACCGTGTTGTCCGCGTCACGGGGAATCGACTTCAAGTATTCCGCGAACAACGGCCCCGGCTCGATCGTCTCGAGATAGGGCGCGAGTTCCACCTTAAGGCCGTCCGGATAGGCGAAGGGAAAACTGTCGGCATAAGGCTCGACGAAGAAGTCGAACGGATTGATCACGGTCATCTGCGCCGTGAAGTCGACCTCGATTTTGAGTTCGTTCACCTTCTCGGGGAAAACGTGGCGGGCCAGCCAATTGCCCTGCGGGTCCTGCTGCCAGTTCACGAAATGGTTGGGCGGCGTGACCTTGAGCGAATAGCTCAGCACGGGGGTCCTGGTATGGGGTGCAGGACGCAGGCGGATGGTCTGCGGGCCCAGTTCGACCGGACGATCATATTTGTAATGGGTGACGTGATGTAACGCGACGTAGATTGACACGAGGTTTCGGCGCTCCAGCAACTTTTTTGAGCAGAACATTGCTGTGCTTAGGGATCAAGCACTAACAAAGGGCAAGAGCTGCCTATTGAACTATCCTAAGCCCGAAAGGCGGCATTTGGCGCCGCGCCGTTGGAATGTATCCCCCCTATCAGGTGCCTCCGCTGCACGTACCGGTCGCTTTTCCGGCCGCTGCGCGCCCCAATCGGGGCCGGAACAAAGAACGAGAGAAGAACAAACAACCTATCAGCCGCTCCACGCAGAGTTGTCCACAGGAAGCGGCGGAAGCGCTCACGGAAGATTGACCAGTTCGTCAAAGCAGGGATTAACCCCGAATGATGAACTAACAAGAACTAATAGCGTTGCATTTGCCGCAATCGCTTGATAGCTCGACTACACATGCTATTTAGGACCACCATTGCCAAAAGGAGAATCAAGTGGCGAAGACAGCTAAGAAGGCAGCTACCAAGAAGTTGGCGCGGAAACCCTACACGCCCGCCGACATCAAGCTGCTGAAGCAGCACTCGAAGTCCAAGACCCCGGTTGCCAAGATCGCCAAGGCGATGAAGCGGACCGAAGGCTCGCTCCGCCAGAAGGCTCTGGCGCTCGGCATCGGCCTGGGTCACCAGCGGTAAATTGCTCGGCGCCGCTGTCGCGCGAGCGTCGGCAGGGCAAGCCCATGACGGACTGCCCATAACAGGCTGACCACGACAGCCAGCACATGGCGGCGCGCTCACCTGTCATCTGATCTCAGTTGCGATCCAATCTCAGCTAACTTGCGATCTCAGCTGCGATCAGATGCCGGGACATCCGAACCACAGCCCCGATGGGGGCCGTCGAATAGCTGAGTGATCCAGCTACACCGATCAAGCTACATCGTCGCGCCGAGCACCCAGGGTGCGAACTCGGCCCCGCCGAAATCGAAGCTCTCGCTCTTGGTCGGCTGCCCCGAGGCGGTCTTCAGCATCAGTTCGAAGATGCGCTGGCCGCAGTCCTGCACCGTCTCCTCGCCGTCGAGGATGGTGCCGCAATTGACGTCCATGTCGTCTTCCATCCGCTTGTACATCGGCGTGTTGGTCGCAAGCTTGATGGACGGCGCCGGCTTGCAGCCGAACACGCTGCCGCGGCCGGTGGTGAAGCAGACGAGATTGGCGCCGCCGGCCACTTGCCCCGTCGCCGCGACCGGGTCGTAGCCGGGCGTGTCCATGAACACGAAGCCCTTCTTGGTGACCGCTTCCGCATAATGCAGCACATCGACCAGATTGGTGCTGCCGGCCTTGGCCATCGCGCCGAGCGACTTCTCGAGAATCGTCGTCAGGCCGCCGGCCTTGTTGCCCGGGCTGGGATTAGCGTTCATCTCCGCACCCTCGCGCGCCGTATACTCCTCCCACCAGCGCATCAGGGAAACGAGCTTCTCGCCGACGTCGCGGCTGACCGCGCGGCGCGTCAGCAGATGCTCGGCACCATAGGTCTCCGGTGTCTCCGACAGGATTACTGTGCCACCATGTCGCACGAGCAGATCGCTTGCCGCACCGAGCGCCGGATTGGCCGAGATGCCGGAATAGCCGTCGGATCCACCACATTGAAGGGCGACTGTCAGTTCGCTGGCCGGAACCGTCTCGCGCTTGACCCTGTTGGCGTCGGCGAGCGCTTCCTTCACGAAGCCGATGCCGGCCTCGACGGTCTTGCGGGTGCCGCCGACCTCCTGGATGTCCATGGCGCGCAGGCGGCCGGCGAGCTTCTGCTCCTCCATCAATCCGCCGATCTGATTGGCCTCGCAGCCAAGGCCGAGCACGATCACAGCGGAGAAATTCGCGTGCCGCGCGTAGCCACCCAGGGTTCGCCGCAACAGCTTCAGCGGTTCGTCCAGCGTCATGCCGCAGCCGGTCTTGTGCGTCAGCGCCACCACGCCGTCGACGTTGGGGTAGTCGGCGAGCGGATCGTCGCCAGTGAACGGATTGCGCTTGAACACATCGGCGACCAGGCCCGCAACATGGGCGCTGCAGTTCACCGAGGTCAGAATGCCGATGTAGTTGCGGGTCGCAACCCGGCCATCGGGCCGGCGAATGCCCTCGAACGTCGCCGGAAGATCGAAATTCGGTGTCGGCTTCACGTCGACCCCATAGGCGTAGTCCTTGGCGAAATCGCCCATGCCGCAGTTCTGTGTATGAACATGCTGGCCCGGCGCGATCGGCGCGGTGGCGAAGCCGATGATCTGGCCGTAGCGGCGGATCGGCTCGCCCTGCGCGATCGGACGCACCGCGACCTTGTGACCGGCCGGAATCCGGTCGGTCGTCGTGACCCCCTCGGCGATCGACAGCCCCGGAGGCAGGCTGGCGCGCGCGATCAGGACGCTGTCCTCGGGATGCAGACGAATGACGGGGTGCGGAGCCATGGCTGTCTCTCTCGTATCAGGACGTCGATCGCGAACCAACATGCGAATGGCGAGCGGCGCATAGCGAAAGGAAACGGATCCTCTTCGCTACGCCCTCCTCGCCATTCGCCCTTCTCGTTACGCCTTGCCGCCGGAGTCCTTGCGGGTCTGCGCGACCTGCTGGCGGGCATAGACCTGCATCAGGCCGACCTCGTTCGACAAGGTCACGAGCTTGAAGCCCATGTTGATGGCGCGGACCGCACCCTCGGCGCCGCTGCAATGAATGCCGGGATTGAGCCCGCGTTTGCCGCATTCCTTCACGATCTTCTCATAGATCTTGAGGATCTCCGGCTCGTCGCGATCGAGCTTCGGCACCAGACCATAGGAAAAGCCGAGATCGGAGGGCCCGATATAGACGCCGTCGATGCCTTCGACATCGAGGATGGCCTCCATGTTCTCGACCGCGGTCCTGGTCTCCATCATCGGCAGCAGCACGATCTCGTCGTTGGCCGTCTTCTGATACTCGCCCGCACTGCCATACATGCCCGAACGAATCGGACCGTTGGAGCGCACGCCCTTCGGCGGATATTTTGAGTAGGAAACGAGGTTGCGGGCTTCCTGCGCTGTGTTGACCATCGGGCAGATGACGCCATAGGCGCCGCCATCGAGCACCTTGCCGATGATGCCGGGCTCGTTCCACGGCACGCGCACCATCGGCGTGACCGGATGGCCATGCATCGCCTGGAAGCATTGGACCATCGACAGATAGTCCTGCACCCCGTGCTGCATGTCCACGGTGACGCTGTCGAAGCCGCACTGAGCCACGACCTCCGCGGAAAACCCCGAGGGGATCGCGAGCCAGGCATTCACCACCGCCTTGCCTTCGGCCCAGAGCTGCTTGACCTTATTGTTCGCCACGACTGCGTTTCCTTCCCTTGTTGTTCAACCGTTCTGTCTCGTTCAAATTCGTTCTCGCCGATGGCGCAACGCAATGCAATCCCGCTCAATCTGCGCGTGGATCGCTCGCGCCACCGGCGATCACACTGATATCACGATGTCGCCCGCTGAATGCTCGCTTCGCTGACACCCACGTCGCGCGCCGTGTTCACTATTGCCGCCCAGGTGTCGTCGGGCAATGGCACGCCATTGGCCGTACGCTCGGCCCGCATCTTGCGCTCGGGGTCGCCCGGCACCAGCACCTGATCGACGCCGAAGACCGGCTTGGTCGCCCGGATGAAATCCGTATAGCGGGTGATCTCACCGTCGAAGAAGCTCGCCGGATCGACCACCTTCGGGTCGATGTAGATCGCGAGCATGCCGTTGGCGAAGCGCCGGTTTGCTGACGTCGCCCCGGTGCCGGTCAAGGCGCCGCCGAGCAGCTCACAGATAAAGGCGAGCCCGGAGCCCTTGTGCTCGCCGAAAGCGCGGATCGCTCCCGTCCCCTTGGTGTGGTCGCGCGTCCCCTCGGTCTCATAGGGTCCATAGAGCACCGCCGGATCCTCGCTGAGCGTCCCGTCGGCATCGATCAAAGCGCCCTTGGGCAGCTTCTTGCCGCCGCGGCTCGCCACCAGGACCTTGCCCTCGGCCACGATCGAGGTCGCGAAATCGAGCACGATGGGATCCTGCCCCTGGCGCGGGATGCCGACACAATAGGGCGCGGTCGAGAACCGCTTCTCGACGCCGCCATAGGGCGCCACCAGCAGGGAGCCCGCGGCCGTGACGAAATGAATGGACACGAGTCCTTCGGCGGCGGCCATTTCTGCCCAGTCGCCGACGCGGCCGAGATGGCCGGAATTGCGCAGCGCCAGCGCAGCCAGGCCGCTCTTCTTGCAGCGCTCGATGCCGATCCTCACGGCCTGCGGCGTCACCGTCTGGCCGTAGCCGAACTTGCCGTCCACGACCACCAGCGACGGCGTGTCGACCACGATGTCCGCCGTCTGGTTGGGCACGATCGATCCCATCTTCTTCCAGCGGATATAGACGGGCACCCGGATCACACCGTGACTGTCATGCCCGGTGAGATTTGCCGTCGTGAGATAGGTGGCGATCCGCCGCGCCTCCTCAGCAGAGGACTCGGCATGTTCGAAGACGTCGGCGACGAAATCGATGAGGCGGGCAACCTTGATTGTGACCATGACAACTCGCGGGTTCGATCAGCATGCAGACAGAGTTAGCATGGAATGCCATGCCTGCGACGCACGCCATCTCCGCTCGACTGCATCGCTTCTTATCAAAACGCCGAACGGCCTGCCAAGTACGAGACCCCTTCCGTTGCGCCTCGTCCGCGGCATATCAGCCGTCACCGCTGTCGTCGGGGGCGAGATCGCCGCCGATGCTCAGCTCGAGCTCGCCAAGCATCTTGTGCAATGCGGCAAGCTTGCGTGTACCGTACCGGCTGGCAATCGATGCGTAGATCGCCTCCGAGCTCGGCGCGACCTGCGCGATCAGCTTCATGCCCTTGCTCGAAATCGACAGCACGCCCCTGCGCATGTCGCGACTATCGACTTCGCGCTGAATCAAGCCACGCGCCTCGAGATCGCGCAGGATGCGGGACAGGCTGGGCCCGAGCAGGAACGCGACCCGCGCCAGCTCGGTCACCTCGATCACGTCGACCGCCGCCAGCGCGCGCAGGATGCGCCATTGCTGCTCGGTCAGGCCGTGCTGCCGCAGATTGGGACGAAACTGCCGCATCACGGCCTCGCGCGCCCGCAACAAGGCCATCGGCAGCGACTGCGAGAAGTCGCGCATCGGCACCTTGCGGGCGTCCTTCGCCGCCGGCCTCGCGACCTTCGCCCTGGTCTCGCTCACATCAATCTCCTGGGGGTCGCCCCGAATATTTGCACTGCAGCAAACGTCCTTTCGGTTTGCCGGCAGAAACTTAACATGTTAATCATCTGCGGCCACCTCTTTTCTGAGCGACAACCATGCCTCTTTCGAGCGACCAGATACATAGCTGCGCGTTACGCCTGGATCAGGCTGAAAAGAGCCGCCACCAGATCAGGCAGTTTTCGCAGGAGTTTCCCGATATCACCATCGCAGATGCCTATGCCATCCAGGAGGCCTGGATCGGCATCAAGGTGGCCGCGGGCCGCGTCATCAAGGGGCACAAGATCGGGCTGACGTCGAAGGCGATGCAGAGCGCGCTGAACATCGATGAGCCGGATTCGGGCGTGCTGCTCGACGACATGTTCTTTGCCGATGGCGGGCTGGTGCCGTCCGACCGCTTCATCGCGACGCGGATCGAGGCGGAACTTGCCTTCGTCATGAAGCACCGTCTGTCGGGGCCGGACTGCACGGTGTTCGACGTGCTCAACGCGACCGATTTCGTGGTACCGGCACTGGAAATCCTGGATACGCGGATCGAGCGGGTGGATCCCGCGACCAAGGCGACCCGCAAGATCTTCGATACGATCGCCGACAACGCGGCAAATGCCGGAATCGTGCTCGGCGGCCGGCCGCTGCGGCCGCTCGATACCGACCTGCGCTGGATCGGCGCACTCTGTTATAAGAACGGCCAACTGGAAGAGACCGGCTTGGCCGCCGGCGTGCTGAACAACCCGGCGACGGCCGTTGCCTGGCTCGCCAACAAGATCGCAGCGCGCGGGCTTGCCCTCGAACCAGGCCAGGTCGTTCTGGCCGGCTCCTTCATCCGGCCGATCGAGGCCCGCAAGGGCGACACCATCCAGGCCGACTACGGCCCGTATGGAACGGTGAGCTGTTACTTCACCTGACGCCTGCACCGGAGCGACCGCATCATGCCGCATTTCAGCATCGAATACTCCGCCAATCTCGACGCCTTTGTCGTGATGGCCAACGTCTGCGAGGTGGTCCGTAAGGCCGCCAGTGAGACCGGGATCTTTCCGATCGGCGGCATCCGCGTGCGCGCGATCCGCTGCGAGCATTACGCGATCGCCGACGGCAAGCCCGATGCCGCCTTCCTCGCCATGCTGCTGCGGCTCGGCGAAGGCCGCAACCTCCCGGCACGGCAGAAGGCCGGCGAATACGTCTTCAAGGCGCTCTCGGATTACCTCGATCCCGTCTTCGCCAGCAGCAAGTTCGCGCTGTCCTTCGACATGCAGATCAACGACGCCGCGACCAGCTGGAAACGCAACAACATCCACGACGCCCTGAAAGCGAAGGCATCCCATGGATAGGGCCAATCCCAAAACCGACATTTACAAGTCCAACCTCGACCGCGCGGCTCCCCTGCTCGCGAAGCTGAAGCACGAGGGCATCGGCCATTTCATCGACGGCAAGGTGGTGCCGGCCATCTCGGGCGCAACGTTCGAGACCAAGTCTCCGATCGACAACACCGTGCTCGCGACCGTCGCACGCGGCAATGCCGAGGACATCGACCGCGCGGCGACATCGGCCGCACTTGCCTTCAAATCCTGGCGCGACATGGCGCCGGCGATGCGGCGCAAGCTGCTGCATCGCGTGGCCGATGCGATCGAGGATCATGCCGACGACATCGCGGTGCTCGAATGTATCGATACCGGGCAGGCCTATCGCTTCATGGCCAAGGCCGCGATCCGCGCCGCGGAAAACTTCCGCTTCTTCGCCGACAAATGCACCGAGGCCCGCGACGGCCAGAGCACGCCGAGCGACGAGCACTGGAACATTTCGACCCGGGTGCCGATCGGCCCGGTCGGCGTGATCACGCCCTGGAACACGCCGTTCATGCTGTCGACCTGGAAGATCGCCCCCGCACTCGCGGCCGGCTGCACGGTCGTGCACAAGCCGGCGGAATGGTCGCCGATCACGGCGCAATGGCTCGCCAAGCTCGCCAAGGACGCCGGCATTCCCGACGGCGTGCTCAACACGGTGCATGGCTTTGGCGAAGAGGCCGGCAAGGCGCTGACCGAGCATCCCGCGATCAAGGCGATCGGCTTCGTCGGCGAGAGCTCGACGGGGTCTGCGATCATGGCGCAGGGAGCACCGACCTTGAAGCGGGTGCATTTCGAGCTCGGCGGCAAGAACCCGGTGGTCGTGTTCGACGATGCCGATCTCGACCGCGCGCTCGACGCCGTCGTGTTCATGATCTACTCGCTCAACGGCGAGCGCTGCACGTCGTCCAGCCGCCTGCTGGTGCAGCAGAGCATCGCCGAGACGTTTACGGCCAAGCTCGCCGCACGCGTGCGTGCGCTGAAAGTGGGTCATCCGCTCGATCCCGCCACCGAGATCGGACCGCTGATCCATGAGCGGCATCTCGCGAAGGTCTGCTCCTATGTCGACGTTGCGCGCGAGGACGGTGCGATCATCGCCGTCGGCGGCAAGCGGTTCGACGGCCCGGGCGGCGGCCATTACGTCGAGCCGACGCTGGTGACCGGCGCGCGCCAGACCATGCGCGTGGCGCAGGAAGAAGTGTTCGCGCCGTTCCTCACCGTGATCCCGTTCCGCGACGAAGCCGACGCGATCGCGATCGCCAACGACGTGCAATATGGCCTCACCGGCTATGTCTGGACCGGCGACATGGGCCGCGCGCTGCGCGTCGCCGACGCGCTGGAGGCCGGCATGATCTGGCTGAACTCGGAGAACGTCCGCCATCTGCCGACCCCGTTCGGCGGCATGAAGGCGTCGGGCATCGGCCGCGACGGCGGCGACTACTCGTTCGACTTCTACATGGAGACCAAGCACGTCTCGCTCGCGCGCGGCACCCACAAGATCCAGCGGCTCGGCGTGTAAGGAGAGATGCCCATGACCTCCCCTCGCCTCGCGACCTACTCCGTCAACGGCTCCGTCCGCTATGGACTTGTCACTGACAAAGGTCTTGTCGATCTCTCGGCGCGCTTCGCCAAGGACTATCCGACCTTACGCGAAGTCATCGCGGCGGACGCCCTGCCGCGGCTGATCGAGACCGCCGCCGGCCTCTCGCCCGATCACGGCCTCGATGCCATCACCTGGCTGCCGCCCATCCCCTCGCCCGAGAAGATCATCTGCATCGGCGTCAACTATCCCGATCGCAATGCCGAATACAAGGATGGCCAGGACGCGCCGAAATACCCGTCGATGTTCATGCGCACGCCGCGCTCCTTCGTCGGCCACGAGACGCCGCTGGTGCGCCCGCGCGCCTCGCCGCAACTGGACTACGAAGGCGAGCTCGTGCTGATCATCGGCAAGGCGGGCCGTCACATTCCCGAGGCCCAGGCGCTGGATCACATCGCCGCGTTGACGCTATGCAACGAGGGCACCATCCGCGACTGGGTGCGGCATGCCAAGTTCAACGTCACCCAGGGCAAGAACTTCGACTCCACCGGCAGCCTCGGGCCCTGGATCGTGCGCTACACCGACGAAAGCCAGATTGCCGACATCCGGCTGACGACGCACGTCAATGGCGAATTGCGCCAGGACGATCGCACGTCGCGGCTGATGTTCGGCTTCCGCTACCTCATCAACTACATCTCGACCTTCACCACGCTCATGCCCGGTGACGTGATCGTGACGGGGACGCCGACCGGCGCCGGTGCACGGTTCGACCCGCCGCGCTATCTGAAGCCCGGCGACGTCATCGAGATCGAAGCCGAGGGCGTCGGTACCTTGCGCAATGGCGTCGTCGACGAAGCTCTATAAAATCAGCAACGGAATGTCAGCATGACCACCATGACCGGCGGCGAAGCCATCGTCAGCGGGCTCGTCGCCCACGGCGTCGACACCGTGTTCGGCCTTCCTGGGGCGCAGGTCTACGGCCTGTTCGACGCCTTCCACCAGGCGCAGCTCAAGGTCGTCGGCGCCCGCCACGAACAGGCCTGCGGCTACATGGCGTTCGGCTATGCCCGCGCCAGCGGCAGGCCCGGCGTATTCAGCGTCGTTCCCGGACCCGGCGTGCTCAATGCCGGCGCGGCGTTGCTCACCGCCTTCGGCTGCAACGAGCCGGTGCTGTGTCTCACGGGCCAGGTGCCGACGGATTATCTCGGCCGTGGCCGCGGCCATCTGCACGAGATGCCCGACCAGCTCGCCACCTTGCGCACCTTCGTCAAATGGGCGGAGCGCATCGAATATCCCGACAGCGCGCCGACGCTGGTCGCGCGCGCGTTCCAGGAAATGCTGTCGGGGCGACGCGGTCCCACGGCCCTCGAGATGCCGTGGGACGTGTTCACGCAGAAGGCCGAGACGGCCGCTGCCAAGCCGCTGCCGCAGTTCGCGCCGCCGCAGCCCGATGCCGACCGCATCGCCAAGGCCGCCGGACTGATTACCTCTGCGAAAACGCCGATGATCTTCGTCGGCGCCGGCGCGATCGAGGCCCGCGAGGAGATCCTCGAGCTGGCCGAGATGATCGACGCGCCGGTCGTGGCGTTCCGGTCCGGACGCGGCATCGTCTCCAACGCGCATGAGCTCGGGCTCACCATGGCCGCCGCCTACAAGCTCTGGCCGACCATCGACCTGATGATCGGAATCGGCACCCGCATGGAGCTGCCGACCACGTTCCGCTGGCCGTTCAAGCCCGATGGTTTGAAGTCGATCCGCATCGACATCGACCCCGCCGAAATGCGGCGCCTGGTCGTCGATGCCGGCATCGTCGCCGATGCCAAGGCCGGGACGGCCGCGCTCTCGGCGGCCGTCGGCAAGGCGGGCTACCGCAAGACCTCCGGCCGCCGCGCGACCATTCGCGAGGCCAGCGCCGCGACCTTGCAGGAGATCCAGAAGGTGCAGCCGCAGATGGCCTATCTGAACGTGCTGCGCGAGGTGCTGCCGCCGGACGCCATCGTCACCGACGAATTATCGCAGGTCGGTTTCGCCTCCTGGTACGGCTTTCCGGTGTACGAGCCGCGCACCTTCATCACCTCGGGCTATCAGGGCACGCTCGGCGCGGGCTTCCCGACCGCGCTCGGCGCCAAGGTCGCGCATCCCGACAGACCGGTGGTGGCGATCACAGGCGACGGCGGCTTCATGTTCGCGGTGCAGGAGCTGGCGACGGCCGTGCAGTACAACATCGGCGTGGTCACGCTGGTGTTCAACAACAACTCGTATGGCAATGTCCGGCGCGACCAGCGCGAGCGCTTCGACGGCCGCGTCGTGGCCTCCGACCTCGTCAACCCGGATTTCGTCAAGCTCGCGGAGTCCTTCGGCGTGGCCGCGAGCCGCGTCACGGCGCCGGATCAGTTCAAATCAGCGCTGCAGAAGGCGCTCGCGCATGGCGGGCCCTATTTGATCGACGTCGAAGTGCCCCGGGATTCCGAGGTCTCGCCCTGGGCTTTCATTCATCCGGCAAAACCATAGGCCGATCGCGGTGGACGACTGGGCGGTTGCAGGGTCAGGCAGATGCCTGCCGTCCCTGCAACGCTGCCGCGGCCATCACCAGCAGGCCGGCGCCGGCCACGAACCAGCAGGCGACCGGTGCCCATTGCACCAGGGGCGCGTAGTCGGGCAGCTTCTGCAGGCCGCCGGCGACGGCGGCGATCCGCGCGAAGGTCGCCAGCGCCAGCGCCGAGAACACGAGCCCGGTCACCTTGCCCTCGGCGCCCGTCGTCCCGATCGCCAGCGCCGCGGACATCGCGCTCATCATCATGCAGCCCCAGGCGGCACCGGCGATGAACTGCGCCACGATCAGCACCGTCAGCGCACCCGCGAGCTCGGCAAGCACGATCGCAAGCGCACCAAGCAGACCGGCGATTCCCATCACCATGAGCCCGCCGCGATGCTTGACCACCACGCTGGCCGGGAACAGCACGAGGTTGAAGCCGATCCAGAACACCGGCATCAGCCATGAAAGGTCCTCCGGCCTGGCGAAGCGCAGGAAGAAGGCCGAGCTGTTGATGCTGAAATGCAGCTGGTAGCCGAGCGCGAGGATCACCATGGCGCCGATGAACAGCAGCGGCAATCCCCGCAACGGCTTGGGCTCGACCTTCAGTGTGACCTGTTTGGCCGCCGATCCGCCATCCTGCGCGATTCGCGACAGGCCGAGCGCCGTCAGCAGCAGCACGGCCGAGGAGACGATGAAGGGCAGCCGCGGATCATAGTCGCGCAGGACCACGCCGAGATACGGCGACACCGCGCCGGCCACGCCATAGCCGAGCATGACCAGCGCCATCAGGAATGGGATGGTCGGCCGCGCCGCATGGCGCCCGAGCAGGGTCAAGGGTGGCGCCCGCAGCACGGAGGAGGTCAGCGCCCACACCACGATCAGTCCGACGAAGGCGGTCGGACCGGCCGACGCCGCGACGAATGGCAGCGCGACGAACGCGGCGCAGGAGACCGCCGTCACCAGGCCGATGAAGAGGCCGAATCGCGCGGCGATCCTCCCGAACCGGTCCGCGGCGATTCCCATGGCCGTATCCGAGAGCGTGAAGATCGCCTGGTCCAGCATCAGGATCAGAACGACGGCCGAAGGGGCGATGCCGGCCTGCGCCGCGAGCTTGGGCAGATAGATCACATAGGTGGTCCACAGCAGGCTGAAGACCAGTTGCAGCAGCGCCAGATGAAGTCCGAGCCGCGTCGCCCCCGACGCGCGCTCGTCCGCAAGTTCGACAGTGCTCATGGCCCCTCTCCGTGGCGCAGCATAGAGCCAGGGATGCCCATTGCAAAATGAGGAAGGTCACACAGCGGCCAGGACTAGCGCGCGCGGCGAAACGTCAGGTTGACGCGCTGGCGGCCGAGTTGTGCATGCTCGCCATCGGCGAGCGGCCCGACCCCGTGAAAGGCGAGCCGCGCCGGGCCGCCCCACACGACGACGTCGCCATGGACCAGCCGATGGCGCTGCGTCTTGTCGGTGCGTTTCAGACCCCCGAACAGGAACGTCGCCGGCAGCCCGAATGATACCGAGACGATCGGCGCCCCCAGATCCTGCTCGTCGCGATCCTGGTGCAGCGACATCCTCGCGCCCGGCTCGTAGCGGTTGATCAGGCAGGCATCGGGCGCGAAGGCGGCAAAGCCGGCGTCGGTTGCGGCCTGCTCGGCAAGCTGCCGCAACAGCGGCGGCATCGCCGGCCAGGGCTGGCCACTGTCCGGATCGCGGGCATCGTAGCGGTAGCCGCTGCGGTCCGTCACCCAGCCGACCGGGCCGCAATTGGTCATCGCCACCGACATCTGATGGCCACCCGGCGTCACCATGCGGCGGAACGGCGCCTGCGCCGTGATCGCCTCGATGGCAGAGATCAGCTCGGTCTCCTGTGGCCGCGCGAAGCCGCGCAGCAGCATTGCCCCGGGCGCGAGCGGCTCGCGCGCCGGTCCAGCCGCCTCCAGGCCATCGAACAGATCAGCCGTCATCCGCCTCACTTCGCATCGTGAAAGATCACGCCGAGCGTATGCCGCCGGCCTGAGCGCAGCCGACTAACGCCATGGCGCATGGTGACCCGGTAGCTGCCGCGCGTGCCCTGCACCGGACGCTGGTGGACAGCGAACACCACGGCATCGCCCTGGCGCAACGGCACCACCTCGGCGCGCGACTGCATCCGCAGCCGCTGCTCGGTCAGCACGAACTCGCCGCCCGCGAAGTCGCGCCCCGGCTCGGACAGCAGGATCGCGACCTGCAGCGGAAACACGTGCTCGCCATAGAGATCCTGGTGCAGGCAGTTGTAGTCGCCTTCGACATATTGCAACAGCAGCGGCGTCGGCCTCGTCTGACCGGCAGCATGGCAGCGGGCGAGAAACGCGGTGTGATCGTCGGAATATTGCACGTCGATGCCCATGGTCGCATTCCAGCGATTGGCGACCGGAACCAGGCGGGCATAGAGCTGCGGCCGCAGCTTCGCGACCGGCTCCGGCAGCGGATAGCTGAAATATTTGTACTCGCCGCGCCCGAACCCGTGCCGCGCCATCACCACGCGGCTGCGGAAATGCGCGTCATCCGGATAAAGCGCCGCCAGCGCGCGGCATTCATCGGGCGACACGAGCTGCGGCAACACAGCGCAGCCGCTGGCATCGAGATCACGTTCGACCACTGGCCAATCGATCGCATCGATCCCGGTCGCGGCGGGAGAAGCGAGGTCGGGCACTGCGTACGTGAGTCTGGCCATGCAATTCATCCCAGTTGTCATTCCGGGGCGGCGCGCAGCGACGCGCCCGGAATCCATACTCACGATCGTGGTTATGGATTCCGGGCCTGCGCGCAAGGGCGCGGATCCCGGAATGACGAGGATGCGACAGAAGGGGCGCAGCGCCCACCCGTTTCCTGGACATTTTGGCGATATCACGCAGGAAAGACCTGATGAACCAGGACGCATCCCAAGGAACCAATCTTCCGACGATGCCACGTTCCCGCACCCAATGCGTCTTCATCCTGTTCGGCAAAACGATCCTGGCCGTGCTCTCGCTCGCCGTCATGCTGCTGCTCTACGCCGAAGGCTATGTGATCTGGTACTTCGAATATGGCCTCGGCCTGCCCACCGAGAGCCAGCTTGCGGCTCTCCCTACCACAGGCCCGCTCTGTACGACGAAACCGGGAAGCTCCTATGTGCCGCTCTCAGAGATTCCGCACCTGGTCCGGAACGCCGTCGTCGCCTCCCAGGATCGCGACTTCTACGAACGACGGTCGATCGGCCCGCTGGCACGGCTCGCATCCGAGATCGTGGCCGGTCGTCAGCCGGGCAATTCGAGCATCATCCACGCGGTCAGCCGCGATTGTCTCTGGACGCTGGTTCCGGACTGCTGCAAGGGACCGAGCCTGGAATGGCAGCTCGGCACACAGGTCTTCATGGGCCGTATCGAGCGCACGTTCACGCGCGACCGCATCCTCGAGGCCTATCTCAACAATGCCTATTTCGGCCGCGGCGCCTTTGGTGCTGCAGACGCCGCCACGGCGTATTTCGGCAGATCCATCGCCAGCCTCGACATCGGCGAGATCGCCTGGCTCATCACCCGGCTGCGAATTCCGAGGCCTACGCGATACGACCAGGAGCGCCGCGATCGCGTCATCGACACGATGCTGGCGGCCGGCCTGATCGACCAGGCGCAGGCGGCAGCGGCGAAAGCCGTCCAGCCTCCCACCAGCGGCGGCCCGCCACGCAATCCCTGATCACGGCTCGCGTTCGATGCAGTCGCGCGGAACGCAGAAGCTGTGGCCGGTGCAGCGCGAGCCATCGGCGTCGTCGACAGTCATACCGAAGCCGAGCCAGTAATAGCCATGCGCGTCGATCTCACTCACCGCGCATGATTGGCCGAAGAAGCCGCGCATCTCCGCCTGCTCGCTCGCGGGCAGATCATGCAGCAGCCAGTCGGGCAGGCCGAGCAGCCTCACGCGGTCCCCGACCCGGATGTCATCCGACACCGCGCCCTCCTCAGCCCCGCACCACGCCCTCGACGCCAGCCGCGATCTCGAGCAGCTTGCGGTCGTGGCCGCCGGACTGTGCCAGCATCAGGCCGACGGGCACTTCGCCATGGCGGTGCGCCGGGAGCGAGATGGCGCAGCCGTCGATCATGTTGATGAAGGTGCAGTTGCGCAGCGCACGGACGTTCTCGCGGGCGAAGGCCTGGTCGTCGGCGAGATCGGCGATTTTCGGCGGCGCGTTGGCGGTGGTCGGCATCACCAGCGCGTCGTAGGGCGCGATCCGCGCGGCGGCGCGCGTCACCAGCGAGCGGCGGGCGTTGAGCATCTCGATGTAGTCGGGCACGGTGATCGCCTCGCCGCGCATGATGCGCACCGAGACGCGCGGATCGTAGACGTCGCCCTTGGCCGCCAGCAGGAAGCGGTGCCAGGCATAGCTCTCGGCGGCGGCGAAGCCGCCCTTCGCGCCGATGATGCCGACGTCGAGGAACTCCGGGAATTCGATGCGCGCGATCAGCGCGCCCTGCTTCGCCAGGCTTTCCAGCGCGCGTTCGAACGTAGCGGCCACCTCGGCATCGAGCTCGTCCAGCACGATAGTGGTGGGCACCGCGAGCCGCAGGCCCTTCACCGGGCGTGATGCCAGCGGCCGGATCGGCTCGTCGGCCAGCACGGAATCGAGCACAGCGCAGCACGCCACGGTGTTGGCGAGCGGGCCGAAGCTGTCGAGCGTGGTCGACAGCGGCACGCCGCCGTCGAGCGGCACGCGGGCCTGCGTCGGCTTGTAGCCGACGATGCCGTTGAACGCCGCCGGAATGCGGCAGGAGCCGCCGGTGTCGGTGCCGAGCGCACCATAGGCCATGCGATCGATGACGGAGACGGCGGCGCCCGACGACGAGCCGCCGGGCACGTAGCCGATTTCGCGCTTCCAGGCGCTCTTCGGCGTGCCGTAATGCGGGTTGATGCCGATGCCGGAATAGGCGAACTCGGTCATGTTGGTGCGGCCGATCACGACGAAGCCGGCCCGGCGCAGCCGCGCCACCACGGGCGCGTCGGCTTCGGCCGGCGCCGAATCCTCCAGCGCCCGCGAGCCGGCGCGGGTGACCTGGCCCTTGATGTCGAACAGATCCTTGATCGACACCGGAATGCCGGCGAAGGGCGACGGCGCGGCATTGGCCTTGCGCAGCGCGTCCATGCCATCAGCGGCAGCGAGCGCCGCCTCCTTGTCGACATGGATGAAGGCGCGCTCCCCCTCACCCGCAGGATCGGCAATGCGGGCGAGGCACCCCTCCACCAGCTTGCGCGCGGTGGTGCGGCCGGCGGCGAGATCGTCGGCCAGCGCGGCCAGGGTCGGAATTGAAACGGTCATGGCATCCTATCGCGTGTCTGCGGCATCGGCCGCGATGTCCAGATCGAGCAGCGCGGAACTCAGCGACTTGCCATGCGCGTCCAGCGCGAGCGAACGGGTGACCCCGCCGCCGAGCGCCCGGCTCATCACGAAGTTCAGCGCCGCAATGTTGGGCAGCTCATAGCGGACCACCTCGCCCTGGACAATGCCGGCGAAGTGCGCCTTCACCCGCTCCGCCGTGACTTGTGCGAGCAGCAGCGGGTAGTCCCTGGGGTCGTAGGCGATGACCGAGATGTTCGAGGTGTCACCCTTGTCGCCGGTCCTGGAATGGGCGATGTCACGCAGCTTCATCTCGTCTCCGATCCTACTCTCCGCATCAAAGACCAATTTTCATCAGGCGGCAATTGCCCTCCCAAACACCTCTGCGCCTCCCGGAGGGCCGCATGCGCGGCGTGATGGACCGTTGACGCCTCTCGGTCAAATGGCGCATCACGGATGCAAAGGAGCGGGCGACGGAGCCCGCCGCAGGGAGGATCAACCCGGATGGCCGAGCCGATGCGTGCACGTCCCAAACCGACGCCGGAGACGCAGCATTTCTGGGACGGCACCCGGGCCGGTGAGTTGCGGCTGCAGCGCTGCGACGCCTGCGCCCACGTCTACTTCCCGCCGCGCCCGTTCTGTCCGGCCTGCGCCAGCCGCAAGGTCAGCGTCTTCAAGGCCACTGGCAAAGGCACGCTCTACAGCTACGTCATCAACCATCGTCCCCCTGCACCTGGCTTCACGCCGCCTTACGCCATTGCCGTCGTGGCGCTCGAAGAGGGCCCGCGCATGATGAGCAACATCACGGGCTGCCCGCAGACGCCGGAGGCGTTGGAGCTCGACATGGCCCTCGAAGTCACATTCGAGACATTGGACGAGCAGATCACCCTGCCCCTGTTCCGGCCGGCGAAAGGATAACGCCATGCGTCGAAACCAGGTTGCCGTGGTCGGCGCGGCCGAGACCACCGAGCTCGGTGTTATCCCGACGATGTCGCAGATCCAGCTGCATGCGGACGCGGCACTGAATGCGATCGCCGATGCCGGGCTGAAGCTGTCGGACATCGATGGCTTCGCCACCGCCGTCGAGACGCCGCAGCAGATCTGCCATTACCTCGGCATCACACCGACCTGGGTCGATGGCACCTCGGTCGGCGGCTGCTCCTTCATGCTGCATGTCCGCCACGCCGCGGCTGCGATCGAAGCCGGCCTGTGCAAGACCGTGCTGATCACCCATGCCGAGAGCGGCAAATCGATGATCGGCAAGCTGCCGCGCTCGATCCCGCCGGACAGCCTGCAGGGCCAGTTCGAGGCGCCGTTCGGCGTCTACGGGCCGCCCAGCATGTTCCCGATCCCCGTGCTGCGCTACATGAAGACCTACGGCATCACCCATGAGCAGTTGGCGATGGTTGCGGTCGTACAGCGCGAATGGGCGGCAAAGAATCCGCGCGCGATGATGAAGGACCCGATCACCGTCGACGACGTCCTGAACTCGCGCATGATCGCCTACCCGTTCCGCCTGCTGCAGTGCTGCCTCGTCACCGATGGCGGCGGCGCGCTGATCCTGACCTCGGCCGATCGAGCCAAGGATTTTCCGCAGAAGCCAGTCTATATTCTCGGCACCGGCGAAAGCGTGGAGACGCCGATGGTCAGCCAGATGGAGACGTTCAATTCGTCGCGTGCCTTCAAGGTCGCGGGCCCCCTCGCCTTCAAGGAGGCCGGCATCGGCCATGCCGACGTCGATCATCTCATGATCTACGACGCGTTCGCGCATCTGCCGCTGTTCGGTCTCGGCGATCTCGGCTTCATGCCGCATGAGGAGACCGGGCCGTTCATCGCCGCCGGACACACGCGGCCAGGCGGCAAGCTGCCGCTCAACACCAATGGCGGCGGCCTGTCCTACATGCATTCGGGCATGTACGGCATGTATGCGCTGCAGGAGAGCGTGCGCCAGATGCGGGGCATCGCGCCGGCGCAGGTGCCGGGAGCCAAGATCTCGGTGTGTCACGGCGTCGGCGGCATGTTCGCCGCATCGGGCACGATCATCTTCACGAACGAGAGATAGCAGCCTCCGTCATTCCGGGGCGCGCGGCACGTGCGAACCCGGAATCTCGAGATTCCGGGTCTGGTGCTTCGCACCATCCCGGAATGACGGAGCAAAACAGGAGAAGACTCATGACCAAATCGCTCCAGGACAAAGTCGTCATCGTCACCGGCGCCGGCCGCGGCATCGGCCGCGAGATCGCGCTGCTGTGCGCCGCCGAAGGCGCCAAGGTCGTCGTCAACGATCCCGGCGTCGCCTCCGACGGCTCGGGCACCAGCGCCGCGCCGGCGGAGGAAGTGGTCGAGGAGATCAGGAAGCGCGGCGGCACGGCGGTGGCGAATTTCGAGAGCGTGTCCGAAGCGATCCCGGCCAGCAAGATCGTGAAGGCCGCGACCGACCACTTCGGCAAGCTCGACGGCGTGGTCAACAATGCCGGCATCCTGCGCGACATGATCTTCCACAAGATGAGCATCGAGGCGTTCGAAGCCGTCATCAAGGTCCACCTGATGGGCTCGTTCTACGTCGCGCACTCCGCCGCGCGGCTGTTCCGCGAGCAGGAGAGCGGCTCCTTCGTCCACTTCACCTCGACCTCGGGGCTGATCGGCAATTATGGCCAGGCCAACTACGCCGCGGCGAAGCTCGGCATCGTCGGCCTGTCGAAGTCGATCGCGCTCGACATGGGCCGCTTCAACGTGCGCTCCAATTGCGTCTCGCCGTTCGCCTGGAGCCGCATGATCGGCACCATCCCGGCGGAGACCGAGGCCGAGAAGGAGCGCGTCGAACGCATGAAGCGGATGGGGCCCGAGAAGATCGCGCCCGTCGTCGCCTATCTGCTCAGCGATGCCTCGAAGGACGTCACCGGCCAGATCTTCGCCGTTCGCATGAACGAGATCTTCCTGATGAGCCAGTCGCGCCCGCTGCGCTCGGTGCACCGCGGCGAGGGCTGGACGCCGCAGACCATTGCGGAGCATGGCATGCCGGCGCTGAAGCCGTCGTTCTACAAGCTCGATCGTTCCGCCGACGTGTTCGGCTGGGACCCGATCTGAGATTGCAGCGCCGAAATTCCGCTTGCGGCGCACACCATCTCAAGTTGTTTTTTATCCAAACGACCCGCGCGCCGCCATGATTTCGTCGTATGGTCACCTCCCAACAAAAAGTCGGGAGGACACAGATGACGAATTCACGACACGACGGCGCACCGGACTTGTCGGTCGCAGCTCACGGCTTCAACCGGCGCAGACTGCTGAAAGGAGCCGCGGCTTTCGCCGCTGCTTCAACAGTCACGACTGCGTCGGCCGCAACCGTCACGCCGCCGGGCCAGACGGGGGCGCCGACAATCTCGACGGACCCGCTGCCGCTCGGTCCCTTGCCGGGCAGCCGCTATCCGGACTCTCATCTGGAGTCGGCGAAGAAGCCCAAGCTGTCATTCGGGCCGGCGGAATTTCCGGCCTTCGCAGGCACTATGGCCGTCGAGCGCGTCGCCACCGGAATGCGCTGGGCCGAAGGCCCGGTCTATTTTGCTGCTGGCCGCTATGTGCTGTTCAGCGACATCCCGAACAATCGCATCATGCGCTTCTCCGAGGACGATGGTCATCTCAGCGTCTATCGACAACCGTCGATGAATTCGAACGGCAACACCATCGATCGGGAAGGACGGCTGATCACCTGCGAGCACAGCGGCCGACGGGTCACCCGCACCGAGCTTGACGGCTCGATCACGATCATCGCCGACAGCTACAATGGCAAGCGCTTGAACTCGCCCAACGATGCGGTGGTCGCGGCCGACGGCGCAATATGGTTCACCGATCCGGTCTACGGCATCGGTGGTTTCTATGAGGGCCTCAAGGCGCAGCCCGAGCAGGACAAGCACAATGTCTATCGGGTCGATCCGAAATCGGGAGAGGTGAAGGTTGTGGTCGACGACTTCGTCGAACCCAACGGGCTGGCCTTCTCGCCTGACGAGAAGAAACTCTACATCATCGACACCGGCTTCACCGACGGGCCGGACAATCCCGCACACATCCGCGTATTCGACGTCGATCACGCGGCCGGCAAGCTGGCCAACAGCAAGGTGTTCGCCGAAATGCCGAAGCCAAGCATCTCCGACGGTGTCCGATGCGACCGCGACGGACGGGTCTGGTGCTCCGTGGGTTGGGGTGATCCGAACGAGGACGGCGTGCGCTGCTATGCCCCGGACGGAACGTTGCTGGGCAAGATTCATATACCTGAAACGGTCGCCAACCTTTGCTTCGGCGGCCAGCAGCGCAATCGACTCTACATCTGCGGCTCAACATCGCTCTATGCGGTGTATACGAGTGCACAAGGCGCTCTGAAGCCCTGATCCGCAGACAGCTGATGTGTCGGGCTGGCGAGGAGCTCATTGTCCTCGCCAGTCCGCGTTCGTCGCGTCAGCCCGTATTCCTCAACCCCGCCGAGATGCCGTTGATCGTCAGTTGAATCCCGCGCAGCACCTGCTCGTCCGGGTTCTGCGCGCGGTGCTCCTTCAACAACTCGACCTGCACGTGGTTGAGCGGATCGAGATAGGGAAAGCGGTTGCGCACCGAGCGCTCGAGCAGCGGGTTGCCCTGCAATAGACGCTCCTGCCCGGTGATGTCGAGCAAGGTCTCGATCACCAGATTCCATTCACGGCGGATGCGGCCGAAGATCTTTTCCCGCAGGGCCTCGTCGGGGACCAGCTCCGCATAGCGCGAGGCGATCGCGATCGAGCTCTTGGCGAGCACCATGTCCATGTTCGACAACAGCATGCGGAAGAACGGCCATTCCCGGTAGAGCTCGCGCAGGAACGGCATGCCCTGCTCCGGATTCTCCGCGATCCAGGTCTCGACCGCGCTGCCGAAGCCGTACCAGCCCGGCAGCATCAACCGGCACTGCGCCCAGGAGAACACCCAGGGGATGGCGCGCAGATCCTCGATCGCGCGGGTCTTCTTGCGCGAGGCTGGGCGGCTGCCGATGTTCAAGGTCGCGATCTCGTTGATGACGGTCGAGGCCCAGAAATAGTCGACGAAGCCGTCGGTCTCGTAGACCAAGCTGCGATAGGCCTTGAACGCGAGCTCCGAGAGCCGGTCCATCGCGGTGAGATATTCGCGCTTTGGCGCCGGCTGGCGCGGATGCAGCAGGCTGGCCTCGAGCGTCGCCGCGGCGAGGATCTCCAGATTGTTGCGGCCGACCTCGGCATTGGAATATTTGCTGGAGATGATCTCGCCCTGCTCGGTGATCCGGATCTGGCCGTTCACGGCGCCCCCGGGCTGCGCGATGATGGCATCGTAGCTCGGGCCGCCGCCGCGGCCGACCGAGCCGCCGCGGCCATGGAACAGCCTGAGCCGGATGCCATGGCGTTCGAAGATGTCGACCAGGCCGATCTCGGCCTTGTAGAGCTCCCAGCCCGAGGTGACGAAGCCGCCATCCTTGTTGCTGTCGGAATAGCCGAGCATGACCTCCTGCACGGCGCCGCGGCTGTCGACCAGGCGGCGGTAATCGTGCAGCGCCAGCATCCGGTCCATGATGCCGCTGGAGGCCTGCAAATCCTCGATGGTCTCGAACAGCGGCACGATATTGACGGCGCAGCGGCCCGATGGATCGATCAGGCCGACCTCCTTGAGCAGCAACGCCACCTCGAGCATGTCCGACATGCCCTTGCACATCGAGATGATGCACTGGGGAATCACATCGGCGCCGAACGTCGCGTGCGCCTCGGCGGCGGCGCGGAACAGCGCGAGCTCGCCGACGGTTTCGTCGCTGTACTTCACGAACTGCGAGACCAGTGGCCTGGCATTGCGCAGCTCGCTGACCAGCAGGCCGACGCGGGCATCCTCGCTGAGCGCCATGTAGGACATGCCGGGCATCGCGGTGTCGATCAGCTCGGCCACGGTGCGCTCATGCACCGCCGAATTCTGGCGGATGTCGAGCCGCGCCAGATGGAAGCCGAAACAGTCGACCGCGCGCCGGAGCATCCGCAGCCGCCCGCGCGCGATGACCTCGGCATTGTTGGCGATCAGCGAGCGATGCAGCACGTCGAGATCGTCCTGCAACTCTTTGACGCTGTCGTAAGGCGCGACCGCCGCCACCGGCAGGCGGCTGATCTGGATGCCGAGCTTCTTCGCGGTGGCCGCCAGCCGCGCATAGATGCCGGACACCGCGAGACGATACGGCTCGCCACGACGATGCGGCGACGTGTCCGGCGAGCGCTCGGCCAGCGCGCGCAGCTCCTCGGAGACATCGGCGAGATGCGCCGCAATGGACAGCTCGCTGCCGAGCAGATGCAGCTCCTCCAGATAGTAATGCAGCGCCAGGCTGGATTGCAGCTTGAGCGTTCCACGCATGACCTCGGCGGTCACGAACGGATTGCCGTCGCGGTCGCCGCCGATCCAGCTCCCCATCCGCAGGAACGAGGCGAGATCGCCCGCCACCTCCGCGCCGTCGTTGAGCCGATCTTCCAGCGTGCACAGCAGCCGCGGCACCTCGCGCAGGAAGGTGTAGTCGTAGAACGACAGACCGTTGGTGACCTCGTCGAGCACCGTCAGCTTCGTCCGGCGCAGCAGGTTGGTCTGCCACAAGGTCAGCACGGCGCGGCGCAGCGCCTCGTCATTTGCCGCGCGCTCATCCGGCGTCAATTGCATCCGCTCGCGGCGGTCGAGCAGCATCGCGATCTCCATCTCGCGATCCATCGTGCTCTTGCGCCGCACCTCGGTGGGGTGCGCGGTCAGGACCGGGCTGACCAACGCGGTGGAGAAGAACTTGCGCAGCTCCGCCGCCTCGAAGCCGGCCGACTTGGCGTGGGCGAGCGTCGCCGCCAGCATGCCATTGCCGCCGTTGGCGTCGCTCTTGGCGCGCATGCGGCGAATGTTGTTCTGGTCCTCGGCGATGTTGGCGAGATGGGAGAAATAGCTGAAGGCGCGGACGATGCGGACGGTCTCCGCGGTCGACATGCCGTCGAGGATCTGCTCCAGCTCGCGCCGCGCCTGGCGGTCCTCGTCGCGATGGAAGCGCACCGAGGTCTGGCGTATCAGCTCGACGAGGTCGAAGACGTCGGCGCCCTCCTGGTCGCGAACGGTGTCGCCGAGGATGCGGCCGAGCAGCCGGATGTCGTCCCGAAGCCGCGCATCCTCCTCCATGGCCTGCGCCTCGGCGGCGCGGTTGGGACGGATTTCCTCTGGTATGGCTTGCGGCGACATGGATGCGCTCTCCAGCAGCTGCCCATTTACGGGTCAGTCTGCCGTATCCGTATTGCAGCGCAAGATCAAGAAAGAGGCGTCGCCTGCCCTATTCCAAGCTATCGTTCCTCCGCTCGGTCAGATTTGCCTTCCGGCTCGCTCCCAATACGGATCGCGCAGCCGCCGCTTGAAGATCTTGCCGGAATCCTCGCGCGGCAATTTATCCTGGATTTCGATGTGCCTGGGCACCTTATAGTCGGCCAGCGAGGCCTTCAGCCGCGCCTTGATAGCGCCGACATCCAGCACGACGCCGGGCTGCGGTTCGACAACGGCCATCAGCGCCTCGCCGAACTCCGTGTCGGGGATGCCGAACACAGCGCAATCGTGCACGCCCGGCACGGCATGCAGCACCGCCTCGATCTCGGCCGGATAGATGTTGACCCCGCCGGAGATCACCATGTCGCGCTTGCGGTCGCACAGGAACACATAGCCATCGAGGTCCATGTAGCCGACATCACCCGAGGTGATGAAGCCGTCGCGGTCGATCTCGGCACGCTTCTCCGGCTTGTTGTGATAGGTGAAATCCGGATTGCCCGCGATGCGCGAATAGATCTCGCCGATCTCGCCCTGCGGCAGGATGCGCCCGTCCTCACCGAGGAAGCGCAACTCGGCGCCCGGCGAGACCTTGCCGACGGTGCCGGGCTTCTTCAGCGCGTCCTCGGAGCTCGCGAAGGTGACTGCGCCCGATTCGGTCGAGCCGTAGAATTCGTAGATGACCGGCCCCCACCATTCGATCATCGCGCGCTTGACGTCGGCCGGGCACGGCGCCGCGGCGTGGATGATGTGACGCAGCGACGACATGCCGTAGCGGCTGCGTACCTCCTCGGGCAGCTTCATCAGGCGGATGAACATGGTCGGCACCATGAAGATGGTGTCGATCCGCTCCACCTGGATGATACGGAGAAACTCCTCCGGCTCGAACCGCGGCATCAGCACCAGCGCGCCACCGAGCCGTCCGGCACGCAGGCCGAAGGCGTTCGGCGCGGAATGATACAGCGGTCCGGGCAGCAGCGCGCGCGAGCCCGGCTTGAGTCCATAGATCAGCGCCCGCATCCGTTCGGCCGAGGCCGCCTGCTCCACCGTCGGCGCATTGCGCCGGACGCCCTTGGGATGACCAGTCGTGCCGGAGGTGTAGATCATGTTCTGCGGCTGCGGCACCTGCGGTCCTTCGTAAGGACCCTGTTGCATGAGCCAGCTTTCCAGGTCGGTCGCGAACTCCGGTGTTGCGAGCAGATCCGCGCCGATCTTGTAGTTGGACAGGATCTCCGGCGGCGTCGGGACGCTGAGCACGGTGATGCCGGAGGGAATCATGCCGCGAAGCTGATGCAGCAGATCGGCGTGACCGATCAGCACCCGCGTCGCGGAGTCCTTGAGGATGTAATCGATCTCCTCCGGCTTGAAGTGCCAGTTCACCGGCACACCATAGGCGCCCAGTCGCATCGCGCCGTAGGCGGCCTCGATGAAGGCGATGTCGTTGCGCATGAGCATGCAGACGCAGTCGCCCTGGCGCACGCCGAGCTGCGCGAGACCGCTCGCGATCCGCGCGGCGCGGTCGGCGATGTCAGCGTGGCTGCGCCGGCGTTCGCCGGAGATGATGCCGCAAAACAGGGAGGACGTTTCCATTGTTATTGCCTTGTCCGATCTGGCGTCGGTTCGAGTTTCCGCCGTCATTCCGGGGCGATGCGCAGCATCGAACCCGGAATCTGGAAATTGTTTGGCTCAGCTCCTTCGGGGCTGCCCGCAAGGAGGAGGCTAATCTACAAACTTGGGCGCACGCTTTTCGATGTTCGCCCGCACCGACTCCAGCTGGTTCGGGCTGCCGATCAGCTTCTGCTGCTCGACCGATTCCGCGAGCAGCGCCGGGCCCGGATCGACCGAGAGGTTGTTCAGCATGCGCTTGGCGGCGCGGATCGCATCCGGATTTTTGCCTGCGATCTCACGCGCCGTCTCCAGCGCGGCGGCGCGCGGATCGGCGCAGATGCGCGTAACGAGGCCGTAAGCCTGCCCCTCTTCCGCCGAAAACACGCGGCCGGTATAGGTCAGCTCGCGCAGGATGTCGTCGCGCATCAGGGTCGCCAGGATCGGCGTGCCCGCCATGTCCGGCACCAGACCCCATTTGATCTCCATGATCGACATCTTGGTGTCCGGTGCGACGTAGCGCATGTCGGCGCCGAGCGCGAGCTGGAAGCCGCCGCCATAGGCCACGCCATGCACTGCAGCAATCACCGGCACCGGCAACTTCCGCCAGCCCCACACCGCCTGCTGGGCGAAGTTCGCCTTGCCGTGGGTGCGAACGGTGAGGTCGCGCTTCTCGCCGCCGGGTATGCCGTTGCCGCCGGAGTCCTTCATCGCCGCGAAGCGGCCCATGTCGAGCCCGGCGCAGAAGGCGCGGCCCTCGCCGGACAGCACCACGGCGCGCAGCCCCTTTTCCTTCGCCAGCCGCTCGGTGGCCGCCACCAGCGCCTCGAACATCTCCATGTCCAGCGCATTCATCTTGTCGGCGCGGACCAGGCGAACGTCGGCGACGCCGTCCTTGATCTCGATCGCGATGCGGTTGTCCATCGAGCGGTCTCCTCACGAATGTCTTTGTGACTTTACAGAAGGCTGTCGGAGCGATTTAGTCAATCGACCAATTAACTCACAACATGTCAGGCGGAAACTCTCCCATGTTCAAGGACAATCTCCTCGAAGGTCGGCGCATTCTGGTGACCGGCGGCGGCACCGGCCTTGGCAAAGCGATGGCCGCACGCTTCCTGCAGCTTGGCGCCGAAGTGCATATTTGCGGCCGGCGGAAAATCGTCTGCGACGAGACCGCGACCGAACTGATGGACCTCTATGGCGGGCGCGTCACCAGCCACGGCGTCGACATCCGCAATGCGATGGCGGTCGAGGAAATGATCGAGGCGATCTTCCAGGAAGGCGGCCTCACCGATCTCATCAACAACGCCGCCGGCAATTTCATTTCCCGCACTGAGGAATTGAGCCCGCGCGGTTTCGACGCGGTTGCCAACATCGTGATGCACGGCACGTTCTATGTGACGCATGCCGTCGGCAAGCGCTGGATCGCAGCGATGCAGCCGGGCAACGTCGTGTCGATCACGGTCACCTGGGTGCGCAACGGCTCGCCCTATGTGGTGCCCTCGGCAATGAGCAAGTCGGCGATCCACGCGATGACGATGTCGCTCGCCACCGAATGGGGCCGCTACGGCATCCGCCTCAACACCATCGCACCCGGCGAGATCCCGACCGAAGGCATGAGCAAGCGCATCAAGCCCGGCGACGAGGCCGGCGCGCGCACCAAGGCGATGAACCCGATGGGTCGCGTCGGCACCATGGAGGAGTTGCAGAACCTCGCGGTGTTCCTGATCTCCGGCGGCTGCAACTGGATCAACGGCGAGACCATCGCGATGGACGGCGCCCAGGCGCTGGCGATGGGCGGCAACTTCTATCAGCTGCGCGACTGGAGCGACGACGACTGGACCAAGGCCAAGGAGTCGATCAAGGCGCAGAACGAAAAGGACCGCGCGACGCGCACGAGCTGAGCAAGACACGCGTTGATCGGTGGCGCACGCCCTGTAGACTGACTGAACAACGCTCGCTGCGGCGCGATCCGGGGCGAGGACGACAAAATATACAACGAAGAACACGGCACAATCGGAGGGGAAACATGTCCGTCACGACGGCAGCGTCGACGCTCGTCGACGTCGTGCGCAGCCAAGCGCAGGCACTCGGCTCCGCCACCGCCTATGAGTTCGAAGGCCGCACCACCAGCTTCGCCGAATTCGACCGCAAGACCAGCCAGGTCGCCAACGCGCTGAAGGCGCTCGGCATCAAACCGCACGACCGAATCGCCTATTTCGGCAAGAACAGCGACATCTATTTCGAGCTGCTGGTCGGCGCCATGAAGGCCAATGTCGTGATGGCGCCGGTGAACTGGCGCCTCGCCGGTCCCGAGGTCGCCTTCATCGTCGAGGACTGCAAGACGCCTGCCCTGTTCGTCGGTCCCGAGTTCATCACGATGATCCGCAACATCCGCGGCCAGATTCCGAGCGTGCGGCACATCATCACGACCGGAGGCGGCGCGCCGGAATGGCAGGACTACACGGCCTGGCGCGACGCGCAGAGTGCCGACGATCCTGGCGTGGCGATCACGCCGCGGGACATCGCGCTGCAGCTCTACACGTCCGGCACCACCGGCAAGCCGAAAGGCGCGATGCTGTCGCACGCGAACTTCCTCAACCTGGTGAATACCGGCAATCCCGAGGAGAAACCGGACTGGAACAAATGGTCGACCGACGACGTCTCGCTGATCGCGATGCCGATCTTCCACATCGGCGGCTCCGGCTGGGGCCTGATGAGCCTCTACCACGGCGCCCGTGGCGTCATCGCGCGCGAGTTCGATCCCACGAAGATCCTCGACTTCTTCGAGCAGTCCGGCATCACCAAGCTGTTCATGGTGCCCGCCGCGATGCAGTTCGTGGTGCGGCAGCCGCGCGCGCGGCAGGTCGATTTCTCGCGGCTCAAATACATGCTCTACGGCGCCTCGCCGATCCCCGCGGCGCTGCTGAAGGAATGCATCGAGGTGTTCAAATGCGGCTTCGTGCAGATGTATGGCATGACCGAGACCACGGGCACCATCATCGCGCTGCCGCCCGAGGATCACGTCGAAGGGCTGGAGCGGATGCGCTCGGCCGGCAAGCCGCTGCCGGGCGTCGAAGTCGCGATCATCGATCCCTTGGGCAATCCGCTGCCGCCGCGGCAGGTCGGCGAAATCGCCACCCGCTCCGGCTCCAACATGACCGGCTACTGGAACCTGCCGGAGGCGACCGCACGCACGCTTGGCAGGGACGGCTGGCTGCGCACCGGTGATGCCGGCTACATGGACGAGGACGGCTACGTCTACATCCACGACCGCATCAAGGACATGATCATCTCCGGCGGCGAGAACATCTATCCGGCCGAGGTGGAGAGTGCGATCTGCGATCATCCTGACGTCGCCGAAGCCGCCGTGATCGGCATTCCCGACGAGAAATGGGGCGAGGCTGTCAAGGCGATCGTCGTGATGAAGCCGGGCAAGCAGGCGACCGCGACCGACATCATCAACTTCACCCGCACCCGCATCGCCGGCTTCAAGACGCCGAAGACCGTCGACTTCCTCGACGCCCTGCCGCGCAATCCCTCCGGCAAGATCCTGCGGCGGAATCTGCGCGACCCATATTGGGCGGGCAAGGACCGGCAGGTGAATTGACAACCGGCGGTCTTCTCGTTGCGACAGCCTGGATCGCGTCGCTGGCGCTCGCGATGACGTGGAGAGAGCGCGCACTCTCTCCACACCGTCATTGCGAGGCGCCCTTGCGCCGAAGCAATCCAGGGGCCAAGTGACAGGTCTGGATTGCCGTGCTGACGTTCGCGATGCCGCCACGCGATCAGGCCGCGCTCACCGCTTGTTCGCCCCCATATAGCCAAACAGGAACCCCGCCACCTTGCGCATCTGGATCTCCTCACTGCCCTCGGTGATGCGATAGCGGCGGTGGTGGCGGTAGATGTGCTCGAACGGCTTGTGGCGCGAATAGCCCATGCCGCCATGCACCTGGATGGCGCGGTCGGCGGCCTCGCAGCACAGACGGTTAGCCCAGTAGTTGCACATCGACACCTTGTCGGAGAGCGTGTGCTCGACCTGCGCCTGGGTGAGCTGGTCCATCTCCCACGCGGTCTTGCGGATCAACAGCCGCAGCATCTCGGCCTGGGTCGCCAGCTCCACCAGCGGCCACTGGATTGCCTGGTTCTCGGCCAGCGCCTTGCCGAACGGCTTGCGCTCACGCGCGTAATTCACGCTCTCGTTGATACAGTAGACGGCCGCACCGAGCGAGCTCGCCGCCTGGCGGATGCGGTTCTCGTGCACGAAGCATTGGGCCAGCGACAGCCCGCGCCCGACCTCGCCGAACAGCGCGTCCTCCGGCACGAACACGTCGGTGAAGCTGACGCGCGGATGGTCGGTCGGCATGTTGAAGGTCCAGAGATATTCCTCGACCTTCACACCCTCGGTCTTGGCCGGCACTAGGAAGCAGGTGATGCCGCGCGCATCGCCGTCATTGCCCGAGGTGCGCGCAAACAATGCGCAATGCGTGGCGACGTGCATGCCCGTGGTCCACATCTTCTCGCCGTTGATCAGCCAGCCCTTGACGTTGTCGCGGGTCGCCGGGACGGCCTTGGTCTCCATATGAGTCGCATCCGAGCCGTGATGCGGCTCGGTCAGACCAAACGTGATGCGGTACTTGCCGGTGATCGAGCCGTCGATCATCGCCTTCTGGTCGTCACGGCCGTAGCGGTCGAGCATGGTCACGATCGGCAGATTGCCGACGATCGAATGCTCGTTCTGCAGGTCGTTGTGCAGGCCGAGGCCCTTCGACGCGAAATGCTCGCGGATTACCGCCATCCAGAGGTTCGAGCCGTCCTTGCCGCCATAGCGTTTCGGGATCGCGAAGCGCAGATGGCCGGCCGCGTCGGCGCGGTCCTTGGCCTTGCGCAGCAGCCGCTCCCAGTCATGCCGCGGCAGGCCGCCATTCTCGAAATCGGTGCGCGCCCATTCGCGGCGATGATCGAAGAAGCGGATGTTGTCGTCCGCCTGCTCCAGCGGCTTGATCTCGGCGTCGATGAAGCGGTCGAGCTCGTCGAGATAGGCGATCAGTTCCTTCGGCAAGGAAAAATCCATGGCGTGTCTCCCTGTGCGTGTCGTTGTTGTTCTTGCTCTTGGTCAGGCCAGCCCGCCGCCGCGTGCTTGTGGCGCGCGGCGCGGTTGCGTATTTGGATGACCGCGCGCGCGGCGCAGGCGCTAAGCTCGCGCACGGCAGCCAATCAGAAACCAGGAGGAACGGTCGATGGAGCTGAAATTCTCGAAGGTCACGCGCAAGGGGCCGATCACAATCGTCACCCTTGCCCGTCCCGAGGTCTACAACGCGCTGCATACCGACGCACATTACGAGCTGGAGGCGGTGTTCGACGGGTTCGCCGCCGATCCCGAGCAATGGGTTGCGATTGTCACCGGCGAGGGTGACAAGGCGTTCTGCGCCGGCAACGACCTGAAATGGCAGGCGGCCGGCGGCAAGCGCGGCTGGGGCCGAAGCGGCTTCGGCGGACTGACGTCGCGCTTCGATTGCGACAAGCCGCTGATCGCCGCCGTGAACGGCGTCGCGATGGGCGGCGGCTTCGAGATCGCGCTGGCCTGCGACCTGATCATCGCCTCCGAGAATGCGACCTTCGCGCTGCCCGAGCCGCGCGTCGGCCTCGCCGCGCTCGCCGGCGGCCTGCAGCGGCTGCCGCGCCAGATCGGCATGAAGCGCGCGATGGGCATGATCCTCACAGGCCGCCATGTCGCCGCCAGCGAAGGCCACGAGCTCGGCTTCGTCAACGAGGTGGTGCCGCGGGGCGAGGCGCTGGCGGCCGCCGAGCGCTGGGCCGAGACCATTGCCAGGAACTCGCCGATGTCGATCCGCGCCTCCAAGCAGGCGATCGAGAAGGGCCTGGCGGTGTCGCTGGAGCAGGCGATCACCGAGCAGCGCGACTACCCGGCGGTCCAGGCGATGATTCATTCGCAGGACTACATCGAGGGACCGAAGGCGTTTTCGGAGAAGCGGCCGCCCAAGTGGCTGGGGCGGTAGAGCCTCACCGAGCTCGTCATTCCGGCGCGCGCGCAGCGCGAGCCCGGAATCCATAGCCGCGATCATGCCTATGGATTCTGGGCTCGCGACTGCGTCGCGCGCCGGAATGACAGCGCGGGTCTGCCTCCACTCCGTCATGGCCGGGCTTGACCCGGCCATCCACGTCTCGCGGCAGATTCGTGAGAGGATGGATGCCCGGGTCAAGCCCGGGCATGACGACGGAGAGTTACACGTCATTCGTGCCTCCCCGCCTCGCGCTTGTAGGATGCGTAGTTCGGCTGATCGACGGCGAGCTTGTCGAGCGTGGTCTGCCAGAGATGCTCCTTCAGACCCGGCGTCGCGAGATCGACAGCACCGCTCGCAATCTGCTCCGCCAGCGCGCGATTGAGGTCGAGCAAGGCACCGTCCTGTCCCAGCAAATCCTTCAAACGCGCATGCTCTGCAGCCTCCGCGGGCGCCGCCTGTGTCAATTGCCGCACGACCAGATCGAGCGCGTTGATGCCGACGCGCAGCTTGAACGCCTGATGTCCCGAGATCAGCGGGGCTACATCGTTGCGAAGAAAATCGGCCACCGCCTGTACCAGCTCGGTCGGAGTCGGTTCGTCCTGCATCAGCCCTCTCCCCGCGGCGCCAGCAGCCGCAGCAGATCGATCTCAGTCTCCGACGCGCGGCGGCCGATCATGGCGCGTTCCATCGAGTGGTCGGGACCCAAGCGAAACCGCTGCATCATGCCGCAGCACATCACGCCCCAGCGCAATGTGCCCATGACCTCCCAGAACTTCACCCTGCCGGCATCGACCTTGCGGCCAGCGGCCTCGTAGCCCGCGTACAGCTCCTCGCGCGAGCCGAAGCCACCGACGGGCTTGTCGATCTCGCCGAAGCGCCAGGAGTTGACGCAGATCCAGCCGAGATCCTCCATGGGATCGCCGAGATGGGCGAGCTCCCAGTCGAGCACGGCGCGCACCCCGTCGGGGCCGATGATGAGATTGCCGTTGCGGAAATCGCCGTGCACCAGCGTGACCTCCGCCGAGGGGCCGGGATCATTGTGCGACAGCCAGCGCAACGCGAGATCGAACACCGGGCGCGGCCAGTCGAAGCTTTGATATTCGCGCGCAAGCTCCGCGATCTCCCTGACCGCGTTCATCTCACGCAACGCCGGCAATGCCTCGCGCCGAATGCCGTGGATGCCGGCGGCGATGCCGCCGAGTTGGCGCGCGAGACGGGGGCGCGCCTCGGCAAACTCGGCATCGCGCAGGATCTTGCGCGCGATGGTCTCGCCCTCGACGCGGCGCATGATGAAGCCGGCGCCGAGATCGTCCTCCGGCGTCAGCAGGTGCAGCACCTCGGGCGACGGCACCCCGGCGGCACGCGCCAGCCGCATCAGCGCCGCCTCGTTGTCGAGCCCGGCGGCGCGGCCAGGCGCGGCGCCATAGCCCTTCGGCGAGCGGCGCAAGATCGCACCGACATCGCCCGCGGGATGGACGATGTCGAAGCGCCACGTCTCCTGGCTGGCGCCGCCGGAGAGCTTTGCGGCGCCGTGCACGCCGGTCGCCCCCGGCATGAACGAGGCGACGCAGCGGGACAGCTCGGCCTCGATCATTGGCCCTTGAACTTGGCCGGCCGCTTCTCGAGGAACGCGGTGACGCCTTCCTTGAAATCCGACGTGCTGCCGGCGACGCGCTGCGCCTGGAATTCAGCGTTGAGCTGGTCTTCGAACGAGTTCTCGGGACTGTCCCAATACAGCTTGCGGATCTGAGACAATGCGACCGTCGGGCCATTGGCGAGCTCATGCGCGAGCTTCATCGTCTCCTCCTTCAGCGCCGCATCGTCATAGACGCGATTGACGAGCCCCCATTGCAGTGCCGTCTCGGCCGGCAGCTTCTCGCCGAGCAGCGACAGCTCGATCGCGCGCGCCTTGCCGACGAGGCGCGGCAGCAGCCAGGTCGAGCCGCAATCGGGAACGAGGCCGATGCGGCGGAAGGCTTGCAGGAAGTAGGCGGACTTGGCGCACAGGATCATGTCGCCCATCAGCGCGAAGCTCATGCCGGCGCCCGCGGCCGGGCCGTTGACCGACGTCACGATCGGGCAATGCAGGTTGCGCAGGCGGCGCAGGAACGGATGGAAGGCGGTCTCGAGCGCGGCGCCGGCATTGCTGCGGCCGGGCTTGGCCTGCGTGTTGCGGCCCTGCAGATTGGCACCGGTGCAGAACGCGCGTCCCGCGCCGGTGACGACGAGACAACGCACCTCCGCCTTCTTCTCCTCGATCTCGTCGAGTGCCTCGGCGAGCCCGCCCAGCATGTCGATCGAGACCGCGTTCATCACCTCCTGATGATCGAGCGTGAGGACGGCGACGGGCCCGTCGAAATCGAGCGTGACGTGCTTGAACTGCATGGTTTCCTCTCAAGAGCTTTTCGAGCGCTGCATTCTTTACGGCGGAAATTCGCTGCATCGCCCGGTTCGTGCAGCATATTTGATTTTTGCGCTGCGCTTGTCCATGGTTGGATCATCCCAATAACTGAAGCGGCGCGCAGCGCACTCACATCATCACGGAAACGTCCGAGAGAACCCCATGAACATGTTCGACCTCACCGGCCGCGTGGCCGTCGTCACCGGCGGCAATGGAGGCATAGGCCTCGGAATCGCCCAGGCACTTGCGTCCAGTGGCTGCAACGTCTCGATCTGGGGCCGCAACGCCGAGAAGAACAAGGCAGCCGCGGCCTCGATGGCGGCTGGTCCCGGCAAGGTCGACACCCGGGTCTGCGACGTGACGAGCCCTGCTTCCGTCAACGACGCGATGCAAGCGACGCTCGACGCCTTCGGCCGCGTCGACGGCTGCTTCGCCAATGCGGGCATCGGCGGCGGCGGCCGCAAGCCTTTCATCGAGCGCAGCGAGGAGGAATGGCGCACGATGTTCGCGACCAATCTCGACGGCGTCTTCCACGCCTTCCAGGCTGCCGCGCGGCACATGACGGCCCGGGCGGAGGCCGGTGATGCGTTCGGCCGCCTGGTCGCCACCTCGAGCCTCGCCTCGCTGTTCGGCACCGCGCGCAACGAGCACTATGCCGCGACCAAGGCCGCGATCAACGCGCTGTGCCGCGCGCTCGCGGTCGAGCTCGCACGCCACGGCGTCACCGCGAATGCGATCCTGCCCGGCTGGATCAGGAGCGACATGACCGCGGGCATCATGGGCAATGAGAAGTTCGTCGCCAACGTCATGCCGCGCATCCCGGTGCGCCGCTTCGGCGAGCCGTCGGATTTCGGCGGCATCGCCGTCTACCTCATGAGCAAGGCGTCGTCCTATCACACCGCAGACTGCTTCGTGATCGACGGCGGCTATACCGCCTTCTGACCGGCAGCAGCGACCGGTGGGCCGGTGCGCCGGTCCGCCGAACCCGGATTTGTTCCACATCCGTATTCCAAGATTTCCGAAATTTAATGCTGTCCAGGCTGCCACGCCCTCGTGACCTCGGCGTTGTCCCTCATCACATAACGAGGAGAAGCCGAGGGGAAGGAAGCCATGAAGCGAGGCGTGACGGTTTTGGCCTGTGTGTCTGCCCTGACTGTGGCCGGCTATTTCGCTATTGCGAAGTGGGGCATCCAGCACGAGAGCCGTGAGTTTTTCGATGCCGAGCGGCAGCGGCCGATCACGGTCGACGTGGCCGTGCGCACGGATTACGAGATGAAGGCCAATGCCGGGCTGTGGCGGCTCCCGGTGGCGATCATCAGCAACGGCAACACCGTCAAGAACACCGAGTATTCCTTCCTCGCGAACGTGTTCGCCGCGCGCGGCTATCTCGTCGCCAGCGTTCAGCAGGACCTGCCGACCGATCCGCCGCTCGTCACCAAGGTCGGCATGCCCTATGTCGGCCGGCTCGACGTCTACAAGAAGGGTGAGGCCAACATCCTGTGCGTGCTCAAGGAGATGAAGAAGCGCCATCCGAATGCCGACTATGAGCATCTGACCCTGGTCGGCCATTCCAATGGTGGCGACACCGCGATGTATTTCGCCAAGGAGCATCCGAACATCGTTTCGCAGGTGGTGACGCTCGACAATCTGCGGGTGCCTTTCGTGATCCGGGACAAGCTGAAGATCCTGTCGTTCCGCTCCGACGATCCGCAGTTCAAGACCGATCCCGGCGTGTTGCCATCGCAGGTCGGCAAGAAGAGCGGTATCGACATCATCAAGACCGAATTTCAGCACACCTGGATGAGCGATCGCGGTCCCTATACGGCGCGGGAGCGGATCCAGGCGACGCTCGACAAATATCTCGGCGGCGACACCACCAGCGAGCTCGCACCGGCAGACACCGACAATCTGATCGTCACCAACGGCGCAGCGGCCCTGCCCTGATCTGACGATACGTCGGCGGGGCGGCATGCGCATGGCAGCGGCGCAATCGCGCAGCCGCCATCGCAGCCGTCAGTTCTGCGGTTTCTTGGCCGGCGGGCCGTTCTTATTCCCCGGCATTCCCTTGATATTCGACGGATCCTGAGCGCTGACGTCCGGATTATGGCGGTTGATCGTGGACGAGCCGACCGTGCCGCCTGTCGTCTCAGTGCCCGGTCCGTTCTTGTTGCCGGGCGCGCCCTGGATGCCTGCTCCGGAATTCTGCACACTCGGCGGCGGCGTGGTCTGCGGGCTGCCCTGCGCCAGCGCGGACGTAGCCGAGACGGCGAACGCGCAAGCAATCAGACTGATCATTGGTTTCATGGCGCGACCTCCATTTGTAGTTGCTGTGCTGTCCGAACGTGGCGCTGGCGGAGCCGTTCCCGGAAACATGGAGTTTCCCGCGCGAGGACGCCGATGTGCGCACCCTCTGCCCGCTTTATTGGCTTCCGGATCGCGTCACGGCCCACTACGGTCGGGGAACCGACGCACCAGAGGCCCCTACATGGAATACCTCTCCACCGATCTCAGCCCGCGCGAGCGCTACAAGATCTTGACCTCCTTCGTGCTGCCACGGCCGATCGCCTGGGTCACGACCAGGGGCGAGACCGGGGTGGTCAACGCCGCGCCGTTCTCATTCTTCAACGTGATGGGCGAGGACCCGCCGCTCTGCGTGTTCGCGATCAACCTGCGGCCGGACGGCCGGACCAAGGACACCCTGGTCAACATCCGCCGCTCAGGCGAGTTCGTGGTCCACATCACCGACGAGCCCCTAGCGCAGGCGATGCACGAGACCGGCGGCGACTTTCCGCCCGAGATCGGCGAGCCCGATCATCTCGGACTCAAGCTCGCACCCTCGCGCATGATCGGCGTGCCGCGGCTGGCGGACGCACCGTTCGCGATGGAGTGCAGGACCTGGCAGCTCATCGATGTCAACGGCGACCGCGTGCTGGTGCTCGGCGAGGGCCTCGCCTTCCACATCCGCGACGAGTTGTGGGACACCGAGAAGATGCGGGTCGAGATGGAGCTGTTCCACCCCGTGGGGCGCATGTTCGCCGACCGCTATTGCCGCACCGACGACCGCATGGATTTCCCGCCGGCGAAGGGCGCCGGCTGAGCGCTCCCGGCCGGACGCCGTCAGTAGGTCGCGGCCAGATAGCCGACGATCTTGTCGACATCGGCCGCGTCGATCGGGGCACCATAGACCTTGATCATCTTGGTGACCTCGGCCTGCCAGAACTCCTTCTTGTTCTGCATCGGCGGCTGCGTCTTGATGTAGTCGGAGGAGTGGCAGGCCGTGCAGTTGCCCTGGACCACGGCGAGGTCGGGCCCCGGCTTGAAGGCGGCAGTCTCCTGTGGAACCTGGTAGTTGACGGGCGCTGCGGTCAGGGCGATGGGGTTGCCCGCCAAGCAACCAAGTCCAGCGGCCAGCGAGGCGATGAGGAACGACATCCGTTGCATGGTCATCCTCCTCAGGCCGCCGTGACGCGGACGGTTTCGACGACATTGCGCAGATAGCCGGCCGGATTCCAGCGCGGTGTCTCCGGCTGGGTTTCGCCGGAATTGCTCGTGGCCCGCACCTTGAGCTCGTGGGCTCCCACGGCAAGCTTCACCGGCAGCTTCCACTCGCGGAAGGAATATTTCCCGAGATCCCTGCCGAGCTTGGCGTCGGTCCAGCTCTTGCCGCCATCGGTCGAGACCTCGACCTGCTTGATCCCCGTTCCGCCGTCGAATGCGATGCCGCGCAGCACCGCCCTGCCGGCCTTCAGCTTCGCGCCATCGGCCAGGCTGGTGATGAACGAGCGGACCGTGAAGCGGTTGATCGGGATGGTGGCTTTCGGCGTCGTGCCGGGCTCGACGGCATTGTTCGGCGTGTCCGGGATGCGATAGGCCGATTTCATCCAGAAGCCGTCGAACACGCCGTCGACGACGGTGATCTCGTTGAGGTGCTTGACCCAATACGTCCCGTAATAGCCGGGCACGATCAGTCGGAGCGGGAAGCCGTTGAGGAACGGCAGATCCTCGCCGTTCATGCCGTAGGCCAGCATCACCTCGCCATTCATGGCGTGATCGAGGTCGAGCGCCTTGACGAAATCCGGCGTCTTGTCGATCACCGGGCCGTCCATGCCGCCGAACGTGACCTGTCTGGCGCCGGCCTGGACACCCGCCATGTCGAGCACGGTCTTCAGCGGCACGCCCCGCCAGCGCGCATTGCCCATGGCGCCGTTGCCAAGCTGGCCGCCTGCGACGCGAGGCTCGAAGAAGCCGCGGCTGTTGCCGGAGCATTGGTTGACGGCGACGATCTCGGTCGCCTTCATCTTGCGGATGTCCTTGAGCGACAGCTTGAGCGGCTTGTCGACCTTCCCCTTGATCGCGAGTGTGAACTTGTCCGGATCGAGATCGTAAGGCAGGCCCGCCAAATGATAGCGGACGAAGAAGGCATTGTTCGGCGTGATCACGCCGTCATTGAACACCCCGAATGGCGTTTCGAGTTGCGGCGGCCGGCTGGTCAGGCCGATCATCGGCCGCTTCTGCGGATACTTCACCAGCGGCCGCTCGCCGTTGGCGAAGGGCAACGTCACCGTCTCCCCGGCCAGCGCACGGGTCGTGCCGAAGCTGCCCAGCAAAGCAGCCATCCCCGCTCCCTTGAGCAGATCACGTCTGTCGATCATGGGTCTCCCTCCGGAGTGGTGGTTCTCGCCAGGGGTCATCACCTCGGGACGAGTTGGTCAGCACACGGCATGCATTGCGGCGCCAGATGATTGTTGCACGATTCTCTTGTGACAAGAAAAGACGTGATGTCAGAGATCAAACCATCGCGATTCATCGCACTGCGGCAAAAATGAAGACCGCGCGTGGGTGACGGAGTGCGCACGCGAGTCGTGCCGGCGAAAGGGCGGTTCGCGGGTCGTGTCGTCCTTGCGAGCGAAGCAATCCAGAGTCCCGCGTCGACTCTGGATTGCTTCGTCGCTGCGCTCCTCGCAATGACGGGTGTTAGCCCGGGTGCCTGGATCGTGGCGGATTTGTAGCCCGGATGAGCGGCTGACATCCGTAGGGTGGGCAAAGCGGCGCCATCAGGCGGCGCGTGCCCACCGGCGGTTGATGTGAGGGAGCGCGGTGGGCACGGCGCGTCGCACAGATGTGAACGCCAACAATGATGGAAGGCGCGCCTTTGCCCACCCTACGACACGACGACCGAACTACCCGCCCTGCCCGATCTTGTCCTGCGTCTTGGTATCGAAATCGCCGGCGTCGTGGCGCTCGTGGAGCTGGCTCTTGGGATCGCCGGAGACGCGGTTGACCATGCGGCCGCGCTTCACAGGGGTGCGCTGCGCGATCTGGTCGGTCCAGCGCTGGACGTGTCTGTAGTCCTGCACCGAGAGGAATTCGCCGCCTTCGTAGAGCAAACCCTTGGCGAGCGCGCCGTACCACGGCCACACAGCGATGTCGGCGATGGTGTAGTCGGGGCCGGCGAGATACTCGCTTTCGGCCAGGCGGCGGTCGAGCACGTCGAGCTGGCGCTTGACCTCCATCGCGAAGCGGTCGATGGCATATTCGATCTTGGTCGGCGCATAGGCATAGAAGTGGCCGAAGCCGCCGCCGAGATACGGCGCGGCGCCCATCTGCCAGAACAGCCAGGACAGGCATTCGGCGCGCTTGGCCGGCTCGGTCGGCAGGAAGGCGCCGAACTTCTCGGCCAGATAGACCAGGATCGCGCCGGACTCGAACACGCGGATCGGCTCGGGCCCGCTGCGATCCATCAGCGCCGGGATCTTGGAATTGGGATTGATGGCGACGAAGCCCGAACCGAACTGATCGCCCTCGCCGATCCGGATCAGCCAGGCATCGTATTCGGCGCCGCTGTGGCCGAGCGCCAGCAGCTCCTCGAGCATCACGGTGACCTTCACGCCGTTCGGCGTTCCCAGAGAATAGAGCTGCAAGGGATGACGGCCGACAGGCAATTCCTTCTCGTGGGTCGGACCTGCGATCGGCCGGTTGATGTTGGCGAAGCGGCCGCCGCTGGCCTTGTTCCAGGTCCAGACCTTGGGCGGCACATAGCTGTTCTGTTCGGACACGGCAGACTCCGGCATGAGCGTCAGGAGCGAGCGTTTTAGGCGCATATGCCGTCGAGCGGAAGCCACACCGCGCGCGGGCGCCATCAGCATTTTCTGCATTGCGCGGTCGAACCTGCGATGACAGAACGGAGACAAGACAACAATGACGGTCCGTCATGGGCCCGCTCCTGGAAACGCCGATGACTGCAACTACCCTGCCCCCCGACCGCATTCCCGTGATCGTCGGCGTGGGCGAGATCGTCGATCGCCCGAAGGACATTCGCGACGGTCTGGAGCCGCTGGCGCTGCTCGAACAGGCGATCCGCCGCGCGGAAAATGACGCGGGCGCCAAGCTCGTCCATGACACCGGCTCGCTCGACGTCGTCAACTTCCTGAGCTGGCGCTACCGCGCCCCCGAGCAGCTTCTCGCGCAGCGGTTGGGCGTCGCGCCGGCGCACTGCCATTATGGTCCGGTCGGCGGCGAGAGCCCGATCCGCTTTCTGCACGAGGCCGCCTTGCGCATCGCGCGCGGCGAATGCGAGGTCGCCGTGGTCTGCGGCGCCGAGGCGCAATCGACCGCGACCAAGACCGAGCGTGCCGGCATCACTCTGCCGTGGACGCCGTTCGCCCATGATGTCGAGGAGCCGAAGCGCGGCGCCGCATTCCAGAAGCCGCTGGCGGTGAAGCTCGGCGTGTTCCGTCCGGTCTCGGTCTATCCGTTCTACGAGGTCGCGAGCGCGGCAAAATGGGGCCAGACGCCGCGGCAGGCGCTCGCCAAATCCGGCGAGCTGTGGTCGCGCTTTTCGGCGGTCGCCGCCTACAATCCCAACGCCTGGCTGAAGCGGCACTTCGCGCCCGACGAGATCACGACGCCGTCGGCCGACAATCGCCCGATCGCCTGGCCCTACACCAAGCTGATGGTCGCCAATCCCATGGTCAACATGGGCGCGGCGCTGATCCTGACCAGCCTCGCCAAGGCGCGCGCCGCCGGCATCGCCGACAGCCGCATGATCTATCCGCTCGGCGGCGCATCAGCGGAGGATCCGCGCGACTATCTCACGCGCGACCAGTTCGCCGAGAGCCATCCGCAGAACGCTGTATTGCGGGCTGCGATGAACATCGCCGGTGGCAGCGGCGCCGCGTTCGACGCCATCGAGCTCTACAGCTGCTTTCCCTGCGTGCCGAAGATGGCACGGCGAACCCTCGGCCTCGGCGCCGACGTCGAGCCCACCGTCACCGGCGGGCTGACCTTCTTCGGCGCGCCGCTCAACACCTACATGACGCATGCCGCCTGCGCGATGGTGCGGCGGCTGCGCGGCGGCGCCAAGCGCGGCCTGCTGTACGGCCAGGGCGGCTTCGTCACCAAGCATCATGCGCTGGTGATCTCGCGCGAGCCGCCGTCGTCCCTGTCACAGGAGGTGAGCGTGCAGGCCGAGGCGGACCGGCACCGCGCCGTCGCGCCGGAGTTCGTCAGCGAGGCCAGCGGCGGCGGCAGGGTCGAGAGCTTCACCGCGCTGTTCGATCGCAACGGCGAGGTTGAGCATGGCGTGGTGATGCTGCGCACCGAGCAGGACGCGCGCACGCTGGCGCGCGTGCCGGCGCAGGACGCAGCCACGCTGGCGCGGCTGATGGATCAGGACAGGTCGCCGGTCGGCTTGCTCGGCACGATCACGATGGCCGCGGATGGCGTGCCGGAGTGGCGGGCGAATTAGTCCGCTTCCGTCACCTCACACCTCCCGCGCCTCGTGCTGCCAGCGTGCATAGGCCGTATCCCAATCAGGATCGCGCTCCGCCACGAAGCCGAGCGTTCGGCCGCCGCCGAGGTCGCGGAAGCCGATCATGGCGCGCCGGTGCGCGCCGCTTCTGACATAGACGCGCATGCTGGCTTCGTCGGTCCAGACCGTCAGCGTGTGATAGATGCCATTCACCGGACGAAGCTCGACGCGCAGATTTCCGGGAGCGGCGCGCGCCTGGCGGACGGCGCGCAGCGTGTGCCACCAGAATCGCGCCAGCCGAGTGAGGCCGCGATGCGGGCGGAAGCCGGTGACGGACACGTAGACGCTCATGGCGCGCTCCTGGATCGCACCCCGTCGCGGGGGGAACGGTCGCGCCGGCGGGTGTGAGCACAACGCTGCTCACCGCGTCCTGGATGTCGGCGCGCAGATCACGGTCCGGCGGTCAGCGCCCACTTCGCCTGGGCTTCACGTCGGCAGGCACCGTGCCGGTGGTCTCCGCAGCCGCCGGGGGCGAGCTGTTGTCGCCCGCCAATTGCCGGTCGCGCTTGAGCGCGACGGCCTCATCCCGCCGCGCGGCCGCAACCGCCGATTCCGGATCCAGCTTGAGCGCCTGGTTGAAGTCGGCGAGCGCGCGGTCGTAGCTTCCCTTTTCCAGCCACACCGCGCCGCGGTCGCTGTACGTCGCGGCATCGTTGAAGCCCATGCGCACGGCGTGGTCGAGATCGACGAGGGCCTCGTCCAGATCTCCCTTGCGCTGGAACGCCAGTCCACGATCGTGAAACAGCATCGGGTTGTTCGGATCGAGCCGGATCGCCCGCTCATAATCGCCAAGCGCCCGGTCGAAGCGGCCCATGCGGACCAGATCCCTGGCGCGGTAGCGATAGAGATCGGCATTGCGGGGCGCGAGCCGGATCGCCTCGTCGAGATCGGCGACGGCCCCTTCGACATCGCCCTGGCGGCTGCGGTCCATCGCGCGCTTCACCAGGGATGCGGCGGTCATCGGTTCGGCCGGGACGACCGGCTCTGCGGCTTGCGGCGCAGGCGCCTCCATCGCCGGGGGCTGCACCGGCAGCACGGCTCCGGTCGCATCCTGGACGGCAGGCGCCGGGATGGTCTCACCTGCGACCTTGCGCTGCGGCGCGGATCGGGCCTGCGGCGACGGTGTCACGATCGAGCGCGTCGCCTGCCTGCTCATCCAGTCACCGGCGGAGGGCAACAGCAGAATCTCGAGGCCGATCAGGATCGCGCTGAGCACGGCGGTCGCCGCGGTGAACTGCAGGATGGCGTCCCAGCGCTCGCGGCGGACGCGATCGCGCTCGGCGGCAAGATCGGCGTCGTATTCGGCGCGCAGGCCAGGGTCGCGCAGCACGTTGTAGGCGACGATGATCATCTTGAGCTGATGCTCCGACGCCGCATCGGCGCCGCCCCGGAGGTCGGGATGGTGCGCCTTGGCGGCCAGGCGGAACGCCCGCTTGATCGTGTCGAGATCGGCCCGCGGCGATACGCCGAGCACCTCGTAATGCGTCTTCATGGTGCGATCCCGTGCCTCTCTACCGAGGCCGGTTCGGGATCACGCGGGGAGCAGGTCGAGCGCATAATGGGCGCCATCGCGGGTGAGCCTACCAAACGCGGCCCACGGAAAATGAGATCCACAAACCAACATCTTTTCTGCAACGATACGATCGAGCAATCTGCGCCGGCTGACCTCGGCAGCCGGGCCGTCCTGGTCATACGCGCCGTGCCATTCGGGATGGCGCAGGCACAACGCCGGCACATAGGCGGTGTCGCCCGAGATCATCAGTTGCTCCGCTCCGGAGCTGAGATGAAAGGCGGTGTGCCCCGGCGTATGTCCGGGGACGCTGACGAAGCGGATGCCCGGCACCACCTCGTCCTCGCCCTCGACCGGCAGCACGTTCTTCCACCCCGGGATCACGCTCTGGATGCGGCGCGCCAGCGACTGCCGCCACGGCGGCAGCCGGCTGGTCAGAGATGCGTCGGTCCAGAACTTGTATTCGGCCGCGGCCACGATGATCTCGGCGGTGGGAAACACCGGCGCGTTGGTGTCCTCGCCAAGCAGTCCGAAGATGTGATCGGGATGGAAGTGCGAGATCAGGATGGTGTCGATGTCCTCCGGGCGAATGCCGGCTGCTTTCAGATTGTCCAGCATGCGACCTGAAATGAAGATCGAGTCGGAATTGTAGCCCTGCACCTGGCCGCCGCCCCCGGCATCGCATAGCACGGTCTTGCCCTTCAGCCGCACCACGAAGGTGGAGATCGGGATCGGAACGAAGGCGGAGCTCAGGCCGGCGGCTCGCAGTGCCTGCTTGACGTCGCCGATGCTGGCGTTGCCGATGAAGCCGGCCTCCTGCGGCTTTTCCCAGATCCCGTCATAAAGGGCGATCACCTCGGCCTCGCCGATCGTGATCCGGCGATAGCCGGGCGCGGGATCCTCAGTGCGGCGGCGCGGCTTGGCGGCAACGACGGCAAGCCCCGCATCGAGACCGAGGGCGGCCGCGGCCGTCGCAGCCGATAGCACCAAGGTCCTGCGCGAAGGGCCGCTCGCAATCACATTGCCTGCCACTAAATGTACCGCTGGTTGAATAAATATCTAACACAAGTTAACCTCTGCACCTTAGCGGGATTATGGCGCGACAACGGCCTTTCTGGCCGGGGCGTCAGGTGTGGGGAGTCTGCAACGGTCGGAGATGATCCCGTCGAGCGGGGCGCCGCCTGACGAACGGCGCAGGCATGTGCGCTCCGCGCCGGCGCGGCTCGCCGGGGGCGCCATCGGTTCTGCGTACGGCTATCGGCAGGCTGTGTCGTTCGATGATCGAATGGGACAGCGGCCCATCTCGGCCGCTGTCGCCCGCTTCGTCATGCCGCGGATCAGGCGGCGCGAACCGATTGCAGGAAGCGGCTGACCTCCTGCTTGAGACGCTGGCTATCACCGGAGAGCTGGCGCGCGGCGCTGAGCACCTGCCCAGAGGTATCGCCGGTCTCGCTCGCGCCGCGCTGGACGTTGGAGATGTTGGCGGACACCTGCTGTGTACCCGCGGCGGCGTGCTGGATGTTGCGCGAGATCTCGGCGGTTGCGGCGCCCTGCTCCTCGACCGCGGCCGCCACCGTCGCGGCGATCTCCGACAGCCGCTCGATCGTCGTCGAGATCTCCCTGATGGCGCCGACCGACTCCTGCGTGGCCCCCTGGATGCCGGAAATCTGTTGGCCGATCTCGCCGGTCGCCTTTGCAGTCTGCTCGGCCAGCGCCTTGACCTCGGAGGCGACGACGGCAAAGCCGCGGCCGGCTTCGCCCGCCCGTGCGGCCTCGATGGTGGCATTGAGCGCCAGCAGATTGGTCTGCCCGGCGATCGTGTTGATCAGCTCGACGACGTCGCCAATGCGGGTCGCCGCCTTCGACAACTCGCCGACGCGATCATTGGTGCGGCGGGCCTGCTCGACCGCATCGGAGGCGATGCGCGCCGACTCCTGCACCTGGCGGCTGATCTCACGGACCGACGAGGTGAGCTCCTCGGTGGCCGACGCGACCGCCTGGACATTGGCCGACGCCTCTTCGGAGGCCGCGGCGACGGTGGTGGACAGCTCCTGCCCCCGCACGGCGGTGCTCGACAGCGAGTTGGCCGAGCTTTCGAGCTCGCTGGAGGCCGAGGACACCGTATTGACGATGTTGCCGATGGCGCCTTCGAAACTGTTGGCGAGCTCCGACATCTCCCGCTTGCGCGAGGCGGCTGCGCGCCGCTCCTGCTCACCGAGCTCCCTGGCGTTGAACCGCACCATCGTCTGCACGGTCTGCAGGTTACGCAGCGCGCGGCCGATCTCGTCATCGCGCTCGATGCGCATGCGGGTGTCGAGCTTGCCCTGAGTGATGCTTTCCATCGTCTCGTTCAGATGATCGAGCGGCGCCACGATCACGTTCATCGTGCGCAGCCCGACCAGGCCGCACAGCACGACACCAGCGGCAGCAATCGCCACGGCGGTCATTCCGGCGACCCCGCCCTCCCCGAACGAGATGACGCCAAGCACGAGCAGGAACAGCGTCTGCAATCCAACCAGCGTTCGCAGCCTTGCCGCGATCGTGCCGGCGAACATCGAGAGATGGTCGAACACCGAGCGGCGGCGGACGATGCCATCGTCGATCTTGTAACCATGTGGCCGCTTTTCGCGGATCGCCGCATAGACCTGCTCGGCCTCTGCGCGCTGGTCGGCGGGCAGCTTGGTGCGCACCGAGGTGTAGCCGACGACCTGGCCGTCTTTGCAGATCGGCGACGCCGTCGCCAGCACCCAGTAATAGTCGCCATTCTTGCGGCGGTTCTTGACCGCGCCGACCCAGGGACGGCCGGCCTTGAGCGTGGTCCAGAGATTGTCGAAGGCTTCAGGCGGCATGTCGGGATGGCGCACGATGTTGTGCGGCTGCCCCATCAGCTCGGCTTCGGTGAAGCCGGCCGCGTCGACAAAATCCTGGTTGAAGAAGGTCAACTTGCCCTTCGTGTCGGTCTTGGACACGATCAGCGTGTCATCCGTGATCGGATACTCGACGTTGGTGACGGGCAAATTCTTACGCATGGCGAGTCTTTCAATCGACGATGTGAGCCATGCCGGCATCGGCATGACTAATTTTGCTGAAAACGATGCGTCGATTGTCGCAGTCGCCGATTAACCTAAGATAAAATGCCGCAACCGGTGAAATACGGGCGCTTGCGCTTATTAGTGGCGGTTGCAATCCCACAAGGCCTGTAGCCGACGTGTCGCCTCGACCCGAGCCAGACAGAACGGCGCAACCATGTTTCCGCCGTTGATGGAGGGGATCTGGATCGAGCGGCGCGAACCGTTTGCAGGAAGCGCGAGAGCGCCAGCATGTTGGTCTGGCCGGCGGTGGTGTTGATCAGCTCGAACGACTTCGCCGATGTGGGTCGCGACCCTCGACAGCTTGCCGAGGCGATCGGTGGTCGAGCGCGCCTGGCCGACTGACTCGCCCGCCATCCGCGCCGACCGGCCCACAAAAAAGGGCGCAGCCTCCCGGCTACGCCCTGGTCTCGTTGGGATCTGTCCGCCGGGATCAGGCGGCGCGCACAGTGTCCAGGAAACGTCCGACCTCGAGCTTGAGGCGGTTGCTGTCGCCGGACAGCATCTGCGCCGCCGAGAGCACCTGGGACGACGCCGAGCCGGTCTCGCTGGCACCGCGCTGCACCTCGGCGATATTGGACGACACCTGCTGCGTGCCGATCGATGCCTGCTGGATGTTGCGCGAGATCTCCTGCGTCGCCGCGCCCTGCTCCTCCACCGCGGCGGCGATGGCCGAGGAAATCTCCGACAGCTTCTCGATGGTGCCGGAGATCTCGCGGATGGCACCAACGGATTCCTGCGTCGCTGTCTGGATGCTGCCGATCTGCTGGCCGATCTCGCCGGTGGCCTTGGCAGTCTGCTCGGCCAGCGCCTTCACCTCGGAGGCGACCACGGCAAAACCACGGCCGGCTTCACCTGCCCTGGCGGCCTCGATGGTCGCATTGAGCGCCAGCAGATTGGTCTGGCCGGCGATGGTGTTGATCAGCTCGACGACGTCGCCGATGCGGGTCGCGGCCTTCGACAATTCGCCGACGCGATCATTGGTCCGCCGCGCCTGGTCGACGGCATCGCTGGCCATGCGCGCGGACTCCTGCACCTGCCGGCTGATCTCGGTGACCGAGGAGGCCATCTCCTCGGTGGCGGAAGCGACCGACTGGACGTTGGTCGAGGCTTCCTCGGAGGCGGCGGCGACCGTGGTCGCCAATGTCTGCGAGCGCGCCGCGGTCGAGCTCAGCGACGTGGCCGACGCCTCCAGTTCGGTCGAGGCATGCGACACGGTGCCGACGATCTGCCCGACGGCCTGCTCGAAGCCGTCGGCCATCTGGTGCATCTCGGCGCGGCGCTTCTCGGCCATCAGCTTGTCCATCGCGATCTTGGCCTCGGCCTCCTGCTGCGCCTTCTCGGCCAGCATCACCTTGATCTGGTTGACGGCCTGCGCCGTATCGCCGATCTCGTCGCCGCGGCCCTCGCCGGAGATGGCTACCTCCTCTCCCTTTGCCATGCGCTGCAGCACGGCGACCAGCGCGCGCATCGGCTTGGCAATGCCGTACTGGCCGATGACGAAGCCCAGCGCCAAGCCGAGCAAGATGCCGACGACCGCGACCGTGATCAGCATGCGCGAGGTCTGCTCATACTGCTGCTCCGCATCAAGCGCGAGACTTTCGACGCGCGCGTTGAGCCGGTCGGCGACCTGCCTCATCTTGACCTGGAGCTTCTCGGCCGCCGCGCGGCTCTTCATGGCGGCATCACGCATGCGCTCGGTCTGTTCGGTGAGCTGGACATCCTTGCCGGCACCAATGACCCGGAACGTGTCCTCGAGGTCCTTCTCATACTCCGAATAGGCGGTACGAACGTCGGGGAGCATCGCACGCGCCTGGTCGTCATTGGTCTTGGACGCTTCCGCGAAATGTTCTGCGAACAGCTTGCGCTGCTCCTCGACCACCTTCAATGTCGCCTCGCGGTTCTCCGCATGCGGGTCGAGCGCGGCACGAAATTCGGCGCGGTTCAATGCGATCACGTTCTGGTTGGCCCGGGCAGCGTTGAGCGCCCGATTGGCCGCTACCGCCATCTTGCTTGCATCCTCGGCCACCACATGCAGCGCGCCGATGGCAAACCAGCTGATCGTGGCAGCCACGGCGGCCAGCAGCATGACGATGGCGAGGATCTTGGTCAGGACACGAAAGCGCGAAAGCAATGACATCTACAACCTCTAATGAAGGCCGATGATGTCAAACGAAGCCGAGACTACGTCGAGGACGCAATCGAAGACGCTCCTGCATCACCGGTGATGTTGGGTGAACCGAGCTTCACGCGCTTGAATCGAAATAATTCTTAATTTTCTCGACCGTACAATTTCGGATCAAATGATACGCGCGGCCGCCCCAAATGGTATTTGCGACCGCACCGCTCTCCCTGTCGCGGAGACCGCGGTAATGGGGAGCCGCTGTGAGCGCTCGGCCGCCGACGCCTCGGAGGCGCCGGCAAGCTGCTTCATCTCACGCTCCGCCGCGCCGCGGATCATTCCAGCTCGATCGGCTGATAGGCACCGGTCTCGTCGAGCGCGGTGCCCCAGATCTTGTGCGAGGCCTGATGTTCGGCGGGGCCGAAGTTGAGCGAGGCGCCAAGACCCAGATCGATGTTGCGCATCGACTCCAGCGTATCGATCAGCCGCTCGGTATCGAGCTGCGGACCGGCCTGCTTCAGGGCTTGAACCAGGATGCTTGCCTCGATGTAGCCCTCGAGCGAGGTGTAGTCCGGCGGCTCGCCGGGGAAATGCTTCGCCAGCGCGGCCTTGTAGTCGAGCACCACGCTCGAATAGCCGGAGACGGCGGGAACGGTCTGGGTCACGACGACCCCGGCTGCGTAGCGTGGGCCGAGCAGCATGAGCTCGTTGGCAAGCGCCGATGCACCGACCGCCGACACGTTGACGAAGAGGACGCCGGGCAGCGCGTCGCGCGCCTTCTCGATGAACTTGGCGGCCGCGCGCGAGGTCGCGACCATGATGACCGCACGGACCGGCACCTTCTGGGTCTTGAGCTGATTGATCGCGGGCTCCACATCCACGGTGTTGCGGGTGTAGTTGACGCGCAGGATCGCCGCGTCGTTGAGGCCGAGGACGCGAAACGCCTTTGCAACGCCGGCAAAGCCTGCATCGCCGAACGAATCGTCCTGCGCGAACAGCGCAATCTGTCGTGGGGGCACGCGGCGCAGCTTGACCAGGTAATGCACCAGCGCATCGGCCTCTTCCGAATAGCTCGGACGATAGTTGAAGACGTAGCGGTCCGGCGGATCATGACGCGAGACGTTCGCGCCGGTGTAGGGGCTGAAGAACAGCATCCTACGCTCCAGCGAATATGGAATTGCGACGGCCGCCGTCGCGGTCCCGAAACTGCCGACGAAGCCGAATACGCGCTCCTTCTCGTAGAGCTGCTTCATGGCATCGAGCGTGCGGTTCGGGTCATAGCCGTCATCGACCACGGCCAGCCTGAGCATTCGGCCATTGACCCCGCCGGCTTCGTTGGCGCGGTTGAACGCGGCTTCGATGCCCACCTTGAGCAGGCGGCCCGACTCCTTGTTCGCGCCCGACAGTGGCAAGACGCTGCCGAACGTGATGTCGCGCTCCGTGATGCCGCGAACCGCCGAAACAGCCGCGGCACTCGTTGGCCCCGTCGCAGCGACGGAGAGCGCCGGGTCCCGCAACGCGCCGGCCGCCGGTGCGCCGATCGATCGCTCGATGTCAGCGAGCTGAAGCTCGGCCCGCCGGCAGTCCTGGCGGCCGCTCGCCATGGCCGCGCGACCGTCGGCGATGGAGCGGTCGAACTGGCGCGTCAGCTCGTTGCGATCGCCGTCGTTGTTGGACGCCTCGCGGATGACGGCCTGGAACTTGCCGATGATGGCCTGGATCCGCGGCCGAGGGATATCGCTGCAGGCAAGGGCCGCCCCGATGGTGGGACCGATCCTGCCGCCGAGGTCGCGCACGACGGCAAGGTTGTCGCCAGGCGCGGCCCCGACAGAGGTCGTGAGCATGAGGGTGAAGATGATCGCCGAGGAAGTCGCGAACGATCGCGTCCGGCTCACCATCTCGTGGCGGGCCCGAAGGTCAAGGAACGTCATCATGTCAGGATTCGAACTCGTTGAGACACGTTGGTCGGATCGTTGTGAGCTGATGAGATCGCCGCGGGCCTGTCAGGCCGCGCGGACCGTCTCCAGGAAGCGGCTGACCTCGCGCTTGAGGCGGTTGCTGTCTGTCGACAGCCCCTGGGCCGCCTCCAGCACCTGGGTCGAGGCCGAGCCGGTCTCGGTGGCGCCGCGCTGCACGTCGGTGATGTTGACGGAGACCTGCTGCGTGCCGTGAGCCGCCTGCTGCACGTTGCGCGAGATTTCCTTGGTCGCGGCGTTCTGCTCTTCGACGGCGGCTGCGATCGTCGAGGACACCTCCGACAGCCGTTCGATGCTGCCGGAGATCAGCCTGATCGCCGCGACCGATTCCTGCGTCGCCGTCTGGATGCCGGCCACCTGCTGGCCGATCTCGTCGGTCGCCTTGGCGGTCTGCTCCGCCAGCGCCTTGACCTCGGCGGCGACGACGGCAAAGCCCCGCCCAGCCTCGCCGGCCCGCGCCGCCTCGATGGTGGCGTTCAACGCCAGCAGATTTGTCTGCCCGGCAATGCTGTTGATCAGCTCGACCACGTCGCCGATGCGGCTCGCCGCCCGCGACAGCTCGCTCACCCGCTCATTGGTCTTCTTCGCCTGCTCGACCGCTTCGTTGGCCATGCGCGCCGATTCATGCACCTGGCGGCCGATCTCGGTGACCGAGGAGGTCATCTCCTCCGTGGCCGAGGCGACGGATTGCACGTTGGTCGAGGCTTCCTCCGACGCAGCCGCCACCGTGGTTGCGAGCTCGCCGGCGCGGACCGCCGTCTTGCTCAAGGTATCCGCCGAGACCTCCAGTCTGGACGAAGCCGACGAGACCGTCTCGACGATCTCGCCAACGGCGCTTTCGAAATCGTCGGCCATCTTGTGCATGTCGGCCTTGCGGCGGGCCAGCGCCCGCTGCTCGGCTTCCTTCTGCTCCGCTTCCAGCGCGTGACGTGCGACCGCATTGCTCTTGAACACCTCGACGGCGCCGGCCATCTCGCCGATCTCGTCGCCGCGTCCCACGCCGGGCACCTCGACGTCGAGACGCCCGCCGGCGAGGCTCTTCATCGCGCTGGTCATGCGATGCAGCGGGCTGGTGATGCCGCGCCCGACGATCGTCGACACGACGAGCAGGACGAGCAGCACGATCCCGGCCGCCATCAGCGACTGCCGCGTCGAGGCCCAGGCCTGCGCCGAGAGGTCATCGATATAGACGCCGGTCCCGACCAGCCAATTCCAGGGGGCGAAGCCTGCGACATGGGTGAGCTTGGGCTGCGGCGTCTCGGAGCCGGGCTTCGGCCAATCATAGTCGACGAAGCCGCGGCCATGCTGGCGGACCACGTCGATCATCTCGATGAACAGCTTCTTGCCGTTCGGATCCTTCATGTCCGCCACGTCCTGCCCGACCAGCTTGGTCGAGATCGGATGCATCAGCATCTTCGCGGTCAGGTCGGTGACGAAGAAATACTCGTTGCCGCCATAGCGCAGCTGGGAGGTGCGCTCGAGCGCGCGCTTCTGCGCGTCGGCGACCGAGATCGTCCCCTTTTGCGCGGCCGCATGCTCCTCGGCGAAGATGCCGAGCGCGAGCTCGGTCAGATGCTGCAGCTCGAGCTGCTTCTGCTGCTTGAGGCCTGCGGCGAGCTCACGGGAATTGAAGGCAGTCAGGCCGATCAGACCGAGGAAGCTCAGACCGATCAGGGCGTAGATCTTGACACCGATGGTGAGCTTGAGGCGATGAGGCATTGCAAAGGACATGTCAGTCTCCACGGGCGCGACTCATGCTGGGGCGCTCGGGGACAGATCACGTCGATGGGCGTGGGCTCGCCCTCGCATGCACGCAAACGGGCCCGCAGCCCAAGCGTGGAGGCTACGGAACCAGAAATTAAGTCTGGTTAAGACGATGTCCGTACGACTACGGAGCAACGATCGAAAAGCGATCGTTGCCCATCCAGATCGGTAACGCGCTCCCGCTTGGGGGTGCGACGCGTCGTCTCATGTGGTGCGACCGAACGAGGGAGCGCCGTTTGCCCGTGGAGCCCGACTGCGCGTTGGCCGCGAATGACCAGACCCTACATGCCGACTCTTAACACAAGTTAAAAACGCAGATTGACTACGCAGGTTAGTTTTGCCGACGTCAATGCAACGCGAACAGAAAAGCCTCAGGCAACGGGGCCGCGGAGTGTCTCTGTTGGGTCAGAAAACGTTGGGTCAGAAAACGCAAAAGGCCGGAGCGTTCGATGCTCCGGCCTTCCAATCCCCTGCGCGACCAGGAGTTGGCCGCTTCCGCGGCCCAGCGTTATGCCGCCCGCACCGAGCCGAGGAAGCTCGCGACCTCCTGCTTGAGACGATTGCTGTCGCCGGACAGCGCCTGTGCCGCTGAGAGCACCTGGGCCGAGGCCGACCCGGTCTCGGCCGCGCCGCGCTCGACATCGGCGATGTTGGACGAGACCTGCTGCGTGCCATGCGCCGCCTGCTGGACGTTGCGCGAAATCTCCTGCGTCGCCGCGCCCTGTTCTTCGACGGCGGCTGCGATGGTCGAGGAGATTTCCGACAGCTTCTCGATCGTAGAGGAGATCTCCTTGATGGCGCTGACCGACTCCTGCGTCGCGACCTGGATGCTGGAGATCTGCTGGCCGATCTCGCCGGTGGCCTTCGCGGTCTGTTCCGCCAGCGCCTTGACCTCGGAGGCGACGACCGCAAAGCCGCGGCCGGCATCGCCCGCGCGCGCCGCCTCGATGGTGGCGTTGAGCGCCAGCAGGTTGGTCTGGCCGGCAATGGTGTTGATCAGCTCGACGACGTCGCCGATGCGGGTGGCGGCCTTGGACAGCTCGCTGACGCGCCCGGTCGTGGTGCGAGCCTGGCCGACGGCGTCGTTGGCGATGCGCGCCGATTCCTGCACCTGGCGGCTGATCTCGGTGACCGACGAGGCCATCTGCTCGGTCGCAGACGCCACCGACTGGACGTTGGTCGTGGCTTCCTCCGAGGCAGACGCAACCGCCGTCGTCAAGCCTTGCGAGCGCGTCGCGGCCTGGGTCAGCGTGGTGGCGGACTGCTCGAGCTGGCTCGAGGCCGACGAGACGGTGTTCACGATCTCGCCGACCGCGGCTTCGAACTGCTCGGCCAGCCGCTGCATGTCGGCCTTGCGCTGGCGCGCCGCGATCGCGTCCTGCGCGCTCTTTTCCTCGGCCTCGGCGCGCGCCTTTTCCTCGGCATTGCCACGGATCACCGTGACGGTCTTGGCGAGATCGCCGATCTCGTCACCCCGCGATGCACCGGGAATGGCGATGTCGAGGCGGCCGCGCGCCATCTCGCCAAGCGCCGCGTTGAGCCGCGTCAGCGGCCGCGCGATCCCGAGGAACGAGAACACGACCGAACCGATCACCGACAACAGAACCGCCAATCCGACAAACAGCGTGATATAGCTCGCCTGCGCGGCGACCTGGTCTGCCTCGAACCGGGCGCTCGCGTTGCGCGCGCGCGCGTCCTGGATCGCAGAGGACATCAGCTCGCCGGCCTCGCCGAGATAGATGAGCGTGCGGTCGCGCAGCACGGCCTCCTTGATTCCCTCGGTCTTCACCACCTCGTCGTTCGCGGCGACGAAGTCGGAGGCGAGGCCATTGAGCTTGGTGATCGTGGCCTGGATCTCGCGGTTGTCGGCGAGCATGCGAGCGTCGGTCAGCGAGCTCTTCAGCCCCGGCACCGTCTGCTTCACGGTCAGGATGGTTGCGGCGTCGCCAGTCATGCCGAACCGCCACGCCTGCGACCGCATGTAGTTCAACTTGGCATCGGCGGCGTGAAGCTGGCGCTCGACCCGCTCGCGGAAGGCGAGGTTCGGCAGCGACGGCGAGGCGAGCAGCGCCTTCAGGCTGGTGTTCCACTCGTTGGAGACCGCACTGCGCTTCTCGATCTGCGTCAACAACTTCTTCTGCGCCTCGGCGAGATCGACCGCTCCCGCGGCATAGCTCGTCATCAGCTCCTTGATCCGGGTCAACCGGGCGCGATTGTCGGCGGTCGATACGTTGCCGAGCGCGGCGTCGATGTCGGTCACCATCGCGGTCGAGAACTGCTGAATGTCGGCGGCTGCCTTCTCTGCCTCGGCCGGCGCACGCGCCAGCCGCGCCGAACGGCCGCCGAGCTGGGTCTGCTGCATGTTGATGCTGGCCGACAGCACGCTCTCGACCACGCGCCGCGCGCGCTCGGCCTGCTGATTGGCATGGTTGACCGCTCTTTCCGCCATCAACTGGTTAGCGATCATGCCGACCGCGAGAGACGCGCCGATGGCGCCAGCAAGCCCGAGTTTGTAGCCGATCCGATTCAGTTTCATTGCCCTACCCACAGATGGACGCGTCACGCGACGGTCCGTACTGGAGGTATAGCGGTGAGGTCCCTAGAGACCGTTAATTTACGGGAGTTATCGGGCATTACACGCAAAAAACATCTGCTTTTTCTGTGTGCGCCCCGATGCTTACGGCGGCACGACGGCGCTGCCGCGCCGAGCGACGGCTCACAAACTAAGCAGATGATGTAATCGGCACCGAGGCCCTGCGCGTCGTTCCAGAATCCGGCACACGCTCACGCAGCCGATGCGCAGCTAGCGCATCAGCCCGAGCGCATCGGCGAAAAACTGCGGACCGCCGAAATTGCCGGACTTCAGCGCCAGCAGCATGTCGCCCGCCTCGGCGCCGATCGCGCGAAGCACCGGCACGCCGGCCGCGATCTCCGGACCGACCAGGAAGCCGGGAATCCTGAGCCTGTCGACGACGGCGCCGGAGGTCTCGCCACCGGCGACGATCAACCGCCGCACGCCGGCCTGGATCAGCCCCGCGGCCAGATCGGCCATTGCCTGCTCGATCGCGTGCCCCGCCGCCTCGCGGCCGTGCCTGGATTGCAGCGCGCTGACCTGATCCGGCGTCGCACTGGAGGCGATCAGCACGGGTCCCTTGGCGACGCGCTCACGCGCCCAGGCGAGCGCTCGCCGCGCCTCGTCCGGGCCTGCGACCAGGCCCGCCGCATCGAGATGCAGCACCGGCATGATGGTCTCGGCCTGCGCGATCTGCTGCAAGGTCGCCTGCGAGCAACTGCCGGCGAGGCAGGCGGCCAGGCCGCCGACGGGGGCATCGGCGTGATGCGCCAAGCCGTGGGAATGAACCTGCCCGGTCTCGACCAGCGCGCGTGCCAGCCCGAGCCCGATGCCGGACGCGCCGACGGAGACCCGGCTCTTCAAGGCGGCCGCACCGATCGCGGTCAGGTCGGCATCGAAGACGGCGTCGACGATCGCCGCGCCCATGCCCTGCCCGGCCAGCTCCTGCAGCCGGCGGCCGATCGCCTCGGGCCCGTGCACGACGGCGGCGAGATCGACCAGGCCGATTTTCCGCCGGCTCTGGCGCGCCAGCACGCGTACCAGGTTGGCGTCATGCATCGGGTTGAGCGGATGGTCCTTGAGCGGGCTCTCGTTGAGCGGCACGGAGCCGACGAACAGGTTGCCCTGATAGACGGTCCGCTTCGTCTCCGGGAAAGCCGGCGTCACCAGCACGATCGCGTCACCGGCATCGCCGGCGAGCGCATCCATGACAGGGCCGATGTTGCCGGCGTCGGTGGAGTCGAACGTCGAGCAGATCTTGAACAGCACGTGGTCAGCGCCCCGAGCGCGCAGCCATGTATCGGCCTCGCGTGAGCGGGCCACGGCGAGCGACGCCTCGATCGAGCGGCTCTTCAGCGAGACGACGACGGCATCGACCTCCGGCAGCGTGAGGTCATCAGCCGGCACGCCGATGGTCTGCACCGTGCGCAGGCCGGCGCGGGTCAGGGTATTGGCGAGGTCGGAGGCGCCGGTGTAGTCGTCGGCGATGCAGCCGAGCTTCAAGGTCACGGCTTCACTCCCTTGTAGGGCGCGAACCAGCCGAGCCCGTCCTCGGTGCGACCGCGCGGATTGTACTCGCAGCCGACGAAGCCGGCATAGCCGAGCCGGTCGAGCTCGGCGAACAGGAACGGATAGTTGAGCTCCTCGCTGTCAGGCTCGTTGCGCGAGGGAATGCTGGCGATCTGGATGTGGCCGATGATGTCCATCATCTCGCGCAGCCGCATCGTGACGTCGCCGTGGATGATCTGGCAGTGATAGATGTCGAACTGCAGCTTGAGATTGGGAATCTTCAGCTCGCGGATGAGATCGCGGGCGAAGCCGAAATCGTTGAGGAAGTAGCCGGGCACGTTGCGCGAATTGATCGGCTCGATCACGACATCGAGCCCGTGGGGCGCGAAGAACTCCGCCGCCCAGGCGACCGACTTGGTGTACGCCTCCACGGCTTTCGCATCATGACGATCGGCGATGCCGGCCATCAGATGCAGCCGCTTCACGCCGGTGGCCTTGGCGTAAGGCAGCGCCGTCTCGAGGCTCGCCTTGAGATCATCGAAACGGTGCGGCAGTGCGGCAAAGCCCTTCTCGCCGGCATCCCAATTGCCGGGCGGCAGGTTGAACAGCGCCTGAGTCAGGCCGTTGTCATCAAGCCGCTTGCCGACCTCCTCGGCCGGATGATCATAGGGAAACAGGAATTCCACCGCGGTGAAGCCGGCCTTGGCGGCCGCCGCAAAGCGATCGAGGAACGGATGCTCGGTGAACATCATCGAGAGATTGGCGGCGAAGCGGGGCATGGTGCGAGAACTCGTCGTGCTGTTACTTGGAGGAGCCCGGCAATTTCGTGCCGGTAACCTGCGCATACATCCGCGCCACAGAGGCGTCGTCGTCGCGGCCCATGCCGGCGGCCGCCGTCATCAGGAACATCTGCAGCGCAGCCGCCGAGACCGGGACCGGGAAGCGGTGGTTGCGCGCCATGTCCTGGATGATGCCGAGATCCTTGACGAAGATCTCGACCGCGCTGCGCGGCGTGTAGTCGCCGTCGAGCACATGCGGCATGCGGTTCTCGAACATCCAGGAATTGCCGGCCGAGGCGGTGATGACCTCATAGACCTTGCGGATGTCGAGCCCCTGCTTGGCGGCGAAGGCGATGGCCTCGCTGGCAGCGGCGATGTGCACGCCGGCGAGCAGCTGGTTGATCATCTTGAACGCGGCGCCCTGCCCCGGGGCATCGCCGAGCTCGTAGAGCTTGGCCGCCATCGCATCGAGCGCCGGCCGCGCCTTCGCAAACGCAGCCGCACTGCCCGAGGCCAGGATCGTCAGCTCGCCTTGCGCGGCGCGCTGCGCGCCGCCGGAGATCGGCGCATCGAGGTAGTGCCGACCTGTGGCTTCCAGCTGCTTCGCCAGCCGCCGCGCGACGTCGGGATCCATGGTCGCGGAGGAGACGAACACGGCCTCCTTCGGCATGGTTTCGGCCGCGCCGCCAGGACCAAAAAGAATGGCCTCGGTCTGCGCCGCGTTGACGACGACGCTGACCACGATGTCGGCACCTCGCGCCGCCTCGACGGGAGTTTTCGCACCCTTGCCGCCCTCGGCAACGAAGCGCGCCACGCTATCGGCCGAGACATCGCATCCGGTCACCTCGAAGCCTGCGCGCTTGAGCGAGGTCGCCATGCCATACCCCATCGAGCCGAGCCCGATCACGGCGACTTTCAATTGCGATGGCGACGGCATGTGGCAGATCCCTGAAGCGTTTCCCGGAGACGTCCGGTTGCCCCGGACTGCACTCTGGGTATCACGGCTTGGCCGCGTTGCCAAAGCGTGAGACAAAGCGGCAAAACAGCGACATGCGAGGAAAGACCAGTGGCGGAAACTGCGATTCGCGAGGCCATCTGCCGGTTCGGTCGCTCGCTGTTCGAGCGCGGGCTGACGCCGGGATCGTCCGGCAACATCAGCGTGCGGCTCGATGACGGCGGCTGGCTGGTGACGCCGACCAATGCCTCGCTCGGCTTCCTCGATCCGGCCCGCCTGTCGCGGCTCGATGCGCGCGGCGATCTGGTCTCGGGCGATGCGCCGACCAAGGAGGTGCCGCTGCACACGGCGCTGTACCAGACGCGCGACGCGGCGCGCGCCGTCGTGCACCTGCACTCGACGCATTCGGTCGCGATCTCGATGCTGCCGGAGATCGATCCGCGCGCCGCGCTGCCGCCGCTGACACCTTATTACTTGATGCGCTGCGGCCAGACCGCGCTGGTGCCCTATCATCGTCCCGGCGATCCCGCGGTCGCCGATGCCATCAAGGGTCTCGCCGGCAAATACGCCTCCGTGCTGCTCGCCAATCACGGGCCCGTCGTGTCCGGTGACACGCTGGAAGCCGCCGTGTTCGCGATGGAGGAGCTCGAGGAGACCGCAAAGCTCTATCTGTTGCTGCGCGGGCTCAACCCGCGTCATTTGTCGCCGCAGCAGGTCGACGATCTGGTCAAAGTGTTCGGCCTCACCCTGCCTCACAGCGATCATCACTGACCCACCGGCGGATGATGGGCATGCACTATTTCGCAACAACGCCGGCCGAGATCGATGCCGCCGTCCGGGTGCTCTACGAGGAGGCCCGCTTCTATCGCTGGTTTCCGATCGCAGCCGACTCCTATGACGCGTTCGCCGCCTCTGATCCGATCGCGGCCAGCGAGCTGCGCGGCATCGCCGAGCGCATGCTGGTGGCCGCCGCGCAGGCCAGATCGCGGGCACGGCGGGTCTAGCGTCCCGTCAACCCGGCTTGCATACGGCGGAGCCTGCGCCGCCTTGTCGCTCATCAAGCTGCCTTGCCTCAGGAGGACAACGATGCCTAATATTCGGGCAAAGTGCGGCTGCGGCAGCCATCAGGGATGGATCGGTCGAACAAGGACGGCACCGGCAGCCCATCACTGCCGTGGCGCGAGGATGCGCCCCGCTCGTCCACCATCGATTGCAGCCCCGTCGTATGGCACGCCCCGAGCCACGAAAGGACAGGGCAAAATGCTTCCACATCGGCGTGGGCGCGGCTGTTTGACCGGATCGGCGGCGGATCTGAGCGGGCTGACGCCGGGACCGCGGATTACCCTTTCGAGCGTTGCATACACATCTCCCCCAACGCGCAATCGTCCCGGGCTGCGCCGCCCCCGCGGCGGCCCTTGGCATATCCGTTGCAGACGTCAGACGGGTCGGATCGCGGCCGCGCGACGGAGCGAGCTGCGATCATGACCGATAAGGGACAGGGCGACGGAGGGCGGATGGCGGCGGGCGCGAGCTTGGAACTGGTGAAGGTGACGAAGATGTACGGTCACGTCACCGCCGTGGACGCAATCGACCTGCGGATTCCCGCCGGCTCCTATTGCTGCCTGCTCGGCCCGTCCGGCTGCGGCAAAACCTCCACCCTGCGCATGATCGCCGGCCATGAATCGGCGACATCGGGCGACATCATCGTCGGCGCCAGGAACGTCACCGAGCTGCCGCCCGCCGGGCGCGGCACGGCGATGATGTTCCAGTCCTACGCGCTGTTTCCGCATCTGTCGGTGATCGACAACGTCGCGTTTGCGCTGAAGATGAAAGGCGTCTCCAAGCCCGAGCGCCACGCCAAGGCACGCGAGCTGCTCGAGCTCGTCGACATGCAGGGCTATGCCGGCCGCCTGCCGGCGCAGCTCTCCGGCGGCCAGCAGCAGCGCGTGGCGCTGGCCCGCGCGCTGATCACCTCGCCGCAAATTCTCCTGCTCGACGAGCCGCTGTCGGCGCTCGACCCCTTCCTGCGCCTGCGCATGCGCGCCGAGCTGAAGCGGCTGCAACGCGAGCTCGGCCTCACCTTCGTCCACGTCACCCACGGCCAGGACGAGGCGATGGCGCTGTCCGATCTCGTGGTGCTGATGAATGGCGGCCGCATCGAGCAGCAGGGCAGCCCGCGCGAGATCTTCAATCACCCGCGCACCGAGTTCGCCGCCCGCTTCATCGGCGGCCACAACGTGATTCCGCTGAACGGCGAGACCTTCGCCGTGCGTGTCGACCGCATCCAGCTCAAGGCGCCGAATGCCGCGGTCGACGGTCCGGCCGTGTCGGGCACGATCAGCAAGATCGAATATCAGGGCACCTATGTGCTGGTCGCGGTCGCCACCGACGGTGGCCCCGAGATCTCGGCGCAGCTCAGCGACGATCAGTTCGATGCACAGACCCACGTGATCGGCGAGCGCGTCGTCGTGACCTGGAATCCGGCGCTCGCCGATGCCCTGACTTCCCGCCCCGCCGCAACAGCCACGCCGGCTGCCGAGCTGGTCGCCTGATTTCGTTTGCCTGCTTTTCCCAAGGAGATGATCATGACCGATCGATCGAAGACAACATCCATCAGCCGCCGTTCGCTGCTCAAGGGCGCGGCGGGCGTCGCCGGTCTCGCCGGCTCGGGCACGCTGCTCAGCGCGCCCTACGTCCACGCCGCCGATGCCAAGGTGCTACGCTATCTCGGCACCGCGGTGAACGAGGGCGACGAGATCTCCAAGAAGTGCCTCGCCGACACCGGCATCAAGATCGAATACATCACGGCGACCACGGACGACGTCACCAAGCGCGTCATCACCCAGCCGAACTCGTTCGACGTGCTCGACACCGAATATTTCTCGCTCAAGAAGCTGGTGCCATCGGGCAACATCTTCCCGCTCGATGCACGCAAGATCAAGGAATTCGACAACATCACGCCGGTGTTCACCAAGGGCGAGCTGCCCAACGGCAAGAAGATCGGCGGTCAGGGCACCGCGCCGTGGAAGGTGCTCTATCTCGACGGGCCGAACTCCAAGACCTTCTCGGCCACCCCGACCGAATGGGTCACGCTGATCCCGACCGTGTACAACGCCGACACGCTCGGCATCCGCCCCGACCTGATCAAGCGCCCGATCAACTCCTGGGCCGAGCTGCTCAACCCCGAATTCAAGGGCAAGGCCTCGATCCTCAACATTCCCTCGATCGGCATCATGGACGCCGCCCTCGTCGTCGAGGCGACCGGCCAGTACAAATATGCCGACAAGGGCAACATGACCAAGGCCGAGATCGACCTGACCATGAAGGTGCTGACCGAGGCCAAGAAGGCCGGCCAGTTCCGCGCGTTCTGGAAGGACTTCAACGAGTCCGTCAACCTGATGGCCTCGGGTGAGACCGTGATCCAGTCGATGTGGTCGCCCGCCGTCACCAAGGTGCGCTCGATGGGCATCGCCTGCACCTTCCAGCCGCTGAAGGAAGGCTATCGCTCCTGGGCCTCGGGCTTCTGCGTCTCGAAGGCGGTGGCCGGCGGACCGAAGCTCGACTGGGCCTATGAGTTCGTCAACTGGTACCTGTCCGGCTGGGCCGGCGCCTATCTCAACCGCCAGGGCTACTACTCGGCCGTGCTCTCCACCGCCAAGGCCAACATGACCGAGGACGAGTGGGGCTACTGGATGGAAGGCAAGCCGGCCAAGGCCGACATCAAGGCGCCGGATGGCACCTTGATGGAGAAGGCCGGCGCGGTGCGCGACGGCGGCTCCTACGACGATCGCATGGGCGCCGTCGTCTGCTGGAACGCCGTCATGGATGAGAACGACTACATGGTCCGCAAGTGGAACGAGTTCATCGCCGCCTGATGTGACGTCGAATACTGCCGCGCCCATGATATCGCGGGCGCGGCAGGCTTTCTAAGCGCTCATTCGCGACCGGACGACAGGTATCCCCGTGGCCGTGACGATCGACAACTCGCCCGACACCGTAGCGCCCGCGGAGAGCACCTTCCGCAAGATCACCATGCGCTCGATCGCCTGGCTGCAGGCCGGTCCGATGATGCTGGTGTTCGCGCTGTTCTTCCTGCTGCCGCTCGTGCTCGTCGTCGTCGTCAGTGCGTGGGACTACAACGAATATGAGATGATCCCGGCGTTCAGCTTCCGCGGCTACACCGACACCTTCGAGGGCTGCGTCGCAAACCTGCCCGAGCTGTGCACGATCCTGAAGACATATCTGAAGACGCTGAAGCTGTGCCTGCTGACCTGGGGCCTGACCTTGATGATCGGCTTCTGGGTCGCCTATTTCCTTGCCTTCCACGTCCGCAGCAAGACCTGGCAGATCGTGCTGTCGCTGTTGTGCACGATCCCGTTCTGGACTTCCAACGTGATCCGGATGATCGCCTGGATTCCCCTGCTTGGCCGCAACGGCCTCGTCAACCAGGGGCTGATCGGCGCCGGCGTGGTCAACAAGCCGGTCGAATGGCTGCTGTTCTCGGAATTCTCGGTGGTGCTGGCGCTGGTCCACCTGTTCACCTTCTTCATGGTGGTGCCGATCTTCAATTCGATGATCCGCATCGACAAGCGCCTGATCGAGGCCGCCTATGATGCCGGCGCCTCCGGCTGGCAGACGCTGGTCAACATCGTCATTCCCCTGTCGAAGCCCGGAATCGTGATCGGCTCGATCTTCGTCATCACCATCGTGATGGGCGACTTCGTCACCATCGGCGTCATGGGCGGGCAGCAGATCGCCTCGGCCGGCAAGATCATCGAGTCCCGGCTGTCGGCGCTGCAATTCCCGGCCGCCGCGGCCAATGCCGTGATCCTGCTCGGCATCACCATCATCATCATCTCCGCACTGACGCGGATCGTCGACGTGCGCAAGGAACTCTGAGATGGGAGACAAGCGCCCCCGCTCCTTCTACATCCTCGCCGCGTTTTTTTCGGCCTACGTGCTGTTCCTGTACGGGCCGATGATCGCGATCTACATCCTGTCGTTCCAGGGACCGGACGGCGGCCTGACGTTTCCGATGAACGGCGTGTCGCTGACCTGGTTCGGCAAGGTGTTTTCCGGCGGCGGCATCGTCGACATCGGCGCCGCGTTCAAGCGCTCGCTGGCGCTCGGCCTCGTCGTGATGGTCATCACCGTGGTGCTGTCGGTCGCCGCCGGCATGGCGTTCCGCAAGCCGTTCCGCGGCGCATCGGTGCTGTTTTACACCGCGATCGCCAGCCTGATCATGCCGTCGATCATCACCTCGCTCGGCATCGCGCTGGAGTTCCGGCTGATCGACGACTTCGTCAACAAGCACGGCGCCGACTTTGGCCTGGGCTGGCTCGCCGATGGCTACACCACCGCCATGGGCCTGTTCACCTCGGGCTTAGGTGCGCATCTCACCTGGACCCTGCCGTTCGGCCTGCTGATCATGTTCGCGATCTTCAACCGCTTCGACGGCCGTCTGGAGGAAGCCGCCCGCGACCTCGGCGCCACGCCCTGGCAGACCTTCCGCCACGTCGTGCTGCCGATCATCCTGCCGAGCGTCGTCGGCATCGGCCTGTTCGGCTTCACGCTGTCCTGGGACGAACTGGCACGGTCGAGCCAGGCGATCGGCTCGGTGAACACGCTGCCGCTGGAGCTGCAGGGCCTGACGACGACCGTCACCAAGCCCGACATCTACGCGCTGGGCACGCTGACGTCGGCGGTGTCGTTCGTCGTGATCTTCGCGGCATTGTCGGTGATTCTGGTGCTGCAGGCGCGGCAGCGCCGGCAGGGCTCGGATGCCGGCAAGGGGATGGTGTAGGAGTTCAGCGCCGAAAAGCAGTCACGATCGAACTCATCGTGGCAAAGCTTGACAACAAGCAGCGAGCGCGGTGCCTGTGAATGCGCCCTCGCCCCTTGTAGGAGAGGGCATATAGGACAGCGCAGCAAGCTCGGTTGGGTGAGGGGTTTTTCTCTATGAGCGACACTCGCGGAGAGATACCCCTCACCCAACCGCGTACGTGGATGGGCCGTACATGCCCTCTCCCACAAGGGGCGAGGGCGCTGTATCTCGCAGCGCCGTCGTCTCGCGACTTTGCTCGGTGCGTAGGGTGGGCAAAGGCGCGCCAAAGTCTCCGATGATTTACGACGCCATCTCCCGCGCCGTGCCCACCGTCTTTCCTCATCGGCACCGCTGGTGGGCACGCGCCGCCTGACGGCGGCGCTTTGCCCACCCTACGAGGTCATTGCCTCACAACCCCAGATACGCCTTCCGCACATCCTTGTTGCCGCTGATCTCCGCTGATGTCCCCTGCATCAGCACGCGACCCGTCTGCAGGATGTAGGCCCGATCTGCGATCTCCAGGCATTCCGCCATGCGCTGCTCGACGATGAGCACCGTCATGCCGGCGTCGCGGATGCGCTTGACGGCCTGGAAGATCTCGTCGACCAGCTTCGGCATGATGCCCTGCGACGGCTCGTCGAGCATCAGGAGCCGCGGCCGGGTCATCAGCGCGCGGCCGATCGCCAGCATCTGCTGCTCGCCGCCGGACAGGGTCTCGGCGCGCTGCTCGAGCCGCTCGGAGAGCCGCGGAAACAGTGTGAACACGAAGTCGAGCGGCTCCTCGCGGTTGGCTTCGCTGCGATAGAGATAGCTGCCCAGCCGAAGATTGTCGCGCACCGAGAGCCGCGGGAACAGCCGGCGGTTCTCCGGCACATAGGCGATGCCGCGTGCCGTGATCAGATGCTGCGCCATGCCGTCGATGCGGTTGCCGTCGAAGGTCACGCTTCCCGCGCGCGGCCGCTCGGCGCCGGCGATGGATTTCAACAAGGTCGACTTGCCCGCGCCATTGGCGCCGGCGACGCAGACGATCTCGCCCTTCTCGACGTCGATCGAGACATTCGAGATCGCAACCAGGCCCTGATAGGCGGTGGTGACGTCACGCACCGACAGCATGGCGGTCTCCAAGATAGGCGGAAATGACTTTGGGATCGCGGACGACGTCCTTGGGCTTGCCTTCGATCAGCACCTTGCCGAGGTCGAGCACGATGGCGCGGTCGACCAGCGGCATCACGATCTCCATGACATGCTCGACCATCAGCACGGTGATGCCGGTGTCGCGCACGCGGCGCACGAGCTCGACGCCCTTCTGGGATTCGACCGGCGTCAGGCCGGTCAGCACCTCGTCCAGTAGCAGCAGCTTCGGCTCGGTCGCGAGCGCGCGCGCCACCTCCAACCGCCGCTTCTCCGAGGGCACGAGGTCGCTGGCGAGCACGTCGGCGCGCGCATCGAGCCCGCAGAACGCCAGCACCTCATGCGCCTTGCGGCGGGCGTCGCGCATATTGGTAGTGCGCACCAGGGAGCCGACGATGACGTTCTCGATCACCGTCATGCTCTCAAAACTCTTCACCACCTGGAAGGTGCGGCCGATGCCGCGCTGGCAGCGCTCGGCGGCCGGCAGCGCCGTGACGTCCTCGCCGTCGAACAGGATCTGGCCTTCGGTCGGCTTGAACGCGCCGGCGATCAGGTTGAACAGGGTCGACTTGCCGGCGCCGTTCGGCCCGATCAGGCCGACGATCTCGCCGCGCCCGACCGAGATCGAAACGTCGGAGTTCGCCGTCAGGCCGGAGAAGCGCTGGGTGATGTTGCGGGTTTCCAACAGCGCGGTCATGACGCCACCGCCTCTCTGACCGGCTGGGCAGCCGGCTTCGGCTTGCGGGAGAACAGGCTGACGAGTCCTTGCGGCCGGGCGAGCGAGATCGCGATGATCAGGCCGCCATAGACGATCAGGTCGACACCGCGGCCGGAGCCGCCGATATAGGAGCGCGTCAGCTCGGTCAGCGGGATCAGGATGACGGCGCCGAGCATCGGGCCCCAGAGGGTGCCGATGCCGCCGAGCACGGCGGGCAGCGCCATCAGAAGCGAGAACTGGAAGCCCATCACGCTCTCAGGGTCGATGTAGGAGACGAACTGCGCGTAGAAGCTGCCGCCGATCGCGACCAGGAAGGCGGAGACGGCCGCGGCGCCCATCTTGGAGTTGAAGACGTCGACGCCGAGGCTTTCGGCTGCGACAGGATTGTCCTTCACCGCGCGCCACCAGTAGCCCCATTTGGAATCCTCCAGCCACCAGGTGACGAACCAGGCGACGCAGGCCAGCGCGAGCGCGAAGTAGAAGTACGGCAGCTTGGAGCGGGTGAACTGGAACGTCAGCCAGGAGTCGCGCCGCACGGGAATGTCGATGCCGAGCGCGGCCCCTGCAAAATCCCAGTTCTGGAACAAGAGCAGCGTGATCTCGGCGATGACGATGGTGGCGATGACGAAGTAATGGCCGCCGAGCCGGAAGCAGGGATAGCCGAGCGCCATCGCGATGACGGCGGAGATCAGACCGCCGGCGAGCATGCCGAACCAGGGCAGCACGCCGAACTTGGTGAACAGGATCGCGGTCGTGTAAGCGCCGAGCCCGAAATACAGCGCATGCCCGAGCGAGATCTGGCCGCAATAGCCGGACAGGATGTTCCAGCTCTGCGACAGCGCCGCATACATCAGGGTCAGCACCATGATGTTCTGGACGTAGACGTCCTTGACGAAGAACGGCACGGCTGCGGCGATCGCCGCAAGGAACGCGGCGAGGACGAGATCGCGCCGGCGACGTTGGATGAATGCCTTGTCCATCAGATCGATCCGAACAGGCCGCGCGGGCGAATGAAGACGACGAGGAGATAGACGCCGTAGATGCCGACGGTCTTCAGCGACGGCGGCAGGATCAAGGTGGTCATGGCCTCGACCAGACCGACCACGATGCCGCCGGCGAACGCGCCGAACACGCTGCCGAAGCCGCCGAGCGCCACCGTCACATAGGCGATGGTCGCGAACGACGCGCCGACGTCGGGGAAGACATAGAAGAAGATCGACATGACCGCACCCGCGAGTCCGACCAGCGCCGCGCCAAGGCCCCAGCCGAGCGCGAACACCTTGTTCTTGTCGATGCCGACCAGCGCCACCGCGCCGGCATCCTCCCGGGTCGCCTCAAGCGCGCGGCCGAAATCGGTGCGGTGGATGAAGAAGTACAGGCCGGCAAAGGCCGCGATCGCAATGAGAGCACCGACCAGCTGCGGCTGCGGAAGGTAGATGCCGGCGATCGAGATCGTCTTGCCGCCCAGCCATGAGTGCGGAATGCTGCGATAGTCCGGGGTGAAGAAATACTGCGCGACGCCGCGCATCAGGACGGCGAGACCGAAGGTGGAGAAGATCTGCACCATGCCGGTGTTGGCCTTGGCCCGCACGGCAAATCTCACGATCAGCAGATAGACCACCGCGCCGAAGACGAACAATCCGGCCGCGACGATCGGCGCCGCCAGCAGCGGATCGAGCGCGAAATAGGCGAACAGGAAGAAGGTCGCATACATCGCGATCATCAGGAACTCGCCATGGGCGAAGTTCACGACGTCCATCAGGCCGAAGATGAGCGCCAAGCCCACGGCGATCAGGCCATAGAGCAGGCCCATGAGCAGGCCGCTGGCGAGACTTTGGATGATTGTTTCTGCTGTCACAGATCTTGCCCCACTCTCGATGTGACTCGGGGTGTCGTCCTGGCGAACGCCAGGACCCATAACCACCACTGTTTGTGTGGGGCACGACGACAGCCGATCATCGTCCAACCACGGCCTCGGCGTATGGGTCCCAGGTCGGCGCCGCCACGCGCTGGCGCGCATCGCGGCTTGCCCGGGACGACATCCGAGTTGATTACTTCATCGGCCAGCTGGCTTCGGCGACCGCGGCCTGTGTCGGGAAGATCGTGACGAACTTTCCGCCGACATATTGCAGCAGCACCGGATCGGCGTCGTTGTTCTGGCCGTTCTCGTCGAACTTCACCCGCTTCCACGGCATGATGGTCGCCTCGCCCGGCATGTCGGTGGCGGCGAGCGCGTCGCGGATCTTCTCGCCGTCGGTCGACTTGGCGCGGTTGATGGCATCCGCCATCACGATCAGGCCCATGAACTGGCGCGACGAGTAGTCGTTGAAGTCCTTGCCCGACTTCGCCTTGAACATGTCGTTGATCTTGCCGACCATCGGCCGCTTGGCGGCGAGGTCGAGCGAGAACGAGCCGCGCGAGATCACGCCTTCGAGCTTGTCGCCGACCGCGTCATACAGCGCCTTCTCGGAGAAGCCGGCGTCCTGCGCGACGATCGCATTTGGCTTGTAGCCGAGCTCGGCCATGGTCTTGACCAGCAGGATGCCGTCGGTGGTGTAGCTCGACGGCATCAGCACGTCGGCGTTGGCGGCCTTCAGCTGCTGCACCTCGGCCGACAGCGACGGCGAGTTGGCGCGGTACTTGATGTCCGCGACGACCTTGTAGCCGCGCTCCTGGGCGAGCTTGAGCTGGGCGTTGCTCGAATCGGTGCCGAAGATGGTGTCCTCGTGGAACAGCGCGAGCGTGTCGATCTTGGTGCCCTTCTTCTTCATCATGTCGAAGAAATCGAACATCGCCTGCGAGAACATCTCGTCATGCGGCGCGGCGCGGAAATAATACTTCAGGCCGCGGCGATGCAGGCTCGGCGAGGAGTTGTCGGCGGAGAGATACGGGATCTGGTAGCGCTCGCAGATCTGGCTCGCGGTCACCGCGACGGCGCTCTGATACGAGCCGATGACGGCGGCGACCTTCTCCTGGGTGATCAGGCGCTCGGCCTCGGCGCGGCCCTTCTGCGGGTCGGCCTGGTGGTCGGCGAACACCAGCTTGATCTTGGCGCCACCGAGGCCTGGCAGCCCTTCGGTGCGCGCGAGCGGCAGGTCGTAATCATACTTGCCGTTGATGATCTCGGCCGCCGTCTCGAACGCGCGCTGCGCGTCGACGCCGATCTGCGCACTGGCGCCGGAGAACGGATAGATGACGCCGATCTTCACTTCCAAGGTCTGGGCGCGGGCGGCGATCGGGCCGAGCGCGGCGGCAGCGGTGGCTCCAAGCAGGACGTTTCGGCGCGTGATGGTCATGGCAAGATCCTCTGATGAAAGCGCATCGATGAAGCGGTTGAGATCGGTGGTAAAGGCTCAATAAGCAGCAAGACTGCCTGATTAAAGGCTGCCTGATTAGAGGACGGCGAGATCCTTGTTCCTGAGATCGGTGATCAGCATCAGCCCCGGCGCGTGGGTGATGGCGAAGGACAGCTTGGCCGCGGCGATGACCGCCTGCGGCGTCACCCCGCAGGCCCAGAAAACGGGAATTTCGTCTGAGCCGACCGGCACCGGATCGCCGTAGTCCGGCTTGTTGATATCGGCGATGCCGATCTGTTCGGGAAGACCGAGATGCACCGGCGCGCCGTGCACGGCCGGAAAGCGCGTCGTGATCTGCACGGCGCGGATCGCCTGCGCCGGCTTGAACGGACGCATCGACACCACCATCGGTCCCGCAAACGGCCCGGACGGCGTGCAGGCAATGTTGGTGCGATACATCGGCACGCGACAGCCCTGCTCGATATGGCGGATCGGCAGGTCGTCGGCCATCAGCGCTTCCTCGAAGGAGAACGAGCAGCCCAGCACGAAGGTGACGAGGTCGTCGCGCCAATGCGACATCAGGTCGGTCGGCTCCTCCACCATCTCGCCCTCGCGCCAGACGCGGTAGCGCGGCACGTCGGTGCGGATGTCGAGATCGGCGCCGAGTGCCGGAATATGAGGATTGCCCGGATCGGACATGCCGATGATCGGGCACGGCTTCGGATTGAGCTGGCAGAACCGGTGGAAGGCGCCGGCGTACTGCTCGGGCAGGATCGCCAGATTGCCCTGCACGAAGCCATTGGCGACGCCGGCGGTGCTCCAGCCCTTGCCGGTGCGATAGTCCAGGCGGGCCTGATGGCTCGGGAGAAGGTCTGTCTCGCCCGCTGATTGCTGCAATGCCGCAGAAACAGTCATTTGTGCCACTTGCCTAATATCTCGACAAACTCACTGAACATCAGCCATGCTATAAAGTCTAATCTTCGTTTTTAATCAGGATCGATAAAACAAATTGATCCGAGCGGGGCGCGATGTTGGATTTCCGTTCCATCGAGACCTTTCTCTGGGTGGTGAAGCTCGGCAGCTTCCGCGGCGCGGCGCAGCGCCTGAACACCACCCAGCCGGCCATCTCCCAGCGCATCGCCCAGCTCGAGCGCGAGCTCGGCGTCAAGCTGCTCAACCGCGATCATCGCGTGGCATCGCCGACGGCCAGCGGACGGCAGATGCTGGTCTATGCCGAGAAGCTGATCGGCCTGCGCGCGGAAATGCTGGCCGAGGTCGGCGACCGCTCGGCGATGCGCGGCGTGCTCCGGCTCGGCGTGGCCGAGACCATCGTGCACGACTGGCTGCCGCGGCTGATCAAGAGCGTCAACGAGAGCTATCCGAACCTGTCGCTGGAGATCGAGGTCGACGTCACGCCGAACCTGCACGCGCGCCTGCTCGCGCAGGAGATCGAGCTCGCCTTCGCACTGGGCGCGCCGTCCGAGTCCGGCATCCGCAGCCGCGTGCTGTGCGACTATCCGATCAGCTTCCTCGCCAGCCCTGCCCTCGGCTTCGGCACGGGCGTGGTCACAGCCGAGCAGATGGCACGCTTTCCGATCATCACCTTCCCGCGCAACACCCAGCCCTATGACAATGTGCGCTCGCTGTTCAACCGCCCGCATCTGCCGCCGATGCGGCTGCACGCCAGCGCCTCGCTGGCGACGGTGATCCACATGGCGGTCGAGGGTCTCGGCGTCGCCGTCATTCCCGCGGCGATCGTGGCCAATGAGATCGAGCGCGGACGACTGCAGGAGCTGAAGACGGACCTGCGGATTCCGCCGCTGACCTTCACCGCGAGCTGGCTGTCATCCCCCGAGATGGTCGCGATCGAGCGCGTGGCGGAGCTCGCAGCCCGGACCGCGCAGACGGCCAGCCATCCCTCGGCGTCGGTTGACGCGCTCGTCGCGGCGCGCGATGGACAGGACGCCGGAGTACAGGGAATTCAAGCATGAGCCGCGCCGTCACCAATCTGCAGATCGATTCCGCCCGCCTCTGGGACAGCATCCACGAGACCGCCAGGTTCGGCGCCACGCCGAAGGGCGGCGTGCGCCGGCTGACCCTGAGCCAGGAGGACAAGCAGGTCCGCGACTGGTTCCGCAAGGCCTGCGAGGACGCCGGGCTCGAGGTGCATGTCGACACGCTCGGCACGATGTTCGCCCTTCGCAAGGGGCGCGACATGTCGAAGGCCCCGATCGGGCTCGGCTCGCATCTCGACACCCAGCCGACCGGCGGCAAGTTCGACGGCATTCTGGGCACGCTTGGCGCGCTGGAAGTGATCCGCACGCTCAACGATGCCGGCATCGAGACCGACGCGCCGCTGTGCATCGTCAACTGGACCAATGAGGAAGGCTCGCGCTTCGCGCCGGCGATGATGGCCTCCGCCGCCTATGTCGGCGATTTCACCGTCGAGGACATCTTGTCGCGCAAGGATGCCGACGGCACGACCGTCGGCGAAGCGCTGGACGGCATCGGCTATCGCGGCGAGGCCAAGGTCGGCACGCAGAAATTCTCCGGCTTCGTCGAGCTGCATATCGAGCAGGGCCCGATCCTGGAGGCCGAGAACAAGACCATCGGCGTGGTCGATCACGGCCAGGGCGTGTTCTGGTACGACGGCAAGGTCACGGGCTTCGAGAGCCACGCCGGCTCGACCCCGATGCCGCTGCGCCGCGACGCACTGCTGGCGCTGTCGGAGTTCGCGCTGACCCTGGAGCAGATCGCGATCAGGCTCGGGCCGAACGCGGTCGCCACCATCGGCGAGGCCGTCATCGCCAATCCCTCGCGCAACGTCATCCCCGGCGAGATCGCCTTCACCATCGACTGCCGCAGCGCCAACGCGGACACCTTGGAGGCGCTCGATGCCAGCCTGCGCGCGGCCGCGGGCGAGATTGCGAAGAAGCGCAAGGTCGAGATCGCAATCGACCAGGTCTGGCGCAAGCCGCCGACCCATTTTGATCCGAAGCTGGTCGATGCCGTCGAGCGCGCCGCCGGCACGCTCGGCTATGCGCACCGCCGCATCACCTCCGGCGCCGGCCACGACGCCTGCAACCTCAACACCATCATGCCGGCCGCCATGGTGTTCGTCCCCTGCAAGGACGGCATCAGCCACAACGAGCTCGAGGACGCCACCCAATCCGACTGCGCCGCTGGCGCGAATGTGCTCCTGCACACGGTGCTGTCGCTGGCCGGCGTGGCGTCGTGACGGGCTGACGCTCGCGGGCTTGTCTAGGGCCTCATCCTTCGAGACGCCGCTGCGCGGCTCCTCAGGATGAGGGGAGAGTCTTCGATGTCGCTGCTTCCCCTCATGGTGAGGAGCGCCGAAGGCGCGTCTCGAACCATGAGGCCCGAGATGCTTCAAGTTGAACCACATTGAGTTGCCCTGCCCCATCTTGTCTCATCGGGGCTCGTCAGGAGGTATCCGTGCGCGGAGTTTTCATCGACGCCAACGACTCGCTTGCCGAGATCTTCGAGCGGCAGCGCCAGCCAGGCGATCCCGGGATGCGCGTGCATCTCGACCCCGACATCAAGCCGGAGGACTGGCCGGCGATCCTCGACGGCGCCGAGATCGGCGTGGTCGATCACACCGCGCTCCCGACCGACGTCGCGAGGCACTGCAAGGGGCTCAAGCACGTCGTCTTCCTGGGCACCGGCGCACGCAGCTACATGAACCCGGAGGAGCTCGCCGAGCTCGGCATCACCGTGCATCTGATCAAGGGCTACGGCGACACCGCGGTTGCCGAAGCCGCCATCGCGCTGATGTGGGCCTCTGCCCGCGGCATCGCACAGATGGACCGCGAGATGCGCGCCGGCAACTGGCTGCGTGACGACGGCATGCAGCTCACCGGCAAGACGCTCGGCCTGATCGGCTTCGGCGGCATCGCCGCGGAAGTCGCGCGCATCGCGTCGGGCAGCGGCATGAAGGTGATCGCCTGGAACCGCTCACCGAAGAGCCATCCCGGTGTGGAGTTCGTCGAACTCGAGACGCTGCTCCAGAACAGCCACGTCGTCTCGCTGCATCTCCTGCTCAACGACGAGACCCGCGGCTTCCTGTCGCGCGAGCGCATCGCGCAGATGCGCCCCGGCGTGATCTTCGTCAACACCGCCCGCGCGGCAATCGTCGACGAGACCGCGATGATCGACGCCCTCCGCTCCGGCCACATCCGCCACGCCGGCCTCGACGTCTTCAATACCGAGCCGCTGCCCGCCGGTCACGTGCTGACCACGATCCCCAACGTGACTCTGTCGGCGCACTCGGCGTTCCGCACGCCGGAAGCGAGCGAGAATCTGATCCACGCCGCGTGGGAGCACTGCCGCCGCGTGGCGAAGTCGTAGTTGTGAACGCATAGGGTAGGCAAAGCAGCAGCCGCCAGGCGGCAGCGTGCCCACCGTCGATCAGCGCGGCCGCGGCAAGACGGTGGGCACGGCGCCACCGCGACTTCGTATGGAGATGCAGGCCGCGCCTTTGCCCACCCTACGGCTCTCTCCGTCATTGCGCGCGAAGCGACGCAATCCAGAGTCCCGCGACGGCCCTGGATTGCTTCGTCGCTGCGCTCCTCGCAATGGCGGCTTGTTGCACGAGCTATCACTCCAACCACCGCTGTCGTCCCGGCGAAAGCCGGGACCCATACCGCGTGATCTATCAGTAGCGAACGGTGGCAGACGCCTTGCTCAATAACAACGGCCGGTGGTTATGGGCCCCGGCCTTCGCCGGGGCGACAATAATCAGCGGCGCCTAACTAATCCACCATCTCCGCAACGGCCTTGCCGCACGCCTCGGTATCAGCATTCCCGCCCAGATCCCGCGTGCGCAACGTCCGTTCCGCCAGCGTCCGCTCGATGGCGCCGACGATCGCCTGTGCGGCCTGCTTCTCGCCGAGATGCTCCAGCATCATCGCGCCCGACCAGATCATGCCGATCGGGTTGGCGATCCCCTGCCCCGCGATATCAGGCGCCGAGCCGTGCACCGGCTCGAACACCGACGGGAAGTTGCGCTCCGGATTGATGTTGCCCGACGGCGCGATGCCGATGGTGCCGGTGCAGGCAGGTCCCAGATCGGACAGGATGTCGCCGAACAGATTGGAGCCGACGACGACGTCGAACCAGTCCGGATGCAGCACGAAATTCGCGGTGAGGATGTCGATATGGTACTTGTCCCACTTCACGCCCGGATAATTCTTCGCCATCGCCTCGACGCGCTCGTCCCAATACGGCATCGTGATCGAGATCCCGTTCGACTTGGTCGCCGAGGTCAGATGCTTCTTCGGCCGTGACTGCGCCAGCTCGAAAGCGAATTTGAGGATGCGGTCGACGCCGGTGCGGGTCATCACCGTCTGCTGCGTGACGAACTCGCGGTCGGTGTCAGGAAACATGCGGCCGCCGACCGACGAATACTCGCCTTCCGTGTTCTCGCGCACCACCCAGAAATCGATGTCGCCCGGCTTGCGGTTCGCCAGCGGGCACGGCACGCCCGGCATCAAGCGCACGGGGCGCAGGTTGACGTACTGATCGAACTCGCGGCGGAACTTGATCAGCGAGCCCCACAGCGAGACGTGGTCGGCGATCTTGGCCGGCCAGCCGACGGCACCGAAATAGATCGCGTCATGGCTGCCGATCTGCGTCTTCCAATCGTCCGGCATCATCTGGCCGTGCTTCTCGAAATAGTCGTAGCTCGAAAAGTCGAAATGATCGAACTGCACCGCGACGCCGTGCTTCTTGGCGGCCGCCTCGATCACGCGAATGCCCTCGGGCATGACCTCCTTGCCGATGCCGTCGCCGGGAATGACTGCGATGCGATAGGGCTTCTTGCTCATCGAGCGGATCCTTGCGTGTTGCGCCGTGTCCCGGCTGAAATCGTCGATCGCCTGAATGGACCAAACGACCGGGAAGCGCAACGCTGCGGTGCAAGATTGACCGCATGGCTGACGCGCAAGACAATCGCACAAGACAATCCGGTCTCCTCCATTCAGCGAGAAGCCTTCATGGACCTTCACCTGCGCGGCAAGCGCGTTCTCATCACCGGCGCCTCCAAGGGCATCGGCGCCGCGGCGGCCGAGGCCTTTGCCGAGGAAGGCTGCCACGTCCGGCTCGCGGCGCGCAGCGCCGACCGGCTGTCGGCGCTGGCCGAGCAGCTCCGCTCGAAGCACCAGATCGATGCGGCCGCGCATGTCGTCGACCTGCGCAAATCCGAGGATGTCACGCGGCTCGCGCAGGAGGCCGCGGACATCGACATCCTCGTCAACAATGCCGGCGACATTCCGGGCGGCGCCATCGACAAGATCGACGAGGCGGCGTGGCGGCATGCCTGGGACCTCAAGGTGTTCGGCTTCATCAACCTGACGCGCCTTGTCTATGCTGACATGAAGGCGCGCGACGCGGGCGTCATCATCAACGACATCGGCGCGGCCGGCGAGAAGTTCGACTTCAACTACATCTGCGGCAGCGCCGGCAACGCCGCGCTGATGGCCTTCACCCGCGCGCTCGGCTCCAAGAGCCTCGCCGACAATATCCGCGTGGTCGGCATCAATCCGGGCCCGGTCGGCACCGACCGCCACGTCACTTTGCTGAAGACCCGCGCCAAGCAGCAGTTCGGCGACGAGAGCCGCTACACGGAATTCCAGAAAGGCCTGCCGCTCGGGCGTCCCGCGCATCCACGAGAGATCGCCGACCTGATGGCGTTCCTGGCCTCCGACCGCGCCGGCTATACGTCGGGCGTGATCTATACCGTCGATGGCGGCATCAGTGCAGGGTGGGGTTGATCGCGGCGACCTTTCCACGTCCGGCGAAACATGGTCTACAACACAGCGCCGGGATGCTTCCAATCAGGAGAACCAAGCTTTGGCCGACCAAGGATTGATCCGCGAGACCGCCTGCGCCGTCGTCGACAAGTTGAAGGCCGGCGAGGTCACCCCGCTCGATTGCCTCGATGCATTGGAAGCGCGCATCACGGCCGTCGACGGCAAGGTGAATGCGCTGCCGACGCTGTGCTTCGATCGCGCGCGCGATCACGCCAAGGCGCTGATGCAGAAGAAGGCCTCTGAACGCGGCCTGCTCGCCGGCATGCCCGTGCCGATCAAGGATCTCACCGACGTCCAGGGCGTACTGACCACGCAGGGCTCGCCGATCTTCAAGGACCGGATTCCGGAACACTCCGATCTCCTGGTCGAGCATCTCGAAGCCAATGGCGGCGTGATCTACGCCAAGTCGAACACGCCGGAGTTCGGCGCCGGCGCCAACACCTTCAACGAGGTGTTCGGTGCGACGCGCAATCCCTGGGATACGTCGCGCTCGGCCGCCGGCTCGTCGGGCGGCGCAGCGGTTGCGCTTGCGACCGGCATGGCGTGGCTGGCGCACGGCTCGGACATGGGCGGCTCGCTGCGCAACCCCGCGAGCTTCTGCGGCATCGTCGGCCTGCGCCCGAGCTTCGGCCGCGTCGCGCATACGCCGGCCGTCGCCATCGACCGCAATCTCGGCGTCCAGGGCCCGATGGCCCGCAATGTCGAGGACCTCGCGCTGCTGCTCGACGCGATGAGCGGCGAGCACGCCGCCGACCCGATCTCGCTGCCCTCGCCCGCGACCTCCTTCCTCACCGCGGCCCGCTCCGGCAAGAAGCCGATCCGCGTCGCCTATTCGCCCGATCTCGGCATCACGCCAGTCGACCCCGAAGTGATCGCGGTCACCCGCAAGGCGGCGCAGCGTTTCTCCGAGCTCGGCGTCATCGTCGAGGAGGCGCATCCGGACTTCAGCGAGGCGCATGAATGCTTCCACGTGCTGCGCGCGCTCGACTTCGCGATGAGCAAGCAGGAGCTGCTGCGCACCAAGCGCGACCTGCTCAAGCCCGAAGTGATCTGGAACATCGAGGAAGGGCTGAAGCTCACCGTCGCGCAGATCACCCGCGCCGAAGCGCAGCGCGTGGCGATGACCGCGCGCGCCGTCAAGTTCTTCGAGACCTATGACCTGCTGCTGGCGCCGGCGACCATCGTGCCGCCCTTCCCGGTCGAGAACCGCTACGTCGCCGAATGCGCCGGACAGAAGTTCGACAACTACGTGCAGTGGCTCGGCATCGTCTACGCCATCACGCTCGCCTGCTGCCCGGCGCTTTCGCTGCCATGCGGCTTCACCGCGTCGGGCCTGCCGGTGGGGTTGCAGGTGATCGCGCGGCCGCGCAACGACGCCGGTTTGCTGGCGGGTGCCAAGCTGCTCGAGGACGTGCTGGGAGTCGCCAGCTCCACGCCGATCGATCCGCGCGCGCCGAGGTGAAATGCTCCCCCTCACCCTGAGGAGCCGCGCAGCGGCGTCTCGAAGGGTGAGGCCCGGGCGCTTGGCCTCATGGTTCGAGACGCCCGCCTTCGGCGGGCTCCTCACCATGAGGGTTGAGATTCTCGCTGGCCTGCACAGTTCGCTCTTCCCGGCATGACCTTCCCCCTCACCCTGAGGAGCTCGCCGAAGGCGAGCGTCTCGAAGGGCGAGGCCCCGAACCTTGGCCTGATGGTTCTCCCAGCGAGGCGGAGCAGCGCCCCTCACCATGAGGGCCGGCAGTTCTGCTTTGATTGGCGCAGAGTTCCATGCGCTGAACATGGGACCCATGTCCGTTATCGTCTGTTGGCAATCCCTGCGGCTGCCGTAGAAGGGCCGCAAATCACGCTTGCCGGAGACCGGATATGACAGACCAGGCGATCGAGCCTGCCACCGAGACCACGTCGCTCGCCGACGTCGAGCGCCGCATCAAGGCGATCCTGATCGGCTCGGCCGGCAACCTGGTCGAATGGTACGATTTCTATGCCTATACGGCGTTCGCATTGTATTTCGCGCCGGCCTTCTTTCCATCGAAGGACCCGGTGGTCGAGCAGCTCAACGCCGCTGTCGTGTTCGCCGCGACCTTCCTGATGCGCCCGCTCGGCGGCTGGCTGTTCGGCTATCTCGCCGATCACCACGGCCGGCGGCTGTCGCTGACGGTCTCGGTGCTCTGCATGTGCTTCGGCTCGCTGATCATTGCGGTGACGCCGACCTATGCCACCATCGGCATCGCCGCGCCGATCATCCTGGCGCTCGCCCGCGTCATCGAGGGCCTCAGCCTCGGCGGCGAATATGGTGCCAGCGCCACCTATCTGTCCGAGGTCGCCGACGCCAGGCATCGCGGCTTCTATTCGAGCTTCCAATACGTCACGCTGATCGGCGGCCAGCTCACCGCGATCATCGTGCTCCTGCTGTTGCAGAAGGTGTTCCTGACCCCGGACGAATTGCGGGCCTGGGGCTGGCGCATTCCGTTCGCAATCGGTGCCGGCCTCGCGATCTTCGTGGCGGTGATGCGGCGGAACCTGCACGAGACCGAGGCCTTCGTCGAGGCCAAGAAGACCGTCGGCCCTTCCGGCTCGATCACCGCGCTGTTCAAATATCCGCGGGAGCTCCTGCTGGTGGTCGGCCTGACCGCGGGCGGCACCGCCGCATTCTACACCTTCACCACCTACATGCAGACCTTCGTGAAACTCTCGGTCGGCCTGACAGCGGACCAGACCACGATGGTGATCTTCGGCTCGCTGCTGTTCGCCTGCGTGCTGCAGCCCCTCTATGGGGCGATCTCCGATCGCATCGGCCGCAAGCCGCTGCTGATCTTCTTCGGCGTCGCCGGCACGCTGGCGACGATTCCGATTCTGACCGTGCTGAAGGGCACCAAGGAGCCGTTCACGGCCTTCCTGCTGATCTGCGGCGCCTGGATCTTCACGGCGGGCTACACCTCGATCAACGCGGTGGTGAAGGCCGAGCTGTTTCCGACCAATGTCCGTGCGCTCGGTGTCGGCCTGCCCTACGCGATCACCGTCTCGCTGTTCGGCGGCACCGCGCCGGCGATCGCGCTCTACTTCAAGAGCATTGGGCACGAGACCTGGTTCTATTATTATCTCACAAGCGTGATCTTCCTGTCGCTGCTCATCTATGCGACCATGCGTGACACCAAGCATGCGTCGGCGATGCATCGGCACGAATGAGCAGGACGAACTGACGAGGGGTGCCGATGGCTGACGAGTCCGGGCTGCCGCCCGAGAGCAAGCTGAGCCGAGCCAAGGAGCGCTGGGCGCGCGAAGGCAAGTTCCTGACCGGCCGCATCGTGCGGCCCGACGACCAGCGCCTGCCGCCGGGCCAGCACCTGACCCGCGACTGGCCGGTGCTCGATCTCGGCCTGACGCCGTCGGTCACATCGGAGCGCTGGCGGCTCGACGTCTACGGCGCGGTGGAAAATCCCCTGTTCTGGGACTGGACTGCCTTCCGCGCCCAGGAGCAGCGCCAGTTCACATCCGACATTCACTGCGTGACGACCTGGTCGCGTTACGACAATCAATGGGAAGGGCTTGCGACGCGCGACCTGCTTGCCGCCTGCCGGCCGCGCGACGGCGCTGATTTCGTCGTGCTGCATTCCTACGACGGCTACACGACCAATCTGACGCTGGAGGATTTCGCCGCCGAGGATGCGCTGCTCGCGCACAGCTGGTCCGGCGCGCCGCTCACCAGGGAGCACGGCGGCCCGGTGCGGGTCGTGGTGCCGCATCTGTATTTCTGGAAGAGCGCAAAGTGGCTGAAGGCGATCGAGTTTCTCGACTCCGACAAACCCGGCTATTGGGAGGTGCGCGGCTATCACAACCGCGGTGATCCCTGGGCCGAGCAGCGCTATTCGGAGTGATCGGGCTCCGCTCAAGCCAGGCCAACGGAGCCGTAGGGTGGGCAAAGACGCGAAGCGTCGTGCCCACCGTCGCCCCGCAAAAAAGAAAAGAATGGTGGGCACGCTTCGCTTTGCCCACCCTACGGACTACATGTTATCGCTTCCGCACCGAAGCGCGGCCACCGCGATATCCGAACGTGCCAGAGACACAACATGGAGTTCACCTCAGAAACCGGCAAAATACCCAAGGGCTATGGGTACCTTCTCAAGCCGAGCGTCATCCTGGCCGCGCTGACCGCACGAGATCTCGGCGGCATTCGCATCCACCTCGTTCGCAGCCACGGCCGGCGTCTGTTCGATGCGCGATATCGGCCGCCGGACGGCGACATTCCATATGAGCGTCTCAACATCAAAGTGGGCACAGCGCACGAGCGCGACTTGCCCCCACTCCGCCGGCAGGCGAAGGACGAAGCTCTTCCCGAGCTGGTCCGATGGATTGCCGATCTCGTCGCGCAGGACCTGCCGACAGCGATCCGGAACGGTGAGCAGGTGATCGAGCTGCTGCCTCAGCGCGAGTGATCGTGGCGGGGCTGGTGAGATTGATCGCGGATCTAGGCTGGCAACAGCCCAACGTCGCAACGCGCGAGCTGGCTAGTTAGTTACTCCGTCATGGCCGGGACAAGCCCGGCCATGACGATGAGGAGACAGGTGAGCGCAAAACTCCGCTCGCGGATAGCCTTGGCACCCGGGCGGTATTGCCGCTATTGCCAAAGCTCGCATCCCAAAACATTCCCCTTGCCAATTTCTGAAAATCGTGATTTACTCCCACCGTCCCGCCTCGTTGCAGAGGGGCGTATCGCGATCGTCACGGACGTGGAGCGCGGGATGCGGTGGGCGCAACGGGTCGCAGCATGGTTGTCCATGCGGACGAACGATCCGGTGCGCACGGTGAAATCGTGTGGTCTCGGCGCCGCGGTGCTGGCGTCAAGTCGTGGTGCGGTTGACGCGCATCGCGATGACGGGGGCAAGACAGCCGTTCCCCGGAGAGAGCGCGTATAAGCCGTTCCAACCATTGCGCAGGGAAGGCCGGGATGTCCTCAGCCGAACCTGTGGTTCTGCCGCCTGCATTTTTTCCGCAGGCGGGCCATGGGGGCGGCAGGCTCCCGACCTTCCCTGCGCCCTCTCGCTTCAAGAGGGCGACGATCCGCAAAGCTCGGGCCTTGCAGGCCGCGAGAATGCCCCATCATATCTGCGTGTACGGCGATGTCTGTTATATCTCGATGTGAGACCATGCGATGTCATCGCCGCGCGCGGCCGTGAAGACGCAACGGATGGGGACCACATCATGCCGACCGAACGTTTCCAGTTTGAAGGCGCCAGCGGCGACAAGCTTTCTGCCGCGCTCGAGCTGCCCGGCGGCGCGCCGCGCGCTTACGCGCTGTTCGCGCATTGCTTCTCCTGCGGCAAGGACACCCACGCCGCGCGGCGCATCGCCATGGCGCTGACGGCGCATGGCATCGCCGTGCTGCGGTTCGACTTCACCGGCCTCGGCTCCAGCGAAGGCGACTTCGCCAACACGACGTTCTCCTCCAACGTCGCCGACCTCGTCCGCGCCGCCAATCATCTGCGTGAAACGCGGCAGGCGCCGGCCATCCTGATCGGCCACAGCCTCGGCGGCGCCGCCGTGCTGGCCGCGGCCGGCGACATCCCCGATGCGAAGGCGGTGGTGACGATCGCGGCGCCGTCGGATCCGGCCCATGTGACGGCGCTGTTCAAGGACCGACTCGAGGCGATCCGCCGCGACGGCTCGGCCGAGGTCTCGCTCGCGGGGCGCCCGTTCCGGATCAGCAGCTCCTTCCTCGACGACATCGCCGAGCAGCGCCTGCTCGACAAGATCAAGCATCTGCACAAGGCGCTGCTGGTGATGCACTCGCCCCTCGACGACACCGTCGGTATCGACAACGCAACGAAGATCTTCGTCGCCGCCAGGCATCCCAAGAGCTTCATCTCGCTCGATCACGCCGATCATCTCATCAGCGGGAAGGAGGACGCCGCCTACATCGCCGAGGTGATCGCGAGCTGGGCCGGCCGCTACGTCGCGCCGGAGGCCGCCGAGCCGGCGCCCGCGGATGGCCCGCGCGACGTGGTCGTGCGCGAGACCAGGTCGAGCAAGCTGCAGCAGGCCATCGCGCTCGGCCCGCATCATCTCACCGCTGACGAGCCGCTCTCCGTCGGCGGCCAGGACACCGGCCCGGGCCCCTACGACCTGCTGCTCGCGGCGCTCGGCGCCTGCACCTCGATGACGATGCGGCTCTATGCCGACCGCAAATCCCTGCCGCTCGACCGCATCACGGTCACCCTGCGCCACAGCAAGATCCATGCGGAAGATTGCGCGGAATGCGAGACCAAGGTCGGGCTGATCGATCAGCTCGACCGCGAGATCCACCTCGACGGCGCGCTCGATGAGGAGCAGCGCAAGAGGCTGATGGAGATCGCCGACAAATGCCCGGTGCACCGGACGCTGACGTCGGAGATCCGCATCGTCACGCGCGCGGCGGAGTGATCAACGCGCCGCCTGCGGCTCGATCTTCAGCGGCCTGACGCGCAACGCTCCGCGCAGGCCGGCCGCCGTGCCGATGAAGATGCCGGCGATGGCGACGAACGAGGGCAGCGCCAGGGTCGACAGTCCCGTGAGCCCCTGCCCGACCGAGCAGCCCAGCGCCATCACGCCGCCGATGCCCATCAGCGCGGCGCCGCCCGCCGAGCGCAGCATATGCTGCGGCGAATGAAAGCCCTCGAGCTTGAAGCGGCGCGTCGCCACGGCGGTAACGAGGCTGCCGGCGAGCACCCCGGCCACGGTGGCGATGCCGAAATTCGCGGTCGAGCCGGTCGACAGCATGATGTATTGCAGGGCATCGGCGATCGGCGCGACGAAGGTCAGGGACGCCACCGGCACGGGGTTGAAATCGTCCGCGCCGAGATAGCCGGTCGCGAACCAGCCGGCTGCGATCAGCAGGCCGACGATGAGGCCCGCGAGCATCTGGCCGGGCGCGCGCCGGAAGGGCGCATGCGCAAAGGCGAAGACGATCAGCGCGCCGCCGAGCGCGAGCGCCGGCAGCAGCCGCGCCGCTGCACCATGCAGGCCACCGACCGAGAGCACGGCCGGCAGCGACGTCGCGGTCGCCGTGGTCTGCGAGCCCTGTATCAGCGCGATGCGCAGCGGCGCGATCAGGCCCTTCAAGGTCATCTCGGCGGCGATCGCCAGCACCGTCACGACAACGAAGGAGCGCAGATTGCCGCGGCCGAGCAGCACCAGCGCGCGCGAGCCGCAGCCATTGGCGAGCACCATGCCGTAGCCGAACAGGACACCGCCGGCGAACATCAGCGGCACCGAGAAGGTCGGCTGCAGATAGATCGACTTGCCGAGATCGACGGCGCCGTTGGCCGCGAGCAGCTGTGTGGCGATGATGGCGATGCCCATCGCCAGGGCGTAACTTCGCACCAGGCGGCTGTCGCCGTCGGCCCACCAGCCGCGCAGGCTGCTCATCATGCAGAAGCCGCTGAGCAGCCCCACCACGCCATAGACCAGGCCGATACCGAGACCGGTTACGACGGCGACATCAGCAGCTTCCGGCACGCGCAGGAGTCCTTCTGGTTGCGGAAAAGAGGCGGCGGCACGCGGGCTGCGCAAGCACCGCTTTCGCTTGACGCGCGCGGATTATTCGCCACGATATCGAGCTTAACTAGTTCAGAATGCTTGTTCCAACAAGCATCAACGGGAGAGAATGCCGTGGTGTCACCAGCGCATCCTCATGCGCCGATCTTGGCCTGTTCGCCGCCGGGGGCTCGCCGGTGAGTGGCGCGGCCCCGCTCTCCCCCGACGCGCTCGCCCGCGCTTGCGCCGATGCCATGTGGCAGGACGATCGCGCCAGCCAGGGCCTGGGCATGCAGATCATCGAAATCGGCCCAGGCTGCGCGACGCTGCGCATGACCATCCAGCCGCACATGGTCAACGGCCACGGCATCGCCCATGGCGGCTTCATCTTCACGCTGGCCGATTCCGCGTTCGCGTTCGCCTGCAACTCCCACAATGACCGCACCGTGGCGGCCCAGGGCAGTATCAGCTTCATCCGGCCGGGCAAGCTCGGCGATGTGCTGACCGCCCGCGCCAGCGAGGTGTCGCGCAGCGGGCGCTCCGGCATCTACGACGTCCGCGTCAGCGCCGAAGACACCGTGATCGCGGAGTTTCGCGGCCATTCCCGCAGCATCGGCGGCACGCTGGTGCCGACCCCCACGGCTCTGCCGGAGGACTGACACGATGACATCGAGCAAACCTCAACCGGCCGGCAGCTACGTACCCGAGATGGACGGCACCGAGCGCGCCTCGCGCGACCAAATCATGGCGCTGCAGACCAAGCGCCTCGCCTGTTCGCTGACGCACGCCTATGACAACGTCGCCCATTACCGTCGCGCCTTCGACAAGGCTGGCGTGCATCCCTCCGACTTCCGCGAGCTTGCCGACCTGGCCAAGTTTCCGTTCACGGTCAAGACGGACCTGCGCGACAATTACCCGTTCAACATGTTCGCAGTGCCGCGCGAGCAACTGGTGCGGGTGCATGCCTCGTCGGGCACGACGGGCAAGCCGATCGTGGTCGGCTATACCCGCAACGATATCGCGACCTGGTCCACCGTCATGGCGCGCTCGATCCGCGCTGCCGGCGGCCGCAGCGGCATGATCATCCACAATGCCTATGGTTACGGCCTGTTCACCGGCGGTCTCGGCGTCCATTACGGCGCCGAGCAGCTCGGCTGCACGGTGGTGCCGATCTCCGGCGGCATGACCGAGCGGCAGGTGCAGTTGATCAATGATTTCAGGCCCGACATCATCACGGTGACGCCGAGCTACATGCTGGCCATCCTCGACGAGTTCAAGCGCCAGGGGCTCGACCCGCGGCAGAGCTCGCTCAAGATCGGCATCTTCGGCGCCGAGCCATGGACCAATGCGATGCGCGCCGAGATCGAGGATGCGTTCGCGATGGACGCCACCGACATCTACGGCCTGTCCGAGGTGATCGGTCCGGGTGTGGCGCAGGAATGCCTGGAGACCAAGGACGGGCTGCACATCTGGGAGGATCATTTCTATCCGGAGATCGTCGATCCCGACACCGGCAAGGTGCTGCCCGACGGCGAGATGGGCGAGCTGGTGTTCACCTCGCTGACCAAGGAGGCCTTTCCCGTCATCCGCTATCGCACCCGCGATCTGACGCGACTGCTGCCGGGCACCGCGCGGCCGGGCATGCGCCGCATGGAGAAGGTCACGGGCCGTTCCGACGACATGATCATCCTGCGCGGCGTGAATCTGTTTCCGTCGCAGATCGAGGAGATCCTGCTGTCGACCGAATGGTGCGGCGGCCATTTCATGCTGGAGCTGACCCGCGAAGGCCGCATGGACGAGCTGACGATCTACGCGGAGTCGCGCCCGGAGCACTGGGACGAGACCGGCCTCGGCGCGCACGCCGAGCGGATCTCGATCCACATCAAGAACACCATCGGCCTGACCGCCAAGGTGAAGGTGGTGGCACCAGACACGCTGGAGCGCTCGGCCGGCAAGGCGAAACGGATCAAGGACAAGCGGCCGGTGGGGTAGTTGGGGAGTGCGCCGCGCTGTCACCCCTCATGGTGAGGAGCGCCGAAGGCGCATCTCGAACGACGAGTCCCGCTCCATACATCGCCATCTCACATATGATCGTAATCCACCACCACCCGCTCCGTCACCGGCTTGGCCTGGCACGTCAGCACGAATCCGGCCTTGAGCTCCCACGGCTCCAGCGAGTAGTTCAGCTCCATCTCGGCCTTGCCTTCGACCAGCTTGGCGCGGCAGGTGGAGCACATGCCGCCCTTGCAGGCGAATGGCAGGTCGACGCCGGCGCGGAGTGCGGCGTCGAGGATGGCCTCGCCGTCGGCGACCGGGACCTCGCGGCGCTTGCCGTCGATGATCAGGGCGGCGACCGCCTTGGGCGGCGCCGTATCGGGCACGACAGCTCTCGGCCGCGGCTTGCCGCCCGCACCGGAGACGAAGCGCTCGACGTGGATGCGCTCGTCGGCAATGCCGAGGATGTGGCAGGCAGCCTCGATGTCCTCGCTCATCCCGGTCGGACCGCAGATGAAAACGTGGTCGACCGTCTCCGCCGGCACCAGCGAGCGCAAGAGCATACGCACCTTTTCGCTGTCGAGACGACCGTGCAGGATCGGAAGATCCTGCTCCTCGCCGGAGATGACGTGGAACACCGAGAAGCGGTCGAGGAAGCGATCCTTCAGCTCCTCCAGTTGCTCGCGGAACAGCATGCCGGCGGTCGTGCGGTTGCCGTAGAACAGGAAGAAGCGGCTGTCCGGCTCGCGCGCCAGCACGGCCTTCACGATCGACAGGATCGGCGTGATGCCCGAGCCAGCGGCAAATCCGACATGGGTGCGCGCCGCCGCAGGATCCAGCGCCACGCCAAAACGTCCGGTCGGCGTCATCACGTCGATCTCGTCGCCGCGCCTCAATTCGTCGGTGACGAAGCTCGAGAACGCGCCGCCATCGACGCGCTTCACGGCGATGCGGATCTCGTTGTCATCGGGGCCGGAGCAGATCGAATAAGAGCGCCGGACTTCCTCGCCGCCGAGCGTCGTCTTCAGCGTGAGATACTGTCCGGGCGCGAAGCGATAGTCGTCCGCGAGTTCGTTTGGAATGGCAAACGTCAGCGACACCGCATCCGGTGCCTCCCGGCGCAGGTCACGGATGGCGAGACGGTGAAAGCGCGGCGTTGTCGACATCGAACCCATCCTCACGTCATTGCGAGGAGCGAAGCGACGAAGCAATCCAGGGCTCCGGGCGTGGCCCTGGATCGCGTCGCTGCGCTCGCGATGACGGCTTTAGCATCAGTGACACTTGAAGTAATCGAACGGCTCGCGGCACGATCTGCAGCGCCACAACGCCTTGCACGAGGTCGAGCCGAACTCGGCGAGTTGCTCGGTGTCATCAGACCCGCATTGCGGACACGCCACCTCGGCCACACCAAACAGCGCGCGCCGGCCACTCGACGGCGGCGGCGGCGCGATGCCGTACTCCCGCAGCTTGCGTCGCCCTTCCTCGCTCATCCAGTCCGTGGTCCAGGCCGGCGACAGCACAATGCGCACGCTGGCCTCGCGGAAGCCGGCGCGCTCCAGCGCCAGCTCGATCTCCAGCGCGATCATGTTCATCGCCGGGCAGCCGGAATAGGTCGGCGTGATCGCGACCTCCACCCGTTCCCCGACCACCTCGACCTCGCGCAGCACGCCGAGATCGTCGATTGTCAGCACCGGGATTTCCGGATCGGCCACCGACGCCGCCGCCTCCCAGGCGCGCTGGCGGAGTTCGGCAGGACTGGTGTCGGCGACTACCACGTCGCACCGGGGAAGCTGCGCTGCATGTATTGCAGCTCGCTGAGGAGATGGCCGAGATGCTCGCTGTGGCGGCCGTCGCGGCCGCCCTGCTGCATCCAGTCGTTCTCAGGCAGCACGAGGGTCGCCTCGCGCGCGACATGCGAGACGATCGACAGCCATTCCGGCAGCAGCATCGTCGGGTCGATCGCGATGCCGGCATCGATCAGTCCGCGCTCGGAGTCGTCGACGCTGAACATCTCGCCGGTGTACGCCCAGAGATCGTCGACCGCGGCCTGCGCGCGGCGGTGGCTCTCGTCGGTGCCGTCCCCGAGCCGGATCACCCACTCGCTGGCATGGCGCAGATGATAGGCGGATTCCTTCTCCGACTTGGCCGCGATGGCGGCGAGCGTCGCATCGGTCGAGCCCATCATGCCGCGCCAATACAGATCGGCGAAAGCCGCGTAGAGCAGCTGCCGCACCATCGTGTGCGCGAAATCGCCATTCGGACGCTCGACCAGCAGCAGGTTGCGGTACTGCCTGACGTCCCGGAGATAAGCGAGCTTATCCTCGTCATTGTCGCGGCCCTCGACCTTTGCCGCGTAGCCATAGAGCTCGCGCGCCTGGCCGATCAGGTCGAGCGCCATGTTGGACAGCGCCATGTCCTCTTCGAGCATGGGCGCGTGGCCGCACCATTCGGAGAGGCGATGACCGAGGATCAGCGCATCATCGGCGCGGCGCAAGGTGTAGAGCACCAGCGGCGTTTCGGAGACAGTGATCGAGGGGGCGGTCATGACGTTTCGCCTCTGAAGCCACGCATTTGACCTCCTCCAGGAGCCCGCCGCAGGCGGGCGTCTCGAGGATGGGCCAGGAGCCGTATCGGGCCTCATGGTTCGAGACGGCGCTGCGCGCCTCCTCACCATGAGGAGTTGCACCTACATATGTCCGACTTCCTCGGGCACTTCATAAAAGGTCGGATGCCGATAGATCTTCGTTTCCGCCGGCTCGAACATCATGCCCTTGTCGGCGGGATCGGACGCGGTGATGGCGCTCGACGGCACCACCCAGATCGACAGGCCCTCGCCGCGCCGGGTGTAGAGGTCGCGCGCGGCCTGCAGCGCCATGGTCGCGTCCGGCCCATGCAGCGAGCCGCAATGCTTGTGCGCGAGCCCGTTGCGGCTGCGGATGAAGACCTCCCACAACGGCGTGTTCGGCGTCGCCATCTCGCTCTCCCTTGTCTATTCGGCGGCCTGCGCCATCCGGCGCTGCGCGCACTTCTCGGCGTAGGCGGCCGCGGCTTCGCGCACCCACGCGCCGTCGGCATGCGCCTTGCGGCGCGCCGCCATACGGTCGCGGTTGCACGGGCCGTTGCCGGCCAGCACCTGCTTGAACTCGTTCCAGTCGATCGGACCGTGCCGCCAGTGGCCCTGCTCGTCCTGCGTCATCGCGGGATCGGGAATCGTCAGGCCGAGATACTGCGCCTGCGGCACGGTGGCATCGATGAACTTCTGGCGCAGCTCGTCATTGGAGAAGCGCTTGATCTTCCACTTCGTCGAGGCGTCGCTGTGCTGGCTGGCCTGATCCGGCGGGCCGAACATCATCAGCACCGGCCACCACCATCTGTTCAACGCATCCTGCGCCATCGCCTTCTGCTCGGGCGTGCCGCGGCAGAGCGTGAGCATGATCTCGTAGCCCTGGCGCTGGTGGAACGATTCCTCCTTGCAGACGCGGATCATCGCGCGCGCATAGGGGCCGTAGGAGCAGCGGCACAGCGGGATCTGGTTCATGATCGCGGCGCCATCGACCAGCCAGCCGATCACGCCGATATCCGCCCAGGTCAAGGTCGGGTAGTTGAAGATCGAGGAGTACTTGGCCTTGCCGGCCAGCATCGCGTCAACCAGTTCCTCGCGCGAGGCGCCAAGCGTCTCGGCCGCGGCGTAGAGATACAGCCCATGGCCGCATTCGTCCTGGACCTTGGCGAGCAACGCCGCCTTGCGGCGCAGGCTCGGCGCGCGCGTGATCCAGTTGCCCTCGGGCAGCATGCCGACGATCTCGGAATGGGCGTGCTGGGAAATCTGCCGGACCAGCGTCTTGCGATAGGCCGACGGCATCCAGTCGTTCGGCTCGATGCGCTCCTCGGCATCGATGCGCGCCTGAAAGCGCGAGGCGCGTCCGGCGTCCTCGGCGAAGCTGCCCTCCTCGGGCGAATTGAGCGCCTGCGTGTACATGCGGCGGCGTCCTCCCAGGACTTGGTTGCCGCCAATATATAACGAGATTTTATCCGTGCAATCGAATTCTGTAATATATCAGCCCACCTCATGGGCATCGGCGAACCGCCGCAGCAGCGTCGCGCCGGCCGCAGGCAAAGGCCCCTCTTCATTGGTCGCGTGAGCGTCGAGCCATCGCTCGGAACCCGGCAGCAGCAGCCGGTAGATGTCGCCGCAGAGCACACGTGCTTGTCGTCCCGGCCAGTTCCCAGGCAGCAGCTCGGCCGGCAGCAAGGGATCGCGCAGCACGATGCGGCGGTAGTGATGGATCAGCAGGATCCGGGCGGTGAAGGCCTGGCCGTCGGACAGCGGCTCGCCGCGTTCGATGCTGGCCTTGAGCGGCGCAAAGGAGGCGCTGAACTTGCGATAGGCTTCCGCAGTCCGCTCCAGTGCCCAGCTCTCGGCGACCAACCGCCGCGCCATATCCGAGCCTGCGGAGGCCTGCAGGCGGACCGCCCCCTCCACCGCGTCCGGCACGGCGATGCTCGAGGGCGCCACGAACACGCCGGGCAGCGGGCTGCCGAAGCCGGCGTCGCGCAGCGCGATCCGCGCCTGCTCGCGGTCATCAGCGCTGCCGATGAGCAGCAGTTCGAAGCTGCCGTTCCATTCCGCCGGCGGCGAATCGTAGATGTGGCGGGTGGCGCCGGCAAAGGTCTGCTCGCCGCGCCGGGTCAGGCGATAGAAGCTGTTGCGGCCGCTCTTCGTCCGCTCGAACCAGCCTTCCGCCGTCAGCCGCGACATCGCGGTGCGCACCACGCTACCGTCGATCGCGAGCCCTTCGAAGAAGGCCAGCAGACTGCCGAGCCAGACGCTGCCGCCGCGCGGCACGATGGCGTCGCCGAACACGGTGATGATCAGCGAGCCCGTGCGCGACGGCTCGCTCTTGAGCTCATGGACGATGCGGGACAGCGGCTGCGGCATGGTGCAGGCTTTAGCCGGTTTCGCCCGATCGCAAAAGAAAAGGCCCGCATGGAGCGGGCCTTGCAGATGGATCGACGGACGCGCGAGGCGATCAGGCGGTCTTGTTGTAGGCCTTGGCCATGTTCTCCTGGGCGAGCTTGGCACCCTCGGTGACGAGCTTGCCGACATACTCGCTGGTCGACTTGGCGCGGGCGACGAGCGCCTCGCCACGGGCGCGGGCCAGCTCACCCTGGATCTGAACGGCTTCGCTGATCGACTTGGCGGACGCCAGCTTGTCCAGGCCGTCGAAGAACGCTTCGGTGTCCTGATACAGCGCCTGCTGGATGTTGCGGCTGATCTTGCCGGCCTCGGTCACGCCGTCGAACACGGCGGTTTCGATCGCCGACGTCACCTTCTCGGAGCCAGCGAGGGCCTCCGCAGCGCGCTCCTTGGCGGTCGACGCGGTCTTCTTGACGAACTCCCGCGCGGACTCCGGCACTTCCATCGTCTGCAGGTTCTTGAACGCGTCGGTCACCGGCGCAAAGGCATCCTTGACGGTGTCGAACACGGTATTGGTCTCGGTGGTCATGGCTGTCTCCATCCTCAATGCTTCTGAGCTATGGCTCGCTCCGTCTCTTATGAAACCGGAGTGACTCAGCTATACCAGCACACATAGTGCATCGCAACAAAAATGTTGCAATGCACCATCTCGGGAGGATGGGGGAAAGGCCGTCCCCGCTCAAGTGCCCGACGGCGCATCATTGCCTTGGCGCGAGCCCCGATCAGGGCCGCCCCCATGCTTCTTGTTGCGAGACTTTCCGGGCCGGACCGGCTCGGCCGTTCCCGGCGCGGTCTCGACCGCCCCGGGTTCTGGTTCCGCCGGCGGCGACGGTTTCATCACCCTGTCGAGCACCTCCCGGATCTCGCGCAGCTGCGCCTCGATGGACGCCATCGGGGCAGGACCGGACGGCTGCGCCGCCTTCAGAATCTGGTCGAGCAGCGCCTTGATCTCGCTCAACTGGGGCGTGGCATCGATGGCAGGCTTCGTTCCGGGGGGCGGCGCTTTGGATGTGGCAACAAGCTCGTTGAGCAAGGCCTTGATCTCGTTGAGCTCAGGCGTGACGTCGACCGGTGCCGGCGCAACCGGCTGCGCCTTGGATGCGGCGAGAAGCGCGTCGAGCAAGCTCTTGATCTCATTCAACTGGGGAGCGAGATCCACCGGCGGTTTCGATGCCGGCAGCGGCACCTTCGCGGCGCCCAGCAGCTCCTTCAACAGCGCCCGCGTCTCCGCCAGTTCGCCTTCGATCGACGCCAGCCGCTCGTTGAGCGCAGTCAGTTGACCGCGGCTCGGCACGTTCATGCCGGCGAAGTAGTTTTCCATCAGATCGGCCATGGGCTTCTGTCCGTTTCCAGAACCAGTTGCAGGATCGTCGGAGGATGAGCGGGCCGCGCCCAGCGGGCGCAATCGCGTGAAGGCCGTGAAGCTCTTCTGCATCTCACCGACCATCTGCTGCCAGAATGCGATCGGATCGCCGGACTTGTTCACCATCGGCACGCTCCTTCAGGCCACGCGGAGACTCAACGCAACCTATCATAGCACGTCATCGCTGCGATGCGGGAGGATCATGGGGCCGCTTCTCTCTGTCGGCGGAACCATGCCATAGATGGCCTGTTGGCCTTGAACGAGGGATCATCGTGACTGCAAATGCTCATCAGCCGCCGCAGACCGTGCGCGCCAACGGTATCGACATCTGCTACGAGATCTTCGGCGACCCGGCGGCCCCTCCTCTCGTGCTGATCATGGGCCTCGGCGGGCAGATGATCATCTGGTACGATGAGTTCTGCGAACAGCTCGCAAGCTGCGGCTTTCGCGTGATCCGCTTCGACAACCGCGACATCGGCCAGTCGAGCAAGCTGCATGGCGGACGCCGCCTGACGCCGTTCGAGCTGCTCAAGCTGCGCTTCTTCAACATTCCCGTCGCCGCGCCCTACAAGCTGCTCGACATGGCCAAGGACACGGTCGGCCTGATGGACGCACTCGACATCAAGTCGGCGCATCTGGTCGGCGCGTCGATGGGCGGCATGATCGCGCAGGAGATCGCGATCTCCTTTCCGCATCGCGTGCGCTCGCTGACATCGATCATGTCGACGACCGGCAATCCGCGCATCCCGCCGCCGACGCGCGAGGTCGCGATGCTGCTGATGGCGCCGCCGCCGAAGACCAAGGACGAGTACATCAAGCGCTTCCAGAGGACCTGGAAGGCGCTGCGCGTCGGCTCCTTCCCCGAGGACGAGGCAAGTGACGTGGCGCTCGCCGAACGCTGCTTCGCGCGCGGCATCAATCCCGCCGGCGTCGGACGTCAGTTGCGCGCGATCCTGGCCTCCGGCAGCCGCAAGCCGCGGCTGCATCTGGTGACCGCGCCGACACTCGTGATCCACGGCAAGGTCGACCCGCTGGTTCATCCCACCGCCGGCAAGGACACCGCGGAGTCGATTCCGAATGCCAAGCTCCTGATGATCGACGGCATGGGTCACGCCACCCCGCGGCCGATGTGGCCGCAGATCATCGACGCCATCGCCGAGCACGCGCACGGCGCGAATGCGCAGGCGGCGTAGAATGGCAGTCGGTGGTCATCGCCGCCGCCCGGAAACGAGCTGTCGTCCCGGCGAACGCCGGGACCCATAACCACCGGCTTTGGTGATGGCGACGGGCTGTGGCTCCAGCCCGCTTCAGCCATCCGGGCCTGTGGTTATGGGTCCCGGATCGGCGCCTGCCGACGCGTTGCGTCGACAGGCTTGTCCGGGACGACTCCGGGACGACACATGTTGCTGGGGGTCGCTATTGCGTCACCCGACGCGAGTCTGTGTCTCAGCCGTTCTTCAAACGAACCGCCGGAAGCCCCTACCCAAACCTCCGCCGCCGCCATTCGATCAGCTTGGCGCTCACCTCCTCCGGCTGCTCCTGCTGCGTCCAGTGGCCGCTGTCGCGGACGAGATATTTCTCCAGGTCCGGGACAAGCTTCTCCATGCCGTCCGTGGCCGAGGGCGGCAGCACGGCATCGTTCTCCGCCATGATCATCAGCGACGGCACGCGCACCGTATGGTCGAGCCCTTCGGCGCGCTGCCAGTTGCGCGTCATGTTGCGATACCAGTTGATGCCGCCGGTGAAGCCGGTGCGCGTGAAGGTGTCGACGAACACCTGCTTCTCGGCCTCCGACAGGATCGGCTGCCGCGTGTCCTTGGCGGCGTCATAGGCCGCGATCATCTGCGGGAACGCCAGATTGAGCGACGGCGACGCTGCGATCCCGCCGGCCGGCGGCTCCGTCGGCGGCGCATCGCTGCGCGGCAGCGGCTTGCGCATGAACGCATCGAAGGTCTCCCCGACGCGGCTGCCGAAGATGCGGTCCGGCTCGCGTGCGGGATCCTGGAACTGCACGATGTACATCATGTCGCCGAACCGCTTGCGCATGATGGCGATGGGATCGGCAGGCGCGCGCGGCAGATGCGGCGTGTTGATGCCGACCACGCCCGCGACTCGATCGGGGTATCGCAGCGGCATCTGCCAGACGACGAAGCCGCCCCAGTCGTGTCCGACGAAGATCGCCTTGTCGATGTTGAGATGATCGAGCAGGCCGACGAGGTCGGCGGTGAGATGCTCGAGGTCATAGGCCTCGACCGGCTCCGGCCGGTCGGTCGCGCCATAGCCGCGCTGGTCGGGTGCGATGACGCGGATGCCAGCCTCGGCCAGCGCCTTGATCTGGTGCCGCCAGGAGAAGGCCAGCTCCGGCCAGCCGTGACAGAGGATCATCGGCGACCTGTCGCTGACGGGGCCCGCCTCGTAATAGCCCATGCGAATGCCATTGGTCGTCGCGAACTGCAGCGCCGGCATCCAAGACGGATCGGTCATGCCTCCTCCCCTGAAGCTGTTCAGCCGGCCTTTTTCGACCGGTCTTCGGCTCCGGCGTGGAGCCTGCTCCATGCCGTGACGTCACGCCGCTTCTCCTCGGAGTTCCGCGCGAGCGAAATCCGAGCAGCCGTTTGCCTCGTCAGGCCGACTTCTTGTCGCTCGAACGGCTGCCGCCGAGGCCTGTCATGGTCAGCATCAGGTCCTGAAACCGTTCGGCCAGGCGAGGATCGAACGTGAACCAGCTCTGCATGATGGCTTCGGGCGTGAGCTTGTCGATGTTGCTCGTCATCTGGTTCTGCAGCCGGTCCATGACCGCGGCCTGCATCGGACCGACATCGGGAAGTCCGAAAAACTGCCGCGCTTCGAGCGGTGTGCAATCGATCTCGATATTGACTTTCATGTCCGCTCCGCTGTTCGAACCATCCCGACACCAGCCCCGGGCCGGGCCCCCTTCACAAGGAACGCCCATCCCGGACTCTCGGCAGGGATGTCCAGTATCACCGCGCCGGCCCCCCTCTAGCAAGCGGCGCGTTGCTGCAGGTGCGCAATTCCCGGGACATGGTCAATCCGGCGGGCCCTCAGCCCGATCCCGGACGGCGTCGCGCGCGTGCGCTGCACAGCGGCCGCGGAGATAACCATATCGTTTAGGCTTAAACAAACTGCACTTGTGTGCCGCCGCTGAACTCTGGCAACATATTCGGATCGATCTGCCGCGGGTCGTACGGCGCACCGCCAGGCCAGAGCCAACGGGATCAGTTCATTCCGGCGCGGCATCAGACTTGCAAGCATATCGCCCGGCGTCTTGTTGCTTCTTGAAGTTCGTGCAAGAGGCGCTGCAGACAACACGAACTTCGAAGCAAAGCAGGCCGGACATAATCGCGCCTGCCGAAAAACCAAGCGTCAAACGCGGAGAATTTGGACATATGTCGGGACGCAAATCCCTGCTCATCGCGGCAGCGGTCGCATTCGGCCTCGCCGTCATGCCGGCCTCGGCCCAGACCCTGCGCTATGCCAACCAGGGCACCCTGAAATCGCTCGATCCCTACACCTTCAAGGAATCGACCACGATTGCGCACCATGCTCACGTCTATGAGGGGCTGACCGCGCGCGACAAGGATCTGAAGATCATCCCCGCGCTGGCCGAGAGCTGGGAAACGCCCGAGCCGACCCGCTGGCGCTTCCATCTGCGCAAGGGCGTCAAGTTCCACAATGGCGAACCCTTCACCGCCGACGACGTGATCTTCTCCGCCGATCGTGTCCGCGCCACCGGCTCCAACTTCCTCTCCAACGTTCCGCCGGACGCAAAATTCATCAAGGTCGACGACTACACCGTCGACGTGAAGCTCGATGCCCCCAATCCCATCCTGATCTCGCAATGGGATACGTGGTACATCATGAGCAAGAAGTGGTGCGAGGACAACAACTCGGTCGCGCCGACGCCGGTGTCGGCAACCACGCCGAGCTACGCCGCGCTGCATGAGAACGGCACCGGCCCCTTCATCATCGAGAGCCATCAGCCCGGTGTGAAGACCGTGTTCAAGGTCAATCCGAACTGGTGGGGCAAGCCCGAGCACAATCTGAAGGAGATCGTGTTCACCACCATCGCTTCCGACGCCACGCGCGTCGCGGCGCTGCTGTCCGGCGAGGTCGACATCATCGAGCCGGTCCCGGTGCAGGATATCGGCCGCGTCGACTCGAGCCCGAACGCTCACGTCCTGAAGGGACCGGAGCTGCGCACGATCTTCCTCGGCATGGACGAGACGCGCGACGAGCTGTTGTACTCCAACGTCAAGGGCAAGAACCCGTTCAAGGACATCCGCGTCCGCGAGGCCTTCTACAAGGCGATCGACGTCGAGCTGATCAAGACCCGCGTCATGCGCGGCCTGTCGACGCCGTCGGCGCTGATGATCGCGCCGGAGCTGTTCCCGCTGTCGAAGGAGTTCACCCGGCCGAAATACGATCCCGACGCGGCCAAGAAGCTCCTGACGGAAGCCGGCTATCCCGACGGCTTCGAGGTCGGCATGGACTGCCCGAACGACCGCTACGTCAACGACGCCGCGATCTGCCAGGCCGTGGTCGGCATGCTCGCCCGCATCGGCGTCAAGGTGAACCTGAACGCGCAGCCCAAGGCGCAGTACTTCGCCAAGGTGCTGAAGCCCGGCGGCTACAACACCTCGTTCTTCCTGCTCGGCTGGACGCCCTCCTCGATGGACGCGCACAACGTGATGCACGACATCATGGGCTGCCGTGACGACGCCAAGGACCCGACCCGGGGCGAGGCCAATCTCGGCAATTACTGCAACAAGGAGTTCGACGCCCTGACCGACAAGGTCCTGGTCGAGACCGACACCGCCAAGCGCAATCAACTGATCAAGCAGGCGTTCGAGATTGGCATCAAGGATTACGGCTACATCCCGCTGCATCAGCAGGCAGTGGCCTGGGGCGTCTCGAAGAAGGTGAAGATTCCGCTGCGCGCCGACAACGCCGTGCTGCTGTTCCTCGCCACCAAGACCGAGTAGTCCACAAGCGACGACGAGTCCCGGAAAGCAGAACTGCTTTTCGGGACTTTTCATTTCCTGCGGCAGGTGCTACGCGCCGCCGCATCTCGAAGGACCTGAAAGGATCAGATGCTCGCCTTCGCGCTTCGCCGAGCAATTCAGGCCATCGGCGTCATGATCGCCGTCGGAATCATCGCGTTCGCCATGTTCCGCTTCGCCGGAGATCCGGTGAGCCAGATCGTGCCGATCGACGCGTCGGCGGCGGAACGGGCCAGCATCCGCGAGTCGCTCGGCCTCGACGATCCCTTCATCGTGCAGTTCGGACGCTATCTGTTCGACGCGGCGCAGTTCAAGTTCGGCGTCTCCTATCAGTTCCGGCAGCCGGTCTCCGATCTCCTCAAGGAGCGCATGCCCGCCACACTGGAACTGGCGGTCTGCGCGACGATCCTGGCGCTGGTCTTCGGCATCCTGATGGGCGTGTTCTCGGCGCTGCACCGCGACTCCCTGCTCGCCAAGCTGTTCCAGATGCTGTCGCTGATCGGCATCTCCCTGCCGACCTTCCTGATCGGCATCCTCCTGATCTACCTGTTCTCGGTCACGCTGGGCTGGCTGCCGTCTTTCGGCCGCGGCGACACCGTCAGGTTCGGCTGGTGGACATCGGGCCTGTTCACCGTCTCCGGCTGGAAGGCGCTGATCATGCCCTCCATCACGCTCGGCCTGTTCCAGATGACCCTGATCATGCGGCTGGTCCGCGCCGAGATGCTCGAGGTGCTGCGCACCGACTACATCCGCTTCGCCCGTGCCCGCGGGCTGACCACGCGCGCGATCCATTTCGGCCACGCGCTGCGCAACACCCTGGTGCCGGTGATCACCGTGGTCGGTCTGCAGTTCGGCTCCGTCATCGCGTTCTCGATCATCACCGAGCAGGTGTTCCAGTGGCCGGGCATGGGCCTGCTGTTCGTGCAGGCGGTGCAGAACGTCGACATCCCGATCATGGCGGCCTACCTGATGATGGTGTCGCTGATCTTCGTCACCATCAATCTCGTGGTTGATATCCTCTACACCGTGGTCGATCCGCGCCTGCGCGCGACCATCAGCCGTCCGGCCTGATCATGAGCGACGCAGCCCTCCCCCACCCCACGCCGGTCGAGACGCCGCGCGCCGCCGACGGCTGGCTGAAGCGTGCGTTTGCGAGCGACCTGTTCTACTCGTTCCGCCGCTCGAAGCTGACGGTCGCCGCGGCCGTGATCACGCTGCTGTTCTTCCTGCTGGCTATCTTCGCGCCGCTGCTGTCGCCGCAGAACCCGTTCGACCCGGCGCAGTTGCAGCTCCTGAACTCGCGCATCTCGCCGCTGTGGACCGCCGACGGGCAGAGCCCGTTCCTGCTGGGCACCGACGAGCAGGGCCGTGACGTGCTCTCGGCCATCCTCTACGGCCTGCGCATCTCGCTCCTGGTCGGCATTCTCGGCGTCGCCTTTTCCGGTGCGCTCGGCATCGGCCTCGGCCTGATCGCGGGCTATTTCGGCGGCCGGGTCGACACCGTGATCATGCGCATCGCCGACGTCCAGCTGACCTTTCCGCCGATCCTGATTGCGCTGCTGGTCAACGGCATCGCCAAGTCCGTCTCTGGCAACCGGCTGGACTGGCTCAGCATGCTGGTCGTGCTCGTGCTGGCGATCGGCCTCTCGTTCTGGGTGCAATATGCGCGCACGGTGCGCAGCTCGGTCCTCGTCGAGAAGAACAAGGACTACGTCGCGGCGGCACAACTGATCGGCCTGCCCGCGCCCGTCATCATGCTGCGCCACGTGCTCCCCAACACCACCGGTCCCGTGCTGGTGATCGCCACCATCAACCTGGCGCTGGCGATCATCACCGAGGCGACCCTGTCGTTCCTCGGCTCGGGCATGCCGGAGACGATGCCGTCGCTCGGGACCCTGATCCGGATCGGAAACAATTATCTGTTCGCCGGCGAATGGTGGATCGTCGCCTTCCCCGGCATCGCGCTCGCCGGGCTGATCCTCGCGATCAACCTGCTCGGCGACTGGCTGCGCGACGCCCTCAACCCGAAACTGCGATGACCCGCGTGATGGCGTCCTTCCGAGGCTCGAGCTCATGACCGCCCCCGTTCTGTCCGTGCGCAATCTGCAGGTCGAGTTTGCGACCCGGCGCGGCACCCTGCGCGCGATCGACGGCGTCTCCTACGACATCGCCAAGGGCGAGGTGCTCGGCGTCGTCGGCGAATCCGGCGCCGGCAAATCCGTCACCGGCCTTGCCGTGATCGGCCTGATCGATCCTCCGGGCCGCATCTCCGGCGGCGAGATTGAGCTCTCCGGCCTGCGCATCGACAACCTGCCCCCGGAGGAGATGCGCAAGGTGCGCGGCAAGCGCATCGGCATGATCTTCCAGGATCCGCTGACCTCGCTCAATCCGCTGTATCGCGTCGGCGACCAGATCATCGAGACCATCAGGACCCATACCAACCTCACCGAGCAGCAGGCGCGCAAGCGCGCCATCGACCTGCTCGCCGAGGTCGGCATATCAGCGCCGGAGAAGCGCATCGACGGCTACCCGCACGAATTCTCCGGCGGCATGCGCCAGCGCGTCGTGATCGCGCTCGCTTTGTGCGCCGAGCCGGAGCTGATCATCGCCGACGAGCCGACCACCGCGCTCGACGTCTCCGTGCAGGCGCAGATCATCTCGCTGATCAAGCGGCTCGGCCGCGACCACGGCACCGCGGTGATGCTCGTGACCCATGACATGGGCGTGATCGCCGAGACCTGCGACCGCGTCGCGGTGATGTATGCCGGCCGCGTCGCCGAGATCGGCCCGGTGCAGGAGGTGATCCAGAACCCGCTGCACCCCTATGCCAAGGGCCTGATGGGCGCGATCCCGACGCTCGCCGGCGAGGAGAAGCGGCTGGTGCAGATCCCAGGCTCGATGCCGCGGCTGTCGGCCATTCCGCCGGGCTGCTCGTTCAATCCGCGCTGCAGTGCAGCCTTCGACCGCTGCCGCGTCGACCGGCCGGAGCCGCTGCGCCAAGGCACGCAGGCGGTCGCCTGCCATCTGTATGATCGCGCGACGGAGACCGCGGCATGAGCGACTTCGTCGAGGTCAGGGATCTGCGCCGGGTGTTCGACGTCTCGAAGCCCTGGCTCAACCGCGTGATCGAGCGCCAGCCGCAGGAATTCCTGAAGGCGGTCGATGGCGTCAGCTTCGGCATCAGGAAGGGCGAGACCTTCGCGCTGGTGGGCGAATCCGGCTCGGGCAAGACCACGGTCGCGCGCATGGTGGTCGGGCTGCTGGCGCCGACGTCGGGCGAGGTCATCATCGACGGCGTGTCGATGAGCGAAGCGCGCCAGGCGCAGGTGCGGCGCAAGCTGCGCCGGCGCATCCAGATGGTGTTCCAGGATCCCTACGCCAGCCTCAACCCGCGCTTCCGGGTCGACAGCATCATCGCCGAGCCGATCCGCGCCTTCGACATCATCGAGGGCGAACGCCAGATCAAGGACCGTGTCGGCGAGCTCCTGACCCTCGTCGGCCTGCATCCCGACGACGGCCAGAAATTCCCGCACGAATTCTCCGGCGGCCAGCGCCAGCGCATCGCGATCGCGCGCGCGCTCGCCTCCGAGGCCGAGTTCATCGTCTGCGACGAGCCGACCTCGGCGCTCGACGTCTCCGTACAGGCGCAGATCCTCAATCTGATGCGCGATCTGCAGGACAAGTTCGGCCTGACCTATCTGTTCATCAGCCACAATCTCGCGGTCGTGCGTCACATGGCGAGCCGCATCGGCGTGATGTATCTCGGCCGCATCGTCGAGATCGCCGACGGCCGCACCCTCTTCAACGATCCGCGCATGCCCTACACCAAGATGCTGCTCGGCGCCGTCCCGGACCTGTCGATGTCCGGCCGCCAGCGCATCCCGGTCAAGGGCGAGATCCCGAACCCGATCAATCCGCCTTCGGGCTGCACCTTCAACCCGCGTTGTCCCCTTGCATTCGATCTCTGTCGGCAGCAGTCGCCCGAACTCATCGGCGGCGTGGCCTGCCATGCGGTGAACCAGCCGGCTGACAGGACCGTTGTGACGGCATCGGTTGCGTGAAGCGGAATCTGAATGAAGTCGTCATTGCGAGGAGCGAAGCGACGAAGCGATCCAGAGTCACATCGGAACCCTGGATTGCTTCGCGGAGCCTGTCATCCGGCCGCGCTTCGCGCGGACCGGGTGGCTCGCAATGACGGCGAGTACTTAGGATAGGCAAAGCCGGCGATGAGCTTCATCAACCCCGATCCCTTCACGACCCGCCCCGAGATCGACGGCACGTTCGGCGTCGTGACCTCCACGCACTGGCTCGCCACCGCGGTGGGCATGGCGATGCTGGAGCGCGGCGGCAACGCCTTCGACGCCGGCGTCGCGGCGGCCTTCACCCTGCAGGTGGTGGAGCCGCATCTGAACGGTCCCGGCGGCGACGTGCCGATCATCCTGCACGACGTCAAGCGCGGTCGCACCGAGGTCATCTGCGGCCAGGGCCCGGCGCCATCAGGCGCCACCATCGCGCACTACAGGAACGAAGGCCTGGACATGGTGCCCGGCACGGGCCTGCTCGCGGCCTGCGTGCCCGGCACGTTCGAGTCCTGGATGCTGCTGCTGCGCGACTACGGCACGATGCGGCTGCGCGACGTACTGGAGCCGGCGATATGCTATGCGCGCGACGGCTATCCGCTGGTCGAACGCGTCTCGGCGACGATCCAGACCGTCGAGCAGTTGTTCAAGACGCATTGGCCGACCTCGGCCGCGCTCTATCTGCCCAACGGCAACGTGCCGCGGCCGGGCACGCTGTTCACCAGTCCACAGCTCGCGGAGACCTACGCGCGCATTCTGAGCGAAGGCGAAAGCGCGGGTGCTGATCGCGACGCGCAGATCGAGCGAGCCCGCAAGGCCTGGTCGCACGGCTTCGTCGCTGAGGCGATCGACCGCTTCTGCCGGACCCAGGAGGTGATGGACGTCTCGGGCGCGCGTCACAAGGGCGTGCTGACCGCCGACGACATGGCGCGCTGGCAGCCGACGATCGAGGCGCCGCTGACCTATGAGTACGGCCGCTACACCGTGTGCAAGGCCGGCGTCTGGAGCCAGGGCCCGGTGCTGCTGCAGCAGCTCGCGCTGCTCAAGGGCTTTGCGCTCGACGGCCTCGATCCGACCGGACCGGACTTCATCCATTGGCAGATCGAAGCCGCCAAGCTGGCGTTCGCCGATCGCGAGGCGTTCTACGGCGATCCGAACTTCGCCGACATTCCGATCCAGACGCTGCTGTCCGATGCCTACAACGACGCGCGGCGCAAGCTGATCACCGACAAGGCCTCGCTCGAGCTGCGGCCCGGCACGCTCGACGGCTACGGCGCCAAGGTGACGCTGCGCGAGGCGCAAGGCCACCGCGAGGCCGTCGGCGCAATGGGCTCGGGCGAGCCGACCGTCGGCCGCTTCGGCGAGGTGCGCGGCGACACCGTGCATTTCGACATCATCGACCGGGACGGCAACATGATCTCGGCCACGCCGTCCGGCGGCTGGCTGCAATCCTCGCCCGTCATTCCCGAACTCGGCTTCTGCCTGGGGACGCGCGCGCAGATGTTCTGGCTCGAGGAGGATCATCCGGCCGCGCTGGTGCCGGGCAAGCGGCCGCGCACGACGCTATCGCCGACCATGGCGCTGCGCGACGGCGAGCCTTACGTGGCCTGGGGTTCGCCCGGCGGCGACCAGCAGGACCAGTGGAACACACAGTTCTTCCTGCGCCACGTCCATGCCGGCATGAACCTGCAAGAGTCGATCGACGCGCCGGCGTGGCACTCCGAGCACTTCCCGATCTCGTTCTGGCCGCGCACCGCACGCCCCGGCGTGCTCGTGGTCGAGAACCGCGTGCCCAAGGCGACCGTCGAGGAGTTGCGCCGTCGCGGCCATGTCGTCGAGGTCGGGCCGGACTGGTCGGAAGGCCGGCTCACGGCCGCATCGCGCGTCGGCCGCCGCCGCCGCGCCGCGGCCAATCCACGGGGCATGCAGGGTTACGCCGCCGGACGATAAGAGAGCAACGCGACGATGACCTGGTCGATCATTGCCAAGGACGATTTCACCGGCCGGATCGGCATCGCCGTCGCCACCCGCTTCTTCGCCGTCGGCGCGCGCGTGCCCTTCATCGTCGCCGGCCACGGCGGCATCGCGACACAGGCGCTGGTCAATCCCTATTACGGCATCGACGGCGTCACGCTGCTGCGCGACGGCCGGCATCCGCGCGAGATCGTGCAACTGCTGACATCTGCCGATCCCGGCCGCGAGAGCCGCCAGCTCCACATCCTCGATCACAACGGCCAGATTGCCGCCCACACCGGCCGCGACTGCATCGACTGGTGCGGCCATCTCGAAGGCCGAGGCTTTTCGATTGCCGGCAACATGCTGGCCGGCCCGCAGGTGCTGAACGAAACCGCGAACGCGTTTCTCGCTCATGGCGCCCTGCCCTTTGCGGAGCGTCTGATCGCGGCCATGAAGGCCGGCGAGGCGGCCGGCGGTGACAAGCGCGGCAAACAGTCCGCCGCCCTCCTCATCCACGGCAAGGAGGAATGGTCCGAGCTCGATCTGCGGGTCGACGATCACGCCGATCCGCTCGCCGAGCTCGCACGCCTGGAAGGCGTCAGCCGCAGGCATTGGGCGGTGTTCCGGCAGTTCATGCCGACGCGCGACAATCCGGCGGGGATTACGGATCGCGCCACCATTGATGCCGGCATCGCCGCGGCGCACGCGAACCAGACATGACCGGGCCGGAAGGACGGCGCGTGACCGGGGTTGGTATGGATAGTGCAACAACGCAGGCTGCATTTTCGTAGGGGACATCGGATGATGAGGAACTGGTGCTTGGCCGCCGTCGCGGCCGTTGTCGTGGCCTCCTGGGGGCCGGCCGCGCAGGCGCAGACCACCTTGCGCATCGGCCTTGCCGAGGACCCCGACGTTCTCGATCCGACCATGGCCCGCACCTATGTCGGGCGCATCGTGTTCGCCGCCACCTGCGACAAGCTGTTCGACATCGACGAGAAGCTCAACATCGTGCCGCAGCTCGCGCTGTCGCAGCAGACATCCGCCGACGGCAAGGAGGTCACCATCAAGCTGCGGCCCGGCGTGAAGTTTCACGACGGCGAGCCGTTCGACGCCGAGGCCGCCAAATTCTCGCTCGACCGCCACCTGACCTTTCCCGGCTCGTTCCGCAAGCCTGAGCTGGCCTCGCTCGATCATGTCGACGTCGTCGATCCCCTGACGATCAAGCTGGTGTTGAAAGCGCCGTTCTCGCCGCTGATCGCCCAGCTCACCGACCGCGCCGGCATGATGGTGTCGCCGAAGGCCGCCAGGGAGGCCGGCGACAAGTTCGGCCTGCATCCGGTGTGCGCCGGTCCGTACAAGTTCGTCGAGCGCGTCCAGCAGGACAAGATCGTGTTCGAGAAGTTCGCCGACTACTGGAACAAGGACAACGTCTTCATCGACAGGATCGTCTACCAGCCCATCGTCGATGCCACGGTGCGGCTGGCGAACCTGAAGTCGGGTGCCCTCGACCTGATCGAGCGCGTGCTCGCGACCGACATCAAGGATGTCCGCGCCGATTCCAGGCTTGCGCTGTCGACTGCGATCGAGCTCGGCTACCAGGGCATCACGCTCAACATCGGCAAGGACAAGGCCAAGGGCCCACTCAGCCAGTCAGCCAAGGTGCGCCAGGCGCTCGATCTCGCGATCGACCGCGAGGCGCTCAACCAGGTGGTCTTCAACGGCGAATTCATGCCGGGCAACCAATGGGTCAATCCCTCGCATCCGTATTATCAGAAGGCCTTCCCGGTGCGTGCCCGCGATGTCGAGAAGGCAAAGGCGCTGCTGAAAGAGGCCGGCGTGACGACGCCTGTCGCGGTCGACTTCATGGTACCGAAGGGTGCCGAGACCGAGGCGGCCGCCCAGGTGGTACAGTCGATGGCCGCCGAGGCCGGCTTCGACATGAAGATCCGTGTGACGGAGTTCGCGACCTCGCTGAAGCAGGCCGAGGCCGGCGACTATCAGGCGTTCATGCTGTCATGGAGCGGCCGGATCGATCCTGACGGCAACAGCTACGTGTTCTTGCACAGCAACGCGCCGCAGAACTACAGCGTCTGGGCCAATGCCGAGGCCGACAAGGCGCTCAGCGACGCGCGGCTGGTGACCGACATGGCCCAGCGCAAGGCGCTCTACGAGAAGCTGACCAAGCTCGAGATCGAGGACGAGCCGATCCTCTACCTCTATCACCGCCGCATCCTGATCGCGCACACCAAGAAGCTGGAGGGCTACAAGCAGATGCCGGACGGCCTGGTGAGGGTGGTCGGGCTGAAGCTGAAGTGAGCGGTCAGGTGGCACCTGGTCGTTGGGACGCGCAGCCGGCGCCCCGCACTCACTCCGCTCCCTCCCCCCTTGTGGGGGAGGGTTGGGGAGGGGGGTGCCACGCACTCCGATCTCGCTTGGGGCACCCCCCTCCCTGTCCCTCCCCCACAAGGGGGGAGGGAACGCAAGCGGCACGACCGGAGTCTGATTGCAAGCATCAGCGTCGGGAGAGGCACTGATCATGCTGACCTTCCTCGCCCGCCGCATAGCCCAGATCATCCCGACCTTGATCTTCGTCTCGATCCTGATCTTCTCGCTGCAACAGCTCCTGCCCGGCGATCCCGCGCTCGTGATGGCCGGCGAGGAGCGCGATCCCGCTGTCATCGAGCAGATCCGCAAGCAGTATCGCCTCGACCAGCCCCTGCCCGTTCAGTACGGCTACTGGATCAAGGGCGTGCTCTCGGGCGATTTCGGCGAGTCGCTGCGCATCAAGATGCCGGTGCGCGATCTCATCCTGCAGAAGCTGCCCGTGACCCTGCAGCTCGCGGCGATGGCGATCGTGATCGCGTTCCTGATCGGCATTCCCGCCGGCATCGTTTCCGCCGTGAAGCGCGGGACGGCCTGGGACTATGCCGCCAACCTGTTCGCACTGTGGGGCATCTCGACGCCGAACTTCTGGCTCGGCATCATGCTGATCTTCCTGTTCTCGATCCAGCTCGGCTGGCTCCCCGCCTCCGGCTACGTCTCGCCCGCCGAGGACTGGCGCGCCAGCCTCGCCGCCACCATCATGCCGGCCTTCGTGCTCGGCAACGCCATCGCCGCGATCCTGATGCGCCACACCCGCAGCGCGATGCTGCAGGTCCTGGGCAGCGACTACATCCGCACCGCGCGCGCCAAGGGCATCTCCGAGCGCCAGGTCATCCTGCGCCACGCGCTGCGCAACGCCCTGACGCCGGTCATCACGCTCGGCGCGCTCGAGCTCGGGACGCTGTTGTCCGGCGCCGTGCTGACCGAGCAGATCTTCTCGATCCCCGGCTTCGGCAAGCTGATCGTCGACGCCGTGTTCAACCGCGACTACGCCGTCGTGCAGGGCGTCGTGCTGGTCACCGCCACCGTCTACATCATGCTGAACCTGATCGCCGATCTCGCTTATGTCCTCGTCAATCCGCGCTTGAGGAGCTGACATGGCCGAGACGACGCTGTCGGCTCCATCAGGAGCACGCGCCCTCGCTCCGCTCGAACGGCCGATGCAGCGCACCTGGCGCCGGCTGGTAAAGCGCAAAGGCGCAATGGTCGGGCTCGGCCTGATCACGGCCTTCATCCTGCTCGCCGTATCAGCGCCGCTGGTGGCGCCCTACGATCCCGTCAAGACGAGCTGGGCGCTCGTGCGCAAGGCGCCGTCCGCGGCGCATTGGTTCGGCACCGACGATCTCGGCCGCGACGTGCTGGCCCGCGTGATCTATGGCGCGCGCGCCTCGCTGCTGGCCGGCGCGATCTCGGTCGCCATCGCGCTGGCGATCGGCGTCCCCATCGGCATGACCGCAGGCTTTCGCGGCGGCTTCATCGATGCCCTGATCAGCCGCATCACCGACGCGATGCTGGCCTGCCCGTTCCTGATCCTGGCGATCGCGCTGGCGGCGTTTCTGGGCCCGAGCCTCGGCAATGCGATGATCGCGATCGGCATCTCGGCGACGCCGATCTTCGTCCGGCTGACCCGCGGCGAGGTGCTGAGCGTCAAGGTCGAGGAATATGTCGAGGCCGCCCGCAGCGTCGGCGATACCGACCTGCAGATCGCGGTCAGGCATATCCTGCCGAACATCATGCCGGCGCTGCTGGTGCAGGCGACGCTGTCGGTCGCCGCCGCCATCATCGCCGAAGCCGCGCTGTCATTCTTAGGTCTGGGCCAGCAGCCGCCGGCCCCGTCCTGGGGCAGCATGCTCAACGCCGCCCAGCGCTTCCTCACCAATGCCCCCTGGATGGCGATCTGGCCGGGGCTCGCGATCTTCCTGGTGGTGCTGTCCCTCAACCTCCTCGGCGACGGCCTGCGCGACGCGCTCGATCCGCAGCAGGAGGAGTAGGCCCTTGCTAGCGCAACACCCTCCAGTGTCGTCCCGGCGAACGCCGGGACCCATAGCCACCGTCGGTCGTTGTTGCGCGAGAAGGTCACTCCGCGCCTGCCTCAAACCACTGCCTGGGGTTATGGGTCCCGGCGTTCGCCGGGACGACAGCGAGGGGTGTCGAGAGACCGGTCAAAACAAAACGGCGGCTGCCAGGGCAGCCGCCGTCGATGTCGTGAGACCAGGCGCCCTCGTCACGTCGCCTTCAGCGCATGATCAGTCTCGGCGTCGAACTGCGCGATCTGCCGGGCGCGCTGCGACTTGGCGGCGGCCTGGTGGTTGGTGGCGATGACGGTGTAGACGGCCGGCAGCACGAACAGCGTGAACAGCGTGCCGATCGACATGCCGGCGACGACGACGAGGCCGATCGAGAAGCGGCTGGCGGCTCCGGCGCCGGTCGCGGTCAGGAGCGGGATCAGGCCGGTGACCATCGCCGCCGTGGTCATCAGGATCGGCCGCAGGCGGATGCGCGCGGACGTCTCGATGGCGGTGCGGCGGTCCATCCCCTCGTTGAGCTGCAGCTCGTTGGCGAACTCCACCATCAGGATGCCGTGCTTGGTGATCAGGCCGACCAGCGTCAGCAGGCCGACCTGGGTGTAGATGTTCATGGTCGCCAGCCCGAAGAACAGCGGAATCAGCGCGCCGACGATCGCCATGGGCACGCTGATCATGATCACCAGCGGATCCCTGAGGCTCTCGAACTGCGCCGCCAGCACCAGGAAGATGATGATCAGCGCGAAGCCGAAGGTGATGGCGAGCTGATTGCCCTCCTGGACGTATTGACGGGCGTCGGCGAGATAGTCGTGGCTGAAGCCGGACGGCAGGTTCTTGGCCTGCTTCTCCAGGAAGTCGACCGCCTGCCCCACGGTGACGCCCGGCATCGGCACGGCGGAGAAGGTCGCCGAGTTGAGCTGGTTGAAATGCGTCAGCGAGTTCGGGTCGGTCGCGGTCTCGATGCTGACGACGGTCGACAGCGGCACCTGCTGGCCGGCCGAGGTCGCGACATAGTAGCCGGACAGCGATTCCGGCGAGATCCGCTTGTCGCGCGGCACCTGCGGAATCACCTGATAGGAGCGGCCCTCGAGGTTGAAGCGGTTGATGTAGTTGCCGCCGAGCAGCACGGCCAGGGTGTTGCCGATCGACTGCATGGTGATGCCGAGATCGCTCGCCTTGCTGCGATCGATCCAGACCTTGACCACCGGCTGGTTGAACTCGAGGTCGCTGTCGGAGACGATGAACATGCCGCTCTTGCGTGCGGCGTCCTTCAGCTTGGCCATCTGCTCATAGACCGCCTGGAAGCCGCTGGTCGAGCTGATCACCATCTGCACCGGCAGGCCGCCGGGGCCGCCCGGCAGCGCCGGCAGGTTGAAGGCGAAGGCGTTGATGCCCTCGATCTTCGACAGCTCCGCCTGCACCAGCGGCTTCAGCTTGATCGAGGAGCGCGTGCGCTCGTCCCACGGCTTGAGCAGCATGCCGGCGAAGCCGCCTTGCGGGCCTTGGATGCCGTTCAGGACGAAGCGAAGATCGGTCTCGGGGAACTTCTGGAACGCCTTGTCGACCTTGTCGGTGTAGAAGTTGATGTAGTCGATATTGGCGTATTTCGGCGCCTTGGTGATCGAGAACACGATGCCCTGATCCTCCTCGGGCGCCAGCTCCTTCGAGGTGTGCATGTAGAGGAAGCCGACGAGGCCGAGGATCGTCAGCGCGAACAGCGCCGTCACCGGCCGGTAGTCGAGCGAGCGGTCGAGCTGGCGGCCGTACCAGCGCGTCATCGCGCCGAACACCCGGTTGACGAGCCGCGCGAAACGCCCTTCTTCGGCGCTGCGCAGCAGCACCGAGCACATCATCGGCGATAGGGTCAGGGCGATCACGCCGGAGACGATGACCGAGCCGGCGAGCGTGAAGGCGAATTCGCGGAACAGCGAGCCGGTGAGACCGCCGAGGAAGCCGATCGGGGCATACACCGCAGCCAGGGTGATCGTCATCGAGATGACGGGGCCGACGATCTCGCGGGCGCCCTGCAGCGCAGCCTGCACGGGTGCCTTGCCCTCCTCCAGATGGCGATGGATGTTCTCCACCACGACGATGGCGTCGTCCACGACCAGTCCGATCGCCAGAACCATCGCCAGCAGGGTCAGCAGGTTGATGGAAAAGCCGAGCGCCAGCATCATCGTGCAGACGCCGATCAGGGACAGCGGGATCGTCACGACGGGGATGATGACCGAGCGCAGCGAGGCCAGGAACAGGAAGATGACCACGATGACGATCAGCACGGCCTCGCCGAGCGTGTGCTCGACCTCGTCGATCGACGACTGGATGAACTTGGTGGAATCGTAGGCCACCTTCATCTTCATCGACGGCGGCAGGTTGCGCTCGAGGTCCGGGAACAGCGCGCGCACACCCCTGACGATGTTGAGCGGGTTGCCCTGTGGCGTCGCGTCGACGCCGATGAAGATGGCGCGCTCGCCGTTGAAGGCGACGCTGGCGTCGGTGCTCTGCGCCGCGAGCTCGACGGTCGCGATATCCTCCATGCGGACGAAGCCGCCGTCCTTGGCCTTGACGATCATCCGCTTGAACTGGTTGACGTCGGTGAGGCCGGTGTTGGTCGTGACGTTGGAGACGATGAAATAGCCCTTGGCCTGTCCGGCCGCGGACTGGAAGTTGTTGGCCGCGATCGCTGCCGCGACGTCGGTCGGCGACACGTTGCGGCCGGCCATCTTCTCGGGGTTCAGCCAGATCCGCATCGCAAAGGTCTGGCCGCCGAGAATGTTCGCCGCGGCGACGCCGTCGACCGTCGACAGCACCGGCTGCACCACGCGCGTCAGATAGTCCGAGATCGCCGATCCCGACAGCTCCTCGCTGGAGAAGCCGAGATACATCACCGAGGTCGTTTGCCCCGTGGTCTTGGTGACGATCGGGTCGTTGGATTCCTTCGGGATCAGGTAGCGGACCGAGTTGACCTTGGCGAGCACCTCGGTAAGCGCCTGGTTCGGATCGAAATTCAGCTTGATGAACACCTGGATCGTGCTGGTGCCCTGCACCGAGGACGAGGTGATGTAGTCGACGCCCTCGGCGGAGGCGACCGCCTGCTCCAGCGGCGTGGTGATGAAACCCTGCATCAGGTCGGCGGACGCGCCGGGATAGACGGTCGTGACGTTGACGACCGTGTTCGACAGCTTCGGATATTGCCGGATCGGCAGCACGAAGGCGGCGCGCAGGCCAAGCAGCAGAATGAGCAGGCTGACCACGACCGACAGCACCGGGCGCTTGATGAAGATATCGGTGAAACGCATCGCGGCAATCCCGTCAGCAGAGGTCAGATGAGGTCCGGACGGGCCGCCACGATCAGGCGGCCCGGCATTGGCTCAGAGGTCGCTCAGTAGCGCGGCGGTTTCGCCGGGACTGGCGGCAGCGGATCGGTGGAGATCGCGACCGCGGCGCCGGACTGGATCTTGAGCTGGCCGACGGCGACGACGCGATCGCCGTCCTTGAGGCCCTTGAGGATCACCGCGCGGCCGTTGATGCGGTCGCCGGTCTGCACATAGATGCGGTCGGCCGTCAGCGCGGTCTTGCCGTCGTCGGTCTTCTTCTCGTTGATGACGAACACCGAGTCGCCATAGAGCGTGTAGTCGACAGCGGTCTCCGGCACCGTCAGCACCGGCGGCTTGTCCGGCAGCACGACCGTGGTGGTCGCGAACATGCCGGGCTTGAGGATGCGCTCCGGATTGGCGATCGTCGCCTGCACCCGGATGTTGCGGGTGTCGGTCGCGATCTGCGGCTCGATCGTGGTGATCTTGCCCTCGAACGTCTTGCCCGGATAGGCATCGACGCCGACGCGCACGGTCTGTCCGACCTTGAGCTGGCCGCTGTCCTTTTCGGTCACGGTGAAGTTGACCCAGAGCTGCGACAGATCGGTCAGCGACACGATCTGCGATCCGGCGGACAGATACTGGCCGACTTCGACCTTGCGGACGCCGAGATCGCCGTCGAACGGCGCGCGCACGAGCTTCTGCGCGATCAGCGCTTCGGTCTTGGCGACGCCGGCCTGGGCCTGGTCGTAGGCGGCCTGGGCCTGGTCGACGGTCGCCTGCGGGCCGAACTGGCGCGAGGCCAATTGCTTGGCTCGGTCGAGCGACAATTGCGCCACGGTGACCTGGGCCTTGTAGTTGGCGAGGTCGCCCTGCTCCGGCGCGTCATAGAGCTGCACCAGCGGCGTGCCCTGCTTCACCGTCGTGCCCGGCGTGAACATGATGTCGGTGATGCGGCCCGAGGCGTCGGAGGTGACGTTGACCTGATGCACGGCGGCGAGATCGCCGACTGCGGTCAACAGGTTCGGCACCGTCTCCGAACTCGCCGTCGCGATGCTGACGTTGAGCGGCGGTGGCTTCATGTTGGCGAAGAACTGCGCGATCATCTTGTCGCGGAACATGTTGAACCACACGAAGCCGCCGACCAGCGCCGCGAGCAGCGCGCCCACGACGATGAACCACAGCACCGGGCGGGTGCGCTTGCGCGGCTTGTCGTCGACCGGCTGTCCGGAGAGCTTGGGTTCCGTCGCAATGTTCATGTCATGCACTTTCTGCCGTCGCCGGCCGGGCCGGAGGTTGCGACAATTCGTGATCGAGGTGGCACGCAATGGCAGCGTCGGTCAGTCCGATGCCGCGCAGGATGAATTCGCTGAGCTGGCGCTCCAGCCTATCAGCAGTTCCATAAGCCAGACACGGGGTCGATGGAAGCCGCGTCAAGGCCGCCATCAATACGGTGTGGTGCGCGAACCAGAACAGGTCACGGGGCGCAGCCACGAGACGCACGGCATCACCACACGCAACGGCACTTTCCAAGGAGTTAACGAACTTGGCGCCGATCAGATCATCGATCTTCGTATACAGCAGCCTTGCGAATTCGCCATCGTCGAGATGGCTCGACGCCATCAGCCGCAGCCGCTGCTCTTCTTCCTCATTGGGGCCGTCGGCGATCCCGAGGAAATGCCGGACCATCCCGGCCATCATCATGACCAGCGTCGCGGTCGAAGGTTCCTGACTGAGCAGCACCTCGAAATCCGGATCGGTCTCGCACTCCTCGGTGAGGATCTCCGCATAGAGCGCCGCCTTGGAGGGGAAATGTTTGAACAGCAGCGCTTCGGAGATCGCCGCCGCCGCGGCCACGCTCTTGGTCGTGGTGCCGGCATAGCCATGACGCGCGAAGCAGCGCTTGGCTGCACCGAGGATCAGCTGCCTCCGGAGATCGCTTGTCATGCGCAAAGTGGACATCGGCCGTGAGTAAATACTCACTTGATTGATGTCAAGAAATATGCCGCGGCGCAGCAGGGTTCGGCGGCCAAGTCCCTGAAATTGCAGGTGGGATTCCACGGCCGCCAAAGGCAATTTTATACCTCCCAAAGCGGCGGATCTGCGGCACCGCTCCATCAGTGGATGCAATGCCGCGCCGGGACCGCCGCGGCGGGCGCATTTTCTTCCGCCGCGCGCCATGCGACGGTCACCGGGACAAAAACAAGAATCGGCCGGGAGGACCAGACATGACCGACGACGCAGCGCTCGCCAGCCAGTTCGATCTCGAGAGCCTGACGCGGGAGTTCTACGCCGATCCCTACCCGACCTATCGCGCGCTGCGCCGGCACGCCCCGGTCAAGCGCATGCGCAACGGCTCCTATTTCCTCACCCGCTACGACGATCTGGTCACCGCCTACAAGGCGACCAAGACGTTCTCGTCGGACAAGAAGCGCGAGTTCGCGCCCAAATACGGCAACTCGCCGCTGTACGAGCATCACACGACGAGCCTCGTCTTCAACGATCCTCCAGCGCACACACGGGTGCGCCGCCTGATCATGGGCGCGCTGTCGCCGCGCGCGATCGCCGAGATGGAGCCTGCGCTGATCGCGCTGGTCGAAGGACTGCTCGACCGGATCGCGGCAAAGGACAGGTTCGAGCTGATCGAGGATTTCGCCGCCGCGATTCCGATCGAGGTGATCGGCAACCTGCTCGGCGTGCCGCATGAGGAGCGCGGCCCCTTGCGCGACTGGTCGCTCGCCATCCTCGGCGCGCTGGAGCCGGTGCTGACGCGCGAGCAGTTGGCGCGCGGCAACCAGGCCGTCGGAGAGTTCTTGGCCTATCTCGAGACCCTGGTCGCACGCCGCCGCGCCGCCCCCGGCAATCCCGAACGCGACGTGCTGACGCGGCTGATCCAGGGCGAGGCCGACGGCGAGCGGCTGAGCGAGACGGAGCTGCTGCACAACTGCATCTTCCTGCTCAATGCCGGCCACGAGACCACGACCAATCTGATCGGCAACGGCCTGGTGCTGCTGTGCCAGCATCCGGCCGAGCGGCAGAGGCTGATCGAGGCGCCCGGCCTGATCCGCACCGCGGTCGAGGAGATCCTGCGCTACGAGAGCTCCAACCAGCTCGGCAACCGGATGACGACCGAGGCGGTCGAGCTCGGCGGCGTCGCCTTGGCGCCCGGAACATCGGTCACGCTGTGCATCGGCGCCGCCAACCGCGACCCCGCCCAGTTCGACGACCCCGAACGCTTCGACATCACCCGCCTCGCCAACCGCCACCTCGCCTTCGCCACCGGCGCGCATCAATGCGCCGGGATGGCGCTGGCCAGACTGGAGGGCGCGGTGGCGATCTCGCGGTTTCTGGCGCGGTTTCCGAACTATCAGCTGGACGGCGAGGCGGTGCGTGGGGGGCGGGTCAGATTTCGCGGGTTTGCGAGCGTGCCGTGTGTGGTCGAGGGCTGACGCGATCGTCGCTCTCGCGATAGCTCCTCCGTCTTGACTTCAGACGGCCCAGCCATGACGGCCTGGGTGGCAGTTCGTAGGGCGGATTAGCGAAGCGTAATCCGCCGCTGACACGGCCAACTGCTATTGAAGGACACGCTCTTCATCAGCGATCCGGCCCCCGGTCACAACCACGCTCAAGCGACCCGCTGTTACAATGCCGCTGCTGCTGGCGCGGCGGATTACGCTTCGCTAATCCGCCCTACCGACTTTACGTAGCGCTCCTCGCTTTGTTTTCGAATTGCAAGATTTTTGTTTCGCTTCATCAGAAATCATGTTATACGCGCGCCGTCCCGTCTCACAAGAGGGGCGCTTCGCGGTCGTCACGAACGTTGAGGCGGGATGCGGTGGGCGTGTTGGTGTCGCAGCGTGGTTTTCCGCGCCGACGAACGGCATCGATGCGCACGGTCAAGTCGCGTGGTCCTGACACCCCGACGCTGGTGTCACGCTTGCGTTGGCGCTCACGCGCCGCGCGGGCAACGGTGGCCAGAAAGCCCGGAGCACCGGGGAGAACGCGAAGCAGCCGTCAAACCATCGCGCGGGGAATGCCGGGTGTTCTCGGCTGAACCTGTGGTTCCTGCCGCCTGCATTTTTTTCCGCAGGCGGGCCATGGGTGCGGCCAGCGCCCGGCATTCCCCGTGCCCTCTCTTCGGAGAGGGCAGGACGAAGGGCAAGACTCGGACGCGAACCGCGCCGCGAGGGGGTGACCGCATGTCTCACCGCCTTCAGCACAAGTCTCATCGTCCCAAACACAGCTCTCACCATCGTCATTGCGAGCGAGGCGACGTGTCCGCCAAAGCCCGAAGGGCGACGGCGGAAGCAATCCAGGGCTGGGCATGCGACTCTGGATTGCTCCGTCGCTTGCGCTCCTCGCAATGACGCCGCGCATAAGGAGACCGCCGAGGGGCGAGCTATTGAGTTACTCGTCATGCCCGGGCTTGACGATGGAGAGGGTGGAATGCTCAACAGCGCGCTGGGGATTTCAGAACACCGCGTGGTCGCCGCGCTCGGCGGTGGCCTCGCCGCGGATCAGCCTGGCGTAGTAGTCGAACAGCCTCTCCGAACCCGTCGACGGCGTGGCGTCGGCGTCGTAGCGGCCGGTGGCGGGGTCGAGCACCAGCATGGATTCGGTGGCGTAGTAGCGGCCGATGCGGGCGAGCTCCGCCTTGTCGGCGAGCGACGGCACGACCCGACCGGCAAGATCGAGCCCGCGGATGACGACGTCGAGCAGCGCCACCGGGACGTGGCGGATGTGCGGCTTGCGTCCGAGCAGCGCGAACAGATGCTCGCCCTGCTCCAGCGGCGTGATGGCCGGTCCGGGGCCGCCGATCGGCAGCACGCGATTCCAGCAGCTCTCGTCATCGAGGCAGCCGGCCAAGTAGTCGCCAAGATCGGCGTCGCTGATCGGCTTGCACGCGGTGAGACGGCCATCGCCGAACACGAGATACGGCCTGCCCTGCTTGACTCGTTCGACCTGCCCCGACAGCGACTTGAAGAACGCGGTGGGACGAACGATCGAATGGGTCAGGCCCTGCTCCATCAAATGCGCTTCGAACGCCAGCTTGGCCTGCTGAAACGCCAGCAGCGGCTTCTGCACGCAGATGGCAGACAGCATCACGAAGTGCGTCACGCCTGCATTGCGGCCGGCCTTCAGCACGTTCACATGAGCCTGGTGGTCGACCGCCCAGGCATCGCGCGGCACGCCGGTCCGCGATGCCATGCAGGACACCACGGCGTCGAAATGCTCACCGCGAAAGCCCTCGCGCGCGAGCGAGACGGGATCGGTGACGTCGCCCGTTCTGACGGTGGCGCCCTGGACCCGCACGGCGTCCTGGCGCGGACGGACGAAGCAGACCACCTCATGCCCCCGCGCGACCAGCGCACGCACGGTGGCGCGGCCGATCGTTCCCGTCGCGCCGAGCATGAAGACACGGCGCGGACCAGACGAAGGGACGACGATAGGAGAGGTCATCGGCTGAGGCGAAACTCTGGAAACCGTCCCAATCTATATCACCGCCTGCCCTTGCGCGGCGTCGAGACTGCCACGGGAATTCTCGTCATGCCCGGGCCCGTCCCGGCCATCCACGTCGTTCGGCGTGTGCGGTGCTACGTGGATGGCCGGGACGAGCCCGGCCATGACGGGTCGAAAGAGCTGAGCGCATCCCGACGCCCTAGCGTTGCTCGCGACCTGCCGTGCCGTTGTCCGAACGCCTCTCCACGCTCCGCGAATCCCTCACTCCGCCACGCGCGGGGTCTTCTCCAGGATCAGCGTGTGGATGCCGCAGGTGCCGCTGTAGAGGCTCATCACCCGTGTGCCGGGCTTGCGCCCAACTCTGGGCTCGGAGACCTGCAGGCCGGCGGCGAGCAGCCGCGCGCGCGTGGCATCGATGTCGGCGACGCGCCAGCTCAGGCCCCACAGCTTGTCATGGGCCTTGTCGTTGCCGGCGACCGGCCGCTTCACCACCTCGACGATCAGGTCGCCGCAGCGGAAGAACATCAACTGCCCCCATTCCTGATGGCTGCGGTCGAGCGCCATGTCGAGGCCGAGCCGGGCGCCGTAGAGCGCGGCGGCGCGTTCGGGATCCTCGGTCGAGATCACGATATGGTCGAGGCCGAGCACGGCCGTATCGGCGGTCTTGGCGGACGGCGGGCGCGGCTCGGCAAGCTCGAGGAAGAACATGCGCACGCCGCGCGTCAGATCGGTCATCGCACGGGTGCGCTTCCAATGCAGCGTCTGGCCGGAGACGCGATCGGTGTTGTCGACCTCGGCAATCGGATCCGGCTTCAGCGCGACCCGCTCGAGCCGCCGATGCATCTTGCCGATATCGCCGGTGGCAAAGCAGATGCTGGCGAGCCCCTCTCCCCAGATCTTGATGACGTTGCGGATGCGGTCGGCGGCGGGGCTCTCCCCCGCCGGCGCCATCAGCTCCAGGCTCATGTTGTCGAGCGTGAACAGGACGCGGTCGGCGCCCTCGCCCGAATTCTGCCAGGACGGCTTGCGCGCCAGCAGCGTCTCGAACGCGGCGCTGCCGGCCTGGATGTCCTGCAGCAGGACGACGACGTGGTCGAGCCCGGTGATCACGGAAACAGCCCTCGCGAGTTCTTGGCGTTGCGCACCTTCTCTACCCCGATCGCCATCGCCGCGGTCCGGTGCGAGATGTCGTCGGCCTTGGCGCGCGCCAGCATCCGCTCGAAGGCGCGGTCGAGGATCTGGTACTCCCTGCGCATCACCTCCTCTTCCTCCCAGAACAGCTGCTGCAGATCCTGCACCCATTCGAAGTAGCTGACGATGACGCCGCCGGAATTGCAGAGGATGTCGGGAATGAGGAAGATCTCCTTGCGGCGCTGCTCCAGCACGAGATCGGCATCCGGCGTGGTCGGACCGTTGGCGGCTTCCGCGATCACCCGGCATTTCAGATGCGCCGCCACCTTGGCGTCGATCACGCGCTCGACGGCCGCCGGCACGAGGATGTCACAGGCCAGGGTCAGTATCTGGTATGGATCGAAGGCGAGTTCGGTGGAGAAGCCCGCAATGCTGCCGTGCCTGGTCGCATGCTCCATCAGCGCCGGGATGTCGAGGCCACGCGGATCATGGAGGGCGCCAGTGTGATCGCTGACCGCAATCACCTTCATGCCCATCTGGTGGAAGCCGAGCGCGGCGTAGGAGCCGACATTGCCGAAGCCCTGCACTACGGCCGTGGACGTGGTCGGGTCGATGCCCAGCTCATCCATCACCCGCCGCGACACATGGGCGACGCCGCGGCCGGTCGCCTCGCGGCGGCCGAGCGTGCCGCCGGAGAACACCGGCTTGCCGGTGACGATCTCGGTCACGGTCTGGCCCTGGTACATCGAATACGTGTCCATGAACCAGGCCATCACCTGCTCATTGGTGCCCATGTCGGGCGCCATCACGTCGGTATGCGGGCCGACGAACGGGATCATCTCCTGCATGTAGCGGCGCGACAGCGATTCGAGCTCGCGCTTCGACAGCTTGGAGAGATCGACGTTGATGCCGCCCTTGGCGCCGCCATAGGGCAAGCCGACCAGCGCGCATTTCCAGCTCATCCAGATCGCGAGCGCGGCGACCTCGCCAATGTCGACCGTGGGGGCGAACCGCGTGCCGCCCTTGGTCGGCCCCATCGTCAGCAGATGCTGGACCCGGTAGCCTTCATAGACCGAGATCGTGCCATCATCCTTGTGGATCGGACACGAGACGGTGATCGCCCGCTTCGGCAACAGCAGCCGGTCCCGCTCGTCGGCTGGGATACCAAGATGGTCGGCGATCACGTTGAACTGATTGGTGGCCATCTCGAACACCGGACCCGCATAGACAGTCATATTCCACTCCCGAATCTGCGTTTCTGCAGGCCGGCAACCATAGCGCGACCCGCGCGCCGGCGGCAGGGGGCCACCGGTAGCAGACGGCCGATCTCAACCACCAAGGTGACGATTTGACGAAGAATTTCAGCGTTGATCCGCTTTGACCGCTTGCTAATCTGCGGCGCCGGGGCCGCGATCACCCCTTAGTGAGACAGAAATGGCAATGCAGGCCCTCTTCATCGGACAGACCTACATCGACGTGACATTCATCACCGACCACATGCCGACGGGGGACGAGAAGCACGTGGCGTCCGACTATGCCGTCTCGTTCGGCGGCAATGCCGTGACTGCGGCATTTTGCTGCGCCAAGCTCGGCATTGTGCCCGACCTGATCGCGACCGTCGCGAATGACTGGCTCGGGCGGATGTTCCAGGACATGACCGCGAAATACGGCATCTCGGTCCACCCCCGGAAGGTCAATGCCTCCTCGCTGTCCTTCATCATGCCGAAGGACGGCAAGCGCGCCATCGTGCGCTGCCGCGACGACGCGCATATCCACCCGTTCCCGCTGCTCAATCTCGGCAATTGCAGGGCGCTGCATGTCGACGGCCACCAGCCCGACGCCGCGTTGCATTATGCCAAGCTGTGCCGCGAGGCCGGCATCCTGACCTCGCTCGACGGCGGCGGCCTGCGCACCAACACCCATGAGCTGCTCGAATATATCGACGTCGCGATCGTCGCCGAGCGGCTGTGCGAGCAGATGGATCTCACGCCGGAAAAGATGCTCGACTACCTGAAGAGCCGCGGCTGCCGCATCGGCGGCGTCACCCAGGGCGAGAAGGGCCTGCTCTGGTATGACGAGGTCGGCGCCGTGCATACGCTGCCGGCCTATCCGATCCCGCGCGAGCGCGTGATCGACACCAATGGCGCCGGCGACGTCTTCCACGGCGCGTATGTGTATTCGTACCTCGCCGATCCCGCCAAGGGCTGGAAGGAGCATTTCGAGTTCGCGCGCGCGGCCTCGACGTTCAAGATCCAGAAGCTCGGCAACGAGGCCGGCCTGCCGACGCTCGCCGATATCGAGCTGGTCCGGCAGGAATTCGAGGCGCGCGTCTAGCGGCTGTTTGGGAGAAAAGCGGATGGGACGGGTCGTCGTCGCCGGCAGCATCAACATGGATGTGGTGGCGGCGGCCGAGCGCCATCCGCGCATCGGCGAGACCGTCGCGGGCCGGTCGGTGATGTACTTTCCCGGCGGCAAGGGCGCGAACCAGGCGGTCTCAGCCGCCAAGCTCGGCGCGCCGACGGCGCTGATCGGCCGCCTCGGCCGCGACGCCTTCGGCGAGCAGCTGCGCGCCTTCCTCGCCGGCCAGGGCATCGACCTCGCCGCGGTCAAGGACAGCGCGGACGCGTCGACGGGCACCGCGATCATCACGCTGGCCAACGCCGACAACACGATCGTGGTGATCCCGGGCGCCAATGCCGAGGTCAGCGCCGATGACGTGGCGCAGATTGCGTTGACAACGGGCGACGTGGCGGTGAGCCAGTTCGAGATCCCGCAGGCGACCATCGCCGCCTTCTTCCAGCGTGCGAAGGCCGCCGGCGCCACCACGATCCTCAACCCCGCCCCCGCCAGCGCCTTTGGCCGCGAGCTGTTCGCGCTGGTCGACGTCCTCGTGCTCAACGAAACCGAGCTCGGCTTCCTGGCCGGCATCGAGCTTGGCGACGCGCCGACGCCGCAGCAGGTAATCACGGCGGTGCTTGCGCTCAAGCCTCGCGACGATCAGACGGTCTGCGTCACGCTCGGCGCGCGCGGCGCGGTCGCGGTTTCTGGCGCCGAGGCCCGGCTGGTCGAAGGCCGCGCGGTGAAGGCCGTCGACACCACCGGCGCCGGCGACTGCTTCGTCGGTGCGCTGGCGGCAAGGCTGTCGCAGGGCGCTGATATCGCGGACGCGATCGGCTATGCCAACATCGCCGCGTCGATCTCGGTGCAGCGCATGGGCGCCGGCCCGTCGATGCCGACCGAGGAGGAGGTGCGCGCGCTGCTCTAGGCGAGAGCGCTCTTCAGGTCGAAGCCGGGATCGGCGGCCTTGGCTGCATCCAAGGTGCCGCCCGCAGCAAGCAACTTGCGGCCGAACATATGGTCGCCGGCGCGGTTGACCGACTCGATGCCGACCAGCCGGCCCTCTTTGTAACAGAATGCGGAGAACGCCTTTTGCGCCGGATCCCCGCGCAGCACGACCTGGTCATAGCCCGTGGTGAGCCCCGCGATCTGGAGCTTGTCATTGCCCTGGTCGCTCCAGAACCACGGCTGCCCGTCATAGGGCTTGACGTCGCCCGTCAGCCGCGCCGCGACGCAGCGGGCATGATCGGTGGCGTTCTGCACCGACTCCAGCCGCAATGTGCCGCCAAAGCGCTGGCTGGCGAACAGGGCGCAATCGCCGATCGCCGAGATGTGCGGATCGCTGGTGAGCAGATACTCGTCGACCACGATGCCGGAGGCGACCTGCAATCCAGCCTCGGCGGCGAGCTCGACATTCGGCAGCACGCCGACGCCGACCACGACGAGATCGGCGGGGATGTGCCGACCGTCGCTGAGGCTGACGCCGGTGACCTTGTTGCCGTCGGCCTCGATGCTGGTGGCCTGCACGCCGAGATGAATCCGCACGCCGGCTTCCGCATGCTGCTTCTGGAAGTAGTCCGAGATTTCGGCGGTCACGGCCCGCGCCATCACCCGCGCGCCGAGCTCGAGCACGTCGACCTCAAGGCCCTTGTTCCGCGCCGTCGCCGCGAATTCGAGACCGATGAAGCCGGCGCCGATCACCACGGCCCGCTTGGCATCGGCGAGCAATCCTCGCAGCGCTTCGCTGTCATCGAGAATGCGCAGATAGCGCACGGCCGGGAGATTGGCATTGGGAATGTCGAGCAGCCGGTTGCGCGCGCCGGTCGCGAACACGAGGTGCCCATAGTCGAGCGTCCGACCGGAGGCGAGCAGCACCTTGCGCTGATCGCGCTGAACCGCGACGGCACGATCGTAGACGAGATCGATGGTCTGGTCCGCGTAGAACTTCTGCGGCCGAAACATCAGGGTCTCGGGACCGCCGGTGCCCTTGAGATAGGCCTTCGACAGCGGCGGGCGCTGATACGGCAGATGCGGTTCGTCGTTGATCAGGTGAATCGGATCGGCAAAGCCTGCCTGACGCAGCGAGGTCGCGAGCTGGAATCCCGCATGCCCCGCACCCACGATCACCACCGGTCCCTTCGTCACTGCGCCCTGCCCCATTCTGTCATTGTCCATGCCGACGGAACCGGGTTTTGGCAGACTTGCCCGGCATTGTCACCGGTCCCGCCGTGCGGTTTAAATGCGGCAACAAGAACCACGCCCGGGAGGTATGAATGTCGGACGCCGTAGCGGAACCTGCCCGCCTGAGCATCGAGGGTCCGATCGCGACCATCACGCTCGACCGCCCGGCGGCGTTCAACGCCATCAACCTTGCGATTGCGAAGCGCTTGGAGCTGCTTGCAGCCCAAGTAGAGGCCGACGAGACCATCCGCGTGCTGATCCTGAAAGGCGAAGGCCGCGCCTTCTGCGCCGGCGGCGATCTGCAGACGATCGGCGCTGCCGCTGAGGCCAACGCCATCACGCCTGTCGTCAGCGAACTGCTGCATCACTACCATGCTTTCATCGCGAGCCTGCGGCGCATGCCCAAGATCGTGCTGGCGAGCGTGCACGGCTCCGCCGCCGGCGCAGGGATGTCGCTCGCCTTCGCCGCCGACCTCTGCATCGCCGCCGAGGACGCGCGCTTCACGCCGGCCTATGCCAAGCTCGGCGTGTCGCCCGACGGCGGCGGTACAGTTGGCATGGTCGCCACTGTGGGCATCAGGCGGGCGTTGCAGATCTTCCTGGCGGAGGACAGCTTCACGGCCGCGCAGGCCCATGAATGGGGCTTGGTCGCGAAAGTCGTCCCCGCCCCCGGGCTCGCTGCAGCCACCGAAGCGCTGGCGCAGCGACTGGCGCAGAACATGCCGGCGGGGATCGCTGCGACCAAGGCGCTGATCCATCGCGCGCCGACCAGCTCGGTCGAAGACCAGCTCGCGGCCGAACGCGATGCGATCATCAACTGCATGCACACGGATGAATTCCGCACCGCCGTGAAGCGGTTCACCAGCAAGGGAAAGTAGGACTGCGCTCAACTCTTCCCTTTCCGGCGCATGAAATCGAAATCGCAGCCGTCGTCGGCCTGCAGGATCGTTGCATGGAAGAGATGCGCATAGCCGCGCTCGGCCCATTCGGGCGTTGCGGCTTGCTTCAGCGCAGCGCGACGCCGGCCCAACTCGGCGTCGTCGACCAGCAGGTCGATGCTGCGCTTTTCGACATCGAGCCGGATCATGTCGCCGCTCCGCACCAGCCCCAGCGGACCGCCGACGGCGGACTCCGGCGTGATGTGAAGGACGATGGTGCCGAACGCGGTGCCGCTCATGCGCGCATCGGAGATGCGCACCATGTCCTTGGTGCCGCCGCGCGCGAGCTTCTTCGGGATCGGCAGGTACCCCGCCTCCGGCATGCCTGGCGCGCCCTTGGGTCCGGCATTGCGCAACACCAGGACGTCGTCGGCCGAAACATCGAGAGCGGGATCATCGATCCGCAGGGTCATGTCCTCCACCGACTCGAACACGACGGCGCGCCCGGTATGTTGCAGCAGCTTCGGGCTCGCCGCCGAATGCTTGATGACTGCGCCGCGCGGCGCCAGATTGCCGCGCAGCACGGCAAGGCCGCCTTCCGGCTTGATCGCGTCATCGCGCGCGCGGATCACGTCCTGCCCGGGAACATCCTCCGCCGCAGCGACGATGTCGCGCAGCGACTGGCCGGTGATCGAGCGGCAATCGAGGTCGATGAGATCGCCGAGCTGCTTCATCAGCTTCGGCACGCCACCGGCGTGGTGGAAATGCTCCATGTAGTGATCGCCGGACGGCTTGAGGTCGACCAGCACCGGCACCTCGCGCCCGATGCAGTCGAACGCATCGAGGTCGATCCTGTGCGGCGTCCGGCCGGCGATGGCGGTGAGATGCACGAGCCCGTTGGTCGAGCCGCCGATCGCCTGCAGCACCACCTGGGCGTTCCGGAACGCCGCAGGGGTCAGCAGTTCGCTCGGCTTCGGTCCCTTCACCTTGGCCATCTCAGCCGCGACCCGGCCGCTGGCCTCGGCCGAGCGGAAGCGCTCGGCGTGCGGCGCGGGGATGGTCGCGCTCATCGGCAGGGACAGGCCGAGCGCCTCGGTGATGCAGGCCATGGTCGAGGCCGTGCCCATCACCATGCAGGTGCCGACCGAAGGCGCGAGCCGGCCGTTGACCGCATCGATCTCGCTGCCGTCCATCTCACCGGCGCGATACTTCGCCCAGAGACGTCGGCAATCGGTGCAGGCGCCGAGCACCTCGCCCTTGTGATGCCCGACCACCATCGGTCCGACCGGAATGACCACGGTCGGCAGATCGGCGGACACCGCGGCCATGATCTGCGCCGGCAAGGTCTTGTCGCAACCGCCGATGACGACAACGGCGTCCATCGGCTGCGCGCGGATCATCTCCTCGGTTTCCATCGCCATCAGGTTGCGCAGATACATCGAGGTCGGATGCGCAAAGCTCTCGGCGATCGAGATGGTGGGAAACACGAACGGCATCGCGCCCGACAGCATGACGCCGCGCTTCACCGCTTCCAAAATCTGCGGCACGTTGCCATGGCAGGGATTGTAGTCGCTGTAGGTGTTGGTGATGCCGACGATCGGACGATCGAGCGCGTCATCGGAATAGCCGGCCGCCTTGATGAAGGCCTTGCGCAGGAACAGCGAGAATCCAGCATCGCCGTAAGCGGTCAGTCCCTTGCGCAGGCCGTCGGTCATGGTCTTCTTTTCTTTCGTTGCTCTGTCTCGTTATTCCGGGGCGCGCGAAGCGCGAACCCGGAATCCAGAAGTGGTTTAAACTCTCATGTCGAGATTCGGGGTTCGCGTCCTGCGGACGCGCCCCGGAATGACGACCTTGGATCACCCCCAATCGATGATCCGGCTGGTGTCGCCATCGAACTCCGTGGTGCAGAACGCGCCGCCCTGGAAATAGTCCCCAATCGGATCGGCCGGCAGCTTGGCCTGCTCGGCCATGGCGTGCTCGCGGAAATCCTCGGCGCGGCCGGTCGGGCGGTAGCCGAGATCATAGGCGCGCTGGTTGTCCCACCAGGCGCGTTCATTGAGCGAGGCGCCGTACAGCACCTCGAAGTGGATGTCCGGATGCTCCAGGCCGATGCGGCAGAGCTGCACGAGATCCTCCGGCTTCAGCCAGATCGACAGACGGCGCTTGTCGAGCGGCTTGTCGCCGAAATTGCCGATGCGGAGGCACGTGACCTTCAGCCCGTGCTTGTCGGCATACAGAGACCCGAGCGCCTCGCCGAACACCTTGCTGACGCCGTAGCGGCCGTCGGGGCGCGGCTGCACGTCGTTGTCGATCTTGCGATGGCGCGGATAGAAGCCGACCGCGTGGTTCGACGACGCGAACACCACGCGCTTCACACCCTTGCGGCGGGCGGCCTCGAACAGATTGTAGCCGCCGATGATGTTGGCCTGCAGGATGTCGCTCCACGGTCCTTCGACCGAGTAGCCGCCGAAATGGATGATGCCGTCGACGCCCTCGCACAGCGCCTCGACCTGGGACAGGTCGGCAAGATCGGCCGCCTTGAACGTCTCCTGGCTGGACAGATCCGCCGGCGGTCTGAGGTCGCTGAGCAGAAGGTCCGGATAGATCGGCGGCAGCAGCTTCCGCAAGGAAGTGCCGATTCCACCGCTCGCTCCGGTCATCAAGATACGTGGCATTTCATCCCTCTTGTTCGGCCCGCAGGTTTGCGGTCATTGCTCGGCGATGATAGCAGAGATCGTAACGGCGCAATAACAGGACCGGCCAAATGTCCGACGGAAACGCTCACGCGCAGGGCTTTCGCCCTGCCACCTTCTATCCCGATCCGGCGATCCAGGCGCTGGATCCGCGCTTCGAGAAATACTGGCTCAAGCTCTCCGCGGTCGAGCGGCTCGCCACCGGGCTGCGCTGGGCAGAGGGGCCGGTGTGGTTTGGCGACGGGCGCTATCTCCTCTGCAGCGATATTCCCAACCAGCGCATCCTCAAATGGGAGGAGGAGACCGGCGCGGTCTCGATCTTCCGCAAGCCCTCCAATTTCGCCAACGGTAACACCCGTGACCGGCAGGGACGGCTCGTCACCTGCGAGCATGGCGGCCGCCGCGTCACGCGCACCGAATACGACGGCTCGATCACCGTGCTGATGGATTCCTTCAACGGCAAGCGGCTGAACTCGCCTAACGACGTCGTGGTGAAGTCCGACGGCTCGATCTGGTTCACCGATCCGACCTTCGGCCTGCTCGGCAATTACGAGGGCTACAAGGCCGAGCCGGAGATCGACACCCACGTGTACCGGATCGACGCTGGCACCGGCCAAGCGACCATCGTCGCCGAAGGCGTGCTGGGGCCGAACGGGCTTTGCTTCTCGCCCGACGAATCCATCCTCTACATCGTCGAATCCCGCGGCGTGCCGACCCGTAAGATCCTCGCCTATGACGTCTCCGCCGATGGCAGCAAGCTCGCCAACAAGCGCGTCCACATCGATGCCGGCCCAGGCACGCCGGACGGCATGCGCTGCGACGTCGACGGCAATCTCTGGTGCGGCTGGGGCATGGGCTCTCCCGAGCTCGATGGCGTCATGGTGTTCGCGCCGGATGGCGCGCCGATCGGCCGCATCGCTTTGCCCGAGCGCTGCGCCAACGTCTGCTTCGGCGGCCTCAAGCGCAACCGCCTGTTCATGGCTGCCAGCCAGTCGATCTACGCACTCTACGTGAACACGCAGGGCGCGCTGGGGGGCTGACATCCGGTCCCGTAGGGTGGGCAAAGGCGCGGAGCGCCGTGCCCACCTGCTTCGTTGTCGGCGCGAACGGTGGGCACGCTGCGCTTTGCCCACCCTACGCATCCTCACCGATCAGGCCGCGTTGTAGCCCGCGACCGCCTTGACCTCGAGATACTCCTCGAGACCGAACTTGCCCCACTCGCGGCCGTTGCCGGACTGCTTGTAGCCGCCGAACGGCGCGGTGCGGTCGTTCGGCACGCCCTGCAAATTGACGTTGCCGGCGCGGATCTTGCGGCCGACCTCGCGGGCCTTCTCGATCGTCGGAGCCGAGACGTAGCCGGCCAGACCATAGGGCGTGTCGTTGGCGATCTTGACGGCCTCGGACTCGTCCTGCGCACCGATGATGACGAGCACCGGCCCGAAAATCTCCTCGCGCGAGATCGTCATGTCAGGCTTGACGTCGGCGAAGATGGTCGGACGGACGTAGAAGCCCTTGTTGACACCCTCGGGCAGGCCCGGACCGCCAGCCACGAGCGTCGCGCCCTCCTCGATACCCTTGTTGATGAGGGCCTGGATCTTGTCCCACTGGCCGCGATTGACGACCGGGCCGATCGTGGTGCCCTCGCCGCGGGGATCGCCGGCCTTGGTCTTGTCGGCGACGCCCTTGGCGATCGCGGCCACTTCCTTCATTCGCGCGGCCGGCACGATCATGCGCGACGGCGCGTTGCAGGACTGGCCCGAGTTGTTGAACATGTGCATGACGCCGCCGGTCACCGCCTTGGTGAGGTCCGCCCCCTCCAGGATCACGTTCGGCGACTTGCCGCCGAGCTCCTGGCTGACGCGCTTCACCGTCGGCGCTGCGCGCTTGGCGACGTCGATGCCGGCGCGGGTCGAGCCGGTGAACGAGATCATGTCGATGTCCGGATGTTCGCTCATGGCGGCGCCGACCTCCGGCCCGAGGCCGTTGATGAGGTTGAACACGCCCTTCGGCACGCCGGCTTCATGCAGGATCTCGGCGAAGATCAGCGCCGAGGTCGGAGTGAATTCCGACGGCTTCAGGATCATGGTGCAGCCCGCGGCCAGCGCCGGCGCGACCTTGCAGGCGATCTGATTGAGCGGCCAGTTCCAGGGCGTGATCATGCCCACCACGCCCACCGGCTCGCGCACGACCACGGACGCCGGAAGCGTCTCCTCGAACTCGTATTTCTTAAGCACGTCGAGCGTCGACATCAGATGGCCGAGGCCGGCGCCGGCCTGCAGCTTCTCCGCCATCGGCAGCGGCGCGCCCATCTCGTCGGAGACGGCGGCGCCGATCTCCTTCATGCGGCCCTTGTAGATCGCGATGATCTTTTCGAGCAGCGCGACGCGCTCCTCGCGCGAGGTCTGCGAAAAGGTATCGAAGGCGCGCTTGGCGGCGGCGACGGCCTTGTCGACATCGGCCTTGGAGCCCAGCGCAACCTCATACATCGCCTCCTCGGTCGCCGGATTGATGACCGGGGTGGACTTCTTGACGACCGGATCGACCCAGGCGCCGTCGATGTAGAATTGCAGGCGATTGACCATCGGAAAACCTCTTCACGTGGAAGCATATGGAGGGGCGGCAGCGCGCGGGCCGGCATCCTGGCACGCGCGATCCGCGGGATGAACCCGCCACATGCGGGGACCGGGGTTGCGTCCCGCGGATATAGGAGCAAGCCCGCGACCGGCGCAAGCCGACGCGCCTGCGTTTCGTCGCCGCTCCATTTTGCATCGCAACAAGCGTGGCTCCCTCTTTCGCCGCTAACCGGCCATCATTCCGGATGGCAGAATTCCCGTCGCCGAAGATTCATTTCCAAGATGTGAACTGCTTCACATCGCCGTTGGATCGCCGTGGCTAATCTCCCCGTCATAGACATCCCGGCATCTCGAAAGGACGCCGGACACGATTTCAGAACCGATATTTTCGCCTGTTCTTATTGCGTGGCCTTTTAGCACGTAGACATTTGATCCAAGTTGCGACGCCGTCTCCTTCACCCCAGGTGAGCGAGGCGGCGTCCTTGTTTCCGCCCCCTTCTCACACCGCCATCTTGCGATGCCTCACCGGGGCGCCGGTGAGGCTCTCGGCGGCGTCGATGATCGCGTTCGCGTCCATGCCGTTGTGGCGATAAAGGTCGTCGATCGTGCCGGTCTGGCCGAATTTCTCCACACCCAGCGCCTCGACGCGATGGCCGCGCACCGAGCCGAGCCAGCCGAGCGTCGCCGGATGGCCGTCGATGACGGTGACGATGCCGCAATCGCGCGGCAGCGGCGCCAGCAACTGCTCGATGTGGCTGAGATGCTGCCCGCCGCGGCGATGCCGGCGCAGGCTGCGCGCCGCCGTCCATCCGGCATGCAGCCGGTCGGCCGAGGTGATCGCGAGCAGGCCGACGTCGCGGCGGGACTCGCCGATCAGCCCGGTGGCCTCGATCGCCTCCGGCGCGACCGCGCCGGTGTAGGCGACGATCACCTCCGCATTCGGGCCCGGCTTGCGCAGCCAATAGGCGCCCGCGGCGATGTCGGACTCCAGCTCGGGCGTCATGATCCGCTGCGGCTGGTCGATGGTGCGCGTCGACAGCCGCAGATAGACCGAGCCGCCCTCGCCCGGCGTGGCTTGCATGTGGGTAAAGCCCCACTTCATGATCGCGGCGAGCTCGTCGACGAAGGCCGGCTCGAACGAGGACAGCCCATCCTGCGCCATGCCGATCAAGGGCGTCGCGATCGACTGATGCGCGCCGCCTTCCGGCGCCAGGGTGACGCCCGACGGCGTCGCGACGACCATGAAACGCGCATCCTGATAGCAGGCGTAGTTCAGCGCATCGAGGCCGCGCTCGATGAAGGGATCGTACAAGGTGACCACCGGCAGCAGCCGCGCGCCGTTGATGGCGTGCGACAGCCCGAGCGCGGAGGCCATGATGAACAGGTTCATCTCGGCGATGCCGAGCTCAATATGCTGGCCCTTCGGCGAGGCCGCCCAATTGAAGGTCGAGGGGATCTTCTCACTGCGGAACAAATCGGCCTTCTCGGCACGCGCGAACAGGCCACGGCGGTTGACCCAGGCACCGAGATTGGTCGAGACGGTGACATCGGGCGACGACGTCACGATGCGCGAGGCCATTGCGGTGTCGCCGCGGGCGAGATCGTTGAGGATCAAGCCAAAGCCCTGCTGCGTCGACATCTGCGCCGCGGCGGTGAAGGTCAGCCTGGGCACGTCGAACACGGCGTCATCGAGCCGGCGGCCATCGCGGTTGAACGGCACCGAGGCGAGGAACGACTCCAGCGTCGAAGCATCCTGCGTCAGTCCCTCGAACTTGTCCCATTCATGGCCCGGACGGATGTTCTGCTGCGCGCGCCATTTCTCCATCTGCGCCACCGTCATCAGCCCGGCATGGTTGTCCTTGTGGCCCTGGAACGGCAGGCCGACACCCTTGATGGTGTAGGCGATGAAACACACCGGGCGGTCGTGATCGATGGACTCGAACGCTTCCAGCATGCTCGCCATGTCATGGCCGCCGAGATTGGACATCAGCGCCAGCAGCTCGTCGTCATTGCGCTTGTCGAGCAGCCGCGTCACGTCGCCCTGGTCGCCGATCTCGTCCTGGATGTGCTTGCGGAAGGCAGCCCCACCCTGGAAGCACAGCGCCGCGTAGAGCGCGTTCGGGCAATTGTCGATCCAGCGCCTGAGCGCCTCGCCGCCGGGCTCGGCGAAGGCCTCGCGCATCAGCCGGCCGTATTTCACGATCACCACGTCCCAGCCGAAATTGCGGAACATGGTCTCGAACTTCTCCCACAGGCCTTCGCGCACCACGGCATCGAGGCTCTGGCGGTTGTAGTCGACGATCCACCAGGTGTTGCGCAGGCCATGCTTCCAGCCTTCGGCCAGCGCCTCGAAGATGTTGCCCTCGTCCATCTCGGCATCGCCGACCAGCGCGATCATGCGGCCTTCGCGGCGATCCTTCATCCAGCCATGCGCGTGCACGTAGTCCTGCACCAGCGAGGAGAACAGCGTCTGCGCGACGCCGAGGCCGACCGATCCGGTGGAGAAGTCGACATCGTCGACGTCCTTGGTGCGCGACGGGTAGGATTGCGCGCCCTTGAAGCCCCGGAAATTCTCCAGCTTCTCGCGCGTCTGCCGGCCGAACAGATATTGGATCGCGTGGAACACCGGGCTCGCATGCGGCTTCACTGCGACGCGGTCCTCGGGGCGCAGCACCGAGAAGTACAGCGCCGACATGATGGTCGCGAGCGAGGCGGATGACGCCTGGTGGCCGCCGACCTTGAGGCCATCGGTGTTGGGCCGGATGTGGTTGGCGTGATGGATGGTCCAGGACGACAGCCACAACGCCTTGCGGGTCAGCGCATTCAGGATATCGAGACGGTCTGACGATGCGGATGGCGTGGCCATGGCGCTGCTCCCCGGGTATTGCTGGATTCGTGGACTTTAATCCTCTTGCCACGGCCAGAATTCTCAATTTTTCGCGCACAGAGCGGCTCTATTGGGATATTTTATCAACCTGAACTCATTTTCAGCGACTTGATTCCAATGCCAGAACTCGACGCCATTGACCGCAAGATTCTCGGCCACCTCCAGGCCGACGGCCGCATCACCATGCAGGAGCTGGCCGACAAGGTGGGCCTCTCGGTCTCGCCCTGCCATCGCCGCGTGAAATTGCTGGAGGAGCGCGGCGTCATCACCCGCTACATCGCGAGCGTCGACCAGAAGGCGCTCGGGCTGCACGTCTCGGTGTTCATCTCCATCAAGCTGGCGCGTCAGAAGGAGGAGGACCTGAAGCGGTTCGAAAAGGCGATCTCGGCCTGGCCCGAGGTGCTGGAGTGCTATCTGATGACAGGCAATCGGGACTACATGCTGCGGGTGGTAGCGGCCGACCTGTCGTCGTATGAGGCGTTCCTGAAGACCAAGCTGACAAGGCTCGACGGCATCGCCTCGATCGAGAGCAGCTTTGCCCTGAGTCAGGTCAAGTACTCGATTGCACTGCCGGTGTGAGCCAAGCAATCGCCACGACCTCCGCTGTCGTCCCGGCGAACGCCGGCACCCATACTCCGCGGCGGCCGTGGTGAAACAAGCCTGGTCCAACATCTCGCGCAACAACATCTTCCTGGGGTTATGGGTCCCGGCGTTCGCCGGGACGACACCGTGTTTGTTGAAACGAGACGCCCACCAAGATTTCCGTCATTGCGAGGAGCGCAGCGACGAAGCAATCCAGAGCGCATCCGCGGCAAGATCCTGGATTGCTTCGCTGCGCTCGCAATGACGCCCGTACTGTCTGCCGTGCTCACGTTGTCCGACAGCACTTTCTGATGCATGAGAATATAGTTTCGCGACCTCGCGACACGTTTTGCGCCCGAGCTTTGATTTTTCGCCCTCTCATCAAAGAGGGCGCAGGGAAGGCCGGGCGCTGGCCGCGCCCGTGGCCCGCCTGCTCAAAAAAATGCAGGCGGCAGGTACCACAGGTCTGGCCGAATACGCCCGGCCCTCCCTGCGCGATGGTTTTGACGGCTGCTTCGCGTTCTCCCCGGCGCACCGGCTTTTGGCCACCGTTGCCTGCGCGGCGCGTGAGCGCCGGCGCAAGCGTGACACCAGCATCGGGGTGTCAGGACCGCGCGACTTGACCGTGCGTGCATCGCCGTTCGTCCGCGCGAATGATCACGCTGCAACGACACACGCCCATCGCATTCCGCTGCCGACGTCCATGACGACCGCGATACGTCCCCTCCGACGCAACGGAACGGGCCGGACTCTAATGCTGATTTTGCGAAATCGGCAAGTGGATTATTTTTCAGCGGAGGGCTGGACAGGATTTTCACGCGCGATCTGATTTGCCCGTCGGGCAGCCATAGCGCCGTCGCACTCCGCGACGCCGACCGGCCGGGTGCCGCGCCGGTTTCGGAGCTTAACCCTCATGGTGAGGAGCGCCGAAGGCGCGTCTGCGGACGATGCTGCGCATCGCCGGGCGAGCCACGAGGTCCGAGCAGGGACCTCGCCCTTCGAGACGCCCGCCTTCGGCGGGCTCCTCAGGGTGAGGAGAGGAGGCTTGCCGCGGGACTAAGTAGTCAGTGGCCAACACGGCGATCGTGGGCTCTCGTGAGGTTGGAGATGATGACCCATGTTCAACTCCGGCTTCGAAGCTAACCCTCATGGTGAGGAGGCGCGAAGCGCCGTCTCGAACCATGAGGCCCACGATGAGGCCGCATACTCACCGCCTTGATCGCGCCTGCGATGCGTCACAGCGAAGGCCGTCATTGATCCAGATCAAACGCCCTCAAAAACACACCCCAGATCCGGATCAAATCCTTGATGTTCCTCGATTTGATCCAGATCAAACGGCCGCACGCCTACCGCAGCATGGCCCAGACACGTCCATATTGGCCGTCAAAAAGCGCCACATCTCGCCGTCAGATTCTGCGGCACAGCATGCGCTGATGACGCGAACTAACAGGCACGGCGGACCAACACGTCCGGCCCGAAATCGTCACACCAGCGCGCCCGTACAGAGAAACCAGCGTCCTGGAAAGCAATGCGAAACAACAGCGCTCAACGTTCGGCTCAACACGATTATGCTTCCCACCAACGACAGACCCGGCCACTCGCCCACGTGGCCGTGAACGTGGCACCGGCCCGGTATCAGCCGGCCGCACAGCCCGGCAGCCGCAGCACCGGACGCGGCGAGCGGCGGTTCTGGCTGACGATGCAGACAGCGATGCTGGCCGTCGGCGTGCTGCTGGTGAACCTGCTGCTGTTCTTTCCTGCGCTCGGCATCGCGCTGATGTGGAATCTGCTGATTCCCGTCGCGCCCGCCTTGGTGACGATCTCGCCCGGCCTGTGGCGCAACATCTGTCCGATGGCGACATTCCATCTGCTGCCGAACAAGATGGGCCTCTCGCAGAACATCAGGATGCCGGAATGGGGCGCGGCGACGCTGGCGGTGATCAGCGTGACGCTTCTCTTCATCGTGGTGCCGATGCGGCGCATCGGGCTCAATGTCGATGGCCCGCTGACGGCGGTCATGCTGCTGTCGGCCGCGGTCATGGCGTTCGCGATGGGCTCGGTGTTCGAGATGCGCTCGGGCTGGTGCACCTCGCTGTGCCCGATCCATCCGGTCGAGCGGCTCTACGGCACCAACCCGGCGCTGACCTTCAAGAATGCCCGCTGCAACATCTGCGAGGCCTGCAGCAATCCGTGCCCCGACTCCACGCCGGAGCTGACGCCGACCGCCGGCGTGCCCACCAAAGTCCAGCAGTTCCTCGGCAACTTCCTGATCGGCAGCTTCCCCGGCTTCGTCTGGGGCTGGTATCAAGTGCCGGATTATCCGCCGCAGCAGGTCGACCAGGCCGCGATCATCACCGCCTATGTGTGGCCGCTGGTCGCCGCGCTCGTCAGCTACGTCGTGTTCAGGGTCGGCGAGCACATCCTGCGCTACAGGCCCGCCGCACGCACCCGGATGCATCGCATCTTCGCGGCGGCCGCGATCAGCACCTACTATTGGTATCGCCTGCCAGGCCCGGCGTCGTTGCTGCCGGACTGGTTTCCGCTGGTCTCGCATCTCATCACGACGCCGTTCTTCTTCTGGTTCCTGGTGCTGCGCTCGCCGAAGGTGAGCTGGCTGAAGCGGCCGGTGATGGCGTCGAACTACTGGTCGAGCCGATTCGAGAGCACGGCCAACAAGAATCTCATCCGCGTGTCGCCCGGCAAGGCGTGAAGCCCCGCGGTCTCGTCCCACCATCGTCACAGCGTATCCGATCGAGGAGTAAACCATGTCGAACTTCAGGACCGTCACCGTCAAAGGCCGCCAGTTCCGCGTCCGCGCGGGTGACGTGCTGCTCGATGGCGCGCTCGCCAACGGCGTCGAGATTCCGTTCGACTGCCGCGCCGGCACCTGCGGCACCTGCATGGTTCACGTCTCGAAGGGGCAGACGGTGTGCGGCGAGACGCATACGCAGGGCATGATCTATGCGTGCCAGGCGCGCGTCGTCTCCGACCTCGACGTCGACGTGGAGGACGTGCCGGAGATCGATATCAGCAAGGCACGGTTGGTCGGCCTGCGCGAGGTCGCGCCAGATATCATGGAGCTGATGATCGCGCCCGAGAAGAGCATCAGCTATCTGCCGGGCCAGTACTTCAAGTTCACCTTCGCCGGCTATCCGGCGCGCGCCTACAGCCCGACCGCCTCGTTCGACGGCCGCATCGGCGGCCGCGTCATCCATCTCAACATCAAGAAGGTCCGTGGCGGCCGCGTCACGCAAGCGCTCGGCAGCGGCATCCGGCCCGGCCATCGGCTGCGCATCCAGGGGCCGTATGGTCACGCGTTCCTGCGTCCGGGCGGCTCCGGCCGTCTCGTCCTCGCCGGCAGCGGCACCGGCTTCGCGCCGATCTGGGCGATCGCGGCGATGGCGCTGCGCGAGAACCGCAGCCGTCCCATGGTGATCATCGCCGGCGCCAAGAAGCTGCCGCAGCTCTACATGACGCCGATCCTGGCGCAGCTCGCGCGGCTGCCGAATGTCACGATCATTCCGACCGTGGAGGAGGGCCCGATCAACCATCCGTCGATCCGCACCGGGCGGATCGAGCCGCACATGCCGACGCTGACGTCCTCCGACGTGGTCTATGCCTGCGGCTCGCCGCGCATGGTCACCGCACTTGCCGGCATGGTCGAGAAGGCCGGCGCGACGTTCTATGCCGACCCGTTCGATTCAGCGCCGCCGGAAGCGCCATCCGGCCTGATCGGGCGCATCAAGACGCTCGTGGCGCGACGTCCGCCCGAGCCTGAGCCGGGCCGTGACGGCGGCAGGGGGCGTGACGCGTCGCTCGATCCGTTCGAGCGGGCGTTGTCGCTGGTGCCGAAGGATCCGATCGACGACGATCTCGGCCTGCGCCGGTCGGAGCCACGGCGCAGCCCGGCCGCCGAACGCGACCACGCGCTCTCGCTGGTCCGCGAGCGCGCCGCGCGCGGCGATCCCGCCCAGCTGCAGGAGCGCCCGCGCCGCGTCGCCGGCGAAATGGCGTCGGGGCATGTGTGAGGCGAGTGAGGCGGCCGCTCCAATTCCCAACATCGCGCTCGCAAGCATGAAGGGGCGTAGAGCCGGCAGAGCCGTGCAGCCGTCCTTCGAGACGCCCGCCTCCGGCGGGCTCCTCAGGACGAGGGCTGAGTGTGCGGCGCGATCCTCAAGAGCTTCAAACCCTCTCCATGAACACGCTAACAGCGTGTTCATGGTCCCGTATGCAGCGGCTGCTCCGCCACTTGCCCCTCATGGTGAGGAGCGCCGCATCGCGGCGCGTCTCGAACCACGAGGCCCCAAATGCCTCGATGCACACCGGTCGTCACTCCGGGGCGCTCGCGCAAGCGAGCGAGCCCGGAGTCCATAGCCACGAATAGACGTGGTGGAGCACGATCACTGAGAGCCGTCTGACTCACGACGGCTGCGGCGTATGGATTCCGGGCTCGCGCTGCGCGCGCCCCGGAATGACGGCGAGGATGGAGAGGCAGCCCGTCGTCAAATCAGCTTCCGCCGCGCGAGGCTGCGCATCAGGGCGCCGACGCCGAACGTCCACGGCTCGCATTCGTCGCTGTTGCGCATGCGGTTGACGAGGCGGCCGAGTTGGGGCGCCGAGATGGTGACGACGTCGTCGCGCTTGTGGGTGAAGCCCTGGCCCGGCGCGTCGCGATCCTTGACGGGTGCGAACATGGTGCCGAGGAACAGCGCAAAGCCGTCGGGGTATTGATGCACGGCGCCGATGGTCTGGGCGACGAGATCGGTCGGATCGCGACTGATCTTGCTAATGGAGGAATGGCCGTCGAGCACGAAGCCGTCGCTGCCGGTCACGTTCAGCGCGACGTCCATCTTCCTGACGTCGTCGAGCGAAAAGCTCCTGTCGAACAGGCGCAGCAGCGGTCCGATCGCGCAGGAGGCGTTGTTGTCCTTGGCCTTGGACAGCAGCAGCGCCGAGCGGCCCTCGAAGTCGCGCAGGTTGACGTCGTTGCCGAGCATCGCGCCGACGATCTGGCCGCGGCTCGACACCGCCAGCACCACCTCCGGCTCCGGGTTGTTCCAGGTCGATTTCGGATGCAGCCCGGCATCCATGCCGGTGCCGACCGACGACATGGTCGGCGCCTTGGTGAAGACCTCGGCGTCGGGGCCGATGCCGACCTCGAGATACTGGCTCCAGGCGTTCTGCTCGATCAGCATCTGCTTGAGGTGCATGGCCTGGTCGGAGCCGGGCTTCAGCTTGGAGAAATCGTCGCCGACGAGACGCACCACCTCTGTCCGGATCGCTTCGGCGGAGGCCGGATTGCCGCGCGCGCGCTCCTCGATGACGCGCTCCAGCATCGAGATCGCGAAGGTGACGCCGGCCGCTTTGAGCACCTGGAGATCAACCGGCGCCAGCAGCCACGGCTTGGCGGGATCACGGCGATCGGGGGGCGTGTTGGCGAGGATGGCGGCGAGGTCGCCGATGCGCTGCCCGCCCATGCCGCGCAGTGCAGCCGCGGGATCGTCGTGCTCGCACAGCGCGCTGACGGTCGGGAAGGCCGAGGTGACATCGTAGACGCCGTCATCGCGCACCGCCACAACGGCCGGACCATCGACGTCGGGTCGCCAGACCCGGCCGACCAGCGTTCCCTGGGTGCCGTCGTCGGGCAGCATGGTCTCGGGCGTCAGATTGATCATGGCGTTCTCCCTGGTGTCTCGTTGAGGCAGCCGTAGCATTGCTGCGAGAACGATCCAAGATGGGAGCGCGCGATCACCAGCTGTAGCGCACCGCGCCCTTGCCGGCGTAGGAGCGGCTGATGGTCGAGAACTCGCCTTCGAAGGTCGCGGCCGCCGACCAGCCGTTGCGCCAGGCGATTTCGGCCGAGGCCGTGGTGAGCGCGAGGTCGCGCGACTGCGCGGCGCCGTTGACGATGAAACTCGTGCCTGGCAGCGCCTGGAAGCCGGCGGTCATGGTGCGATCCGGGTTGAAATTGTGCGCCCAGGCGGCGCGGCCACGCAGCGACAGCACGCCGTCGGCGAGCGCAAACGACCGGTCGACGCGCGCGCCAAGCTCGGCGCGCGCATCCGTCACGGTCTTGCCGGCATAGCTCAGCGCGAAGGTGCCCGCGCCGGAGAGCACCTGCTCGGCATAGGACGGCAGCACGTAAGCCGTCGCCTGCCCGCCGAGATAGGGCGTGATCCCGCCCCATGGCGTGGCGTAGCGGCGGCCAGCCTCGAGGCGAGCGGAATAGGCCGACGCATTGAAGCGGGCGCGGAGCTGGTCGACGCCCGCGACGGCCACGGTGCGGTCGGTGGTCACGTCGTGCCAGCCATAGGCCAGCGCGGCGGAGAGATAGTCCGGGCCGTTGCGATAGCGGGCGAAGGCGCCGGCCTGGAACAGGTCGGAGCGGCCGCTGCCGCCGCCATTGACGCTGAAGCTGGTGCCGCCGCCCGACAGCGCGAAGCCGGCCAGCCAGTTCGGCGACACGATGTAGTCGGCGCCGGCGGCGAAGCCGACCTCGCGGATGGTGGTGTCGTTCGAGCCGAGCGCGGCATTGCCGTCGGTGAACGAACCGCCACCAAACGGCGCCGCCCAGGTGCTCCAGCGCTCGTCGAAGCGCCGGGCCAAAGCGGCCTTGACCGGCATGCGCGCGAAGGCATCGCGCGGCAGGGCGCCCTGCCCTGCGTCGGCGAACGCCGCCGGAGCCGATGGGTTCGCACTGCGCCCGGCGACGAAGGGATCGGTCATCAGGCCAAGGAAGATCTTCATCGAGTCGAACATCGCCTGCTGCGAGGCGGTGGCGATCTCGCCGGACGCCTGCGTCAGGCCGGCCGGGGTCAGCGCGCCGAAGGCGACCGGGATGCCGCCGGTGCGGTTGAAATAGCCGGTCGTGGTGTCCGTGACGTTCTGCTGGTTGGTATTGGTCCCGGACGTGCCGAGCGTCAGGTTTAGATAGACGGTGTTGGCGTCGTAGCTCAGGCTCGAGGAGAAGTTGGCCGGCAGGTTGGTGTTGACCAGCGTGTTGAAGGTGCCGCTGATGCCGCCGGCGGCGTTGACGATCGTGTACTGCTTGTTGACGTAGCTGCCGGGGGCGAACGCCGCCTGCACCGTGGCGCCACCCAGCGTCGCGGTGCCCGTCACGTTGACCCGGTCGGCATTGGCCGGCGACACCTCGACCATGTAGCTCGCGGCAGCCGTGAACACGAGATTGCCCTGCACCGTCAGCAGCCCGATCGAATTGCCGGGCGCCAGCGCGCCGCCATTGACCAGCGTGCTGCCGACGATGCCGTTGCCGCCGAGCGTGCCGCCGGCATTCACGGTCACGCTGCTGCCGGCGATCGAACCGTTGACGGCGAGGATGCCGCCATCGACCGTGGTCGCGCCGGTGTAGGTGTTGATGCCCGACAGCGTCAGCTTGCCGCTGCCGACCTTGGTCAGCGCGCCCGGTCCAGCCGTGCCGCACTCGCACGGGTCGTAGTCGCTGATCACGCCGGAGACCTCGGTCGAGAGATTGTTGCCGCCGACCACCAGCGTGTTGAAGGCGCCGATGTAATAGTTGCCGGATCCCGCCAGGGAGCCCGCGGTGATGCGGCCGTCGCCGTTGGACCCCGTGCTGCCGGAGAAGTCGACCACGCCGGTGCCGTTGGTCACGAACTGCGCGGCGCCGCCGGTCGTATTGTCGAGGAAACGGGTGCGACCACCGGCATTGGTGATGATCGTGGCGGAGCCTGCGGTCGCATGGTCGAAGAACAGGGTGGAAGCGCCGTCGTTGGTGGTGATGGTCGCATTCGCCGCGGTGGAATGGGCGTTGAACTGGATATGCCCGTCCATGTTGTTGGTGATCTCTGCGTTGCCCGCGGACGGCGTGTCGCTGCCGAAGCCCATCCCGAACATCAGGTAGGAATTGCCGCCATTGGTGATGACCGCGTTGGCGGCCGTCGCGGCATTGACGAACGCGACCAGGCTGAACGTATCATTCGTGATCGTCGCATTGCCGGCGCTGGTGTTGGCGTTGAACAGCGTGCGGCCCTGATGGTTGGTGATCACGGCGTTCCCCGCCGTCGCCGTATCGGTGCCTCCGGCGACGCCGAACGCCGTCGTGGCGATCGAGTGGTTCACGATCGTCATCGTGCCGGCGGAGCTCGCGCCGAGGAAGTTGGTGGTGCCGCCATCATTGGTGAGCGAGACGATCCCGGACGTATCGGCCCTGACGACGTTGAAGATGCCGAAATTCGACACGTCGCCGATGATGCGGGCGGTGTGGGTGGCGTCGCCGAGCTGCAAGGTCGCGCCGTTGCTGATGAAGGTGCCGCCCGAATAGGAGTTGTTGCCGAGCAGGATGGTGGTGCTGTTGCCGAGCAGCTCGGCGCGCACGCCGGCAACGGTCTCGCCGAGGTTGTTGCCGATCGTGATCGTCTGGCCGGAACTGGCGTCGTTGATGAAGCCCCAGCCGGGGCCGGCGACGCCGAAATTCACGTCGGCGCCGCCAATCGCATAGGACTGGGCGTTGCTGAGGACAATCCAGGAATCCGGATTGAGCGGCGCGGTGACCGTGATGGTCGATGCGCCGGTGGCGCCGAACAGCGCCCGCTGGCCGCTCGATGCGGGCGGCGCGCCGGCCGGCGGGGTCTCCCAGTTGGTCGAGAGGTTGTAGTCGGAGGTCGCAGTCGAAGAGCCGGTGCCGCCCCAGGTGTAGTCGGTCTGGGCCTGCGCCGACGTCGTCGGCCCGAGCCCGAAGAGCCCGAGCATGAGCCCCAGCGCGCCCCACACGCCTCGCGCCGTCGGACGCCCCGCCGTTTCGACCCGCCTCTGCACGCAATCCCCCGATCTTGCTCTGCACCCCCTGATGCAATCCAAGACCTAGCAGGCGCGCGGCGCCCGCCGAGATCGACGGCGTCCCTGTTTCTTGTTTGAAATCAGCGCGTTACGCGTTTGATCGCGGTTGTAGCGGGCGCGCAACGCATCCACCCGAAAAGTCGCCCCCCGCAATGGCCTGGGGACGTGCGACCGATGGCTCACGGATTCGGCGAGCTCTCGCCGGCGACCTGCAGCAGTTGCGAGCGACGGACGCGCTCGCGATGGGCAGTGTAGAGGCCGCTGGAAACGATGAAGGCGGCGCCGACGATGGTCCAGACGTCCGGCACCTCGCCGAACACCAGGAAGCCGAGGATGCTGACCCACAGCAACTGGGTGTAGGAGAACGGCGCCAGCACCGAGGCGTCGGCATAGCGGAATGCCAGCACCACGATCCACTGCCCCATGGTCGAGGCGACGCCGACCAGCACGCCGAAGCCGATGTCCTGCCAGGACGGCGTGGTCCACACGAATGGCACGATGGCCGAGAGCACGCAGACGCCGGCGATCGACGAATAGGTCATGATCGTGATCGCGTGCTCGCGCCCGCTCATCATCCGCGTCATGATCAGGGTGCAGGCCCAGGCGAAGGCCGAGACGATCGGAAACAGCGCAGCAAGATGGAACGCGCCGGTGCCGGGGCGAAGAATCACCAGCACGCCAAACAGGCCAACCGCGGTGGCGACCCAGCGGCGCAGGCCGACCTTCTCGCTGAGGAAGATGATCGACAGCGCGGTGACGAACAGCGGCGCGACGAAGCCGGTGGCGGAGGCCTCGGCGATCGGCAGGTAGCGTAAACCGGTGATGAACATCAGCGACGAGCCGAGCAGCGCGACGCCGCGCAGCAACTGAAACTTGAGCTGCGCGGTGCGCATCGCGAACAGCGGCGAGCCCGGGATCATCGCCGGCACCATGATGAGTGCGAATACGACGAAGCGGATCCAGGTGATCTCGATCGAGGGCAGCGTCTTCGACAGATATTTCGCCGTCACGTCCGAGGTGCCGAGGAACACGGTCGACAGCAGGATCAGCGCAATGCCGCGGAACGGCCGGTCGGCGCGGGCGGGCGCGCGCTTGCGCCGGGCCTGCGGCTTGTCCTGCACGGACGTCGGCACGTCGTCGAGGCGCGCGGCGGCGGCCGCACTCGGGGGCGGGGTCACGGTCGAACTCGAAGGTTGGCAGAAGCGACGATTCGGTGAGTGGCGACAAAACGCCAATCACGGCCGCGGGACAACCCATGGAAAGCGGGCAGCCGATATGCGCTGGCTACGCGCCGAGGTAGCAAACATCCGTAATTTTCCGTGATGCTGCGCTACAGCATGGGCAGCCCACGCGGCTTCGGCCCGCGCGGAAAGGCGCGGTCGATCGCGGCGATCTCGGCCGCGGTGAGCTCGATGTCGCCGGCCGCCGCATTCTGCTCGGCATGTTCGGGCCGCGACGCCTTGGGGATCGCGAACAGCGACGACGCCCGCGTCAGGAAGGCGAGCGCGACCTGGCGCGGCGTCGCGCCGTGCTGCTCCGCGATCCGCTGCAGCACCTCGCCGCCGGCGCTGCGGCGTTCCGGAAAGTCGTCATGGCCGAACGGCGAATAGGCGACCACCGCGACGCCGTGCTGGCCGCACCACGGGATGACGGCGTGCTCGATGGCGCGCTCCTGCAGATGGTAGAGCACCTGGTTGCAGGCGATCCTGCCCTCGCCTGCGACCTCCAGCAGCTCGTCGAGATCGTCGACGTCGAAATTGCTGACGCCCCAGGAGGCGATCTTGCCGGCGGCCTTGAGCTCCTCGAACGCCGCCACCGTCTCCGCGAGCGGCTCGGAGCCCGGCCAATGCAGCAGATAGCAGTCGAGCCGGTCGGTCTTCAGCCGCTTCAGCGAGCGCTCGCAGGCGGTGATGGTGCCACGGCGGGAGGCGTTGCTCGGCAGCACCTTCGACACCAGGAACACCTCGTCGCGGCGGCCGGCGATGGCTTCGGCGATGACCAGCTCGGCATCGCCATACATCTCCGCGGTGTCGATGTGGCTCATGCCGAGATCCAGGCCGCGCCGCAACGTGGCGATGGCGCGGCTGCGGTCGGCGTGGTCGAGATACCAGGTGCCCTGCCCGATCACGGACACGCCGGCGCCGCCGGTTCCGAATGTCTTATGCTTCATGGCGGCGAGCATAGAGGAGGCGACGCGCGGCGTCGATTGGCCACTGCCGTCATTGCGAGGAACCGCAGGCGACGAAGCAATCCAGGGCCGTCGCGGACTCTGGATTGCTTCGCTGCGCTCGCAATGACTGTGTTGAACTAGCTCGCCACCTTCACCGACGCCTCGGCCTGCGCCGGCGTCTGCGCGATCAGCCGCTTCATCTCCGGAATGCACGAGCCGCAATTGGTTCCGGCCTTGAGCTGCGCGCCGACCGCGGCGGGCGTGCGCGCGCCGGCGGCGATCGCATCGCAGATGGTGTCGCGGCCGACGCCGAAACAGGCGCAGACGATCGGGCCGCCGCCGACGCCGTCGGGCGCGCGGCCGGACAGCAGCATGCGGCGCTGGTCGTCGTCGAGACGATCGGCTGAAAACATCGTCTTCACGACGTTCCAGTCGCCGGCGTCATGGCCCGGTCCGACGAAGACGCAGGTCTCGATGCGGTCGCCGGCGAAGGACGCGGCGCGATAGACGCCGCCGCCGACATCCATGTAATCCGTGACGTCGTCGGTGGCGCGCGCCTTGAACCAGGCCGGCCAGCGCATGAGGTCGCCATTGTCAGCGAACAGATAGCCGAAGCCGCCCTGCACCGTCGCCCGCGCCCACCACAGATGGGACGGCAGCGCGAGCTCGCTGCGCGACAGGATGAAGCCGCGGAAGACGTACTCATAGGGACTGATCGCGGCCGGCGTCGCCTTGGCCTCGGGCTGGCCGGAGAACGGATCGGTGTGCGAGGCGACGAGCGCGCCGACGCGGCCATGCGAGGAGTTCGTCGCGTTCCAATGGATCGGCGCGAACAGCATGCCGCGCTGCTGGCGCTCGCTGACAACGACCTTGAGGATGCACCGGCCGTGCTCGGTCGTCACCCTGGCGAAGCCGTCATGCATCAGGCCGTAGCGCAGCGCGTCGTCCGGATGCACCTCGACGAACGGCTCCGGCAGATGCGCTGATAGCCGCGGGCTCAAGCCGGTGCGCGTCATGGTGTGCCACTGGTCGCGGATGCGCCCGGTGTTCAGCCGCAGCGGCCGCGCCGCATTGGTCTCGCTGCGCAGCGCCGGCACCTCCGGCGCGACGAAGCGCGCCTTGCGGTCGCCGGTGAAGAAGGCGCCGTCGGCAAAGAAACGCGGCGCGGGCGGCTTGCCCGCGCGCGCCGGCCACTGCACCGGCGCCATCGTGTCGTACTCGTCGTCGCTGAGGCTCGCCAGCGCGCCGATGTCGAAGTCGCGGCTGCCATCGTTCTCGAACGCCGACAGCGCGGCGTGCTCGCGGAAGACGTCCGCGGCGGACGTGTAGTTGAAGGCGGAAGCGAAGCCGAGCCGCTTGCCGACCTCGCTGAGGATCCACCAGTCCGGCATGGCCTCGCCGGCCGGCGCCATGAAGGCGCGCTGGCGCGAGATGCGGCGCTCGGAGTTGGTGACGGTGCCCGACTTCTCGCCCCAGGCCTGCGCCGGCAGCAGCACATGGACGCCGGCATCGACGGTGTCGTTGGAGCGGACGTTCTCTGACACGACCAGCAGCTCGAGCTTCTTCAAGGCTGAGCGGACCAGATCGGCGTCCGGCAGCGACACCGCCGGATTGGTGCCGATCACCCACAGCGCCTTGATCTCGCCGCGCGCGATCGCCTCGAACATCGCGACCGCCTTCAGCCCTTCGTGGGTGGCGATATCGGGCGCCTTCCAGAAGCGTCTGATACGGTCGATGTCCGGCGGCGTGAAGCCCATATGCGCGGCGAGCTGGTTGGCGAGCCCACCGACCTCGCGGCCGCCCATTGCATTGGGCTGGCCTGTCAACGAGAACGGCCCCATTCCGGGCTTGCCGATGCGCGCGGTGGCGAGATGGCAATTGAGGATCGCATTGACCTTGTCGGTGCCCTGCGCCGACTGGTTGACGCCCTGAGAATAGAGGGTGACGACCTCCGGCGTGTCGCGGAACAGCTTGAAGAAGGCGGCGACATCGGGCTCGGACAGACCGGTGGCGAGCGCGGTCGCCGCGGTGCTGCCGGCAAGGCTGCGCGCGCGCGCCAGGGTCTCGTCGAAGCCAGACGTATGGCGCGCGATGTAGTCGCCGTCGAGCGCGCCGTTGTCGGCGAGATGCACCAGCAGGCCGGAGAACAGCGCCGCATCCGTGCCGGGCCTCAATCCCAGGAACAGGTCGGCTTCTTCAGCCGTGTCGGTACGGCGCGGATCGATGACCACGAACCTGGCGCCGCGCGTCTGCTTGTTGGCCAGCATGCGCTGGTAGAGCACCGGGTGGCACCAGGCGGCGTTGCTGCCCACGAAGACCAGCAGATCGGCCCGATCGAGATCCTCATAGGTGCCGGGGACGGTGTCGGCGCCGAAGGCGCGGCGGTGGCCGGCGACCGACGACGCCATGCACAGCCGCGAATTGGTGTCGACATTGGCCGAGCCGAGAAAACCCTTCATCAGCTTGTTGGCGACGTAGTAGTCCTCGGTCAGCATCTGGCCCGAGAGATAGAACGCCACGGCGTCCTCGCCGTCGCGGGCGACGATGTGCTTGAGGCGGGTCGCGACGTGATCGAGCGCATCGCTCCACGCCACCCGCTCCATGCCGCCCTTGCAGCGGATCATCGGATAGAGCAGCCGGCTCTCGAGCCCGAGCGTCTCGCCGAGCGCCGAGCCTTTGGAGCAGAGCCGGCCGAGATTGGCCGGATGCGACGGATCGCCGGAGATCGCCGCGCCGCCGCTGCCGTCGGGCGTGGCGAGCACGCCGCAGCCGACGCCGCAATACGGACAGGCGGTGCGCACCGTGCGCAACTTGGGATCAACAGTCGTCATCGTGCGAGGCCCCCTCTCTCACGCTGCCCGTGGCCGCGCCGCGGCGCGGCCGAACATCATCTCGGTCCGGATCGCCGCGACCGGCTCGCGGCTGCGGATCAGGTCGCGATACCACAGAGCATCCCTGGTCTCCCCGATCAGCACGGCGCCGGTGAGGCGCCCGTCGGCGATGACGAGCTTCTTGTAGATGCCGCGCCTGGCATCGTTGAGCACGATCGTCTCGCTGCCCTCGGCACCAACGAAATCTCCGGCCGAGAACACCGACACCCCCGACACTTTCAGATTGGTCGAGACGACGCTGCCGCCATAGGCCGCCTTGCGTCCGGCCAGATGCTGCGCCAGCACCCGCGCCTGCTCGTAGGCCGGTTCGACCAGCCCGTAACAGGTGCCGCGGTGCTCGGCGCATTCGCCGAGCGCGAAGATGCCGGGCGCCGAGGTCTGCATCGCGTCGTCGACGACGATGCCGCGGTTGACGGCGAGCCCCGCTTCCTTTGCCAAGGTCACATTCGGCCGGATGCCGGCGGCGAAGATCACCGCGTCCGCGGCGAGGCGGCGCCCGTCGGCCAGCTCGACGCCTTCGACCCGGCCGTTGCCGTGGATGGAAGCGGTGCTGGCATTGAGCAGAACCTCGATGCCCTTGCGCGCCACCAGCGACTTGAGCAATGCGGCGGCCGGCGCATCGAGCTGCCGCTCCATCAGCCGGTCCATCAGATGCAGCAGCGTCACCTTGGCGCCGGCGCGCGCCAGGCCATAGGCCGCTTCCAGCCCGAGCAGCCCGCCGCCGACGACCACGACGCGGCCCTTCTTGGCCGCCAGCGCCAGAAGCACGTCGGTGTCGCGGCTGTCGCGGAACGTGTGCACGCCCGGCAGATCGGCGCCCGGCACCGGCAGCCGCAGCGGCAGCGAGCCGGTAGCGAGGACCAGGCGCGAGAACGCCACGTTCTCATCGTTCTCGATCTGCAGCTCGCGGCGGCCGACATCGATGCCGGTCACGCGCGCACCGTATTTCAACGTCACGCCGCGCTCGCGCCACCAGGATGCCGGCTTGAGCTCGATCTCGTGGGACGCGGCCTCGCCGGCCAGCACCGACGACAGCAGCACGCGGTTGTAGGCCAGCCGCGGCTCCTCGCCGATGACGGCGATCGCGTAGCGGCCGAGCACGGTCTGCGACAATTCCTCCGCCAGCTTTGCAGCGGCCATGCCGTTGCCGACGATGACGAGCGGTTCACTCAAAGCGCCTACTCCGCCGCCTGCGCCTTGCCATAGGCTTCCGCGATCATGTAGCCGGACAGCGTGCCATAGGCCGCGGTCCAGGCGGCGGCGACCTCGGGCGTCCAGCCGTCGCCGAGTCCCTTCTCCAGCGTCCACAGCAGCGCGGCGCCGACCACCGGATAGTGCTCCGGCCTGGCGCCGTAATCGACGTGGCGCTTGGCGAGCGCGCTTGCCGCCGGCAGGATCGCAGGCAGGTTGGTCAATCCATTCACCACGACCGCCAAGGTCGCCATCAGCTTCTTGCGCTGCTCGGTGAGGTCGTCCGGAAACATCGCACGCACCTGCGGCGCGACCTCGAACAGGCGATCGTAGAAGATGGTCGCGGCCTGATCGGAGATCGGCGCGACCTTGGCAAAACTGTCCTGAACCAATGCGATCTGAGACGGCGTCATGGGAAATCCTTCGATGCAGCTATCGGGCCTCGTTGGTCGTCTGAAGGCGGACGGCGGTTCGATCCGGCGTCCGGCAGTCATGCAGCCTGGGTGCCTGAATGCGACGGGACCGCGGGGCCCGGCTCAGGTTTCGAACCGTGTTCATAGGCCTCGAGGAAATCGAGCACCTCGCGCCGGTAGCGGTAATAGTCCGGATGCTCCAGCAAGGCCTTGCGCGTGCGCGGTCGCGGAATGTCGACCTGGAGAATGTGACCTATGCGGGCGTTGGGACCGTTGGTCATCATCACCACGCGATCGGCCAGCAGAATTGCTTCATCGACGTCGTGGGTCACGCACAGAGCTGTCACCTGCGTGCGCTGCCAGACTTCCATCAGGACCTCTTGGAGGTCCCAACGGGTGAGACTGTCGAGCATTCCGAACGGCTCGTCGAGCAACAGCAGCTTCGGAGACAAAGCGAAGGCGCGCGCGATGCCGACGCGCTGTCGCATGCCGTTGGACATCGACGCAGCCGCCGTGTCGAGCGAGTCGCCGAGGCCGACGCGCTCGAGGTAGTAGTCGACGACGTCGTTGCGCTCCTTGGGCGTCGCATGCGGATAGACCCTGTCGACGCCGAGCGCCACGTTCTCACGCGCGGTCAACCACGGAAACAGCGACGGCGACTGAAAGACGACGGCTCGGTCGGGACCGGCCGACGAGACTTCGCGACCATCCAGAATGATGCCGCCGAGCGTGACATCGTTGAGCCCGGCGGTCATCGAGAGCACGGTCGACTTGCCGCATCCCGAATGACCGATCACGGAGATGAATTCTCCCTTGCGCACCTTCAGGTCGAAATTGTCGACCACGGTGAGCGGACCGCTCGGGGTCGGATAGACCTTCGACAGCTGTGAGTATTCCAGGTAGCGGTCGGACTGGTAGGGCGCCGAGCTGATCGCGCGCTGGTAGGCCGGGGGCGGCTTCTCCATTTGGGTGATCGGCACCACATTGGGCAGAGAGCGGCCAGCGGCCTTGTCCGGCGTCCGGCCGGCGGCCGCGTCCATGAGATAACTCGTCACCGCTTGCCTCAGCTGCTTGAAGCGCACGTCCTCGTTAATCGACGAGCGCTGGCGCGGGCGCGGAATGTCGACCTTGAAATTCTGTCCGAGCGTGGACTTCGGCCCCGGCAGCAACGGAATGATGCGGTCGGCAAGCAGAATGGCCTCGTCGACATCATTGGTGATCAGCACGACGGTGCGCTTGTCACGCGACCAGATCTCGACGATCTCGTCCTGAAGTCGCGCCCGAGTCAGCGCATCGAGCGCAGAAAGCGGCTCGTCGAGGAGCAGAATTTCCGGTCCGGTGGCGAGCGCGCGGGCGACGGCTACCCGCTGCCGCATGCCCCCTGACAGCTCGGACGGCAGGCGCTGCGCCGCATGCGACAGCCCGACCATTGCGATATACCGGTCAACCCTTGCCGACCGCGCCGCCCTGGTCTCTCCGGCGAACACCTGATCGACGGCGAGCGCGACGTTGCCGCGCACCGTGAGCCATGGCATCAGCGAGTAGGACTGGAATACGACGCCGCGGTCGGGCCCTGGCCCGGAGATCGGCTTGCCTTTGAGTGTGATCTCGCCGGCATCGGGCTGAACCAGCCCCGCAATCGCCGAGATCAGCGTCGATTTTCCGCTGCCGGAAAATCCGACGATGGCAACGAACTCGCCTTCCTCGACCTCGAGATCGAGATTGGACAACACGTCGAGCTTGCGATCGCCGCCGCCGTAGCTCTTGCTGACGCCCTTCAACAACAGGAATGACATGACGGCCACCTCAGCGCTGACTCGAGAAGGTGAAGGCGGATTGCAGCGCGTACATCACCCGATCGAGCAGGAAGCCGATGATACCGATGGTCAGCACCGCCACGATGATCCGCGCCAGCGACTGTGACGAGCCGTTCTGGAATTCATCCCATACGAACTTTCCGAGACCCGGGTTCTGCGCCAGCATTTCGGCGGCGATCAGGACCATCCAGCCCACCCCCAGCGAAAGACGCAACCCGGTGAAGATCAGCGGCAGCGAGCTCGGCAGCACCAGTTTCGTGATCGTGCGATGGGTCGGGAGCTGGAGCACACGGCCGACGTTCAGCAGGTCCTTGTCGATCGACGCGACCCCGAGCGCCGTATTGATCAGCGTCGGCCACAGCGAGCAGAGCGTCACGGTGATGGCCGAGATCAACAGCGACTTCGGCAGGTATTCGGTCGGATTGGTGTAGAGAGCGGATACGACCATCGTCACGATCGGTAGCCAGGCCAGCGGGGACACCGGCTTGAATATCTGGATCAGTGGATTGAGCGCACCGTTCACGGTCTTCGAAAGTCCGCAAAAGATGCCGAGCGGAACCGCGATCACCGTAGCGACGACGAAGCCGACGGCAACAGTCAGCAGACTGGTGAGGATCTGATCGAAATAGGTCGGGTTTCCGGCGTAGCTTCGCTGCTTGACCTCATCAGCCCGTCCGTCCGCGATCAGCTTGGCATTGCGTGCCTCCTGCCGTTCGTAGAAGGCGGCCTGCTTGGCGCGTTCGGCCACATGATCGGCGTAGAGATTCTTGGCCTGACCCCAGACTTCGGCTGGCCCCGGAATGGCGCCGAGCGACGTCTTCACGTGGGGCGCGACCCAACCCCACGCAGCAAGGAAGAGGCCTATGCCGAGCAACGGAACGAGCAGCGTCTGCCGGAGCTCCTTCAATTGCGGCTTGATACTGTCGCCGGCCGCCATCCGCGCCAATGGAGCGAGCCAGCCTAGACCGACGATATTCAGATAGCTCGCGGCGGCGTTGATCCGCGCGAAAATTCGCTCCTTGCGCGCGCGCTGCTCCGCGGCGGCGTCGACATCGACGTAGTCTCCGACAATTGCCATTGCTCATCTTTCAGAATGCGAGACAGGGACCGGGTGTGGACCGCCAGGACTTGTGGCCCTGCCACCGTTCATCCGCCGATGATCTTGTTGCCTTCGATCTTCTGCTTGCCCTTCAGCCCGACCTTGAGACTGTCGATATAGGCGTTCGGCTGGCGACCATCGTAGGTCACGCCATCGATGAATTCGGCAGTCGGCGCGCGGAAGCCGTCGGTCTGCCAGGGAAAATCCTCCTTCTTCGCCTTGCCGTCCGCGACGAGTTGCTGGGCGGCCGCAAGATAGATGTCGGGCCGATAAACGCTCTTGGCCGTCGCGTGGTACCAGGCATCGTCCTTGGCCTCCGCGATCTGTCCCCAGCGCCGCATCTGGGTGAGATACCAGACGGCGTCGGAGTAATAGGGATAGGTCGCAAAGTAGCGGAAGAAGACGTTGAAATCCGGAATCTGCCGCTTGTCGCCTTTCTCGTACTCGAATGTGCCGGTCATCGAGTTCGCGATCACCGCCTTGTCGGCGCCGACATATTCAGGCTTGGAGAGCATCTCGACGGCTTTGGCGCGGTTGGCGTTGTTGTTCTCGTCCAGCCACATCGCGGCACGGATCAAGGCCTTGGTGAGCGCGAGCGTCGTATTGGGATTCTTCTCGGCGAACGCCGCCGTGATGCCGAACACCTTCTCGGGATTGTCCTTCCAGATCTCGTAGTCCGTGATCACCGGCACGCCGATGCCCTTGAAGACGGCGGCCTGATTCCACGGCTCACCGACGCAATAGCCGTTGATGGTGCCGGCTTCGAGCGTGGCGGGCATCTGCGGCGGCGGCGTGACCGACAGCAGGGCTTCGGCGGCGATGGTGCCGCTCGTATCATCGGCGGAATAATATCCAGGATTGATGCCGCCGGAGGCGAGCCAGTAGCGAAGCTCGTAGTTGTGGGTCGAGACCGGGAACACCATGCCCATCTTGAAGGCCTTGCCGGAAGCCTTGAGCTTCTCGATGGCCGGACGCAGCGTCTCCGCCTTGATGGGATGCACCGGCTTGCCGCTCGCATCCTTCGCCACCTGTGGCTTCATCAGCTCCCAGATCTCGTTGGAGACCGTGATGGCGTTGCCGTTGAGATCCATCGAGAACGGCGTGATGATATGGGCCTTGGTCCCGAAGCCGATCGTCGCCGCGAGCGGCTGGCCGGCAAGCATGTGCGCGCCATCGAGCTCGCCGGTGATGACCCGATCGAGCAGCACCTTCCAATTGGCCTGTGCCTCCAGCGTGACGATCAGCCCCTCGTCCTCGAAGTAGCCGTTCTCCTTGGCGACCGCGAGCGGGGCCATGTCGGTGAGCTTGATGAATCCGAACTTGAGCTCGTCCTTTTCAAGCTTGGCCGCACGCGCACGGCTGGAAGTGAGCGCCAGCGCGGCGGCAGTGCCTGCCGCAAGAAACGCACGACGATCCAGCACGGCGCCGCGCTTGGAAGCGAACGCCTGTTCCGGATCAGGACGTCGGGTGAGGTCGGATGAATTCGGCATGAAAGGATGATCCTTTGCGTCTCCGTGACGCCTTGCCGACCTGCGGACGCAAGCCGACTCCCGGAGAAGGCTCCGGTGAGCTGTCACGCTGCTGATGAATGAGTTTTCGGGAGACGGCGTCGATGGCGTCAGGAGTACTTATTCAATCTTTGTGCCAAGCGCGTTCTGAGCCGGAGCGCAGCAATTTCAGCGGGTTAGGAACAAGCCGTCCGCGCCTGCCTTCGCCAGAAACGCACGTATCTTTTGCGATTCGCTTGCTATATGTGCAATGCACACCGAATGAGCACATGCGATACGGCCGTAAGCAGCCGCCGTCTCAACGCCCGGCACATTCGCTCATGGTCGCGCCGCGCAATCGGCTAAGGCGTTGGATAAATTGACGAACCGGCATTGTGGCCAGAATTGGCACGTGGCTTGCTAACAACTCATTAGTCAACGATGACTGCGGTTCGACGGATTGTTGAGGCTGTTAGCGCCTGACATTCGGGACGGATCTCAATGAACTGCTCCGATCCCAGCAGTCGTCGTGATGCGCCCGCAATTCAGCCTTGCACCGACATTCGACGCCGCTCGCTTCATGTGGTGCCCACCGGGAAACGCGTTCCCGGCGGGCAACGCGAAACCGGCAGTTGTTAAGCACAATCAGAAGGAAGCCTGAATGTCGTATCTCGCGCCCTCGGAATTCGTCACCAAGATGGTGGATGCAGGGGAGTCCAAGATCTTCATGTCGACACGGGATACGGTCATCCGCGCCTATATGGCCGGCGCCATTCTCGCGCTCGCGGCGTGGTTCGCCGTGACAATCAATGTGAACACCGGCCAGCCGATCATCGGCGCGCTGCTGTTTCCCGTCGGCTTCTCGATGCTCTATCTGCTGGGCTTCGACCTTCTGACCGGCGTGTTCGTGCTGTCGCCGCTGGCCTTGATCGACAAGCGTCCGGGCGTGACCATCGCAGGCGTGCTGCGCAACTGGGGACTCGTCTTCATCGGCAATTTCGCCGGCGCGCTGACGGTGGCCTTCATGATGGCGTTCGTGACGACCTTCGGCTTCACGCAGGAGCCGGACAAGGTCGGCGCCGTCATCGGCAATATCGGTGAAGGCCGGACGCTCGGCTACGCGGCGCATGGCGCGGCCGGCATGGCGACGCTGTTCATCCGCGGCATGCTGTGCAACTGGATGGTCTCCACCGGCGTGGTCGGCGCGATGATCTCGACCACCGTGCCAGGCAAGGTGCTGGCGATGTGGATGCCGATCCTGGTCTTCTTCTACATGGTGTTCGAGCATTCGGTGGTGAACATGTTCCTGTTCCCGTCGGGGCTGATGCTCCATGCGAAGTTCTCGATCATGGACTATCTGATCTGGAACGAGATCCCGACCGTGCTCGGCAATCTCGTCGGCGGCCTCTCCTTTACCGGCCTCACGCTCTATGCCACCCATATCAGGACGCAGCCGAAGCGCGATGCCAAGGTCTCCGTTCGCGCAGCCGCCTGATTTCATTTTCCCTTGGGAGCCCGCCCGCGCTAAGGTCGGGCTCCCTCGCCTTCGCCCCACAGCCAAATGCCATTGCGGATCACAATCGGAGCGCATTCCGACAAAGGGCAGAAGCCGGGCAACCAGGACTTCCACGGCGCCCTGATCCCCGATGAGCCTGCGCTCAGCCTGAAAGGCATCGCGGTCGCCATCGCCGATGGCATCAGCAGCAGCGAGGTCAGCCACATCGCGAGCGAGTCCGCGGTCAAGAGCTTCCTGACCGACTATTACTGTACGCCGGATGCCTGGTCGGCGAAGACCTCGGCGCGACGCGTGATCGCCGCGGCCAACTCCTGGCTCTACGCCCAGACCAGGGCCAGCCAATACGCCTATGACCGCGACAAGGGTTATGTCTGCACGCTCAGCGCGCTCGTGATCAAGGCGGCCACCGCGCATCTGTTCCACATCGGCGATTGTCGCATCTCACGCCTCGCCGGCCATTCGCTCGAACAGCTCACCGACGATCATCGCGTCATCATCTCGTCGCAGCAGAGCTATCTGGGGCGCGCGCTCGGAGTCAACCCTCAGGTCGAAATCGACTATCAGGCTGTCAGGATCGAGCGCGGCGACATCTTCGTGCTCGCGACCGACGGCGTTCACGAGCATGTCGGCAAGCGTTTTGTCGCCACCGTGTTGAAGGAGAATTCCCACGACCTCGACCAGGCGGCGCGCATCATCGTCGCCGAGGCGCTGGCGCAGGGCAGCGCGGACAATCTCACGATCCAGATCGTGCGGATCGACGAGCTCGGTGCCGGCGACGCCGCCGAGATTCCGGTCCAGGCCGAGCAGCTGCCGCCGGCGCCGCTGCTGGACGCGCGGATGATCTTCGAGGGCTACCGGATCGTGCGCGAGATCCATGCCAGCAGCCGCAGCCACATCTATCTGGCGGTCGACGTCGAGACGGAGCTCCCCGTCGCCATCAAGGTGCCTTCGATCGACCTTCGCGGCGACCCGGCCTATCTCAAACGGTTCCTGATGGAAGACTGGATCGCGCGGCGGATCGACAACCCGCACGTGCTGAAGGTCTTCCCATCGACGCGCCGCCGCGATCATCTCTACGTCGTCACCGAATTCGTCGAAGGCCAGACCCTGGCGCAATGGATGATCGACCATCCGAAAGCCGATCTCGATACTGTCAGAGACATCATCGAGCAGATCGCCAACGGGCTGCAGGCGCTGCATCGCAAGGAAATGCTCCACCAGGATCTGCGGCCTGCAAACATCATGATCGACCGGACCCGGACGGTGAAGATCATCGATTTCGGATCGGTACGCGTCAGCGGCGTGGTCGAGGCCGACCCGGCCGCCGACCACGACAGCATTCTCGGGACCCAGCAGTATACGGCGCCGGAATATGTTCTCGGCGAGGGCGGCTCCGAATGGTCCGATCAGTTCTCACTCGGAGTCATCGCCTATCAGATGCTGACAGGCCGGCTGCCCTATGGCGCGCAGATGGCGCGCGCGAGAACCCCGGCACAGTTTCGCAAGGTGCGCTATCAGCCGGCCTCCGGCGATGACCAAACCGTCCCGCGCTGGATCGACGGCGCACTTCGCCGCGCCGTCCATCCGGTCGCCGCCAAACGTTACGAGAGCCTCTCGGAATTCGTCTTCGACCTGCGGCACCCCAATCCGGCCTATGTCGGCGGCGACCGGACACCGCTGATCGAGCGCAATCCGCTGCTGTTCTGGAAGGCAACGACGGCGCTGCTCGCGATCGCCGTCGTCATCCTGCTCGCGGCTCGCCACGGCGGCTGGTAGGCGAGCCCGGCGCTCGCGCCCCGATCAAGCGGGTTCAGGCGCGATCGCGCCGAGCGGACGCGGCGCCACGCCCGCTCCCGGCTTCATGCGGAAATCATAGGTCATCAAGTGCCATGGCCCGACGGCCAGCTTGCCATCCGGCATCACGGCGTCGGTGCTCCGTTGCACCTGGGCGATGAGGTCGTCCTTGACGCCAAAGACGACGTCACTGTCAAGATATTCGTCGCCGCCGACGAAGACATGGGTGATCAGCGGCTCGTAGCCCTTGGCGTCCACCAGGAAATGCACATGGGCCGGGCGCATCGGATGACGCTTCGTCTCGAGGATCATCCGTCCCACCGGACCGTCGGTCGGGATCGGATAGCTGCAGGGCAGGATGGTGCGGAAGAAGAAGCGACCATCCGCATCCGTGATGAAGCGCGCCCGCGACGACGGACCATCGCTTTCATAGGACGGCCGCTGCGAATCGTAGAAGCCCTCGTCGTCGGCATGCCAGACATCGACCGTGGCGCCCGCCAGCGGGGCACCCGACAGATCGGTCACCCGTCCCTGGACGAACATCTTCTCGCCCTTGAGATCCGCCGAGATGTCGGTGCCGTGGGGCGTCACCTTGTGCTCGCCGACGTAGAACGGACCGAGCACGGTCGTCTCCGTCGCCCCTGCCCGGTCGCGATGATTGATGGCGTCGACCAGCATCGACACGCCGAGCACGTCGGACAGCAGAATGAACTCCTGCCGGCTCGCAGTGCAGGTCTGGCCGGTGCGGGTGAGAAAGTCGATGGCGGCGGCCCATTCGTCGAACGTGAGATTGGTCTTGCGGACGTAGTCGTGCAGCGAGGCCACCAATTCCTGCATGAGGAATTTGACCCGTGGGTCGGGTGTCCCCTCGAAGCTCTTGACGACGGCATCCGTGAGCTCGGCTTCGTTGAATTGCGTCATGGGCGGTCCTCCTGCGGCGAAGGCTACATCAGCCCGACGGGCGCTGCCATTGGAAGCGCGGCGATTTTCCGCTATCACCCAGCTCCAGCTCCATCGCCTTCGCGCAAGCCGTCCGCGCGGGCCACGAAAACCGAACGACAGCGGAGACGCCGATGCTCGCCCCCACTCCCGCCTCGCCCGAAACCGTCGGCATGTCGCAAGCCGCGCTCGACCGCATCGATGCCCACCTGAAACGGCGCTATGTCGAGGCAGGCCGTTTTCCAGGCACGCAGTTGATGGTCTATCGCCGCGGCAAGATCGTGCACGCGAGCTCGCTCGGCTTTGCCGACGTCGAGCGCAAGGTCCCGGTCCGGGACGACACGATCTACCGCATCTATTCGATGACCAAGCCGATCACCTCGGTCGCCTTCATGATGCTGGTCGAGGAGGGCAAGGTTGCGCTCGACGAGCCGGTCGCGAAATACATTCCGGAGTGGAAGAATCTCGGCGTATTCGTCGCCGGCACCGCGCCGGGCTTTGTCAGCCGCCCGCCGTCGCGGCCGATGCTGATCGTCGACCTCTTGCGCCACACCTCGGGCCTCACTTATGGCTTCCAGCAGCGCTCGAACGTCGATGCCGCCTATCGCGACGCCAAGATCGGCGCGGTCGAAAAGGCCGGCACCCTGCAGTCGATGATCGATGACCTCGCGCGGATTCCGCTGGAGTTCTCGCCGGGCGAGGCCTGGAACTACTCGGTCTCCACCGACGTGGTCGGCTATCTCATCGGCAAGATCGCCGACCAGCCGTTCGAGCAATTCCTGAAACAGCGCATCTTCGATCCGCTCGGCATGACCGACACCGACTTTCACGTTCCTGCCGCGAAGGCGCACCGCCTTGCGGCGTGCTACTCGGCCGATCCCGCCGGCACCCTGTCGTTCCACGCCGCCGATCGCAAAGGCGGCCTGACCTTGCAGGACGACCCGGCGACCAGCACCTTCCTCAACCCGCCCGACTTCATCTCCGGCGGCGGCGGCCTGTGCTCGACCACGGCCGACTATCTGACGTTCTGCCGCGCATTGCTCAATGGCGGCGAGCTCGGCGGCGTCAGGCTGCTCGGGCCGAAGACGCTGAAGCTGATGACCTCGAACCATCTGCCCGGCGGCGTCGACCTGCCGGCGCTGTCGCGCTCGATGTTCGCGGAAGCGGCCTATAACGGCATCGGCTTCGGTCTCGGCTTCTCGGTGACGATGGACCCGGCCAAGACGCTGATCCCCGGCAGCGCCGGCGAATATGCCTGGGGCGGCGCGGCCTCCACCGCGTTCTGGATCGACCCGGCCGAAGAGCTGATCACGATCTTCATGACCCAGGTGCTGCCCTCGAGCGCCTACCCGATCCGCCGCGAGCTGCGCACGATGGTGTACGCGGCCATCACCGAGAGCAACGTTTAGGAGAGGCGCTGTGGCGGCAAAGCCGCTCAGGGAACCGACGATCCCCGCGCATTGCGCTTGGCGCGCTTGCACCGCTCTCCTATGCTGACAACGATGTGAACGGCTGCAACCGCCGGGACCTTGCGGACGCAGCCGCTCCAGCCTGATATGCGCTCGCTGCATACATTCGCCTGCGCCCGACGCATCTCCCCAGCCGACGTCAGTCCCAACGGCAATCAGCAGCGCCAGCTCAAACGGGGCATCCGTGCCAAAACTCTCCCTGCCGATTCGGCTTGCTCTTCTGGTCGCAGGGACCACGCTGCCGCTCATCCTGTTCGCAGGCGGGATCGTCTTGCACAACTACATGCAGGACCGCAGCGACGCCCGCCAGCGCGTGCTGGAGACGGTGCGCAGCATCCGGCTGACGCTCGATGCCGAAATGCAGCGCATGACCGGCGGCGTCCAGGTGCTGGCGCTGACCGATGCGCTGACCACCGGCGATTTCGAACGCTTCCGGCCGATCGCGATGGGCTTCCTCGAGCAGTACGGCAAGAACGGCACGATCGTGGTCGCCGACCGCGAGGGACGCCAATTGTTCTCGTCGGCGACGCCGGATACGGCTCACCTGCCGCCGCGCAACAACCGCGAGATCACCCGCCGCGTGTTCGAGACCAGGCAGCCGCAATATTCCGACCTGTTCTACGGCGTCGTGAAGAAGAGCCTGATCGTCACCGTCGAGGTTCCCGTCTTTCGCGACGGCGAGGTCGTCTATGACATCTCGTTCAGCCCGCCGATCGAGATGTTCCAGACCATCCTGGAAAAGCAGCGGCCGAACCCGGACTGGACCCTGTCGCTGCTCGACCGCCAGGCGACCGTCTTCGCACGCGTGCCGAATCCGACGAAGACGATCGGCAAGCAGGCCTCGCCCTCGGTCTTCGATCGCATGCGCAGCGAGCAGGAGGCGACGCTGTCGAGCGTATCGCTCGAGGGTGTGCCGCTGCTGTCGAGCTTCACCCATTCCACCCTGACTGGATGGACCATCGGCGCCGGCATCGCCGAGGATTCGCTGGTGGCGCCGCTGTGGCGCAACCTCGCCGTTACCAGCCTGCTCGGCGGCATCATGCTGGCGATCGGCCTGGCCTTCGCGGTGCGGATGGCGACGACGATCGCGCGCGCAGAGATGCTGCACGATCTGCTGATCGAGGAGCTCAATCACCGGGTCAAGAACACGCTGGCGATCCTGCAGGCGATCGCGGTGCAGACCTTCCGCAGCGCCAGCCGCCATGAGCGCGAGAAGTTCGAGGGCCGGCTCGGCGCGCTCGCCGAGGCGCATAATCTGCTCAGCAAGGAGAAATGGCAGGGCTCCGAGCTGCAGGACGTGATCGAGCGCGTGCTCAAGCCCTATCGCCTCAACACGCCCGACCGCATCAGGATCTCCGGCCCGAAGGTGGCGCTGTCGCCGCGGCTCGCGGTCGTGCTGTCGATGATCGTGCACGAGATCGCAACCAACGCCGCCAAATATGGCGCGCTCTCGAACGACACCGGCACGGTCGATCTGTCCTGGGAGCTGACGAGCGCGGCCGACGCCGCGAAGAAGCTGCCGGCACGGCTGCGGCTGGTGTGGCAGGAGACCGGCGGCCCGGTGGTCTCGGCGCCGATCCAGCGCGGCTTCGGCTCCCGCCTGATCGAGCGCAGCGCGCGCGATCAGCTCGGCGGCGAGGCCACGGTCGACTTCCTGCCGCCGGGCGTGGTCTACACCATCACCTGCAAGCTCGACGATTGAGCCGCGTCAGCCGAACCTCTGCAGCGCCGGGAACGTCTCGAGCAGCCAGATGCTGAAGGTCGAGACCGCGCCGGTGAGAAAGCCGATGCCGGTGGCGATCATCAGCACGCCCATCGCGCGCTCGATGTTCACGAGATGGCCACGCATGCGCATGAACAGCGCCGAGAACTGCTCGATCATGAACGCCGCGACCAGGAACGGAATGCCGAGGCCGGCGGAATAGACGGCAAGGAGCCCGGCGCCCTTGGCGACCGTCGTCTCCGCGGCTGCGATCGAGAGGATCGCAGCCAGGATCGGCCCGATGCACGGCGTCCAGCCGAAGGCGAAGGCGAGCCCCATGACATAGGCGCCCCACAGGCCGACCGGCTTGGGGATCGGCAGCCGCCCTTCGCGCATCAGGAACGCGATCCGGGTCAGGCCGAGGAAGTGCAGGCCCATCACGATGATGACGATGCCGGCGAGAATGGACAACTGCTCCGACCAGGCCCGGATCAGGCCGCCGATCAGCGAGGCGCTCGCCCCCAGCATGACGAACACGGTGGAGAAGCCCAGCACGAACAGTGCGGCCGAGATCATCACCGCGCGGCGCGACGCGGCCGGAGGCTCCTCGCTCTCGATGTGCTCGATCGTGGCGCCGGTGAGATAGACCAGATACGGAGGAACCAGCGGCAGCACGCAGGGCGAAAGAAAACTGACCAGGCCAGCAATGAACGCGGCCGGAATCGATACGTTCTGGATCATGCGAGTCCCGCGATACGCCCCTCCAGGCGCAAGCCGGGGCACGACGCTTCTTGCCGCCGATACGGGGAATACGCAACAGACGTGCCGAAGTTACGGCGCTCAACGATGATCACCGCCTGCAGGCCTTCGCTAGGATTGAGCCCGACGTCCCCGGATCGGAGCCTCGTCGGCAAAGTCCCGCCCGGATGCGGCACGTCCACCCGTTCCAACCGGTTCGTCCGCGAGCCGCGCATCACCGCGGGATCACGACATATCACAAATGCGCTAAATGCACCTTTGTGCACACATCGAACTGTGCTATTTCACCACTCGAAGCAAAGGCTGCCTGCGCTGACCCGGCTGCAGCTTCGGATCGCGCAGCTTGTCGGGATTGTCAGCTTGAACCATCTCATCGCAGAGCGATCTCAGATCGTCCTCGCTCAGACGGTTCAGCTTCATACGCAGGTCGAGGATGGCAACCGAGACCAAATGTGCCGATTCGCGATTGCCCGTCGCCGCGAGCGTGGCGCGGCACTGCTCCAGGGATGCAAGCACTGCAAGCATTTGTTCGTCTGAATTGGCCACAGGCGTCGTTTCCGTTCTAGCGTGCGACGAGATGGAGCCGAGCAACTCCCGACTCGCGGATGGCTTCCAAATACGTCATGTCGTTGCTCCCCTGCGCTTTGCCCATGCGGCTCATCCGAGCCGCGCGCCCACCCCCTGGGACGGCACGACGACGTCCTGGCATGGCGCATGGTGAAGACACATCACCGCTCCCCGGCATTCGATGAGTTAGCGCCACGATCCGTTCATCAAGATAGCATGACAACGGACCATCTTCGAATACCATTTCATTGCAGTCGAGGCAAAAACCGTCGATCTTAGGTTCGACTCGCGCTAAGCGTGTCTCTGTCCTACATGATGTGTCAGACCGCGCGTCTGCTGGCGGTAAGACCATGCTGCAGAGAACTGAACGTGGCAGACTCATCGACCCTCGATCGCTCAACCAAATCATGGCACGAACGTGCCCTGCCCGTAATTTATCGGAATCACTCTAGCAGGCGGAGAGAGCTTGTATGCGCGTTGCGGCGGAACGGGGCGTTCCTCAGAAGGAACGCCAGGACCTAGCCGAGACCCCTGCGACGCTGGCGCCAGGGGAGCACGGCGACTCGTCTGCTGCGGCAGGATCGAGCATTGAACTGAGCCGAGAGAGTGGCAGCGCCAAGGGCGCAACGGCGAGCAAGCCGGCAAAATCTGCGACGGGCCGGGCCGCCCCGGCCAAGTCGACCGTGAGCAAATCGGCGCTGGCAAGCCTCACCGACTGGGATGCAGCGCGGATCTTCCTCGAGGTTGTCAGGGCCGGCAGCTTCCGCTCCGCGGCGGAGCGGCTGACGCTCTCGATCAATGCCGTACGGCGACGCATCGATGATTTCGAGCGGCAGATCGGCGCGACGCTGTTCACGCGCGACGTCCACGGCGCTCGGCTGACCGACGAAGGCGCACTGGTGGTCTCTGCCGTCGAACGCATGGAGGCCGCGTCATTCGAGCTGCTGCGCGCGGGCGATGGTCTCGCCGGCGCTGCGTCGGGCGAGGTCCGGGTCGCGGTGACCGAGGGGCTCGGCACGTTCTGGCTGGCGCCGCGGCTGGTCGAATTTCAGCAGAGCTTTCCCAACGTCATGGTCGACCTCTATTGCGCGATGCGCTCGGCCGACGTGTCACGCCACGAGGCCGACGTGGCCATCCATCTCTCCCGGCCGGCGGCGCTCGACGTCAAGCTGGTCCGGCTCGGCCGCATGCACCTGATGTGCTTTGCGAGCGAGAAATATTTGGAGATATTTGGCATCCCAAAGACGATTGACGATCTCGTCAAACATCGCTTGGTTCTGCAGGTGGCGGACGAAGCCGCCGCCAACGCCGCCTTCGCCACCATCTTTCCCGGTTTCGAGCAGCGGGACCTGATCGCGATGACCACCAATGTCTCGAGCGCCAATTACTGGGCCGTGGCGCACGGCGCCGGCATCGGGGTCTTCCCAACCTATGCGAGTGCCCTGGGCGGGAAGATCATACCACTTGAGGTTGACCTCAAGTGGTCCTACGACATCTGGCTGTCCTACCATGCCACCACCGGACGCATCCCTAGGGTGCGTCACATGATCGACTGGCTGGTCGAGGCCTTTAACCCTGGCAAATACCCGTGGTTTAAAGACGAATTCATTCATCCACAGCAACTTAAAACAGTATATATGGGTGAACCCCTGACCCATCTATTCGGGGGCTTTCCGATGGAAGGACGGTAAAATCAGTATGAACAAATCAGCGGCAAAGAAAATGAAGCAGCGCAGTGCGGGCAAGCCCGACATCGAGCTCGGCAAGCGGATTCGCCTCCGGCGTGTAGAGCAGAAGATCTCGCAGGCTGAACTCGGCGAGAAGCTCGGCGTGAGCTTCCAGCAGGTCCAGAAGTACGAGAAGGGCGTCAACCGGGTCGGCGCTGCGCGTCTGCAGCAGATCGCCACCGCGCTCGACGTGCCCGTGACGTTCTTCTACGACGGCGACAGCAAGGCGCGCGAGGTCGAGAGCCTCCTGTTCCTGGACTCAGCCTTCAGCCTGCGGTTGCTGCGCGCCTACAGCAAGATCAAGGACCAGACCGTACAACGTCAGCTGGTATCCTTGATGGAATCGATCGCAGCGAACGAAGAATAGGCAAGGCTGTCTGATCCGTCAGACAGATCTGCCCGTGATGGATATGGACCATCTTCGCTCGAGGGCGCAACTTGGGGGCGCCAGGCTTTGCCAGCTCGGGCGAGTTCACTGCCTCGGCTCGAGGCCGAGTGATCGGCGCGGCCGGCACACCGGCCCTTCTCGTCCGCCCAGCGATCGCTGCGCGGTCTGAGGCTCCGTCGCCCTTGTATTCTCGTGCTCTCTGCCGTCATAGGAAGTGGCGGCATGGCGGCGTTTCGGTCCCGTCGGCCGACGCTGATCATGAACGCTGCGCGTCCTCTCCTGGGCCACCCGTGCACAGGTCGAGAGCATCGGCTCCGACGTCCTCTTGCCTGCCCATCGTGGCGTGAACTCACATTGACGCCGTCACCGGCGCGGTGAACGATGCCGGCCGCCTTGCCCTCCCTGCCGACGGACCCTCATGCCGACCATCTCCGAGCTCCCCACCACCTTCGCCGAGGGCAAGATCCTCATGACCAGAGCGAGCGACGGCGTCGGCATCATCACCTTCAACAACCCGGATAAGCGCAATGCGATGTCGCTGGAGATGTGGGAGGGGCTCGGCCAGGCCCTGGTCGCGCTGCGCGACGATGACGCGATCCGGGTCGTGGTGCTGACCGGCGCCGGCGGCAAGGCCTTCGTGTCCGGTGCCGACATCAGCCAGTTCGAGCAGAGCCGCCACAACGCCGCGGCCTCGGAGGCCTATGCCGAGCGCAGCGCCGCCCAGCGGGCGCTGCTCGCCGGCTACCCGAAGCCGACGATCGCCTGCGTCAGCGGCTTCTGCCTCGGCGGCGGCCTGCAGATCGCGATGCTGACCGACATGCGCTTCGCCGCCGCGGACAGCCAGTTCGGCATCCCCGCCGCCAGGCTCGGCATCGCCTATGGCTATGACGGCCTGCGCAACCTGGTGTCACTGGTCGGCCCGTCGCAGGCGCGGCTGCTGCTCTATACGGGCCTGCGGGTCGATGCCGCGGAGGCGCTGCGCATCGGCCTCATCGATCGGATGATCCCCAACGACGAGCTGCTGCCGGCGACGCTGGAGATCGCCCGCACCATCGCCGGCAATGCGCCGCTGGCGGTCAAGGCTGCCAAGATCACCATCGCCGAAGTGCTGAAGGACGAAAGCCGGCGCGACATGGAAGCCATCAAGCGGATCGGCGACGCCTGCATGGATTCGGAGGATTTCCGCGAGGGCCGCCGCGCCTTCATGGAGAAGCGCAAGCCGGCCTTCAAGGGACGTTAGAGCGCCTCCAGCACCGCCTTGGTCACGTCAATCGTGCCGGTCTTGCCGCCGAACTCGAACGGCTTGAGGCCGGAGGCATAGACCTGGTCGACGGCCAGCTCGATCCGCTGCGCCGCTTCGGCTGCGCCCTCGATGCCATGCGTGTCCGCCAGCCAGTCCAGCATCATCGCGGCCGAGAGGATCATCGCGGTCGGATTGGCCTTGCCCTGCCCCATGATGTCGGGCGCGGTGCCGTGGCAGGGCTGGAACACGGCGTGGCGGTCGCCGATGTCGGCCGACGGCGCCATGCCCATGCCGCCGACGAGGCCGGCGGCGAGATCGGACAGGATGTCGCCGAACATGTTCTCGGTGACCAGGACGTCGAAATCCCACGGGCGCTTCACCAGCATGAGCGCGCAGGCATCGATGTAGAGCCGCTCCGTCTTCACGTCAGGATGAAGCTCCGCGACCTCGTCGAAGATCTTGCGGAAGTAGGCGAAGGCCTTGAAGACGTTGGCCTTGTCGACACAGCCTAACGTACCGGAACGGCCGCGCGCCTTGCGTCGCTCGGCGAGCTTGAAGGAGAAGTTGAACAGCCGCTCGGAGGTCTTGCGGGTGATGACGAGGGTCTCGCGCGCCTCCTCATGTGTCACCACACCTTTGCCCATCGAGGCGAACAGGCCTTCGGTGGACTCGCGAATGACGACGAAGTCGATGCCGCGCTCGGCGGCGCCGACGATCGGACTCGGCACGCCCGGGATCAGCCGCGCCGGCCGCACGCCGGCATAAAGGTCGAAATGAAAGCGCAGCTCGATCTGCGGCGCGATCTCGGTGTTGTCGGGATAGCGCACCGACGGCAGCCCGCAGGCGCCGAGCAGGATCGCGTCCGCCTCTTCGCACAGCCGGATCGTGGTATCGGCGATCGAGACGCCGGTCGCGAGATAGTTGTTCGCACCGGCCTGGGCCTCGGTGAAGCGGAACGACAGGCCGGCTTTGGCCTCGACCTTGCGCAACACCTCGAGCGCGGGCGCCATGACTTCAGGACCGATACCGTCACCGGGGAGGACTGCGATGTGGAGTGAATTGGTCGAGGGCATGGGCGACGCTTTCGAGGACGACATCAATGAGCCGTCATGCCCGGGCTTGACCCGGGCATCCACGACTTTCTAACGCCGCGGCGCCAAAGACGTGGATGGCCGGGTCAAGCCCGGCCATGACGAGCGGACGGAGTTGCGATTTACGGCGTCAGCACCGCACGGCCGACCAGCTGACCCTTTTGCAGATCGTGCAAGGCATCGTTGGCCTTGGACAACGGCATCGGCGTCACCGGGATCGGGGCGATGTGCTTGGCGCGGACGAGATCGAGCAGCTCCTTGGTCTCGCGGAGATTACCGACATAGCTGCCCTGGATGGTGACCGCCTTGATCGGAATGAGTGGCAGCGCCCACGGCGCGCCGCCGCCGAACAGGCCGACGATGACCAGCTTGCCGCCCTTTGTCAGGCAATCGAAGCCGAGCTGCGCGGTGGCGACATTGCCGACCAGGTCGATGACGGCCCGGATCGGCTCGCCTGCGGCCTTGTTCAGCTGCTCCAGCGCATCCGGCGCCTTGCCGTCGACCGCCGCCAGCGCGCCGGCCGCCAGCGCCGCCTCGCGCTTGCGCGCATCGATGTCGACCACGATCGCGCCCTTGCCGCCCATGGCCTTGAGCAGCGACAGCGCCATCAGGCCAAGACCGCCGGCGCCGAAGATCACGATCGGCGTGTCGAAATCCTTCTCGACCTTCTTCAGCGCGCTGTAGGTCGTCACGCCGGAGCAGGCGTAGGGCGCGGTCGTCACCGGATCGAGCCCCTTGAGATCGATCAGGTGGCGCGGATGCGGCACCGTCATGTGGTCGGCATAGCCGCCGTCGCAATAGACGCCGAGCGAGGCCGGCTTCAGGCACATGTTCTCGTCACCGGCGAGACAGCTGGCGCACTTGCCGCAGCCGATCCAGGGATAGACCAGCACGACGTCGCCGGCCTTCAGCCCGCCCTTCTCCGCCTCGGTAACCTCCGGCCCGAACGCCACGATCTCACCGGCGCTCTCATGGCCCATGGTCCGCGGCAGCGACACGCCGCGATCCTTGAGCGAGAGCGGCTTGCGGCCGTGGCCGAGATCATAGCCGCCCTCCCAGATGTGCAGATCGCTGTGGCAGACGCCGGCTGCCTTCACCTTGATCAGCACCTGCTTGCCGAACGGCTGCGGCGTCGGCTCGTCGACCTCGGTCAGCGGCGCATTGAAATCGGTGACCTTGAAGCTCTTCATGCTTTCACTCCCGTCGTCCGGCGCGGCCAGGACCGGACGGCGCATCGACGGGACGAGCGGCGCGGCTGCGCGCGGCAACGGCGCCTTTCGACCTCCTCCCGGCATGAGCGCGTCCGGCTGGTCCGGACTGTTCTTGCGATGTCGCGACATTGGCTGGAAACGCGTGGAGCGGCAAGGCTGCGCGCAGCATGTGCGGTCATGGCAGCCCTGCAGCGTTTTGCCTCAGCGAGCTCAAGGTTTTGCAGCGTCGCTGACGCCAGCCTCGCGCAGGATGTCCTCGGTGTGCTCTCCGAGGCTCGCGGCCCGGGGGCCGGCCGCAACTTTCGCCTCCGACATCCGGAACGGCAGGTTGATGACCTTGAAGTTGCCGGCTGCATCCTCCACATCGGCCAGCGCGCCGCGATGCGCGATCTGCGGATCAGCCAGCGCATCGGCCACGCTGCGGTAGGCCGAGCTGGGTACGCCGCCCGCGTTCAAGGCCTCCAGGCATTGGGCGACGTCGAGCCGGCGCGACCAGGCTTCGACGCCATCCATCAGCGCCCCCCAGTTTGCCCGCCGGTCGGAATATTTTGCGAATCTGGGATCATCGACCCAGTCCGGATGGCCGATCACGGTCATCAGGTTCTGGAAGGTCTTCTCGCTGGCGATGGCGATCATCACATAGCCGTCGCGACACTCCGCCGGGCCGAAGGTCGGCCGCGACGGCTGCGCGACGGGAAATTGCGACCATTGGATCTCGTTGAGCGTCAAGCTCAGCATCGATTCCAGCATCGAGCAGTCGATGTGCTGGCCGCGCCCGCTGCGCTCGCGCTGATACAGAGCGGAGGCGATGGCGCCGAACGCGTAGGTCCCGGTGACGACGTCGGCATGATAGATGCCGCAATAATCGGGCCGGCTGCGCCCCGGCTGGTAGGCGAGATGCGCCATGTCGTAGCCCGAAGCCGCATGGATCACCGGGGCATAGGCCGGGAGTTCCGCCGATGGGCCGGTCTGGCCGTAACCCGAGATCGAGCAGTAGATCAGCCGCGGGTTCAGCGCGCTCAAGGCCGCGTAGTCGAGCCCGAGCCGCTGCATCACGCCCGGGCGGAAGTTCTCGACCAGGATATCGGCCTCGGCGACCAGCCGACACACCGCGGCGACACCGTCGCGCGACTTGAGGTCGAGCACGACGCTCTTCTTGCCGACGTTGAGCTGACCGAAAGCGGTAGAGCAGCCATGACGCATCGGAGGCCGGGTGCGCATGGTTTCACCTTCGACTGACTCGATCTTGATCACCTCCGCTCCCATATCGGCAAGCATGCGGGCACAGTGCGGGCCGGCGATGGTGGTCGAGAAGTCGAGGACGCGCAGTCCCTCGAAACATCCTGTCAAACGGCTCTCATCGTTTCCCACTAGACTCACCCTGGCAGCTCCCTGGTTTGAACTCTTCTCGCTCGGCACCGAGGCCGAAGCTCCGCTTTGCCGTCGCCGATTCACAAAGCGTAAGCCATCGATCGTCGTGCAGGTCGTTTCTAGATCGAACCATTCGATGTCGAAAGCGTTTGGCCTTTCGCCGCAATGCGGCAACGCTTTTCTTCATGACTGAATTTGGACCTTTTCTTGCATAGGACGAACATGGGGCTTGATCGAGGACATCTCTTGCGGGTTCTGTTCGTTACGACCGAAATGGACGATTTCGTCCGGGTGGGCGGACTGGCTGCCGTTTCGGCGGCACTTCCCCGGGCACTGCGCTCACATACCGACGTCAGGATCATGCTGCCCGGCTACCGGGACGTGATCGAGCAACTCACTCACATCGAGATCGTCGGCCAATGTGCGCCTCTGGCAGAGATGCCGGGCTGCGCACTGGGACGGTCGTCGACCCGCGATGGCCTGCCGGTCTACGTCCTGCTCTGCGACGAGCTTTATGACCGGCCGGGCAACCCCTACGGCGACGAGAACGGGCAGGACTGGGCGGACAACGACATCCGTTTCGGCCGTCTCGCCGCCGCTGCCGCCGAGCTCGCGGCGGGCACGCTGGACAAGAACTGGGCAGCCGATCTGGTCCACGCCAATGATTGGCAGGCGGCATTGGTGCCGGCCTATCTGGCGTGGCGCGGGGTCGACGTGCCGTCGATCCTGACCATCCACAACCTCGCCTATCAGGGCCTGTTCCCGCGGGAGTCGCTGCGCCGGATCGGCGCTCCGGAATCCTCGTTCCACATCGATGGTCTGGAGTTCTACGACAAACTGTCCTTTCTCAAGGGCGGTCTGGTCTATGCGTCGCATCTCACCACGGTCAGCTCGACCTATGCCCAGGAGATCACGACGCCCGAGCTCGGCTGCGGGCTGGAGGGCCTGCTCCGGCAGCGCTCCAATGCCCATGAGCTGACCGGCATTCTCAACGGCATCGACGAGAGCTGGGATCCCCGCTATTGCCAGCAGCTGGCGCAGCCCTTCGCCGCGGGCGACTGGAAGGGCAAGAAGGCCAACGCCGACTACGTCCGCAAGCAGTTCGGCCTCGCCGTGTCGCGTGGACCGATGTTCGGCATCGTCGCGCGCCTCGTGCATCAGAAGGGCATCGACCTGGTGCTGGAAGCCGCCGATGAGATCGTCGGCGCCGGCGGCCAGATCGTGGTCACCGGCACCGGCGAGCCCGCCATCGAGCGCGCGCTGATGGAGGCCCACCGCCGCCGGCCGGACGCGATTGGGGTCGCCATCGGCTTCAACGATGCGCAGGCGCGGCGCATCTTCGCGGGCAGCGACTTCACCCTGATGCCGTCGCGCTTCGAACCATGCGGCCTGAGCCAGATGTATGCCCAGCGTTTCGGCTCGCTGCCGATCGGCCACCAGACCGGCGGCCTCGCCGAGACCATCACCGATGGCGAGACCGGATTCCTGTTCGAGAAGCCGTCGGCGGAATCCTTCCTCGGCGGGGTAAAGCGCGCGTTTTCGGCGTTCACCAGCACCGAACGGCTGAACGAGATGCGGCTGTCGGCGATGGCACGCTCATTCAGTTGGGACCTGTCGGCCGCCTGCTACAACGCGCTCTACCGGAAGATGCTGGCGTCATAGCTCGCTAGGGTCGAACAACAAAAAGCCCGGACATCGTCCGGGCTTTTTCTTGGGCGCTTGAAAGGCTGACTTCTTACGCCGCGCGGACCGCTTCCAGGAAGCTGCCGACCTCTCGCTTGAGGCGGTTGGAATCTCCAGCCAGTGACTTGGCCGACGACAGCACCTCGGCGGAGGCCGAGCCGGTCTGCGAGGCACCACGCTGCACGTCCGTGATGTTGGACGAGACCTGCTGGGTGCCATGGGCGGCTTGCTGCACGTTGCGCGAGATTTCCTGCGTTGCCGCGCCCTGCTCTTCGACCGCCGCCGCGATGGCGGCGCCGATCTCGGCTAGCCGCTCGATCGTCGAGCTGATCGCCTGGATCGAATTCACCGATTCCTGCGTGGCGGCCTGCACGCCTGAGATCTGCTGTGAGATCTCCTCGGTCGCCTTCGCTGTTTGCTCTGCCAGCGCCTTCACCTCGGTTGCGACCACCGCGAAACCGCGGCCGGCATCGCCCGCCCGCGCCGCCTCGATGGTGGCGTTGAGTGCGAGGAGATTGGTCTGTCCGGCAATGCTGTTGATGAGCTCGACGACGTCGCCGATGCGGGCCGCGGCCTGCGACAATTCGGCGACGCGCCCATTGGTCTGGCGCACCTGCTGCACGGCGTCGCCGGCCATGCGGGCCGACGCCTGGACCTGACGGCTGATCTCGGTCACCGACGAGGACAGCTCCTCGGTGGCGGAGGCGACCGACTGGACGTTGGCGGACGCTTCCTCCGACGCAGCCGCCACCACCGTGCTGAGCTCCTGCGAGCGGCTGGCGGTGTTTGTCAGCATATCCGCCGACGTTTCGAGGCCCGAGGCCGCCGACGACACGGTGTTGACGATGTCGGCGATCGTCGACTCGAAGTTGCGCGTCAGCGCATCCAACCGCCCGGCCCGATCGATCTGCGCCTGCGCGTCGCGCTGCGCGGCCTCGTCCGAGGCCTTCTTGGCGATCAGCGCGTCCTTGAAGATCTTCAGCGCGCGCGCCATCGCGCCGATCTCGTCCTTGCGGGACTCGCTCGGAATGTCGGCGCTCAGCTCGCCATTGGCGAGGCGCAGGGTCACGCCGGTCAGCCCGACCAGCGGGCCGATGACGCCGCGGACGACGCCGAGCACCACCGCCACCGACACCAGCGCGACAACGAGCAGGATTCCGAGAGCGGTGAACAGGCGCAGCCGCGCGGCCTCGATCGACTGATCGATGGCCTGGTGCGCCGACGTCAGCGCCGCATCGCGCAGCACGATCACATTGTTCAGCATCGGCGTGGTCCAGCGGCCCCACTCCTCGGGGGTGACCGGCGAAGGTTGACCGTCGCGCGCCGCGGTGACGATCTGACGATAGCGGCGCTCGCCGTCGCCCATCAGCGTCGAGCGGACATGTTCGAGCGCAGAGCTGACGTCCGGATTGTCGCGCACGCTGCGGGCCGCGAGCTCCATCTGCTGCCACAACAGGGTCACCTGCCCGCTCTGTTCGGTGACCTCGGCGAGGCGTGCCGGCGTCCAGTTCAGGCTCTGGATGAAGAAGCGAAGAACCGCGGAGCGCGCACCATTCACCGTCCGCATCGATTGCGACAGTTGCGCCAGTTGGCCCGACGGCAGCAGGTTCTCGACGTCGCCACCGACGCGCGACAGCTCGATTGAGGTCGCGTCGATCGCGGCATTCAATGACTCGGCGGCGCGGCCGAGGCCGTCGATCGTTGCCGCCTGGATGTTGGCCGGACGCTGCGCAAAGGGCAGCCCCACGGCGCCGCGAGCCGCCGACCGGATACCGCGAAGGGTCTGCTCGGCGGCGTCGATGCTGCTGGTCGCCAACCCCGCCGCCTTGGCGGATGACTTGGCCTGGTTGAGCAGATCGTCGGTGCTCGCGATGGTCTTGTCGAGCTTGGCGGCATCGTCGGCCGAAGCGGGCGCCGGAGCAGCCAGCAGATTCCAGATATTCCGTTCGAGCGGAATTTGGGCGTTCACCTTCATCGCCAGCTCGAAAGCGTCAAGGACGCGTCGCGCCTGCTCGCGCTTGACCAGATCTCCCCACCCGCTCCATGCGAGCACGAATGCAAAGGCCATGGCGAAGAAACCGGTCAACAGATTGCCGGCCAAGATCTTCCATTTGAGACTGATCGCGCCGGTCTCCGGCTTGATCGTCTCATTGTGCAGCACCGCGCGCTCGGACATTGCTCATTCCCAATCAAATACCGTTGCCCGGCCGGTCGCGCGCGTATCGGCTGATGCGCGCTTGCGCAGCGGCCCTTCGGCGACGTTCCCGCACGGTCGGCAGACAAGATTGCGGCGACGCTGCCGCGCCATAATGATTAAGAACGAATGACGACTAATCCCTTAAACCAAGTTGATCCATGCGGTATCGGAATGCCGAAATGCTGCACCATTAGGATCGGGCCAGCGCATCGGCCTGCTACTCGGCTGCCGCTGCCAGCTTGATCGAGGGATCGTGCAACACCACGCCGGCGAGCGGATCGTGCTCGCCCGACCAGGGCATGCGCTCAAGGACCGACTGCGTGTGCTGATAGCCCGCAGTCCAGCGTGCGATGATGCCCCGCTCGGTGAAATCGATATCCTTGGTATGGCTCTCGCGATCGAGCTGCGGAGCCAGCAGCCGGACGACATGCATCCGCGTCTGGCAGCCGTGACTGATGAGATCGCGGACCGCCGGATCGTTGCGGGTCGACTCGGGCAAATGGACGGCAAGCTGATTGATGATATGGCGCAGCCGATGCGTCTGCTGCTGGCGCGCGATATGGCTGGAGATCCGGCTCGAATACTGCACGTCCTTGTGGCGGTTGAACACCTCCGCCATGGTCGTCGGCTCGGCGCCTTCGGGATTCCACAGATGCACCGCGAAGATCAGCGAGTTCTTTCGCGGATTGTCGTCGAACACCACCTCGGTCGGCGTGTTCGACAGGATGCCGCCGTCCCAATACAATTCGCCGTCGATGCGAACGGCCGGAAACGCCGGCGGCAGCGCGCCGGATGCCAGGATGTGACGAACATCCAGCGCGTCGTCGCGGCTGTCGAAATAGCGCATCCGGCTCGTCCTGACGTGCGCCGCCCCGACGGTGAGGCGCACATCGCCATTGTTGAGACGATCGAAGTCGACGAGCTCCTGCAGCGTTTCGCGCAGCGGGGCGGTCGAGTAGTAGCCGGCCTGCTCGGCCCCGAGCGGATAGGCCTCCCCGGCATGCGCCAGGGCGTTGGGACGGAAGAAGCCCGGAATCCCGTGCGTCACGGTCGTCCAATAGGACAGCCGCTCGTTGAAATCCGGAAAGGCCGTGCGTACCGTCCAGGCCGGCCGCCGGTGCATCCGCTTCCAGAACTCCCGCAGCCGCGTCATGCGCTCCTGCACGGGGCTGCCGGCGATGAGCGCGGCATTGATGGCGCCGATCGAGGTCCCGATCACCCAATCCGGCTCCAGGCCGGCCTCGTGCAGCGCCTGATAGACGCCGGCCTGATAAGAGCCGAGCGCGCCCCCGCCCTGCAGCACGAGAACCACCTGCCCGGGCAGCTTGCCGCGATCGATCATCGCGCGCATCGTGTCGTCGATCTCGGCCATGTTTCCCTCCTGGTGCATTGTCCTGTTCGCAGTCTTCAGGTCGTTGTTACATCGCCCGACCGTCAATGTGCGGTCCAACCACCATCGACCGGCAGGGCGACACCGGTGATCGATGCGGCGGCGTCGCTGGCGAGAAAGACGGCAAGCGCACCGATCTCTTCCACCGTTGCGAAGCGCTTGTTCGGCTGTTGCGCCAGCAGGACATCGCGGATGACCTGATCGCGGGAGATGCCGTGCGACCTCGCCTGCCCGTCGATCTGCGCCTCGACCAGCGGCGTGTAGACGTAGCCGGGACAGATCGCATTGCAGGTGATGCCGATCTCGGCCGCCTCCAGCGCCGCGACCTTGGTGAGGCCGATGATGCCGTGCTTGGCAGCAACATAGGCCGATTTGAACGGCGACGCGACGAGGCCATGCGCCGAGGCGACGTTGACGATGCGGCCGAAGCCGTTCCGCCGCATCGACGGCAGCGCCAGCCGGATCGTGTGGAACGCCGACGAGAGGTTGATCGCGACGATGGCATTCCACTTGTCGACCGGAAACTCCTCCAATGGCGCGACGTGCTGAATGCCGGCGTTGTTGACCAGTACGTCGATACGACCGAACTCATGCAGGGCATCGTTGATCATTTGCTCGATTGCCGCGGGCTGCATCATGTCGGCCGCGGCATAGCCGGTCCGCACACCGAACTCGGCTGCAATATCCGACCGCATCCGATCGATGTCCTGCGGCGCGCCAAAGCCGTTCAGCACCACATGTGCCCCCGCGCCGGCGAGCGCCCGCGCGATGCCAAGGCCGATGCCGCTGGTCGAACCCGTGATCACCGCCACCTTGCCGGACAACGGACGTAACGAGGGCGGGGTCGTCATCGTATCTGCAGCCATGGACGTTCCTTCATCCGTTTCGAAGATTGCTCGATGCGAGAACAAACTGCCGGGCTGTCGCGACGAATGGAAATGCCGTTTGGCTCGCCCCACGATACGGTTTCGCTATCGCGATCGTTGATGCGATGCGCGGTCTGCTAGGATATTGATCCGGGACGTCGGCCCGGTCGAACGGAGCTCTCCCATGGAAATGCATCAGGTTCGGTATTTTCTTGCCGTTGCCCGGCTGCTGCACTTCACGCGCGCGGCCGAGGAATGCAACGTGACGCAGCCGTCGCTGACCCGTGCGATCAAGCAGCTCGAAGCCGAGCTCGGCGGCGACCTGTTCCGGCGTGAGCGGCCGGCCGCGCAACTCACAGAGCTTGGCCAGCGCATGCATCCACTGCTGAAGCAGTGCTACGAGGCTGCCGTCGGCGCGCGAACGCTCGCCTCGTCCTTCAAGAGCGGAGAGCTCGGCACGCTCCGGATCGCGCTCGCCGACTCGGTCGACCTTGCGCTGCTGATCCCGCTGCTCGATCAGCTGCAACGCCAGTTCAACCAGCTCGAGCTCAGGTTTCTACGCGGCTCCAGCCGCATGATCGCAGAGCATCTGAAGAACGGCGAAGCGGAGCTCGGCATCGCCTCTGAGATCGACGAGACCTGGGATCGGCTGGATGTCTGGCCGCTCTTCACGGAGGACTTCGCGCTCGCCGTGAGCAGCCGTCATCGGCTGGCCAGGCAGGACGCGATCACGATCGATGATCTCAGTGGCGACGCGCTGCTCTGCCGCAACTACTGCGAACATGCGGACAGGTTGCGCACGCTGCTCCGCGAGCGCGGCGTCGACCTCGGACGAACTCATGACGTCCACTCCGAACGCGACCTGATCGCGCTGATGGAAGCCGGAGTCGGCATCAGTGTGGTGCCGCAAACGACCGCGCTGCCGGAGACCCTGCATCGGGCCGCGGTCGACGGACTCGACGTGCGGCGCACCGTGCATCTCTACGGCGTTGCCGGACGTGAACGCACGGCGGTTGCCTCGACCGTGATGCGCATGCTGCGCGGCAGGAACTGGCAGGAATGGCTCGGTCAGCTGTCCTGAGCTGCGGCCTGGCGAAGCGCTTCGACCAGATCGTCGATCTCCATCCGCTTGCGGAAATCAGGATCGACGAAGCGCGCCTTCACGAGGCCGTCACGCCCGACCACGAAGGCAGCCGGGATGGGCAACACCCAGCCGTCATTGCCGTGGAAGCTCGCCAGGTCCTGGTGCGCCAGCAGTTGCTGGATCTCACGACCGAGCCAGATCGCGAGGTTGAGCGACAAAGCATAGCCGTTGTCGAGATCCGTCAACACAGGGAAGGTCGCGCCGGCGTCCGATTTGAACTGCTGGGTGAACGCCTGCAGCTCCGGCATGATCGCGACGATCGCGCCGCCCGCGGCGTCGATGCGCTGCTGCGCCTTGATCACCGCGCGAACGTTGAGCCGGCAATAGGGACACCAGTGGCCGCGGAAGAACATCACGGCGACGGGCCCCCGGGCGAGGCAGGATTGCAGGCTCACCAGCCGGCCAGCCTCATCGGGCAGGACGAATGGCGGCATCGGCTCACCGGGCCGCGGCGCCGTCTCGCCGCCTCCGTTTTCACCGAGCCGCGCCACCAGGCGGTCGACGGCGGACGCATAGGCTGGAAAGATCTCGCGACCCGCGGCGGCATAGGCCTCGAGTTGCTGCCGCAAGGTGCCCTGCATTTCCCTGCATTGCAGGAAGGCCTGTCTGAGCCGCTCGGCATCCGCGGGTGAAAGCACTGTCATGAGCTGCTCCGGCACGTTCAGGACCCCAACCATGATAGTTTCCCGGGCAAGCCGACCACAAGGGCGGCCTGCCCGGCTGCCGCGCTCAGGGCCGGTAGAAATTGCCGGTGGGATCGAGCATGCCGGACGTCGAATAGAGCTGCCCGTCGCTCATGAAGAAGACGGTGTTGTTCGGCACCTTCCTGGCGTGGCGCATCATGGCCCGATGATTGGCGTCGCCGGTGGCCATCGTCATCATGCTGGTCTTGCCGGCGCTGTAGACATAGGCCATGCCGGGCGCGAGATCGAGGCCGCCTTGCGCGATGGCTGCGGTGGCAGAGACCGCGACCACGGCCGCGGCAATCAAGGTCTTGGACAGGCGGGTCATGGATATCTCCTCCTCATGAATGCTGTCGCCCGTCATCGGGCGCTCGCATTACAAGCGTGAGCTGCCCTGCTTGAGAAATGCCGTTGTCCAATCGCGAGGATAGCGCCCGCCTATCGATAGCGGCGGTCTATCGGCTCCAGAGAAAGTATGCATTTCCATCACGTGCTCTGCTCCCCGATGGTGCGCCTCGCGATGCCCGCTCGGCGCGGGCCGCTGTTCCATCAGAGGAGACCATGACATGTTGATGCAGATCGCAGCTATACGCACGCGCCGCCTGAGCGCTGCTTTCGTCCTGGCCGTTGCTACGACGGTGATCGCGGCGTCCGGCGCCCGCGCCGGCGAGTGTCCGGCTGACAAGATCAAGGCCGGCGTGCGCGAGAAAACCGACGTCAAGGCGGTCGGCGTGACCGACGTCACCCTTGGCGCGATCGATCTCGCCAAGCAGCCCGCCAATCTCAAGGACCGCGAGTTGCGCTTCCGCAAGCTGACCATCGCGCCGGGCGGCATCGTGCCGTGGCACAGCCATGACGATCGCCCGGCGCTGATCTTCGTTCAGCAGGGCGAGATCGTCGAATATGCCAGCAACTGCGCCGAGCCGATCCTGCACAAGGCCGGAGATCTGAGAGCCGAGGTGTTCGGCACGTCGCATTGGTGGAAGAACGACGGCAACGAGACGGTCATCCTCTATGTCGGCGACGTTCGCAAGGATCCGCACGACCATAACATGTAGATCGCGTACCTCCGCCAGCCGCCTTCGGATCGCCCCTTCAGGCAGGCGATCCGGACACGGCCGCGTTGCGCTGTCGAGCCGAGGAGATTGCGATGACGGATATGTCCGCACGGTTGCCGATTGGAGCCGGCCATGTGAATGCACGAACGGCGGCGCGGCGCGCGGTCCTGGTCGGCCTGCTCGCCTTTTTCAGCCTCGTCGATCTGTTCGCGGCGCAGGCGATGCTGCCGGTCCTCACACGCTACTATCAGGTCAGCGCGGCCGAGATGGGGCTCGCCGTCAACGCCTGCACGCTGGGAATGGCGATCGCGAGCCTGGTCATCGGCCTGCTCAGCCCGCTGATCGATCGCCGGATCGGCATCGTTGCCAGCCTTGCCCTGCTCGCCGGCTTCACCGCACTGCTCGGCAGCGCGCCGGACCTCTCCATCTTCGCAGGCTTGCGCATCCTGCAGGGCCTTTGCATGGCCTCGGCGTTCGCCCTCACCCTGGCCTATCTCGGCGAGCAGTGCAGCGCCGGCGAAGCCGGCAGCGCCTTCGCGGCCTATATCACCGGCAACGTCGCCAGCAATCTGGTGGGGCGGCTGCTCTCGGCCGGTCTGACCGGGGCCCTCGGCCTCAAGCCGACCTTCTACGTCTTCGCCGCGCTCAATGTCTGCGGCGCCCTGCTCGCCGCATTCGCGGTCGGAGGCACGGCCATGCGTGCGGAGGGAGCGATGCGGCTGCGCGGCGGGGCCATCGCCGATCACCTGCGCGACCGCCGCCTGCGCGCGGCCTTCGGCGTCGGCTTCTGCGTCCTGTTCGCCTTCATCGGCGCCTTCACCTTCGTGAATTTCGTGCTGGTGCGGCCGCCGCTGTCACTCGGCATGATGGAGGTCGGACTGGTGTATTTCGTCTTCCTGCCGTCGATCGCCACCACGCTGCTGGCGGGCCGGATGGTCGCAAGGATTGGCACACAGGGCGCGATCTGGGGCGCACTCGCGACCGCAGGCCTCGGCCTCGTCCTGATGCTGTCGTCACGGCTCGGGGCGGTGCTGGCCGGCATGGTGCTGGTCGGCGCCGGCACGTTCTTCGCCCAGGCGGTGACCACAGGCTTCGTCGGAAAGGCCGCCACGCACGATCAGGGTGTCGCCAGCGGACTCTACCTGGCCAGCTATTTCGCCGGCGGCATCGTCGGCACGGCCGTGCTCGGGCAGTTGTTCGACCGGTTCGGCTGGACGGCCTGCGTCGCAGGCATCGCCGCCGCGCTGGGGATCGCGGGATACCTGGCGCGCTGGTTGACGCCGCCGGACGCTCAGGACCGGCTCGGCGCCGGCTCGGGCTGAGACGGCGGGGCCTGCTCATCGTCGTCGGCGATGGCGCGCCAGGCCGCCCCTTCGAGATCCTCATACTGGCCGCTCTTCAGCGACCAGAGAAAGCCGACCAGGCCGGCCAGGCCGAGCGCCAGAGCGAGCGGGACGAGAATGATCATCACTTCCATGACGCGGCCTCCCCGGCCACCTTGCGGGCACGTAGCGCATTCAGCATGACGATGATCGAGGAGCCGGACATCGCGGCTGCCGCGATCAGCGGGGTGACGACGCCGCTGATCGCAAGCGGCACCGCCAGGACGTTGTAGCCGACTGCGAGCCATAGATTCTGCCGCATCAGATGCAGCGCCTTGCGCGCGTAGTCGATCGCGGCCAGCACCGGCGCCAGGGGACGACCGAGGAAGACGAGATCGGCGGTGGCCTGGCTCAGATGCGCGGCCGAGATCGGCGACATCGAGACGTGCGCGGCGGCGAGCGACGGCGCGTCGTTCATGCCGTCGCCGACCATCATGACCTTGACGCCCGCGCGCTTCAGCTCCTCGATAACAGCGATCTTGTCGGCCGGCGTGACGCCCGCGCGCCACGCGCTGATGCCGAGCGCCTTGGCGGCCGCGGCCACCGCCGCCTCGCGATCGCCCGAGAGGATCTCGACCTTGATGCCGCGCCGCTGCAGGCCGGCGACGATCTTGGCGGCGTCAGGGCGCAGGCCCTGGCGCACCGAGAACAGGTACCTGCTATCGCCGCGGCTGAAGGCCACCACCGAGGCCTCGGGATCGACGCCCTTGGTCTGCGCAACCAGCGCCTCGGCGCCACAGAAGGCCGGACGTCCCAGCCTGATCTCGACGCCATCGACGACGGCGCGGACACCCTGGCCCGGCTCCTCGACCGCGCCCATCAGAGGCGACCGCGCATTGGCGGCCTGGGCCACCGCCGCGGCCACCGGATGATGGCTCGACAGCGCGAGCTGGCCGGCCAGCGCGAACACATCTGCAGGAATGTCGGCGGCGTTGACGACCTCGAGCTCCGGCAGCGTCAAGGTGCCGGTCTTGTCGAAGATGACGTGATCGGCCTCGGCGAGGCGCTCGATCGCATCGCCCGCATTGAGCAGCACGCCGGACTTGAACATCGCGCCCGACGCCACCGTCTGCACGGTGGGAATCGCAAGCCCGAGGGCGCAGGGACAGGTGATGATCAGGACCGCGATGCCGGTGACGATGGCATCGTGCCAGCTCGCGCCCATCAGCACCCAGCCGAGCACGGTGAGCGCCGCCGTCGCGTGCACGACCGGCGCATAGAGCCGCGAGGCGCGGTCGGCGAGGCGCATGTAGCGCGAGCGCGCCTGCAGCGCGTTGTCGAGCAGGCGCGTGATCTCGGCGAGCAAGGTGCCCTCGGCGGCGGCGGAAACCCGGACACGCAGCGTGCCGGAAATGTTGAGCGAACCGGCATAGACGGCGGTCCCCTGCTCGGCCGGTACGTACAGCGTCTCGCCGGTGATCAGGCTCTGGTCGATCTCGGAGCGGCCCTCGACCACGACACCGTCGACGGCGCAGCGCTCGCCGGGCCGCAGCAGCACCAGATCGCCGGCGCGGACGGCGGCGACCGGCACCTCCGAAATCTCGTCGGGACCGATGAACTTGGTCGCGGTCTCCGCCTTCAGCGCGGCGAGATTGCCAGCGACCGCGCGGGTCCTCCGCCGCATGCTCTGGTCGAGATAGCGGCCGACCAGCAGGAAGGTCAGCAGCATGATCGCGGCGTCGAAATAGGCGTGCTCGGCGTGATGAAACGTCTCGACGATCGACATGCCCAAGGCCAGGATCACGCCGATGCAGATCGGCACATCCATGTTGACGTTGCCGGTCTTCAAGGCGCGCCACGCCGAGCGGAAAAACGGCTGGCCGGCATAGGCCGCGGCCGGCAGCGCGATCACGGCCGACAGCCAGTGGAAGAAGTCGCGCTGCTCGGGCAGCATGTCGCTGCCGTTGCCGGACCACACCGGGATCGACAGCATCATCACGTTCATGGTCGCGAACGCGGCGACGCCGAGACAGCGCAGCAGGAAGCGCGATTCCTCCGCCTCGGTGGCCTCGGCGCTCGCCTTCTCGAACGGATAGGCCTTGTAGCCGAGCTCGGCGAGGCGATCGATGAACCTGGCTGGATCGAGGGTGCCCTGCTTCCATTCCAGCGCGACACGGCGGTCGGTGAGATTGACGCGCGCGAGCGTCACGTCGGGCAGCGCGGAGAGGCCGCGCTCGATCTTGGCCATGCAGCCGGCGCAGCTGACACCCTCGACCGCGAGGTCGATGTGCTTCAGGCCGGCGCCGAGATCCTTGACGTAATGGGAGAAGTCACGCGTCACATGCATGATCGGACGTCCTTCAGTTCAGCAGCACGCGGTTCTTCGATAGGAACAGGCGGCGGCCGCTGGAATCGCCTTCGAGCACGAGGTCCCACTGGCCCGGCGCGATCGCCTCCGCGGTGCCGCGATAGATGCCGCCGCCGATCTCGGCCAGCGCGACCTCCTGGTCGGCGCGCTTGTCGGCCGGACGCTCGAGCCGGCCCTGGAAGGTCAGGCCAGACAGCGGATTGCCGCTCGCATCGCGTGCGTTGACCTGCACCACCGCCGCGCCGCCTGCGCCGCGCTCGATATGCGCCTCGACCTGCCAGCGCCGCGCCTCCTGGGCGCGCGCCGCCGCGATCTCGTTCTCGTAGCCGAGGCTGGCGCTGTAGGCGCTGTCGACCTCGGTGCCTGGCAGGGTCGAGATCGCCACCGTCATCATGTAGACGTTGACGCCGATCACCGTCCCGAAGAAGGCGAGAAGCATCGCGAGCACCATGCCTCCGGTCAGCTGGAAGGAAGGATTGGAACGGCTGGCCATTGACGGGCTCCCTTGCTCTACGGGCTGACGAAATTGTCGGTGGCGGAGGCGACGACGCCGAGACCGATATCCGTCACATGGAACTTCACCGGAATCGACTTCTCGGGATTGCTCTCTTCGGGCGCGGTCACCAGCAGGCGCAGCTCCTCGGTCTGGTCGCGTCCGATCACGATCATCGGCCGGTCCGGGGTCACGGAATCGGCGCCGACGACGTGGACGGCGGCGTTGGCCGGCCCTTCGATGTCGATGGCGATGACGCGATCGAAGCCGTGCTTGTTGAGGACGCGCACCGTATAGGCATTGCGGATCGAGCCGTCGGACAGCTTGATCGCGATCGGGTTGCGGTCGTGCAGCACGTTGACCTCGAGCAGCGACCGGGTCGCGAGCTTGTAGACCATGGCACCGCCGACCACGGCGATGATCGCGGCATAGACAATGGTCCGCGGGCGCACGAGCTTGTAGATCGGCGGCTTGCCTTCCTGTCGGCGATGAATGTTGATGTCGTTGTCATAGCCGATCAGCCGCGTCGGGCGGCCGATCTTGGTCATGACGGTATCGCAGGCGTCGATGCAGAGGCCGCACTGGATGCAGTCCATCTGGGCGCCGTCGCGGATGTCGATGCCGGTCGGGCACACCGCCACGCATTGCTTGCAATCGATGCAATCGCCGGCAGGCTGGCCGAGCGCGCGCAATTCGGCGGCCTTCTTGACCGACATGCGGCTCTCGCCGCGGTCATAGCGGTAGGTGACGTTGAGCGCCCATTCATCGGTCAGCGCCGCCTGGATGCGCGGCCACGGGCACATATAAACGCAGACCTGCTCGCGCATGAAGCCGGCGAGCGTGTAGGTCGTCGCGGTCAGGATCGCGATCCAGACATAGGCGAGCATCGGCCCCTGGAAGGTGACGAGATCCTTCACGAGCGTCGGCGCATCGCTGAAATACAGCACCCAGGCGCCGCCGGTCCACCACGCGATCATCAGCCAGATCGAATGCTTGAGCACGAGCTCCGAAATCCGCTCCAGCTTCATCGGGTCGCCGGAGGCATCCTTCTTCATGCGCTCCCGGCGGTCGCCCTCGATCAGGCGCTCGACGGCATAGAACAGGTCGGTCCACACTGTCTGCGGGCACAGATAGCCGCACCAGATGCGGCCGCCGATCGCGTTCATCAGGAACAGGCCGATGGCGGCGATGATCAGGAGGCCGGTGAAGTAGTACACCTCCTGCGGCCACAGCTCGATGAAGAAGAAATAGAAGCGGTGGTTCGGGAAGTCGATCAGCACCGCCTGGTCGGGCGCGCCGAGGCCGCGATTCCAGCGCACGAACGGCAGGAAATAATAGACGCCGAGACAGAAGCCCATCAGGCCCCATTTGATCCGGCGGAAAGTGCCCGAGACGCTCTGCGGATAGACCTTCTTGTGCGCAGCATAGAGCGGACCGTAATCGTCCACCTGTTGCAGATCTTGGGGCTGCAGGTCGTCCGGTTTTACCGTCTGGTTCATGGCTGGCGGATCATGGCTGGGGTCTTCTCGCAGTTGCGGCCGAAGGTATGTCCACCTCCGGCCGCTCAGTTGATCCAGCTCAATTGAAGGGAAAGTTCCGTTGGATTTCCGTTACTTTCCGCCGCCCAGCGAGTGGACATAGACCGCCATCGCCTTGATCGTGGTCGGGTCGAGACGGCCCTCCCAGGCCGGCATGACACCGGCGCGACCGTTGGTGATGGTCTCGATCAAGGTCGCCTCGTCGGAGCCGTACAGCCAGATCTTGTCCGTGAGGTTCGGCGCGCCGAGCTCCGGATTGCCCTTGGCGTTGTCGCCATGGCAGGCCGCGCAGTTCTCGGCGAAGATCTTGGCGCCGGCCTTGGCGTCATAGCCCGGCCGGGTCGGCAGGCCCGCCAGCTCGCGGACGTAGTTGGCGACCGTGATGATTTCCGCCGGCTTCAGGACACCGTCCTTGCCGAAGGCGAGCATCTGGCCCTCGCGGGTCTTCGGGTGCCCCGAGCGCACGCCGTACAGCAGGGTCTGCTGGATCTGCTCCAGCGAGCCGCCCCACAGCCAGTCGTCGTCGTTCAGGTTCGGGAAGCCCTTCGCACCGGCCGCGCCGGTACCGTGGCAGGCGGCGCAGTTGTCGCCGAACACGGTCTTGCCCTTGGCACGCGCCAGGGCAAGCATCGCCGGATCCTTCTCGATGTCGGCGAGCGAGGCCGTCGCGAGCGCGGCCATCTTGGCGCCGCGGATCTTCTCGAGATTGGCAAGCTCGACCGCCACGTCCGCACGGGACGAGTAGCCGAACATGCCTTGCGTGTTGCTGGAGATCAGCGGCCAGGCCGGATACACGATCCAGTAGCCGATCGCCCAGACGATGGTGATGTAGAAGGTGATCACCCACCACCGCGGCAGCGGGGTGTTGAGCTCCTTGATGCCGTCCCAGACGTGGCCGGTCGTGGCCGTGCCCGTGACGCTGTCAACTTCGTTGTGGTCAGCCATGATGAATTACTCCTCCCGCAACGGCATGCTCGCCGCCTCGTCGAAAGCGGCCTTGTTGCGAGGCCAGAGGGCATAGGTCACGATCGCGAGGAAAATCGCGACGAAGATCGGGGTCCACAGCGTCGTCACGAGTGACGACGCGATGTTTTCCACTGCAATGATGGGCTTCATGATGCTCGCCTCTCGATCTCAGCGCAAATTGGCTTTTTCGTTGTAGATCTTGAAGTCCACCAGCGTGCCGAGCATCTGCAAGTAGGCCACCAGCGCATCCATTTCAGTCGGCGCACCCGCCTTGCCGTCGAAGTTGCGCACCACCGCCTTCGGATAGCGCTTGACCAGCGCATCCGCGCCGGCACCGTCCGGATCGACCTGCGCCTTGAGGTCGGCGGCGGCGTTGGCGATCTGGTCGTCGGTGTAGGGCACCCCAACCATCCGCAGCGTCTTCAGATGGTCGGCGATGTTGTCCGCGTCGAGCTCGGTCTCCTTCAGGAAGGGATAGCCGGGCATGATCGACTGCGGAACGATGGCGCGCGGGTTGGTCAGATGGGTGACATGCCAATCGTCGGAGTACTTGTTGCCGACGCGGGCGAGGTCAGGCCCCGTGCGCTTGGAGCCCCACTGGAACGGGTGGTCGTACATGCTCTCCGCGGCGAGCGAGAAGTGGCCGTAACGCTCCACTTCGTCGCGCAGCGGACGAATCATCTGCGAGTGGCAGAGATAGCACCCCTCGCGGACATAGATGTTGCGGCCGGCCAGCTCGAGCGGCGTGTAGGGCCTGACGCCGTCGACCGCCTCGATCGTGCTCTTCAAGTAGAAGAGCGGAGTGATCTCGACGAGGCCGCCGATCGCGACCACCAGCAGGATGCCGATGACCAGGATGATCGAGTTCTTCTCGAAGACTTGGTGTCGTTGCCAGAAAGACATGATTGGTTACCTCACTCCGCCGGCTGAAGGGCGACGGGCGACTGAACTTCTTCCTCACCGACACGGACCGTCATCCAGAGATTGTAGGCCATGATCAGCGAGCCGATGACGAACAGTGCACCGCCGGCTGCGCGGATGATGTAGAAGGGATGCATCGCCTCGACGGTCTCGATGAACGAGTACTCGAGGAAGCCGAGCGCCGTGTAGGACCGCCACATCAGACCCTGCAGGATGCCCGAGACCCACATCGCGGAGATGTAGAGCACGATGCCGAGCGTGGCCGTCCAGAAGTGCCAGTTCACGAGCTTGAGGCTGTAGAGACCCTTGCGGTTCCAGATCCACGGCACCATGCAGTACAATGCGCCGAAGGACACGAAGCCGACCCAGCCGAGCGCACCGGAGTGCACGTGACCGATGGTCCAGTCGGTGTAGTGGCTGAGCGAGTTGACAACCTTGATCGACATCATCGGACCTTCGAAGGTCGACATGCCGTAGAAGGCGACCGACACGACCAGCATGCGCAGCACGGGGTCAGTCCGCAGCTTGTCCCATGCGCCCGACAGCGTCATCAGGCCGTTGATCATGCCGCCCCAGGAGGGCATCCACAGCATGATCGAGAAGGTCATGCCGAGGGTCTGCGTCCAGTCCGGCAGCGCCGTGTAGTGCAGGTGGTGCGGGCCGGCCCAGATATAGAGGAAGATCAGCGCCCAGAAGTGGATGATCGACAGCCGGTAGGAATAGACCGGACGCTCCGCCCGCTTCGGGATGAAGTAGTACATGATGGCGAGGAAGCCGGCGGTCAGGAAGAAGCCGACCGCGTTGTGGCCGTACCACCACTGGAACATCGCATCCTGTATGCCGCCCCAGGCGATGTAGGACTTGGAGCCGAACAGCGACACCGGCAGCGACGGATTGTTGCCGAGATGCAGCATCGCGATCGTGACGATGAAGGCAAGGTAGAACCAGTTCGCCACGTAGATGTGCGGCTCCTTGCGCTTGATGACCGTCACCAGGAACACCAGAAGATAGACCACCCAGACGATGGTGAGCCACAGGTCGGAGTACCACTCCGGCTCGGCATATTCCTTCGACTGCGTAACGCCGAGCAGATAGCCCGTGCCGGCGATCACGATGAAGAAGTTGTAGCCCAGCACCACGAACCACGGCGCGAGGTCGCCGGCCAGACGGGTCCGACAGGTCCGCTGCACGACGTAGAACGAGGTCGCGATCAGCACGTTGCCGCCGAAGGCGAAGATGACCGCCGAGGTGTGCAGCGGGCGCAGGCGACCGAAGCTGATCCATTGCAGATCGAAGTTCAGCGCCGGCCATGCCAATTGCGAGGCAATGATGAGACCGACGGTGAAGCCGGCAATGCCCCAGAACATCGCCATGATCGCGCCGAGCTTGATCGGACCGAGATTGTAGTTCGGTCGGCCATTGATCTCCTGCGGCGGCAGCTCGCCGCGCTCGAAGTAGCGGTTGAGGATGAAGAAGACGGACGCCGCGCTGGCGGCAGCCGCGAGCGAGGCGTGGAACGCGAAGGCCGTATCCAGTGCCTTCGCCGCAGCGAAGACGCACAGGAAGGCGGTGACGGCAAAAGTGAGCGACAAGCCACTTTCGCCGATGGTCATGGATTTTGTGGATGAGGACGCGCTCATGCGGAATCTCGCTGAAAGAACACGAGCCCAGCAACCACAATCGTTCACACGTGGAATTGATCGAAATCAACTTTGCGACCGGCTCGCCGTAAAGACTGGGAATGTTGCAGAACCAGCCGGAGGGAACCAGGACCGCGGCAGAGTACGATCCCGGCGATGCATGATCCGATGCACAGAGCCAGAGAGGCCCGCACGCGGCACACGTGCGGGCCTCATCTCCCAGACGTTGGCACAAGGCCTGAGATCAGGTCTTCAGATCAGGTCCTCGCGATCATTCCTTGGCGGCGGCGGCCAGAGCCCTGACGATATCCTCGCGGGCGACGATCCCTACGACCCTGTTGTCGCCGTCGGTCACGGGCAGGCTGCGGATACGATGCTCGACCATCAGTTGCAGCACGCGCGTCAGCTTCGTATCCGGCCTGACATAGATGAACTCGGACGTCATCACGTCGGCGACCGTCCGGTTCATCAGGTCCGTATAGCGCGGCAGCATCTGATTTGGCGTGAAGGCAAAGCATTTCAGCACGTCGAACTTGGTGACGATGCCGATCACCTCGTCGTTCTCGACGACGGGGTAGGTGTTGAAATCGTCGCGGTCGAACATCTCGCCGAGCTCGCGGATCGTCGTCTCCCGGGTCACGGTCGTGACGTTCCGCGTCATGTAGTTGCCGGCGGTTTCCTCGAGAAATCTGTACAAGGCGGCAATCCTGTTCTCGAATGAAGCGGGTCGAATTTCAGTGCGACAGCAGAACGCAACGCTCGCTGCGCGTCATCAGATGCTCGGTGACCCCGCCGAGCACGAGCTCGCGGAATCGGGAATGGCCATAGGCGCCCGCCACGACGAGACCGGCCGAAACATCGGCGGCGACGGCGTCGAGCGTAGCCGCAACGTTGCGCCCCGGCCCCGGTTCCGCGATGCGCGCCGATGCGACGATCTTGTGACGGCCGAGCCATGCGACAACGTCCGCAAGACGCGCCTCGCAGGCGTCATATTCCGAGGTGTTCTCCGGGATCTCGGCGACCACGACGCCGCTCGCCCCGGCGAGCAGCGGCAGGGCATCGGCCAAAGCGCGGCGCGCCTCCGGTGTCTCCTTCCAGGCCACCAGCACGGTCCCGAGATCGAGGCTGCTGACGTTGTCCGGCACCACGAGCAGCGGGCGCCCGGCCTGCATGACAAGATCCTTGGGATTGGCCACCGCGAACGCATCGGACACCCCGGGCGGCACGCCGCCGGTGACGAGAATGTCGGCGGCACGGGCCTGCGCCAGCACGTAGCGCGCGGGGAAATCCACGGCGCTGCGCCAGCTCAACGACGCAGCCCGGTCACCCACTGCGGTGCGGAACTCCTGCTCGAGCTCGGCCAGTCGATTCCGCAGCGCGGCCTCACCCTGCTCGATCAGATCCTGCGCCTGCTCGCCGGTCGTGAAGTACAGCGGCGGCGCGAATTCCGCGGCCGCAACGCCGATGACAGCTGCGTCAAAGCGCGCCGCCAGGTCGGCCGCGACCCGAAGGCGGGCCTCATTCGGCTGACTGAGCGCAAGGCTCACCATGACAGTCGCGAACGTCATCCCGCCTCTCCAAACATTGCTTCCATGCAACTCTTAGAGGTGAAATCGCCTGCCGTGATGAGATAGATCAAGGTGCGGCGCGGGAGCATGGACGGCAGGACACCGTTGCAACCCGACCCAGGATCGGAGAAAGCCTTGAATTGTCGAACCAAAGTTTAAGTCGGCCCGGGTTGCAACGGCGCAATCTGGTATAAGATACCGCGGTGGTCGGCCTCCCGGCTGCGGCGGTAACGGCGAATCGGATAACGGCGAATCGATCAAAGGCTTCGAATTGCGCGACTTCACCCACCCCTTCCCGGATGCATCCGCCAGGCCCGAGGACGCTCCCGAGGACGCTCGGAGGCTGGGCTTCGGCGCGTGGGATCTCGATCTGGCCTCGGGCGAGTTCTACTGGTCGGTGACGACGCGGAAGCTGTTCGGCGTGGCGGCCGATCAGCCGGTGACCTACGGCTCCTTCCTGGCGCTGCTCGCGCCCGAGGATCGCGCGCCGGTCGAGGCGGCGATCGAGGATTCGCGCCATCGGAGCACCGGATTCGACATGTCGTTCAAGGTGTCCGGCGGCGGGCACTGGATTCGCGTGCTCGCCGGCGTGGTCGCCGACGAGGCCGGCACGCCGCATCATCTGCGCGGCATCGCCCTCGACATCGACCAGGAGAAGCGGCTGGAGGAGACGCTGCGGCTGCGCGAGCAGCATTTCCGCTCGATCCTGGACACCGTGCCGGACGCGATGATCGTGATCGACGGCAACGGCACGATCCAGTTCTTCAGCTCCGCGGCGGAGCGGATGTTCGGCCTCACCGAGGCAGAAGCGGTCGGCCTCGACGTCAGCGAATTGATGCCCGAGCCGGACCGCTCGCGCCATGCCGGCTACCTCACCCGCTACCATGCCAGCCGCGAGCGCCGTATCATCGGCATCGGCCGCATCGTGACCGGCCGCCGCCGCGACGGCACGACGTTCCCGATGCATCTGTCGATCGGCGAGATGCAGTCCGGCGGCAAGCCCTATTTCACCGGCTTCGCCCATGATCTCACCGAGCATCAGCAGACCCAGGCACGGCTGCGCGAACTGCAGTCGGAGCTGGTCCACGTGTCGCGCCTCAGCGCCATGGGCGAGATGGCCTCGGCGCTGGCCCATGAGCTGAACCAGCCGCTCGCCGCGATCAGCAATTACATGAAAGGCTCGCGCCGGCTGCTGGCCGGCAGCAGCGATCCGAACACGCCCAAGATCGAGAGCGCGATGGAGCGCGCCGCCGAGCAGGCGATTCGCGCCGGCCAGATCATCCGCCGTCTGCGCGACTTCGTCTCGCGCGGCGAATCGGAGAAGCGGGTCGAGAGCCTGTCGAAGCTGATCGAGGAAGCCGGCGCGCTCGGCCTTTCCGGCGCCCGCGAGCAGAACGTCCAGCTGCGCTTCCAACTCAATCCGGATGCCGATCTCGTGCTCGCCGACCGGGTCCAGATTCAGCAGGTCCTGGTCAATCTGTTCCGCAATGGGCTCGAGGCGATGTCTCATTCCGCACGCCGCGAGCTCAGTGCGACGAATCGCAAGATCAGCGACGACTTGATCGAGGTTGCGGTGTCCGATACCGGAACGGGATTCCACGACGACGTCATGCCCAACCTCTTCAAGACCTTCTTCACCACCAAGGACACCGGAATGGGAGTCGGCCTCTCGATCAGCCGGTCCATCATCGAGGCCCATGGCGGGCGCATGTGGGCCGAGAACAACGAAGCGGGCGGCGCGACGTTCCGCTTCACCCTGCCGGCTGCCCCAACCAAGGTTGAGCACGATGGCTGAACAGGCCAAGGTCTATGTGATCGACGACGACGAGGCGATGCGGGACTCGCTGAACTTCCTGCTCGATTCATCAGGCTTTGACGTCACGCTGTTCGAGAACGCGGAGGTCTTCCTCGGCCGACTGCCGATGCTCCCTTTCGGCTGCGTCGTCTCGGACGTGCGGATGCCCGGCATCGATGGCATCGAGCTGCTCAAGCGCATGAAGGCCGCCGGCAGCAGCTTTCCGATCCTGGTGATGACCGGCCATGGCGATGTGCCGCTCGCGGTCGAAGCGATGAAGCTCGGCGCGATCGATTTTCTGGAGAAGCCGTTCGAGGACGAGCGACTGGTCGCCATGATCGAAACGGCAATCCAGCAGGCCGAGCCAGCCGCGAAGAACGAATCGGTCACGCAGGACATCCTGGCGCGCGTCGCCAGCCTGAGCCCCCGGGAGCGCCAAGTGATGGATGGGCTGATGGCCGGCCTCTCCAACAAGCTGATCGCGCGCGAATACGACATCAGCCCGCGCACCATCGAGGTCTACAGGGCCAACGTGATGACCAAGATGGGAGCGAACAGCCTCTCCGAGCTGGTGCGTCTGGCGATGCGCGCAGGCGCGCTGAAGGATTGAGCTAGATCAAGCTACCTTGACAGAATCGAGTGTTATGTTGTGCCTCGGTTCAACATCACATTCTCGCGGCACGTGCGATGTCGGCTCACACAAAACTCACGGTCTACGTGGCCGACGACGATGCTGATGTCCTCGGCTCGCTGCGCTTTCTGCTGGAGGCCGACGGCTTCGACGTGCGCACGTTTCGCAGCGGCACCGCGCTGCTCAAGGCGTCCGACCATGCGACCGTCGACTGCTTCGTGGTCGACTACAAGATGCCGGAGATCAACGGGGTCGAGCTCGCCGAACGGTTGCGTCAGCAGGGAGCCACCGCTCCGGTGGTGCTGATCACCGGCCATTACGATGACCGGCTTGCGGCGCGTGCGGCGGCCGTCGGAATCCAGGATTTCCTGCTCAAGCCGCTGCTCGACGACAACCTGGTGAAGCGGATCCGCAAGGCGATCGCCAACGACCATTCGGGTACCGCCCAGCGCGTCGTCTGACCCGGCCGGCCTACGTACATCTACGTAAGGGACCCCCCTTAAGATAACGGCCGAAATGTCCTTAACGGGAGCCGCAATGTACCACATCGCCATCCGCCGCAAGGAGATGGTCATGCTCAATCAGTCGATTACCCACCCGGTCGTCACCACCAACGCCCCCCACGCCGTCCCCTCTGCTGTCGTCCCTTCTCCTGCCGCCAATCCCTTTGCCGAGATCACCGGTCATGCCGGGCTGATCGCCAGCGAGTTCTCCTACAAGAAGGACGAGGAGATCTATGGCGAGGACGAGCCGGCCGAGTACGTCTACCAGGTGATCTCCGGCGCCGTTCGCAGCTACAAGCTGCTCTCCGACGGCCGCCGCCAGATCGGCGCCTTCCATCTTCCCGGTGACGTTTTCGGCCTCGAATTCGGCTCGATGCACCGTCTCGCCGCCGAAGCCATCATCGACACCACCGTGCGCCTGGTGAAGCGCCGCAGCCTCGAACAGGCCGCAGGTGTCGACGTCGCGGTCGCCCGCAAGCTCTGGACCATGACGGCCGGCGATCTCCGCCATGCCGAGGACCACATGCTGCTGCTGGGCCGCAAGACCGCGATGGAGCGCGTCGCGACCTTCCTGCTCGAGATGGACCGCCGCCTCGCCGTCGCCGGCATGATGGCGCTGCCGATGTGCCGCCGCGATATCGGCGACTATCTCGGCCTGACCCTGGAGACCGTGTCGCGTGCGCTGTCGCAGTTGCACAGCCAGGGCGTTCTCGGCTTCTCCGGTGCCCGCCAGATCGTGCTGCGCAACCGCCAGCGCCTGCGCAGCATGGACGCCTGAGGCGCCCTGCCCGTTCATGCCCTGCGCACGCGCTGCCCGGTCTCCGGCATCAAGAGCGCGATCAAGAGAAGACCTGTCAGCGCCACGCCTGACAGACCCATGAATGCAGTGGCGCTGCCGTAGCGGTCGCTGGCGAAGCCGGCGACCACGGTGGACAGCGATCCCCCGATCCCGGATGCCGTCCCGACGATTCCCTGCGCCAGATTGAAATGTCCGCTGCCGAAGGCGACGTCGGCCACCGTCAGCGGAATCATGACGGCGAACACGGCCGCCGTGACACCGTCGAAGATCTGCACCGCCACCAGCACGTAGGGATCGTGCACGACCGCGAACAGCGCGCCGCGCGTCGCGAGCGCGGCAAACCCCAGCATCAGCAGCGGCCTGCGGCCCCATTGCTGCGCGACCGCGCCGACCGAAGGCGAGGTCAGCGCCACGATCGCCTGCGGCACCACGATGCAGAACGCGATCAGCATCGGCGCCCACTCGCTCGATTTCGTCGTCACCACGCCGGCCATCAGCGGCAGCATCGCCGCATTGGCGAGCTGCAGCAGGAACACGCCGAGCGCGAAGACGAGCAGCGCGCGCTGGCGCAGCAGGCCGAGCAGGTTCGACAGCCGCGCGACCTCCTTGTCCTCGTGATCGGCCTGGCCGTGCGCCCGCGCGACGTCGATCTCGCGCTCGCGGATGCGCGACAGCGCGATCAGCGTCGGAAAGGCGAGAATGAAGGTGACCAGGAACACGGCGCGGCTGGACAGCAGATAGCCGCAGGTGCCCATCACGGCCGCAGCCACGCCGTTGCCGAGCGACGCGAACCGCGCATTGCGGCCGAGCCGCTCCGCCATGCCGCGCGGCCCGACCAGGCCGAGGCTGATCGCCGCGATCGCAGGTCCGAGCACGCAGCTCGCCGCCGCATGCAGCGTCGCGGCACCCGCGACCACGGGAAAGATCGGCCAAGCGGCATAGGCGAGCGCGCAGCAGCCGATGGTCGCGATGGCCAGACCGGCGACGCGGCGCTCGGACCGGGCCGCATCGATGATCGCGCCGCCCGGCATCTGCCCGATCAGCCCGACGATGCCGCCGATCGACAGCACCAGGCCGATCTGGGCCTGCGTCCATTTCTGCGTCGTCAGATAGACCGCGATGAAGGGACCGAAGCCGGTCTGCACATCGGCCAGGAAGAAGATGAACCAGTCCAGCCCGCGCAGGCTCTGCCGCGACGGCGCAGGTCTCGCAATCGTCGGGCCATGATCCTGCCCTGCATCCGGACGCGCGCCCGCCTCTGCCGCGCCGTCAGGCTCGGGCTCCCGGTCAGGTGATCTCGACGGCCGTGCAATCGGCATGGCTTTCTATTCTCAACTCATGAGGCTGACGGGACAGAACATCCCCCACCGTGTTCCGCTGCACGCGCAGGCCGGACCGGCAATCTCACGCATCAACTCAATGATCGAAATCCCAGGGTGACAGCTTTCCGGACGCGCCGAGCACGACGACGGGCTTGTCCTCCTTGTATTCGGGCGCGGCCTTCACCTGCTCCTTGGTAAGGTCGAGCGTGACCTGGTCGCTCTTCTCCGCGATGTGCTTGAAGTCGAGCGCGGTCCAGTCGACCACGATCTTGCGGCTGCCGACGCCGAGGAAGCCGCCGAAATCGATCACCGCGGCGCGCACCGTCCCGGTGGGATCGACGATGACATCGACGATGTGGCCCATGTCCTCGCCGGTCGAGCTGCGCACGTCGCGGCCGAGCACGCCATGCGCATCGCGCGCGCCGAGGATCGTGACCGAGGGCGGCGGTGCCGGCTCCTTTGCGGGCGCCGCTGCGTCCCTGGCAGTCGGTGTCGGCGACGGCTGCTGCGCATGCCCATCGCCTGCATACGGACCGATCAGCAGCGGCAGCATGACGAGGCAACTGCGAGCAGCCCGGCGAAGAGTGTGTTTCAGCGTCATCATTGCGCCAGCACCAGCGAGACCTGGATCTGACCGCGCCGCCGCAGCACCTCCATCGAGATATCCTCGCCGTGGCGGCGAATGCGCAGGTCGATCGTCGAGCTGCCGAGCCGGAGATCGCGCAGCACAACCCAGTCGAGGAAAGGCGGCAGCCGCGGATTGCGCAGACGGATCTGGCCGCGCTCGGCGTCGAACTCGAGTCCGAGGGCCGCTTCGAGCAAGGTGAACGGCGTCGCGCTGGCCCAGGCCTGCGGCGCGCAGGCCACCGGATAGAGCGTCGGGCCGCGATGCTTCTCCCGCCGGAAGCCGCAGAACAGCTCCGGCAGCCGGCGCAGATCCATGTAGGACGCCGCTTCGAACAGGCCGCCGAACACCTGCTCAACCGCATGCTTGAGGCCATAGCGCGACAGGCCGAGCGCAATCAGCGCGTTGTCATGCGGCCAGATCGATCCGTCGTGATAGGACATCGGATTGTAGCGCGCTTCGCCGCACGCCACGGTGCGGATGCCCCAGCCCGAGAAGAAATGCGGCCGCAGCAGGTCAGCGGCGAGCTTGCGGGCGCGGTCCTCGCGCACCATGCCGCTGAACAGGAGCTGCCCCGCGTTGGACGTCCGCACCCGGCACGGCTGCTTGTGGCCGTCGAGCGCCAGCGCATAGGTGTTCAGATCCTCGCACCAGAAGGCGTCCTCGAACCGTTCCGCGAGACGGGCGGCCTCGGCCTGGAGCCGGTCCGCCATCTCGGCCTTGCCGAGCCGACGGGCGCAACGCGCCGCCAGCTGCTTGCCGGCAAAGACATAGCCCTGCACCTCCGCAAGCGCGATGTAACCTTCCGCGAGGCGGCCGTCGGCATGGAACACCGCGTCGTAGGAATCCTTCCAGCCCTGGTTGGCGAGGCCCTGCTCGGAGGCGCGCTGATATTCGACGAAGCCGTCGCGATCGGGATCGCCGGGTCCGTCGATCCAGCGCAACGCCAGCTCGATCGCCGGCCAAAGCTCGCGCAGGGTGTCGATGTCGCCGGTGCGCTCGATGTAGAGGCCGGCGAGCAGCACGAACAGCGGGGTGGAGTCGACGCTGCCGTAGTAGCAGGCGAACGGCACCTCGCGCAGCGCCGCCATCTCGCCGCCGCGCATCTCGTGCAGGATCTTGCCGGGCTCGGCATCGGCCAGCGGATCGGTCGTGCGCGCCTGATGCACGGCGAGCCGGCGCAGCACGCCGCGGGCGATGCGCGGATCGACCCACAGCATCTGCATCGCCGTGATCAGCCCGTCGCGGCCGAACGTCGTCGAGTACCAGGGAATGCCGGCATAGGGATAACGTCCTTCCGGCGTGTCGGTCATCAGGATGTTGAGGTCGGCCGCCGCCTGGCACAGCACCTCGTTGAGGATGTCGTTGGAGGTCTCGATGGTGGTGGCGCCGTGCGTGCAGCGGCGCATCTCGCGCCGATGGGCGAGCAGGCTCCGAAAGAAGCGCCCCGGCCGCTCGCCGGCCTTGGCGTTGCACATCACGGCCACGAACAGGGACGCAGATTCCTGCGGCGCAAGATCGAAATGATAGGTCGCGACATTGGTGGTGAGACTGGTCGGACGCGGATCGAAGCTCATATCCGTGGTGCGTGTGACATTGTCCAGCCCACGATAGTGAAGCACGACCTCGCCTGGATCGACCAGCCGGCTCGAGCCGACCCCGCGGCGGGGCCGCACCGAGCCCCGCACCTCGAACAGGTCGGCGAAATCGTTGTCGAACGTGAGCTTGAGATCGAAGCTGGCGTGGCGATCACCATGGTTCTGCAGCCCGATGCGCTGATAGGCCGTGCCATGCCAGAGAAAGATCGTCCGCACGATGTGCAGCATGTCCTTCGGCAGCACCAGGCGGCCCTGGCTGTAGATGTCGGGATTGGTGAGATCGACGGTCAGCGCGGAGTTGTCGTCACGCAGGCTCGAGCCGAGCAGCAGGGGCTGAACGTCGTCCAGCGTCAATTCGAGGCGCGCGAGATAGCGCGTATCGGCGTTGAAGAGACCGTCCGGTCCGCCGGCCGAGGCGCCGATGTCGCCATGGCCGTCGAGGACGATGAACGTATCGTCATGCTTGAGCGAGCGCCGCGGCCGTGCCGCCGGCCCCGTCATGGGAATGTAGAACGGCTGCTCGGCAGGCTCGTCCGTCCGGGTGATCAACGACAGTGTGCTTGCGACTTCGGCGGACATGTTGGCCTCATGCGATATTGAAGTGCCCGGACAACCGAGAGTGCACGTTCTCGACGCGATCCGACGCAACGATCAGGCGGCGAACTTGGCGAGCCGGTTCATCTCCTGGGTCACGAGGTCCCGATACGGGCCCTCGTCCTGCATCAGCCGGTCGGGCGCGCCGTCCTCGATGATCCTGCCCGATTTCAGCACCACCACGCGGTCAAAATTCCGCAAGGTCGCGAGGCGGTGCGCGATCGCGATGACGGTGCGGCCGCGCATCAGGCGGCTCAACGCCTCACGGATGGCCTCCTCGGACTCGCTGTCGAGCGCTGCCGTCGCCTCGTCGAGCAGCAGGATCGGCGCGTCCTTGAGGAAGGCCCGCGCGATCGCGATGCGCTGGCGCTGTCCGCCCGACAGCTTGACGCCGCGATCCCCGACCATCGTCTGCAACCCCTCCGGCAGCGTCTCGACGAAGTCGCAACGCGCCGCGATCGCCGCCCGCAACACCTCGTCGTCGGTCGCACTCGGACGTCCGTAGCGGATGTTTTCCAGGATGGAGCGATGGAACAGCGAGATGTCCTGCGGCACCACCGAGATCGCCTCGCGCAGGCTCTGCTGGGTGACCTTGGCGATGTCCTGGCCGTCGATCGTGATGTGGCCGGCTTGCGGATCATAGAACCGTTGCAGCAGCGTGAACAGGCTCGACTTGCCGCCGCCGGACTGACCGACCAGGCCGACGCGCTGGCCGGGCTGCAGCCGCAGCGTGAAATTCTCGAACAGCTTGTGGCCGCCCGGATAGTGGAAGGTGATGTTGTCGAACGCGATCGCCGCGCCGCTCTTGGCCAGCGGCTCGGCCTCGGGGTGATCGCGCAGCTCGTGCGGCTGCAACAGGGTCGCGATCGCCTCGCTCATGCGCGCCACATGCTGGGTGACGTCGACCAGCGCGACCGCGAGATCGCGCGTCGCGTTGAGAATGCAAAGGCCGAGCGTGCAGACCAGCACGACGTCGCCGGTCGTCGCCCCGCCCCGCTGCCACAGCGAAATCGCCCAGGCCATGAGCGCGACCGTCAGCACGATCGTCACCGTGGCGTGCAGAATGCGCAGCTTCTCGAGGTAGCGGAGACTGCGCCCCCGCGCCTCGAGCTCCCTGTCGATGGTCGCGTCGAACCGGTCGTGCTCGTGGCGCAGGCCGCAGAAGGCGCGCACCAGCGGCATGTTCGAGATCACGTCGACCATCTCGCCGTCGACCATCGCAGCCTTGTCGGCGAAATCGTCGTGCAGCGGCTTGCCGGCGGCGGCCAGACGGAACATCGCCACCACCATCATGGCCGCGATCAGCAGCAGGCCGATCGCCATCGGGCCGCTCACGGTTCCGATCAGGCAGATGGCCGCGACCGTGGCGAGGCATGGCGGCAGCACGTTCCACATGAACATGTTCTCGACGGTGAACACCGCGTTCGACGTGGCCGTGATCCGGCTCGACAACATTCCCGGCAGGCGATCGCCGAAATAGCTCGGCGCATGCCCAGTGAGATGACGGAAGATGTCGCGCCGAAGATCTCCGGTCACGCGCACGAAGGTGGAGCTCGCGATCCAGCTCGCGACGCGCCAGAGAATGTTGTCGGTCGCAATCAGCGCCATCAGCAGCACGAACGCGGTCCAGACATTGCTGTCACGCGACGGCCCGGAGGAGAGCGCGTCGACCAGCGACTTCACACCATATTGCGTGCCCACCGAGCAGGCAACTGCACCGACGACGGACAGCAGAATAATGAGATGCGCTGCAGGGCGCCTCATGAGATAGCGCAACACGAAAGGAAAGGGCCGGTGCGCGTAGCCTGAAAGCTGATCCATGATCTTCCCATTGAGATGAGCGCGTCGTTGCGACACCTGTTGCGGCGAGTTGAACGATGAACAGTTTGTCCGGTTCCTTGCGCTGCCGCGCTGCAACCCTGCCCTTCGACAATGACGGCAGCAGCGTTGAGGATCAGGGATGGCATCAATGAGACGGCGAGGAACACGTTGTGTCGAAGAAAGAGTGATCAGCGCAAGGGAACTTCGCACATGCGACAACGTTCCCGCTTCGGCAGTGCCGGTGCCATTCGGTAGGGGGCTTCATCCATGATCATGAATAGGAGACGACGAGATGCGCATTGCGCAGGTAGCTCCATTGACGGAGGCTGTGCCTCCGAAGCTCTACGGCGGCACTGAGCGGGTCGTTCATTGGTTGACCGAGGAGCTCGTGGCCCTCGGACACGACGTCACCCTGTTCGCCAGCGGCGATTCGCAGACATCGGCGAAACTCTCTCCGACATGGCCGAAGGCTCTGCGCCTCGACGGCTCGGTAAGGGATCCGAACGCGCTTCACATGGTGATGCTCGAAAACGTACGGCAGCAATGCGACGACGAACAGTTCGACATCCTGCACTTCCATCTCGATTACTACCCGTTCTCCCTGTTCCACCGGCAACCCACCCCCTTCCTCACCACCCTGCACGGCCGGCTCGACCTGCCGGAGCATCAGCCGGTATTTTCGGTCTTCAAGGATGTTCCCGTCGTCTCGATCTCGGACTCGCAGCGCCGACCGGTGCCGAATGCGAACTGGGTGCGCACCGTGCTGCATGGGCTTCCCGAACGGCTGCTGATGCCCAAGCCTGTGACGCCGAGCTATCTGGCCGTGCTCGGACGCATCGCCCCGGAAAAGGGAGTCGACCGCGCCATCAAGATCGCGATGCGCTGTGGGATTCCGCTGAAGATCGCCGCCAAGGTCGACCGCGCCGACCAGGATTACTACGACCAGCTGATCCATCCCCTGATCAAGGACAATCCCTTGGTCGACTATATCGGGGAGATCGGCGACCACGAGAAACCGGAATTCCTGTCCGGCGCGCTCGGCCTGTTGCTGCCGATCGATTGGCCGGAGCCGTTCGGCCTGGTGATGATCGAATCGATGGCCTGCGGCACGCCCGTGATCGCCTACAACCGCGGCTCGGTTCCCGAGGTGATCGACGACGGCGTGACCGGCTTCGTCGTCGAGGACGAGCTTAGCGCGGTCGCAGCGGTCAGTCGCCTGTCCGGCCTGAGCCGCGCCCGCGTGCGCGAGCAGTTCGAACGCCGCTTCACCGCACGCCGCATGGCGCTCGACTATCTCGCGGCGTATCGCAGCCTGATCGAGATGGCGGAGCCGCGCATCCGTCTCGTCAGCAGCGCTGAATAAGTAGATCGAATCCGAGACCGGGCACTGAGCTGCCCGGCCTCCTGATCATCTCAGCTGATAGCAGCCCACTCCGGCGAACATGCGCTGGAACTCGTCCATCGGCGACATCAGAGCACGTGGTCGACCGCCTCGTCGATGACGGCATACACCGCCTCGAGGTCGCCAGAGGTGACGCAGTATGGCGGCATGACGTAGATGGTATGGCCGAGCGGACGCAGCAGCACGTCGCTGTCGCGGAAAAAGGCCTGCAGCCTGGGACCGACCTCGGCGAGGTAGCCGGGCTCGTCGGCATGGAGATCGAGCGCCGTGATGGTGCCGCAACGCCGCAGCGCGGAAATTCGCTCGTCGTAACGCAAGCGGTCGAGGCAGCGCTGCTGCGCGGCCGCGACGGCGGCGATCCGGGCCCGCGTCTGCGGCTGCCGCCATAGCTCGAGATTGGCGCTGGCCGCCGCGCAGGCAATGGGATTGGCCGTGTAGGAGCTGGAGTGAAAGAACGTGCGGGCGCGGTCGGTCGAATAGTGCGCCTCGTAGATCGCCGGACTGCACAGCGTCACCGCAAGCGGCATCGCGCCTCCGGTCAGTCCTTTGGCGTAGCATGCGATGTCGGGCGCGATGTCCGCCTGCTCGCAGGCGAACAGCGTGCCGGTGCGGCCCCAGCCGGTCATGACCTCGTCGGCGATGAACAGCACGCCGAACGCCTTGCAGATCCGGTGCATCTCGCGCAACACCGCGGCCGGATACATCAGCATGCCGCCGGCGCCGAGCACCAGCGGCTCGACGATGAAGGCGGCCGGCCGGTCGTTTTCGCAGACCGCCGCGAGCGCGTCCAAGGTCGCCTGTTCTCTGCCCTGCGACGGAAACGGGATGACGATAACGTCGAACAGCAGCGGCTCATAGGCGGCATTGAACACGCCGCGCGCGCCGACCGACATCGCGCCGATGGTGTCGCCGTGATAGGAATGCTGCATCACCACGATGCGCGAGCGCGGCTCGCCGATGTTCCTGAAATAGCCGAGCGCCATCTTCAGCGCGACCTCGACGCTGGTGGCGCCACTGTCGGAGAAGAACACGTGCGCAAGGCTCGGCGGCACGAGCGCGAGCAGCCCGGCGGCAACCTGCTCGGCCGGCTCATGGCTGTGGCCGGCGAAGATCACCTGATCCAGCCGCTCGGCCTGGTCCTGGATCGCGCGCACGATATGCGGATGGCAATGGCCGTGCGTGACCACCCACCACGACGCGATCGCATCGATGATCCGCCGGCCGTCGGCGGTGAAGAGATAGGCGCCCTCGCCGCGCGCGACCGGCGTCATCTCGGGCTGGAGCGCATGCTGCGTGAAGGGATGCCAGATTGGCGAGGTTGCCTTGCGCATCATGGTTCGAAATCCCTGCGCTGGAATTGCGTGGCGAACACGTACTGCAGCGATCGCGCCGTGAGCGGCGTGATCCAGGGCAGCCGGCCCAAGCGCTTCACCTCCCCGAGCCGGCAGATCGTCTCCTCATTGTCGGCATGGCCGTCGCCGATGAAGGCGATGCCGAGCACGCCGATGCGGCGGCTGCGCAGCGCCGCCAGCGACAGCAGCGAGTGATTGATGGTGCCGAGGCTGGTGCGCGCGCAGAGCACGACCGGCAATTGCCATCGCGCGAAGACATCGAGATAGAGCGTCTGGGAATCGAGCGGCACCATGACCCCGCCGGCCCCCTCGATCACGACAGGCCGGCCGACGGACTGCGGAGGACGCAGGCTGAGCGGATCGATGCTGATGCCTGCGAGGCGGGCCGCGCGATGCGGCGAGGCCGGCTCCGGCAAACGATAGGCTTCGGGCAGCACGCGGTCGTCGCCAAGCTCGGCGAGCCGCTGGACACGGCAGGAGTCCGTCTCCTCGGCAAGGCCGGCCTGGACCGGTTTCCAATAGCAGGCCCCCAACAGCGCCGTGAGGCCGGCCGCGAACACCGTCTTGCCGATCCCGGTATCGGTGCCGGTGACCACGATGCGTGGCGTCATGCCCGCGGCCTCCCGATCTCGTCGGCGAGCGCATCGAGCAGCATGGCAATTGCTGCTTCGTCGACATTCAAGGTCAGCGACAGCCTGAGCCGCGCCGTGCCCGGCGGCACCGTCGGCGGCCGGATGCCGCGGACGTCGAAGCCTCGCGCCTGCAGCGCGGCAGCCAGGCTCATCGCGCGCGCATTGTCGCCGACCACGCAGGGAATGATCTGCGACGGCGACCAGCTTTCACCGAAGCGCGCGTCGATCGCGCGATGGGCGAAGCCAACGAGCTGCGCTAGCCGCTGCTGCCGCTCCGGCTCGTCGCGCAAGATCGCAAGCGCCTCCAGCACCGCCACCGCCATCAGCGGCGACGGCGCGGTGCTGAAGACGAAGGGCCGGCAGCGATTGATCAGCGTGTCGCACAGCACGCCGCTTGCGGTGACCAATGCGCCGGCCGCGCCCAACGCCTTGCCGCAGGTGTGAACGGTGACGACGCTCTCGCGTCCCTCATAGGCTGCGGCGAGACCGCGGCCCTGCGCGCCGTGGACCCCGGTCGCATGGGCCTCGTCGATCAGCAGAAAGGCGTCGTGGCGCTCGGCGATCGCCATCAAATCCGCCAGCGGCGCGAGATCGCCGTCCATGCTGTAGAGGCTTTCGACGACGATCCAGGGCTGGCCGACACCGCCGTCCCTGCGCCAGGTCAGGATCGCGTCCTCGGCCGACTGCGCGTTGTTGTGGATGAACTGGCACGTCTCGGCGCGGCCGGCGCGCGCGCCCTCATGGGTGCTGGCATGAACGAGCGCATCGAGCACCAGCAGGTCGTCGCGCTGCGGCAGCGTGGTGAGCACGGCGAAGTTCGCCATGTAGCCGGAGCCGAAGAACAGCGCGCGCTCGGCACCGAAGAAGCGCGCGGCCTCGGCCTCGAGCCGTTCGTGCTCGTCGCAATTGCCCCGCAGCAGGCGCGAGCCGCCGGCGCCGACCGGCGTGCCGGCCTCCATGGCCGCAGCGACGGCGCGCTTGATGCGTGGCGCCTGCGCCAGTCCGAGATAGTCGTTGGAGGAGAAATCGAGACCGGCCGGTGGAGTGAGCTGCCGCAACCGGTCATCGGCCGCGAGTCTCTGCAGGCCGTCGGAATAGATCGCCAACCTGTCGGACAGCATGGACATGGCTCCGCTCTGTTTCGGTCAGCCGCGGGCGTGGACCGGCACGACCAGGCAGTTCCGTGGGCGCGGTCGCGCCGAACTCGCGATGAGGTTCGAATCAGGCCGGGGACGATGCGTCTGCGCTTTCGCTGGCAGCGGCCGGTGCGACCGGACGCGCCGACAGCGACGAGGTCATGCCGAGCCGCGCGAGCAGATCAGCGTCGCGCTGTGCCTGGGGATTGGCCGTGGTCAGCAGCACGTCGCCGATGAAGATCGAATTGGCGCCGGCGAGCAGGCACAGGCTCTGCAGCTCGTCGCTCATGTATTGCCGGCCCGCCGACAGCCGCACCACGCTCCGGGGCATCAGGATGCGCGCGACCGCGATCAATCGCACCAGCGCAATCGGATCGGGCCGCGTGGCCGTCTCGTGGACCGGCACGCCCCTCACCTCGTTCCACATGTTGATCGGCACGCTGTCGGGATGCTCAGCGAGGTTGGCGAGCAGCACCAGCATGCCGAGCCGGTCGTCGATCTCCTCGCCCATGCCGATGATGCCGCCGCAGCACACCTTGATGCCGGCCTCGCGCACATGCGCGAGCGTATCGATGCGGTCCTGCAGCGTGCGCGTGGTGATGATACGGTCGTAGAACTCGGGCGAGGTGTCGACATTGTGGTTGTAGAAGTCGAGCCCGGCCTCTCTCAGCCGCTGCGCCTGCGGCGGCGTCAGCATGCCCAGAGTCACGCAGGTCTCCATGCCCAGATCCTTCACCGCGCTGACCATGTCGCAGACCTGATCGAGGTCGCGGTCCTTGGGACTGCGCCAGGCGGCGGCCATGCAGAAGCGCTCGGCTCCCGCTGCCTTCGCGCGCCGTGCGGTGGCGACCACCGCATCGCGATCCATCAGCTTCGTCGCCTTGAGACCGGTGTCGTAATGCGCGCTCTGCGAGCAGTAGCCGCAATCCTCCGGGCAGCCGCCGGTCTTGATGCTGAGCAGGCTCGCGGTCTCCACGCGGGTGGAATCGAACTGCCGGCGATGCGCCGACTGCGCCAGGAACATCAGATCCGGAAATGGCAGGCCGTAGAGCGCCTCGGCCTCGTCCCGGGTCCAGTCGTGACGGACGGCAGCGTCGTTGTCGGGGCGATCGGACAAGCTGCTTGGAACGGGCATTTCGACACCTCACGCGGATTATAGATTTTCAAATATATTATCTATGAAAATCCGTATTAAAGCACCGTAGGGCACAGCGGCTTTCCTCGCATCGGTTTTTTCGATAGATAATCTATCGCCATGCAGGACGAGAATCTCACCACGGCCCACCGCATCGCCGAGGCCATCACCGAACGGATCGTCAGTGGCGCGCTCCCCCCGGATGCGCCGCTGCGGCAGGACCACGTCGCGCGCGAGTTCAAATCCAGCCACGTGCCGGTGCGCGAGGCATTCCGGCAGCTCGAGGCGCTGTATCTCGTGGTCGCGGCACCGCGGCGCGGCGTGCGGGTGGCGCCGCTCGATGCGAAGTCGACCAGGGAGATCGTCGAGATGCGCGTCGCGCTCGAGGTGATCGCGCTGCGCAATGCCGCGCCGCGCTACACGCCGACGCATCTCGCCGCGATCGAGCTCGCGCTGATCGAGGCCGACAATGCCGAGACCATCCAGGAATTCGAGACCGCAAACCGCGCCTTCCACCGCGCGCTGGTCGCGCCCTGCGCGATGCCGCGGCTGCTGGCGAGCCTCGACGGATTGCGCCTGGCGAATTCACGGCTGGTGCTGGCGATGGCCCGCAATGCCGGCTGGCGTCCGCGCACCAACCAGGATCACCGGCTGATCCTGCAGGCCCTGCGCGCCCGCCAGATCGGCCACGCCTGCGAGCTCCTGACGCGGCACAACCAGACGATCGAACGGCTGGCAAGGCCGGGCGTGTAGCCGGCTTCGACCCGTTCCTTGCGACCGGGCGCATACCGCCATGCGCCCGCGACGGCTGGGGCGCTCGCCTGCTCCCGTGTACATGCTGATCCGGACGCGCCCCGCGAACCGAAGGTCTCCAAAGGTCTCATGTCCGACCGCCACCACGCTTCGAAGCTCGCCGGCGACGGCACCACCGACGGCCTGCCGCCCGGTAAGCGGCCCTGGGCCATCGCCGCGATCTTCACGGCGCTGTCGATGGCCTCGCTCGACGTCGCCATCGCCAACATCGCGCTGCCGTCGATCTCGGCCGATCTCCACGTCTCCCCGGCCGAGGTGGTCTGGGTGGTCAACATCTACCAGATCGCACTGGTCGCGACTTTGCTGCCGCTCGGCGCGCTCGGCGAGATCGTCGGCCATCAGCGCATCTATCTCGGCGGCCTCCTGCTGTTCACGCTGGCCTCGGTCGGCTGCGCGCTGGCGTGGTCGCTGCCGACGCTGGTGATCGCCCGCGCGCTGCAGGGCCTCGGCGCCAGCGGCATCATGAGCGTCAACACCGCGCTGGTGCGCTACGTCTATCCCGGCAAGATGCTGGGACGCGGCCTCGGCCACAATGCGCTGGTGGTCGGCATTTCCTTCACCTTCGGCCCGACGATCGCGTCCGCCATTCTCTCGCTCGGCTCCTGGCCGTGGCTGTTTGCGATCAACCTGCCGTTCGGCCTGATCGCGATCGCGATCGGCATGAGGATGCTGCCACGGACGCCGCGCGCCGAGCACGGCTTCGACTTTCTCGGCGCCGCCCTCGCTGCGCTCTGCCTCGGCCTGTTCATCACCGGCATCGGCAGCGCCGCGCACGGCGCGACGCCGGCCATGGTGGTCGCCGAACTGGTCGCAGCGCTCGTGCTCGGCGTCATCCTGGCCCGCCGCCAGGCCGACCACCCGGCGCCGATGCTGCCGATCGACCTGTTCCGCCGCGGCGTGTTCGCGCTGTCGGCCGCGACCGCGGTGTGCTCGTTCTCGGTGCAGGGCCTCGGCTTCGTGTCGCTGCCGTTCTATTTCGAGGACATTCTCCAGCGCTCGCAGGTCGAGACCGGGTTCTTCATGACGCCCTGGCCGCTCGCAGTCACGATCATGGCGCCGATCGCCGGCCGGCTGTCGGACCGTTTTCCCGCCGGCCTGCTCGGCGGCATCGGCCTGGTGATGCTCGGCTCCGGCATGGCGCTGCTCGCCATGTTGCCGGAGAACCCGAGCATCGCGAACATCGTCTGGCGCATGCTGATCTGCGGCATCGGGTTCGGCTTCTTCCAGGCGCCGAATATGAAGGCCATCATGTCAAGCGCCCCGCCGCACCGCAGCGGCGGCGCCAGCGGCATCGTCGCCACGGCCCGGTTGACCGGCCAGACCACCGGCGCGGCGCTCGCCGCCTTGTGCTTCAGCCTTGCGGGGCACCAAGGAGCCACCCTTGCCTTGGCCCTCGGCGCCGGTTTCGCCGCGCTCGGCAGCGTGATGAGCTTCCTGCGGCTTGCCGTCGCTCCGCCGCGCGGCCCATGAGCCGACGCAACTACAAGCCGGGCCCATCACAAATCCTGCGCGCGGCAAACGCATATTCTTGATTTGAAGGATGCAAACGTTCGCGCCACAGTGCCGCCCTCTGTTCAACTGGCGCGTTGAACGAAAGGGATCTGCGATGGCAAACCTCACGATCAACGGACAATCCTATACCCTGGACGTCGAGCCCGACACGCCGCTGCTGTGGGCGATCCGCGAGAACGCCGGACTGACCGGCACCAAATATGGCTGCGGCATTGCACAATGCGGCGCCTGCACCGTGCATCTCGACGGCGCGGCCGTGCGCTCCTGTGGCGTCACCGTCTCCGAGGCCCTGGGCAAGCAGATCACCACCATCGAGGGGCTCGCGAGCGACAACGGGCTGCACAAGGTGCAGCAGGCCTGGGTGGAGAACGACGTTCCGCAATGCGGCTACTGCCAGAGCGGCATGATCATGGCCGTCGCGGCGCTGCTCAAGGACAATCCGAAGCCGAGCGATCAGGACATCAACGACGCCGTCACCAACATCTGCCGTTGTGGAACCTTCGTGCAGGTGCGCGAGGCGATCCACGCCGCCGCCAACGCCTGAGGAGGACGGCATGAACCAGCATGTGACGCCGCGCCTCGACCGCCGGTCCTTCGTCATCGGCACCGCCGCGCTCGGCGGCGGCCTCGCCCTCGGCCTCGACCTTCCCTTCGGCGGGCCGCAGATCGTGCGCGCCGCGGATGGCTCGCCCGAGGTCAACGCCTGGGTCGTGATCCGCCCCGACGACACCGTGGTGATCCGCATCGCCCGCTCGGAGATGGGCCAGGGCTCGCTGACCGGTCTGGCCCAGCTCGTCGCCGAGGAATTGGCTTGCGACTGGAGCAAGGTCACGACCGAATATCCGACGCCGGGCCAGAACGTCGCGCGCAAGCGGGTGTGGGGCGATTTCTCCACCGGCGGCAGCCGCGGCATCCGCGCGTCGCAGGACTACGTCCGCAAGGGCGGCGCCGCCGCGCGGATGATGCTGATCCAGGCCGCCGCCGACGAGTGGAAGGTGCCGGTGGCCGAATGCACGGCTGCGAATAGCGTCATCACCCACAAGGCCTCGGGCCGGACCACGACCTACGGCAAGGTGGCCGAGGCCGCCGCGAAGCTGACGCCGCCAGCCGACGTGAAGCTGAAGGATCCCAAGGACTGGACCCTGATCGGCAAGGGCGTGAGACGGCTTGACACCGCCGACAAGGTCACCGGCGCGATGATCTACGGCGCCGACATGAAGCTGCCGAACATGCTCAACGCCGCGATCAAGGACTGTCCGGTCACCGGCGGCAAGCTGAAGAGCTATGACGAGGCCAAGATCGCCGGCATGAAGGGCGTCAAGAAGGTGGTCGCGATCGACGGCACCGCCGTGGCCGTGGTCGCCGACACCTGGTGGCACGCCAAGACCGCGCTCGATGCGCTGCCGATCGTGTGGGACGAAGGCGAGAACGCCAAGGTCTCCTCGGCCTCGATCGCCAAATGGCTCGCGGAAGGATTGGAGTCCGGCCCCGCCTTCGTCGGCAACGAGAACGGTGACGCCAAGGCGGCGCTGGCAAGCGCGGTGAAGAAGGTCGAGGCTACCTACAACTATCCCTATCAGAACCACGCCACCATGGAGCCGATGAACGCCACCGCGCTCTACACGCCCGAGCGATGCGAGGTGTGGTGCGGCACGCAGAACGGCGAGGCGGCGTTCGCCGCAGTGCTGGAAGCCTCAGGGCTGCCCGCCGACAAATGCGAGGTGCACAAGCTGATCCTCGGCGGCGGCTTCGGCCGGCGCGGCCAGACCGACTATGTCCGCCAGGCGGTGAAGATCGCCAAGGAGATGCCGGGCACGCCGATCAAGCTGTTGTGGTCGCGCGAGGAGGACATGACGCATGGCCGCTATCACCCGATCACGCAGTGCAAGCTGACCGGCGGCTTCGACGCCGACAACAATCTGACGGCGCTGCACATGCGCATCTCCGGCCAGTCGATCCTGTTCAGCCTGCGGCCCGACGCGCTGGTCAACGGCAAGGATCCCGCGACCTTCCAGGGGCTGGCGCCATCGGGCGAGGCGACGATCGGCTACTCCGTGCCGAACCTGCTGATCGAGCATTCGATGCGCAACCCGCACATCAATCCGGGCTTCTGGCGCGGCGTCAACGTGAACCAGAACGCGATCTATCTCGAATGCTTCATGGACGAGCTCGCCGATGCGGCCGGCCAGGACCCGCTGGAGTTCCGCCGGAAGCTGATGGCCGACCATCCCAAGCATCTCGCGGTGCTGAACGCGGTCGCGGAGAAGATCGGCTGGGGCACCCCGGCGCCGGACGGCGTGTACCGTGGCCTCGCTCAGCTGCACGGCTATGGTAGCTACGTCGCGGGCGCCGCCGAGATCTCGGTGATCGACGGCAGCAAGATCAAGATCCACCGCATCGTCGCCTCGACCGATCCCGGCTATGTCGTCAACCCGGCGCAGGTGGAGCGGCAGATCGCCGGCTCGTTCGTCTACGGCCTGTCGGCGCTGTTCTACGGCGGCTGCACCGTGAAGGACGGGCGCATCGTCGAGACCAATTTCGACAGCTACAACTCGATGCGCATCGCCGAGATGCCGAAGGTGGACGCGATCATGATCCCGAGCGGCGGCTTCTGGGGCGGCGTCGGCGAGCCGACCATCGGCGTCGCCGCGCCGGCGGTGCTGAATGCGTATTTCGCCGCCACCGGAAAGCGCATCCGCTCGGTGCCGCTGCGCGACCAGAACATCACCTTCGCATGATCTGTGTGGCGGCAGCCGTTGGGAACAATGGCCGCCGACATGCTATTCTGAATGGATGAGAGTGAGCCAGCGCACCCGCAGAGAGGTCGGCGGCCTGATCGCGGCGGGCGCAGCCCTGCTCGCCGCGCCGGCGGTGCTGCGCGCGCAGACGACGGCGCGCGTGATCATCATCGGCGGCGGTTTTGGTGGCGCGAGCTGCGCCCGCGCCCTGCGCCAGGCCGACGCGAAGCTTGACGTCACGCTTGTGGAGACCAACAAGACATTCACCTCGTGCCCCCTGAGCAACGAGGTCATTGCCGGCCTGCGCGATATCACAGCGCAGCAGTTCGGCTACGACAAGGTCGCCGCCGAAGGCGTGCGCGTCGTGCTACAGGCGGCCACCGCCATCGATGCGGCTGCACACAAGGTGGCGCTCGCCGACGGCGCCACGCTGGCCTATGACCGCCTGGTGCTGGCACCCGGCATCGATCTCGATTTCACGGCCCTGCAAGGCTACGACGAGGCTGCCTCGACGGTCATGCCGCATGCCTACAAGGCCGGCGAACAGACGCTGCTGCTGCGGACGCAGGTCGAGACGATGCCGGATGGCGGCACGGTCGCGATCGCCGTCCCCGCTAATCCGTCGCGCTGCCCGCCGGCGCCTTACGAGCGCGCCAGCCTGATCGCGCATTATCTCAAGGCGCACAAGCCGAAGTCGAAGGTGCTGATCCTCGATGCCAAGGACAGCTTCTCGCAGCAGAAGCTGTTCGAGCAGGCGTGGCAGCAGCTCTACCCCGGCATGATCGAGCGCATTCCGCTGTCGCAGGGCGGCCGCGTCACCGGCGTCGAGATCGCCACGCGCACCGTGGTCACCGAGTTCGGCAACTACAATCCCGATGTGACCAACATCATCCCGCCGCAGAAGGCGGGCCGCATTGCCGCGCTTGCCGGTGCGGCCGACCGCACCGGTTGGTGCCCGATCGATGCCGCGACCTTCGCCTCGAAGCTCGCCCCCGACGTCCATGTCATCGGCGACGCCTGTCTCGGCGGCGGCATCCCGAAATCGGCCGGCGCGGCGCGGGCGCAGGGCCAGACGTGCGCGGCGGTGATCGCGCGCGACCTGACCGGACGGCAGTCCGATACGCCGCCGCTCACCGGCATCTGCTACAGCCTGGTGGCGCCGAACTACGCGTTCTCGCTGGCAGGCGTGTATCAACCCAAGGCGGATCTGTTCGCCGAAGTGGAAGGTGGCAAGACAAGCCCGATCGACGCCCCCCAGGCCACGCGCGCGGCTGAGGCAGAGGCGACAATGGCTTGGTTCAAGGCGCTGACCCATGATGCGTTCGGCTAGCCGGTTCATCGCGATCCTCATCATCGCCCTGCCCGCGACCGCCGCCGCGCAGCAGCTCGCGCCGTATCCGATCAGCGGCGACGGCATCGCGCAATCGCTCACCGGCCAGCCCGGCGACGCCGCGCGCGGCCGTGCGCTCGTTCTCGCACGCAGCTCGACCTGCATCCTCTGCCATTCCGGCCCGTTCCCGGAAGCGCGCTTCCAGGGCGATCTCGCGCCCAGCCTTGCCGGCGCCGGCAGCCGTTCGACGATCCCGCAGCTCCGCTTGCGGCTGGTCGATGCCTCCAGGCTCAATCCGGCAACGATCATGCCGTCCTACTATCGCATTGACGGACTGACCCGTGTCGGTTCCGCCTGGCGCGACAAGCCGATCCTGTCGGCGGAGCAGATCGAAGACATCGTCGCCTATCTCGCGACCTTGCGCGAGTGAGCCCATATGACCGGCATGTTCGAACGATCCCACATCTCGCGCCGCCATTTGCTGCAACTGGCGGGAACGCTCACCGCGGCCAGCGCGCTGCCGCTGATCACGGTCCGGCCGGCGCAGGCGACGCCGGCGATGCTGGCGTCCGCCATCCGCAACCTCGTCGGCGAGGCCAAGGTGACGGTCGGCAAGGTCCGGCTCGACATCCCGCCGCTGGTGGAGAACGGCAACACCGTGCCCATGACGGTCAGCGTCGATCACCCGATGACGCCTGACAATTTCGTCAAGAGCATCCACGTCTTCAACGAGAAGAACCCGCAGCCCAACGTCGCCAGTTTCCACCTGACGGCGAGCGCCGGCCGCGCCCAGGTCACGACGCGCATCCGGCTCGCCGACACCCAGAAGGTCGTGGCGATCGCAAAGCTCTCCGACGACTCGTTCTGGTCGGCGAGCGTCGACGTCATCGTGACCTTGGCCGCCTGCACCGAGGAGATGCCGTGATGCCTGCCGCCCTCGTCAACGTTCCCGCCAAGGCCAGGCGCGGCGCCATCATCGAGATCAAGACGCTGATGAGCCACGTCATGGAGCCGGGCTATCGCCATACGGCCGCAGGCGAGGCCATCCCGCGCGACATCATCACCAGCTTCACCTGCAGGTTCAATGGCGCCGAGATCTTCCGCGCCGACCTCTATCCGGCCATCGCCGCCAATCCGTTCCTGTCGTTCTTCACCACGGCGACCGAGAGCGGCCGCTTCGCCTTCGAGTGGATCGGCGACAACGGCTTCGTCGCTACCGCCGCGGCGACGATCACGGTCGACTGATGCGGCCGGCGCTTCTCACTGTCATGACGATGATCGCCCTGACCTTGCCCGTGCTGGCCGGCGAGATTGCAGAGTCCGCGCGCCGCTCCGGCTATGACTTCATGTCGTCGGACACCAAGGCGATGCAGGACGACGACACCGCCAATCCAGCGATGCTGTCGGTGCTCGACGGCGAGGCGCTGTGGACGACGAAGGCAGGCACGGCCAACAAGGCGTGCGGCGATTGTCACGGCGCGGTCGATGTCAGCATGAAGGGCGTCGCTGCGCGCTATCCCGCCTTCAATGCCGCGAGCGGTGTGCCGGTCGATCTCGGCCAGCGCGTCAATCTCTGCCGCAGGCAGCATCAGGAGGCCGCGCCGTTCGCAGCAGAGAGCCGCGAGCTGCTGGCGCTGACGGCGCTGATCGCGAAGCAATCGCGCGGGATGCCGATCACCGCCGGTAACGACCCGCGGCTGGCGTCCTCGATCGCACGCGGCCGCGACTTGTTCTTTCAGCGCCAGGGCCAGCTCAATCTCGCCTGCGCCAACTGCCACGACGATAATTGGGACAGGCATCTCGCGGGCTCATCGATCACACAGGGACAGCCGACCGGCTATCCGATCTATCGCCTGGAATGGCAGGGCATGGGCTCGCTGCAGCGCCGCCTCCGCGGCTGCATGACCGGCGTGCGCGCGCAAGCCTTCGACTTCGACGCGCCGGACATGATCGCACTCGAGCTCTATCTGATGTCGCGGGCACGCGGCATGACGATGGACGCGCCGGCCGTGCGACCGTGAACGTGGGGCACCATCGGTGCGCTCCCTCTTCCCATTCGTCACGGGGCCGCAACGAGCTTTGCTCGCGCTGAGAGGGTTGGGGTGAGCAGACGCACGGGAAGCGTTCGTGGAGAGACCTGTCCCCGTCACCCGGATTGCATCTTCGATGCAATCCGACCTCTCCCCGCCCTAGCGAAGCTTCGCTTCGCCCTGGCGGGGCGAGGTGCACCTTCACTGCCGCGAGAGCTCAACAACATCATGCTGCTATACATCGAGTCGAACTTGTAGAAATTGATAGCCAGCGATGAGCACACACACCCCAGCTCAGATCGCGAGCTGCCAAGGCCGCCACGCGCATCACGCCCCTGTCTTCCGCCGCTTCCGCCCGCGCGCCCTGATCGTATCGATCGCAGGCGGCGGCCCTTCCGAGACCTGCTTCAGGCGTGGATCGGCGGCGATGAAGTCGATGAAGGTGCGGACCTTGGCCGAGAGATATTTGCGGCTCGGATAGACCGCCATCAGCGGCGCCTTGAGCGTCAACGCCTCCGGCAGCACCGTCTCGAGCCGGCCTGTCGCGAGATCATCCATGATCAGCCAGCGCGGCAACACGGCAATGCCCATGCCAGCGACGGCGGCATGGTGAAGCAGCGTTTCGTTGCCGCTGATCAGCACGTCCTTGAAAGCCGGCATGACCTCGCCGTCGGGGCCAGGCAGCGTCATCGCGCGCGTGGGGATCAGCGCATATCTCAGGAACGCATGGCCATTGAGATCGGCCAGCGCCGTCGGCCGGCCCGCCGCGGCGAGATAGCGTGGCGCAGCGACGAACTGCATCAGGATCGAGGGTAGCGGACGGGCGATCAGTCCGTCACCGGGCGAGGCCGAGGTGCGGAGCGCGAGATCGAAACCCTCGTCGATGAGATTGACGAGCCGGCCGCTGAGGTCGACATCGAGCACGACCTCCGGATAGCGCGAGCGATAGGCGGCGAGCACGTCGGCGAACAGCGAATTCGCAAACCACACGGAGGCGCTGAGCTTCAGCGTGCCGCGCGGCAGCACGGTGGCCTCGCTGACATCAGCCTCGACGTCGTCGAGCTGCTCCAGCAGCTGACGCACCTGCTCGAAATAGACCACACCGGCTTCGGTCAGCCCGACGCGGCGGCTGGTGCGGTTGAGCAGCCGGGTCGACAGCCGCCGCTCCAGCTCCATGACGTGCTTGGAGACCATGGCGGGTGACAGGCTCAGCCGCTCGGCCGCCGCAGCGAAGCTCTTGAGCTCGGCGACCTGGCAGAACACCCGGATGCTGACGAGGGAGTCCATTGATCATCAACCAGCAAGAAATGATTTCTCAACGGGAGGCATAATGATCAATCCATAAGAAATCATCAACCTGCGCCGACCAACCCCCACTCGTTTGGAGACTTCCATCGTGTCCACCACTGCATCGACCACCGATCTCACCCCGCTTCGGCCCTCGCTCGCGCTGCGCATCGGCCTGTGGACCGCACAGGCCCTGATCTTCGTGGCCTTTGGCGGAGCCGGCCTGACCAAGCTGTTCACGCCGATCGCGCAGCTTGCGGCGATGATGCCGTGGGCAGGTGAGTATTCCGAGGTTTTCGTGCGCGCGATCGGGCTGGTCGATCTCGCCGGCGCGCTCGGCATCATCCTGCCGTCGCTAACCCGCATCATGCCGCGCCTGACCGTCCTCGCCGCGCTCGGCTGCGCCACGCTCCAGGTGTTCGCCCTCGCCTTTCATCTTTCCCGCGGCGAGGCCGCCGTCACCCCGCTCAATATCCTGCTGCTCGCCTTGTCGCTGTTCGTGCTGTGGGGCCGCAACAACAAGGCGCCGATCCGGCCGCGCAACTGACCCGGCAACCACCGGCCTTGGAATCGCCACGGCCGACGGTTTCCCTTGCGACGAGAAAGCAGCGATGAGCGAACCCGTTCAAGATCTCTCCCGTCGCGGCTTCGTCGCTGGCGCGACGGCCCTCGGCACTCCAACCCCCGCCGTGCCGGCCGTCGCCCAGCATCGCGCCGGCATCGTCATCCTGATCGATCGCAATGATCCGCACGTGATGGGCCACGCCATCAGCTATTCGGGGAATCTCACGCGGCATTTCGCCAGCCTCGGACAGACGCCCATCATCGAGGTCGTCGCCAACGGCAGCGGCATCGATGTCTTCCGCGCCGACAAATCTCCGTTGAAGGAGCCGATCGCCGCACTGCGCCAGATGTATCCGCATATCGGCTTCAGCATGTGCGCCTCGTCGAAGGCGATCGCCGAGAGCAAGGAGAATCTGATGATCGAGCTGATCGAGGGCGCGAAGCTCGTGCCATTCGGCATCGGCCGCGTCGTCGAGTTGCAGCGCAAGGGCTGGGCCTACATCCATGGCTGAGACTGTTTCCTTCAGCGCCCTCACGCGCCGCACAGCGCTGCTGGGAGCCGCCACCGCCCTCCTTGTATCCTCGCCGCGCGTACGCGCCGCGGCTGATGATCCGAGGCCGCCGCTGTTCCGCAGCGGCCGCAGCCAGTTCATCGTCGAGCGGCCGCGCAATCCGCTGCCGCCGTTGAAGCTGCAGGACTTGAGCGGCAAGGACGTGACGCTCGCGCCGAAGCCAGGCCATGTCACGCTGGTGAACCTGTGGGCGACGTGGTGCGCGGCCTGCAAGACCGACCTGCCGACGCTCGCCGCACTGGACCGCGTCCGGATGCCGGCGCTCGACGTCTGGACCATCTGCACCGACCGCCGCGACATCAAGACCATCCGCCGATACGCGGAAACGGTCGCGATGCCCCGTCTGTCCTTCGCCGACCCGCATGCGCAGGCGACCAATCCAGCCAATGCGGACGCCTCCGTCTTCGCCACGCCGTCGATGCCGATCACCTATCTGATCGGGATGAGCGGCTTGATCGAAGGCGATGTGACCGGTGCGGCAGAGTGGCTGTCCGAGCCCGGTGAGGCGCTGCTGCGCTACTATCTCGATCAGCCGGCCACGTGACGGTCGAAGACAGATCCGGCGGCCGGACTGGTGAGACGGTGCAGGCATTTGCCTCACCACAACGTCATTCCGGGGCAAGGCCGACAGGCCGTGAACCCGGAATCTCGATGTTGTCTTGCGTCGGCTTTCAACAAGCTCGAGATTCCGGGTTCAATCGCCAACCCGCCGCCGCTTCGCGACGTCGAGTTGACGATTGCCCCGGAATGACCGTCTGAACCAACTTGGCTTTCGTGCCGCAGTCGGCCTACTCCGCCGGCGCCGCTTGCATGTCGGCATGCGGCACGTAGCTCTCGGACATGCCGAGCCGTCCCAGCCAGAACAGCCCGCCCGCGACCACGACATAGGCCAGCGCCACCGCCGGCGTCACACCGAAGCCGCCGCCGATGCCGACAGCCTCACCATGCATGAAGCCGAAATAGGTCATGACCGCACCGGCGAGCGCGAACGCCGCCGCCTTGGTGAAGTCGCGCTCGATGACGAACACACCGATGGCGCCCAGCACGAGGCCGGCGAGGATCGAGCCGCCACCCATCACTTCCAGGCCGTGATACAGCACGCCCTGCTGCGGCAGCGCGGCGATCGCGGCGGTCTTCACCGCGTCCACCTTGTCGGCAGCGAGCCCGCCGACAGCCTGCGCCGCCGTCACCGTCGAGGCCAGCATGGTGTCGATCTGCAGCTTGGCCCAGGCGGCGAGATGCGGCGTGAACGCGAGCACGATCGCCGGCGCGTGCTTGACCGGCGTCGTCTGGAACGCCTGCGCGCCGATCAGCATGCCGATGTAGAGCAGGATCGGCGAGATCGCGACCACCGGCACCAGCGCCAGCAGCACCGAGATGATGCCGAGCCAGGACAGCACGATCACCATCAGCCCGGTCGCCGCGGAGTAGCCGATGCGGCCGCCCATCGCCTTCCAGCCGGGATGGCCGATGTAGACGGCGTTGATGAAGGGATTGCCCATCATGCAGCCGATCAGGCTGACGACGCCGTCGGCGGTCAGCACGCGCGTCGTCGGATACTCGTCGCCCGCGGCTTCCGCGCTCTCGACATTGTCCATGGCCTCGACGAGGTCGTAGATGCCGAACGGGATCGCGGTCACCAGGATCACGCCGAGATATTCGAAGCCGGAGAACACCGTGCCGAACGCCGGCAGCGGCACCGAGAAGCCAAAGTTGGCGAAGGCATCGCCGACGCCCTTCACGCTGAGCCCGCCGAGGCCGAGGCCGAACAGGTTGGAGCCCCAGGCGATGACCATGCCGACCGCGATCGCCACGAGACCGGCCGGCAGGCCTTTCGGATATTTCACGCCGCCGAACCAGCTGACCAGGATGATCGCGAAGCACACCAGCCCGATCTGCGGCGTCATGTACATCTCGAGCGCCGGCCGCATCGAGATGAAGGTGACCGAGACGCCGGCGAGCGTGCCGAGCAGCGCCGCCCTCGGCGTGATCTTGCGGATATAGGGCGCGACGAAACCGCCGATCATCAGGATGAAGCTCTGGAAGAACACCCAGACGAGGCCGGCCGACCAGCCCTTCAGGGGATCGCCGGTCTTCAAGGTGACCGGCAGCATGATCACGAAGGTCACGATGAACATGTGCGGGACGCTGACGCCCGAGGGCAGCGCGCAGACGTCGCTGCGTCCGGTCTTCTGCGCCAGCCGATAGGCGAGGAACGCGTAGTACAAGGTCGACAGGCACATCATTAGGCCGAGCGCCGGCAGGATGCGGCCGAACACCAGGCTGTCCGGCATCTTCAGCACGAAGCGCAACAGCCCGGTGAGGACGAGCATGTTGACGAGGATGTTGGTGCCGAAACCGAAGAACGCGTTCCAGTCCCCTTGTGTCCAGAGCACCGGTTTGAAATCCGCACTTGTCGAGCTTGCCGTCCCGCTTCCGCTCATCGCCTTGCTCCCCTGTTGCCTGCAGCGACTACATGATCAAACTCATCCGTCTCAGATCTTTCAGCTCGTCTCTCAGATCATGGCCTTCAGCACCGCGGCCGAGTCCGCGACCCAGCCGAAGATGCCGCCCTGGGCCTTGATCATCTTCAGCCCCATCTCGTGGAATTCCGGGAAGTAGGACGCGCAGCCATCGGAGATGACGACGCAGCGATAGCCGCGGTCATTGGCCTCGCGTACGGTGGTGTTGACGCAGACCTCGGTGGTGACGCCGCACACCAGCAGATTGGCGATGCCATGGAGCTTCAGCACCTCGCCCAACTCGGTCGCGTAGAAGGCACCCTTCCCCGGCTTGTCGATCACGACCTCGCCATCGACGGGATAGAGCGCGGGAATGATGTCGTGCCCGGCCTCGCCGCGGATGAGGATGCGCCCCATCGGACCGGGATCGCCGATGCGAAGCGACGGCGCGCCGCGCTCGACCTTGGCCGGCGGCGCATCCGACAAATCCGGCTCGTGGCCCTCACGGGTGTGAATGACCAGCATGCCGGCCTCGCGTGCCGCCGCCAGCACATTCGCGATCGGCTCGACCGCGCGGGCAAGCTGCGACACGTCATTGCCCAGTGTCTCGCCGAACCCGCCCGGCTCCATGAAGTCGCGCTGCATGTCGATGATGACCAGCGCGGTCTTGGACAGATCGAGCGTGATCGGCTCCGGCTCGGCGATGATCGTCGCGGTTGCCGCTGCAGATGAGTTCGCCATGTCAGCCGCCTGCCTCCCCGCGAGAATGTCTCGCAACTGATGAAGCAAGCGGTGTGCCATTGTGTACAATGCGGCGAGGCGCGACGGCCCTGGCGAAGCACGAACTAATTCAAGGGGTTGAGAAGATGGCCGACATTGCCCGGTTGCTGGGCAGGCTCGTTCGGCGCGAACTCAGCCCATTTCATGAGCGATCATTGCATGCAATGATCGCCATGCTGCATCGCCTTGCGCCAAGGAAGGAGATTGAGCTTCACCTCGTCCCGCCTGTGCGCAGCATGACCACCGATCGCGCCAAACCGACAAATGTCGGGTCAAGCCCGGGACGACGGCGGGAGAACGTCACATCACCTTCCGATAAAAATAATCTTCTTGCTATTTTTCGGAAATCATGATTGTCTATGCGCATCCCGCCTCATCGCAGAGGGGCGTAGCGCGCGATCGTCACGACACGCGAGGCGGGGAAGCGATGGCCGCGAGAAATCGCAGCGTCCTCTTTCGAGGGCGCGGACGAACGATGGCTTGCGGACGTGAAGTCGCAGCGTCCTGACACCCCGACGCTGGTGTCACCCGCGCAATGCGCAAGCATTGTCGCGGCATGGTGGCCAACAAGCCCGGCGCACCAGGGAGACTGCGTATAAGCGTGAAGACCGTCGCGCAGGGAATGCCGGAGTGTTCGGCTTTGCCTGTGGTACCTGCCGCCTGCATTTTTTTTCGCAGGCGGGCCATGGGTGAGGCCTTCACCCGGCATTCCCTGCGCCCTCTGCATGATTTGCGAGGGGCGAATTGAATGTAGAACTCGGGCGCGACGCGCCGCGAGATTGCGATGTCATGTCCGTGCTGTTTGAGACTGTGAAACCGACCACAAGCGACGCTGCCGTAGGGTGGGCAAAGGCGCGCCCTGGACCTGCGTTGCCAGCGAAGCTCCTTCCCACGCCGTGCCCACCATAGCTGTCGAGCACGCTGATGCACAGTGGGCACGCGACCGCCCTGCGGGCGTCCGCTTTGCCCACCTACAGACTACGGACTACAAACTCCACCGCCGTCCTTTGCTCGCATGCAGTCGCCTCACCCTCCGCTGTCGTCCCGGACAAGCCATGACGCGCGCCAGCGCGGCATGGCGCCGATCCGGGACCCATACGCCGCAGCAGTCGTGATGAGCACAATGCCAATGACCAGCCTGCCTCAAACCGCTCCCTCGGGGTATGGGTCCCGGCGTTCGCCGGGACGACAGCGGTGGCTGTCGAGACAGCTCTGCATCTCACGCAAACTAGGACGCCTGCCTCGCCGGCTTGCGCTCCACCGGGTGGATGTCGATGCCGCGCAGCCTTCCCAGCCGCAGCACATCCATCGCGACGGTGCGGCCGATGCGATCGCGGTCGAGCACGCGGATCAGGTCGTCGACGCCGTTGATGTCGGCGCCGTCGAGGCTGATCACGACATCGCCCGGCAGCAGGCCGGCACGCGCCGCCGGGCCATCCGGCTCGATCTGCATCAAGAGCGCGCCCATCTTGTTCTCGACGCCGGCGAGCAGCGCGTGACGCCGCGGCACCGGCGCGGTCTGCCCGGAGACGCCGATATAGGCGCGGCGGACATAGCCGTGGCGGATGATTTCCGACAGCACGAACTGCGCGGTGTTGCTCGCGACCGCAAAGCAGATGCCTTGCGCCCCCTGGATGATGGCGGTGTTGATGCCGATCACCTCCGCGGCCGAGGACACCAGCGCCCCGCCGGAATTGCCGGGGTTGAGCGCCGCATCGGTCTGGATGACGTCCTCGATCATCCGGCCCGAGACCGAGCGAATCGAGCGCCCCAGCGCCGACACCACGCCGGCCGTCACGGTCGATTCGAAGCCGAGCGGGTTGCCGATCGCGACCACGAGCTGGCCGCGCCGCAGGCTCTTGGAGTTGCCGAGCGCGGCGTAGCGCAGGTCGCGCGCGTGATTGGCGCGCAGCAAAGCGAGATCGGTGTCGGGATCGACGCCCAGCACCTGCGCATCGGTGACGACGCCCTCGACGTCGCGCAGCCGGATGGCCTTCGACGAGCCGACCACATGGCTGTTGGTCAGCACCAGCCCGTCGGGCGAGATCACGATGCCCGAGCCGAGGCCGCCGCGCTCGGCGCGGGAGCCGGCTTTGGGGCCAGTCTCGACACGCACGACCGCAGGGCCGACGCGCTCGGTGACGTCGATGACGGCATTGGAATAGGCGTCGAGCAGCGCCCGGTCATCGGCCGGGGCAGCAGACGACGCTTGCGCCGGCGACAGCGCGTCGCCGGCGAGATCGGAGGTAAAGTCCAACATGGCAAGATTTCCTTCGGCCGCTCAGATGGGTAGCAGCCTGCCCCGGCGCAAGGTGGCGGTCTGTCCCGTTCGCAAGGCGGGCGAGCTGATCCGCACTTGCGGCCGTCGTTCGAGACGCCCGCCTCCGGCAGGCTCCTCAGGACGAGGACCGGCTGCGCGGCAATATCTCAAACCCTCATGGTGAGAAGCGCCGCACGCCAAAATGAGCCAAGCAGTCGGTCCAGATGGCGGTGCGTCTCGAACCATGAGGCCGAGACGCCGGATCCCAAGCCGCACTTGCCGTGACTCACGAGCGATGTGATAGGACTGGACGCGGATATTTGATGCAATTGATTGCGGGAGAAAACATGCGGCTGCGAGACCGGCTGTTGTCGTTGTGTGGGGCCATTGTGCTGGGAGCCGGCATGACCGGCGCATCGCTGGCGGCGAGCGCCACGGTGCGCAGCGGCGACACGATCCAGCTCGGCGACACTGTGTTCCGGCTCGACGGCATCGATGCGCCGGAGGTCGACCAGCTCTGCATCGACGATCACGCCGATTCCTGGAGCTGCGGCGTCGAGGCGCGCGAGCAGCTCGGCAAGCTGATCGGCGGGCGCTCGGTGCGCTGCGACGATCTCGGTCCCGACAAGCCGCTCAAGACCCGCAGGATCGGCCTCTGCACCATCGACGGCGACAAGGTCAGCCTCAACCAACAGGTCGCGCGCGCGGGCTACGCCATGAGCGCGGATCCGGCGATCAAGTATCGCGCCAAGGACGATGTCGCCGCGGCCAAGGAGGCGGTGCGCGGGCTGTGGAAGGGATGCTTCGTCGCGCCCTCAGAGTTCCGCGCCGACAAGAAGGACGGCGCCCTGCTCGGCGCCGCCTGCCGCGCCGACCGCGACCGCGAGATCCGTGCGGTGCTGTTCCCGGACGCGCCGAGCGCGCCGCCGGGCTGCAGCATCAAGGGCAAGTTCGCGGTGCGCGCCCGCGTAACCGGCAACATCGGCATCTACCATCTGCAGGGCTGCCCGAGCTATCCCGCGACCACCGAGCCCGACCGCTGGTTCTGCTCGGAGGACGACGCACGCGCCGCCGGCTTCCGCCGTGCGTTCAACTGCCGCGCGCCGAAGAAGTGAGGACGGCCCGCTCGTGCTTCTCAATGCCGCATCAGCTGGTCCATCAGCGGCTGACGCGCCAGATCGTGCCGTTGCCGTCTTCGGAGATGAGCAGGCTGCCGTCGCGCGCCACGGTAACGCCGACCGGCCGGCCCCAGACCTCGCGATCGTTGACGACGAATCCGGTGACGAAATCCTCGTATTCGCCGGTGGGCGCACCGTCGTTGAGCCTGATCCGGATCACCTTGTAGCCGGTGCGCCTGGACCGGTTCCACGAGCCGTGCTCGGCGGCGAAGGCATCGCCGCGATACTCCGGCGGAAACAGATTTCCGTCGTAGAACGTCAGACCGAGCGAGGCCGAATGCGGCTGCAGCAGCACGTCGGGCACGGTGATCCTGCCCTTCAGGTCGGGGCGCTCGCCGGCATGGCGCGGGTCGGGGTTGTCGCCGATGTAGTACCAGGGCCAGCCATAGAAGCCGCCCTCCTTCACCCGCGTGACATAATCCGGCACCAGATCGTCGCCGAGCCCGTCGCGCTCGTTGGTCGAGCACCACGGCGCTCCGGTTGCCGGCTGGATGGCGAGGCCGACGCAGTTGCGGATGCCGGTGGCGAACAGGCTGCGGTTCTGGCCGTCGGGATCGAATGCCAGCACGCCGGCACGGTCGGTCTCTCCGCCCCAGCCCGCGCCGAGCGGATGCGCCTTGATCCAGGCACTGATTCCGCCGGCTGGCTCTCCCAGCGCTTCGCCGACATTGCCGGCGGAGCCGACCGACACCAGCATGCGCTTGTCGTCCCTGGTGAAGACGATATCGCGCGTCGAATGACCGTAGCCGGCCGGCAGATCGGCGATCGTCTGGGCCGCGGCCGACGCCTTCATGTCGCCAGCCCGATAGGGAAAGCGCATGACGCGCTCGGTGCTTGCGACATAGACCCATTGCGGATCGCGGCTCGGATAGAACGCGATGCCGAAGGGATGGCCGAGACGGTCGGCAAAGATCTCGCTGGAGGCGACCTTGCTGCCGTCCTCGCTCGGGCGCAGCACGCGGACGCGCCCGGCCCGGGTCTCGGCGACGAAGATGTCGCCATTCGGCGCGGTGCGGAGGATGCGCGGCCCGTTCAGCCCCTCGGCGAACAGCGCGACCTTGAAACCGTCGACGACCTTCGGCACGGCGGAGGCCGGTCGTTGCACCACGCGGGACACGTTCGCGGCGGACGCCGTCGCCCCCGGCTTGGGCAGGTCTTCAGGGCGGATCAGCCTGATCGTGCCCGGTGCATTACCCTGCCAGCTGCCGAACGCGTCCTTGCCTTTCAGCACAGCAGGTTCGGCTGCGGCGGCGGTCGCCGCCAGCGCGCTCAAGGTCGCCACGACAGCCGTGCTCATCAGTCTCGTCATGCAGTCCTCGCGCGTCTCGAACGGCCGGCAGTCTACCCCGGTCGAGGACCGGCGATCACGTGTCGCGGCGATGGGACGCGATCACGACAGCGCCCCGAGCACACCGCGCGTCGCCTGGTCGATCTCCTCGACATAACGTCGGCGCGCGAAGGACTCGGTCAGGAAGCCGATCACCTTGCGGCTGTTCTCCGATTCCAGCACCGCCAGCTCTTCCGCGCCGGAATCGTCGAAGATCTTCATCGCCGTCTTGACGTTCATTTCGGGCAACAGCGCGACCTCGAAATATTTAGCGAGCTCGACCACCTGGATCTCGTCGGCAATGGAGTCCAGTTCGCCCGAGAACAAATCGGGCAAGGAGACCAGCCCGCAATAATCGTCGCTGTTGTTCACCACCACCACCGCCTGGCGCGTGCCCAGCGCGAACTCGCGCCGGCAGGCCGCGATGCTGGTCGTGGTCGGCACCTTGGCGACGTCGGAGCGCATCAGCCGCTCGACCGTGAGGTTGCGCAGCCAACCGACGTCATTGGCGCTGCGGATGGTCTCGCCGCGCAGATGCAGTCGCCAGGTCGAGAACGAGTGGCCGAACAGGACGCGGACGCACACCGACGTCACGATGCAGGCGCCCAGCACGACGGCCGTGACGTCGACGCTGCGGGTCATTTCCAGCACCAGGAACGACATCGTCAGCGGCCCGCCGACGATGGCGACACCGAGCGTCGCCATGCCGGTGAGCATCGCCACCAGCGGGTCGATCGCGAGCCCGAGGCCGGCCAGCGCGAGCAGTCCCGCAAACAGCTTGCCGAGCAGGCTGCCGACGAACAGCGAGGCGAAGAACAGACCGCCGCGGAAGCCCGAGGCCAGCGAGATCAGGCAGGCGGCGAGCTTGAGCACGATGATGGTGGCGATCATGCCGACCGCCATCTCGCGATGCAGATCGAGCAGCATCGCGCCGTGGCCAGCCGCCAGCACCTGCGGCGTCACGATCGCCATGGCGCCGACACAGACCCCGCCGATCACCGGGCGCAGCCAGACCGGGATGCGGACGAACAGCCGCTCGACCGCCGGCGAGGCGCGCATCACCACGATGCCGATGCCGGCGACGAGGAGCGCCAGCACGAACAGCGCGATGTATTGCTCGAAGCCGACCGCGCCGACCTTGGCGATCTCCAGCGAATACGGCGCGCCGGCGAGATATTGCGAGGTCAGCGCACCTGCCAGCGACGCCGCCAGAATCGGCGCCGCGCTGCCCACGGAGTAGACGCCGACGATCAGCTCACAGGCATAGAACGCGCCGGTGATCGGCGCGCCGAAGGCGGCCGCAATGGCGGCCGCCGCACCGCAGCCGAGGATGAGGCGCAGATCGTTGCGGCGGAGTGTGAGATACTGCCCGAGCAGCGAGGCGACGCCGGCGCCGATCTGGGTGTAGCCGGCCTCAAGCCCGACCGACGCGCCGGAGCCGTTGGAGACCAGGGTCTGGCCGCTCACCACGATGCTGTCCCGCATCGACAGCCGTCCGCCGCGCAGCGCATTGGCCTCGACGGGGTCGACCGCGGCCGCGATCTTCCAGCGCCGCCGCAGCCATTCCATGATCCCGAGCGCGAGGCCGCCGCAGGCGGGTGCGATCAGCGCGACCGCCGGGTTGACCCAGGTATGAGCGCTGAGCCGGACATCGATCGGAATGCCATAGATGACCACATGCGCGACCTGCGCGATCAGGCTCATCACCGTCACGATCGCACCCGTCGCGACGCCGATCACCAGCGCCAGCGGTATCAGGTAGAACTCGTTGCTGCGCAGCAGGGCCCGCAGCCGCGTGACCACCCGGTTCGAAGCCTTGCGATCGATGATATGCGACAGCGTCGACAGCACGGAGAGCCATTTCTTCTACGATGAGGCCTCGCCGTGGCAATAACCTGTCGCAACTAGCGGAACAAGCGCGAATTCCTGTCCAGTCGAAACGTGGTTGACCGGTCCGGAAAGTGGAACCGCCGCGGCCCGCGCGATCCTACGCCTCCGCGCGGCACCGCTGAGGTCACAAGCAGCCCAAGTTTAAAACGACGGCGCCCGCCACGGGAGACTCCGCAACGGGCGCGTGCAACTCAAATCGAGGAGATCGACCGTTCAGACCCGCTCGATGATGATCGCGGGTGCCATGCCACCGGCCGCGCACATCGTGACCAGGCCGCGCTTGAGATCGCGCCGCTCGAGTTCGTCGAGCAGCGTCCCGATCAGGATGGAGCCGGTGGCGCCGATCGGATGTCCGAGCGCGATCGAGCCGCCGTTCACATTGACCTTGGCGCGATCGAGCTTGAGGTCGCGGATGTACTTCTCGGCGACGACGGCGAACGCCTCGTTGATCTCGAACAGGTCGATGTCATCAAGCTTGAGCCCGGCCTTGGCCAGCACCTTGCGCGTCGCCGGCACCGGGGCGTTCAGCATCAGGGTCGGGTCGTCGCCCATGTTGGCCATCGCCACGACGCGTGCCCGCGGCTTCAGACCATGAGCCTTGGCATAAGACGGCGACGCCAGCAGGATCGCTGCCGCACCGTCGACCACGCCCGAGGAGTTGCCGGCGTGATGGACGAAGTCGATCTCGAGGTCGGGATAGCGCTGCAGGATCAGGTTGCGATAGGTCGTGCCCTTCTCGTCAAGCGCGTAGTCGGCGATCGCCGGAAACGCCGGCTTCAGCCCGGCGAGCGCCTCCGCCGTGGTCTGCGGCCTGGGATATTCTTCGTGGTCGAGCGCGAGGCTGCCGTCCTCGCGACGTACCGGCACCAGGCTCTTCTTGAAGTGGCCGGCAGCGATCGCCGCCGCCGCGCGCTTCTGGCTCTCCAGCCCGAGCGCGTCGACATCGGCGCGGGTGATGCCTTCCATGGTGGCGATGGCGTCGGCACAGACGCCCTGGTGCGACTGCGGGTGCAGCGCGCGCAGATGCAGATTGCCGGCATCCATCATCAGCGGCCCCTCGCCGCGCCGGCCCTCCATCGACATCATCTCGCAGCCGCCGGCGACGACGAGATCCTCCTGCCCTGCCATGATCGAGGCGGCGGCGATGTTGACGCTGGTGATGCCGGAGCCGCAGAAGCGGTCGAGCGTGACGCCGGAGGCGCGGATGTCGTAGCCGGCATCGAGCGCCGACATGCGGCCGAGGTCTCCGCTCTGCGGCCCGCGCTGCGACGAGCAGCCCCAGATGATGTCGTCGACATCGCCGGTGTCGATGCCGGTGCGCTCGGCCAGCGCACGCAGCACGGTGGCGCCGAGATGCTGCGGATGCAGCCCGGCGAGCGCGCCCTTGCCGGCCTTGCCGATACCGCGCGGCGTCCTGCAGGCATCGATGATGAGCGCGTCGACCATGGTGTTTCCTTTGCCCGATGTTGCTGTGCGCTGACAGCGCGCAGCGTCTCGGCGGCCGCACGCCTCTCTTTGTTGTCGCATAGCATCGCGCATGCGGTCTTCACAACGGCGCCTGAAGCTGCCGGCGCATGACCAAAACGCACGCCATGGCGTTGATGCAACTCACCTTTCCGTCGCACGAACAATTCCGCGGATCTGCGCGCTCACGCGGCCTTCTCGCAGACTGGTTGAAGAGCAGCCGATCTCGCCCAGCCGCGCTGCAACGCAGCTCGAACAGAGAGGCTCGGCAAGCTTGGCAGTTGGACTGCAGAGCATTGTCCAAGCAAGCGAACTGACCGTTCACCCAATGCTTCTTGTCATGCTGCAGCGGCCGCAGGATCCTCGATCAACTGGGATCACCGCGATCCGCCGGCTCCGGATTCGGAGCAGGCCATGATCACGACGCCACGTTGCGAGGTCGCCTGAGCTCGCCATTGTGGGGTGACGATAGCAAACACGAACGATGCCCGCGCCTGGCAGGCGGAGCCTGCCTGCGACCGGCCATTCCGAGGAGGACGCTCTGATGTTGAGACGAGACCTGCTGGCCACCATGGCCGGACTGGGAGCGGCGAGCGTGCTCGGCGCGGTCCCTGCGCAACTCTCCGCCGAAGAGGCCAAGATCCCCAACATCGCCGGACCGGATCCGGCACCGAAGACCCCAAGCTTCAAGGCGCCACCGGGCAGCGTCGATACCCACACCCATATCTTCGGACCGGCCGCGACCTATCCGTTCTCGCCCACCCGCCCCTACACGCCGCCCGACGCATCGCTGGAGATGTTCCGGGCGCTGCACGCCAAGATCGGCGTCGAGCGCGCCGTCATCGTCAACGCCACCGTCCACGGCACCGACAATCGGGTCGTGACCGATGCGATCGCGCAGAGCAACGGCAACTACAAGGGCGTCGCCAACATCAATGCGGCGATGTCCGATGCCGACCTCGCGGCGCTCGGCAAGGCCGGCATCTGCGCCTGCCGGTTCGCCTTCCTCCGCCGCCTCGGCGGCGTCGGCGACATGAACGTCTTCCGCAGCCTCGTGGACCGCGTCGCGGCGATCGGCTGGCACGTCGACATCTATCTCGAGGCCGGAACGATCCAGGAATTCGTGCCGATCCTGAAGGCGCTGCCGGTCACCTATGTGATCGACCACATGGGCACGATCAGCGCCGCCAAGGGGATCGACGATGCCGGGTTCAAGGCGCTGCTCGACCTGCAGGCGAGCGACGACAAGTGCTGGATCAAGATCACCGGTCCCGAGCGCGCTTCGGCCTCCGGCCCCCCATTCCACGACGCGGTCCCGTTCGCCCGCAAGCTGATCGACAACGCGCCGGATCGCGTCATCTGGGGCACCGACTGGCCGCATCCGAACGTCAAGATCATGCCCAATGACGGCGATCTGGTCGATCTGATCCCACTCTACGCCCCGGATCCGGCCATGCAGCGAAAGCTGCTTGTCAGCAATCCCGAACGGCTGTTCAAGTTCGAGCCCAAGAGCTGAGTCACCGCCAGCTGCGACTTCGAACCTTTCAGCGACAGGACCGATCATGACCGCCACGACCCTCACCGCCGACAGCAAGCCAGGCGCCCGCCGAGGCTGGTGGAAGGAGCTTTGGGTCCAGGTCATGATCGCGATGGCAGCGGGCATCCTGCTCGGTGCCATCAAGCCGGATCTCGGCGCCCAGATGCAGCCGCTCGGCGACGCCTTCATCAAGGCGATCCGGATGCTGATCGCGCCGATCATCTTCTGCACGGTGGTCAACGGCATCGCCCACATGGCCGACATGGCCAAGGTCGGCCGCGTCGCGATCAAGGCACTGATCTATTTCGAAGCGATCACGACGCTGGCGCTGATCATCGGCCTGACCGCGGTGAACCTGTTTCAACCCGGCGTCGGCATGAACGTCGACCCGGCAACGATCAACTCCGCAACGATCGAGCCCTATGTCAAGCAGACCGCTGCGGTCGGCTTCGTGCCGTTCCTGCTCAACATCATCCCGCAGACCTTCGTTGGCGCCTTTGCCGAGGGCAATATCCTGCAGGTGCTGTTCATCTCGGTGATGTCAGGCTTTGCGCTGATCTGGCTCGGCGATCGCGCCAAGCCGGTGACGGACGTGATCGAGGTCGCCGGGCAGATGATCTTCGGCGTCGTCCGGATCGTGATGTGGGCAGCGCCGCTCGGCGCCTTCGGGGCAATCGCCTTCACCGTCGGCAAGTTCGGCATCGGCTCGCTCGCCAAGCTCGGCCTGCTGCTCGGCAGCTTCTACCTGACCTGCCTGATCTTCATCGCCGCCGTGCTCGGACCGATCGCCGCCTTCACCGGCTTCAGCCTGTGGAAGCTGATCCGCTACCTCAGGGACGAGGTGCTGGTCTGCATCGCCACCACGTCATCGGAGACCGTGCTGCCGCGCATGCTGGCGAAGCTCGAAGCCGCCGGCTGCGAACGCAGCATCGTCGGTCTCGTCATCCCCACCGGCTATTCGTTCAATCTCGACGGCACCTGCCTCTACCTCGCCACCGCCGCGGTGTTCCTGGCGCAGGCGACCAACACGCATCTCGACGTCAGTCACCAGATCGGGCTGCTGCTGATCCTGCTGGTGACATCGAAGGGCGCAGCCGGCATCGCCGGCGCCGCTTTCGTCGTGCTGGCCGCAACGCTGGCCGCGACCGGAACGATTCCGGTCGCCAGTGTCGCCTTGGTGCTCGGCATTCACCGGCTGATGTCGCAGGGGCTGACGCCGACGAACCTGATAGGTAACGCGGTCGCCACCATCGTCATCGCGAGGTGGGAGAATGGCTTGGACGCGACGCGCCTGCGCGAGGTGCTCGATGGCGTCATGACGGCATCTGATGCAAATTGAAATCATTGAAGCAGACGTGAAGCGAGTCTCGCCGCATTGACGCCGATCAAACGGCGCATGACCTAAAATTAATAGTTGTCTTCTTTCGTCTCGCTGCTGTGCTCAGCTAATGAAGCGCAGCGGACGACGTGTCGATATCCCCGCGTCGTCCAGCAAGAACGATCAGAAACGTTCACGGAGCAAGCGCCTGAGGACCACCGGTCCCGCATGACACCGTGCGCGAGACGATCAATCGGAGACGATCATGAACAAGCAGCTTCTGCTCAAACTTCACCGTTGGATCAGCCTCGTCTTCGCGCTGCCATTGCTTGTCATCATCGTGACCGGGATGATCCTCTCCTTCGAGCCGATGGCGCAGGTCGCCGCCGTCAAGCCGCACAGCGTCGATCCGGCGCGCGTGGTCGCGCTGATCAAGCAGTACGATCCCGACGGCAAGGCACGCGGCCTGTCAATCGACGCCTCCATGCAGCACCTGACCTTGCAGGGGGCGCCAGGCACCGAGGTCGACATGACGACCGGCGCCGCGGTCGAGAGGCCGGCGATGGCCAGCGTCTTCTCGTGGGCGCGCAGGACCCACGAGCATCTGATCGGAATCCCCGGCCTCACTCTGATCTCGACCGTCGCCATGGTCGGCATCATGATCGTCGGCATCCTGATGGGACTGCCGCGGCTGCGCAACACGCTGTCCGGCTGGCACAAGGGCACGGCCTGGTTCACGCTGCCGCTGATTTTGCTCAGCCCGCTCACCGGACTCTGCCTCGAGCTCGGCCTCACCTTCGCAGGCAGCGCGCCGCCCGCAGCGGCCAAGCGCATCTCGCTGCCTGAGGCCGTCAGCATCGTCTCAAGGGACCACGACCTGTCGTCGGTGAACTCGATCGGCAATCGCGGCGGGCGGATGATGGCGAGGATCATCGAGGACGATGAGCTCAGGGCCTATGCGGTCACGTCCGACGGGCTCTCCGCATTGCCGCGCAACTGGCCGCGCCTGCTGCACGAAGGCAACTGGTCTCTGATCGGAAGCGCGGCCAACATTCTGATCTCGGTCGCGTTGTTCGCGCTGCTGGTCACCGGCGTGTTGATCTGGACGCAGCGCCGGCTGCGGCGCCCGAGCCGCGCGCGCGACGTGCCGGCGAAGACCGCCGTGGCATCCTCGATGCCGTCCTGACGATTGCGATCATCGCATGGAGCCGGCCCGCCCTGCGGGCCGGCTTCCAATTACGACCTTCTGCGCGATCTGCGCGGCCCGGTTCGTCGCCGCGGCCTGGCCCGGAGAACGCGGGCCCGGCAGCAGAACGTTCCCGATCATTGTGACGAGCGACGTCGGCCCTCGCCAATACGCGACGAGCAGCGGCGTTCTCGGCGTTCGTCTCAGAACTGTCATTCGCGTCCGGCGCAGGCGGGCACCGACAGTGCGCGAGACGTCAAGCTGTGAGTAAGCCCGTCCTGTCATCAACGTGACTTGACCAGATCGGTACTGCCAAGCATCGTCAGCAGCAGAAAACGAAACGGTTTAGTTTCATGTCTGATGATGTCCATTTGTTTCCCGCCTGTTCGGGACCCGTCCCGAGACGCAGCGCATGGCCTCTGCCGCTCGGCCTGCTCGGCTGCGGCGTGCTGCTCGCGTCGTGTGCTGTCGGCCCGGACTTCTTGGCCCCCGATGCGCCGGCCACAACCGGCTACGTGACCGAGCACCGCCTCGCCGCGACCGCCAGCGCCACGACGCCGGGCGGCAATGCGCAGAGCTTCGCGCCGGGAAGCGACCTGCCGGGCACCTGGTGGGCACTGTTTCATTCCCGGCGGATCAACGCCTTCGTCGAGGAGGCGATTCGCAATCATCCGGACATCGAGGCCGCACAATTGGCGTTGCGTGCTGCGCGCGAGAACGCTCTGTCGCAGCAGGGCGCGCTGTTTCCGCAGCTGAGCGCGAGCGGGTCGGCCGAGCGTACGCAGGCCTCCAGCACGCAGCAGGGACAATGGCCTGGCCAGACGTCGCTCTACACGCTCTACGGTAGCTCCGTCAGCGTCAGCTACGCGCTCGACCTATGGGGCGGTACGCGGCGCCAGGTCGAGGCGCTGCAGGCCCAGGCCGACTACCAGGGGTTCAAGATGGAGGCGACGTATCTCGCGCTGACCGCCAATGTGGTGACCGCCGCGATCACCGACGCCTCGCTGCGCGACCAGATCGCGGCGACCGAGGAGATCATCAGGGCCGAGACCGATCAGCTCGGCCGCATCCAGCGCCAGTTCGACGTCGGCGCGATCTCCAAATCCGACGTGCTGGCGCAGGAGGCAACGCTGGCGCAGGCCAAGGCGACGTTGGCACCACTGCAGAAGCAACTGGCGCAACAGCGCAATCAACTGATGGCCTATCTCGGCCGGCTGCCGAGCCAGGACCGCGGCGAGCACGTGACGCTCGCGGAGCTGAAGCTGCCGCGCAAGCTGCCGGTCTCCCTGCCCTCGTCGCTCGTCCGGCAGCGTCCCGACATCCGGCAGGCCGAGGCGACCTTGCACCAGGCGACCGCGACCGTCGGCGTCGGGATCGCCAACCTGCTGCCGCAGGTGACGCTGTCCGGCAGCTACGGCGCGAGCGGGCCGGAGCGGCTGTTCTCGCCGACGACGCTGGTATGGGATGCCGCCTCGAGCGTCAGCCAGAAGCTGATCGACGGCGGCACGCTGTACCACACCAAGGAGGCCGACGTCGCGACGTTCGAGCAGGATTTGTCGCTCTACAAGAGCACGGTCATCACGGCGTTCCAGAACGTCGCGGATTCGCTGCGCGCCATCCAGTACGACGCCGAGGCGCTGAAGGCGCAGGCCGCCGCCGAGAAGGCCACGGCCGACAGCCTTGCAATGTCGGTCGAGCAGTTCAAGACCGGCGCCGTGCCCTACGCCAACGTCATCAACGCGCAGCAATCCTATCTCAACGCCCGGGTCTCCCGCATCAAGTCGCAGGCCACGCGCTTCACCGACACCGCGGCGCTGTTCCAGGCGCTCGGCGGCGGCTGGTGGAATCGCCAGGACGAGACCCCGGCGGCGCTGCCGCGCGCCAATCCCGGCTATTTCGCCGGTCCCAATCGTACGACCCAGGAAGCAATGTAATGAAGAAGCGCATGGTCATCATGCTGGCCGCCATGGCCGCTCTGTTCGGCGGCCTGTACGGCTTCCAGACCTTCAAGGGCATCATGATCGCCAAGGCGATCGGCGCCATGGCGAACCCGCCGCAGACGATCTCGACCACGGTCGCGGCGACCGCGCCGTGGCGCTCCAATCTCACCGCAGTCGGCTCGCTGCGCGCCGTTAACGGCGCCGATCTGTCACTGCAGGTCTCGGGCATCGTACAGAGCATCCAGTTCAATTCGGGTGATGCCGTCGAATCCGGCCAGTCCCTGCTGCAACTGGTCGCCACCGACGACGTCGCCAAGCTGCAATCGCTGCAGGCGACCGCCGAGAACAACGCCATCGTCGTCAAGCGCGACGAGGAGCAGATCAAGTTCAACGCCGTCAGCCAGGCGACGCTCGACAGCGACCGCGCCAACCTGAAGAACGCGCAGGCCCTGGTCGCGCAGCAGAAGGCGGTCGTCGAGCAGAAGACCCTGAAGGCGCCGTTCGCCGGCCGCCTCGGCATCCGCGCCGTCGATCTCGGACAATTTCTCAGCGCGGGCACCACCATCGTGACCTTGCAGAGCCTCGATCCCATCTTCGTCGACTTCTATCTGCCGCAACAATCGCTCGCCGACATCCGCATCGGCCAGGACATCACCATCGTGGTCGATGCCTTCCCTGCCGAGCGTTTCGCCGGCCAGATCTCGGCCATCAACGCCAAGGTCGATTCCACCAGCCGCAACGTCCAGGTCCGCGCCACGCTGCACAACGCGGCGGCGCGGCTGCTGCCGGGCATGTTCGCCAAGGTCGAGATCGCGACCGGACAGCCCGAGCAGCTCGTCACCCTGCCGCTGACGGCTGTCGTCAGCAATCCCTATGGCGACCTCGTCTATGTCGTCGACGATCTCAAGGACGGCCAGGGCAGAGCGCGGCAGACCTTCGTCAAGAGCAAGCCGGCCAAGGGCGACCGGATCGCGATCACCGACGGCATCAAGCCGGGCGAGACGGTGGTGATCGCGGGCCAGATCAAGCTGCGCAACGGCAGCCCGGTGAGAATCGACAACTCGCACGTCCCGGTCGCCGAGGCCGCGCCTGACGTCGTCGATCAGTAATTCGCGAAAAGCCTCCGACCTTCAGAGCCCGCCCATGCGCTTCACAGACATCTTCATCCGTCGGCCGGTGCTGGCGCTCGTGGTCAGCGCGCTGATCCTCGTGCTCGGCCTGCGTTCGATGACGACGCTCGCCATCCTGCAATATCCGCGCACGCAGAACGCCATCGTCACGGTCAGCACGGCCTATGCCGGCGCCGATAGCGATATCATCGCCGGCTTCATCACCACGCCGCTGGAGAATGCGATCGCCCAGGCCAACGGCATCGACTACATGACGTCGACCAGCGTCACCGGCAGCAGCACCATCACGGTGAACCTGCGGCTCAACTACGATTCCGGCAAGGCGATGACCGAGATCAACGCCAAGGTGAACTCGGTGCTGAACCAGTTGCCGACCGGCACGCAGCAGCCGACCCTGACCCTGAAGGTCGGACAGACCATCGACGCGATGTATATCGGCTTCGCCAGCGACGTGCTGGCGCCGAACCAGATCACCGACTATCTGACGCGCGTGGTTCAGCCGAAGCTGCAGGCGGTCTCCGGCGTGCAGACCGCCGAATTGCTCGGCGCCAAGAAGTTCGCGCTGCGCGCCTGGCTCGATCCCGACAAGCTCGCGGCCTATGGCCTGACGGCGACCGACGTGTCGACGGCGCTGTCGGGCAACGACTACATCTCCGGGCTCGGCACCACCAAGGGCCGCCTCGTGCAGGTCGACCTCGCCGCCGCGACCAACCTGCATTCGCTGGAGCAATACCGCAACCTCGTCGTCAAGCAGGTCAATGGCGCCATCATCCGCCTGCGCGACGTCGCCAATGTCACGCTCGGCAATGACGACTACGACAGCGCGACGCGTTTCAACGGCAAGACCGCGGTCTATATCGGCGTCCAGGTGGCGCCGACCGCGAACCTGCTCGACGTCATCAACGGCGTGAAGGCGGTCTATCCGGAGCTGCAGCGGCAATTGCCGAACGGCATCACCAGCGAGATCCTCTACGACTCCACCGACTTCGTGAACTCGTCGATCGACGAGGTGATCCACACGCTGGTGGAGGCCATCGGGATCGTGATCGTCGTGGTTTTCATGTTCTTAGGCTCGTGGCGCTCGGTGCTGATCCCGGTGATCGCCATTCCGTTGTCGTTGATCGGCACCTTCGGCCTGATGCTGCTGATGGGCTTCTCCATCAACCTGCTGACCCTGCTGGCCCTGGTGCTCGCGATCGGCCTCGTCGTCGACGACGCGATCATCGTGGTCGAGAGCGTGCACCGCCTGATCGACGAGGGCGTGCCGCCGGTCGAGGCGGCGATCCAGTCGGCGCGGGCGCTGGCGAGCCCGATCATCGCGATGACCGTGGTTCTGATTGCGGTGTACGTGCCCGTCGGCTTCCAGGGCGGCCTCACCGGCGCGCTGTTCACCGAATTCGCCTTCACCCTCGCCGGCGCCGTCACCGTCTCCGCGGTGATCGCTCTGACCTTGTCGCCGATGAATTGCGCCTGGCTGCTGCGCCGGACCGAGCGCGATGCCACGACGCTGGAGGCTCGGCTGGTCCGCACCATCGACCGCGTGCTCGAACGTCTCGCCCACGGCTACCGCCGCGGGCTGGAAAGTGTGTTCGCGACCAAGCCGGTGGTGGTGGTGTTCGCGCTGCTGCTGCTCGCGATGATCCCCTGGCTCTATGTCAGCTCCACCAGCGAGCTCGCGCCGGACGAGGATCAGGGCATCGTGTTGTCGTTGACGAATTCCGCGCCCTCGGCCACGCTCGAGCAGCGCCAGTTCTACGGCCAGCAGCTTTACGGCCTGATCGCGCAGCGGCCGGAGACACGCACCGTATTCCAGATCGACACCCCGACGCAGGCGATCGGCGGCTGGGTGCTGAAGCCGTGGGATCAGCGCAAGGCGACGACCAAGACCCTGCAGCCGGAATTCCAGCAGCTCTTGAACAGCATCGCCGGCGCCCGTTCCGTCGCCTTCCAGCCCTCGCCGCTGCCGGGCAGCAACGGCCTGCCGGTCCAGTTCGTGATCGGCACCACGGGGTCCTTCAACGAGCTCAACGACGTGTCGCGCGATTTCATGACCAAGGCGCTGGCGAGCGGCAGGTTCATCTTCCTCGACAGCGACCTGAAGATCGACAAGCCGCAGACCACCGTGGTGTTCGACCGCGACAAGGCCGCCGATCTCGGCCTCAAGATGAGCGATCTCGGCGGCGCGCTCGCGACCATGCTGGGCGGCAATTATCTCGATTATTTCAGCCTGGAGGGCCGCTCCTACAAGGTGATCCCGCAGGTCCGGCAGAACGATCGCCTCACCGACACGCAGCTGCTCGACTATTCGATCCGCACCAGCGGCAACGCCATGGTGCCGCTTTCGACGGTGGCCCGGCTCGAGCGCAAGACGATCCCCGAGTCGCTCAACCACTTCCAGCAGATCAACGCGGCGACCATCTCCGGCGTGGCGATGCCGGGCATCGCGATGGGCGACGCGCTCGCCACCCTGAGGGAGATCGCGACGTCGCTGCCATCGGGCTACTCGATCGACTATGGCGGCGCGTCGCGGCAGCTGGAGCAGGAGTCCGGCGGTTTCGTCACGACCTTCGTGTTCGCGCTGATCATCATCTTCCTGGCGCTCGCCGCGCTGTTCAACAGCTTCGTCGATCCGGTCATCATCCTGGTGTCGGTACCGATGTCGCTGGCGGGCGCGCTGATCTTCATCAGCCTCGGCATCGGCGGCGCCAGCATCAACATCTACACCCAGGTCGGCCTCGTCACCTTGATGGGCCTCGTCAGCAAGCACGGCATCCTGATGGTGGAGGTCGCCAACGAGCTGCGCGAACACGGCAAGGACCGCACCGAGGCCATCATCGCGGCGGCCACCGTCCGCCTGCGCCCGATCCTGATGACCACGGCGGCGATGGTGCTCGGCGTGATCCCGCTGATCGCCGCGAGCGGCGCCGGCGCGGTGTCGCGCTTCAACATGGGGCTGGTGATCGCCACCGGGCTCGCCATCGGCACCCTGTTCACGCTGTTCGTGGTCCCCGTCGCCTATGCGCTGATCGCCCATCGGGGTACGGCGCACGAGACGCCGGCCCAGGCTGCCGGGGCGACAGCCGCTCCTTAAACGGCTTACAAAACAACGAAATATCAGAAGCTTAGGCGAAGACCCGACAATCGAGCAGCCCGGCATTGACAAACGATATACGTAAACGATATATCGTTTGTACGAACGGGAGATCATATCGTATGAGACATCATCATTGGAAATTCGGACCTTCTCGCCGCGACGACGAAGAGCGCGGTTGGGCGCAACGCGGACGGCATGAGCGGCATGGCTTCGGCGAGACCTGCGAGGACATCCGGCTCAGCGGGCGCGGCCCCGGATTCGGCCGCCATCGCGGTCCCGGCCTGTTCGAACGGGACGGTCGCCGTGGCGGGCGCGAGGAATTCGGACGTGGCGGCGGGCGCTTCTTCGGCCCCGGCGACCTGCGCAGCCTGCTGCTGTGGCTGATCGGCGAGAAGCCGCGCCATGGCTACGAGCTGATCAAGGCGGTCGAGCAGCTGGTCGGCGGCGCCTATTCGCCGAGCCCGGGCTCGGTCTATCCGATCCTCAGCCTCCTCGAGGACATGGGCCAGATCGAAGCCGCCTCAAGCGAGGGTGGCAAGAAGCTGTTCGCGATCACCGACGCCGGACGCCAGGCGCTGAAGGACGACGAGGCGGCGATCGAAGGTCTGCTCAGCCGGCTGCGCATCATGGCCCGCACCATGGGCGGCATGCGCCCGCCCGAGCAGGTGCTGCAGACGGTGCAGACGCTGAAGATGGCGCTCAAGATGCACCGCCCCGGCTGGAGCGAGGACGAGGCCAAGCGCGTCAGCGACATCCTCACCCGCGCCATCGCCGAGATCCAGGGCGACGACGACGGCGCGGCGAGCTGATATCAACATCAGCCAGGAGCGGAGGCGTAGCAGCCGGAATTGATATCCGTGCTCGCGCCGCGCAGACGGTGTGCTCCCTCTCCCCGTTCTTCACGGGGAGAGGGGCAACCACGCGGGAAGCGTCGGTTGAGAAACCATACTCCCCTCATCCAAAACATCTGCTGTCGTCCCGGCCTTTAGCCAAGACTGCTAACATCGGGTCGCGATGAGACAGGCGACTGATAGCGACGTTCCTCGATAGCATCCGCGGTATGGGTCCCGGCGTTCGCCGGGACGACACCGTTGATGCGGCCTAGTCGAGCCAAACACACTGCTGTCGTCCCGGCCTTGCGCCGGGACCCATACCGCGTGATGGTCATTGGCGGAACGGCTCTCGGTCATCACCGTCCGCACCAGGATCCCGCAAGAGCCGCTACACCGGCTCCAGCACCATCAATCCCGTCGCCGTGTTGGAGATCGGGATGTGATAGTTGGAATGCTCCTTGCGGACCTTCTCCGGCAAGGTGCCGCGCGCCACCATCCAGTTCAGCAACTCGACGCCCTGCGTGCCCGACAGCTCGACCAGCTCGGTGGTCGAATACTTCGTCGCCCACGAGGGATCGTCGATCATGCTGGCCATGAACTTCTCATCGAAATCCTTGTTGATGAAGCCGGCCCGCTCGCCGTCGAGCTGGTGCGACAGGCCGCCGGTGCCCATCACGACGACGCGCTCATCCCCAGGCCAGGATTCGATCGCCCGCGCCAGCGCCTGACCGAGCTTGTAGCAGCGTGCAGCCGATGGCAGCGGCGCCTGCACCGTGTTGACGACGACCGGCACCACCCGCACCGGCCATTTCTGATCCGGCCAGCACAGCGCCATCGGCAGGGTGAAGGCGTGATCGACCACCATCTCCTGGCAGGTCGTGAGGTCGAAATCCTCCTTCACCAGATGCTCGATCAGGTGCCACGACAATTCGCTGTCGCCCTTGAACGGCGCGGTCTGCGGAATGCCCCAGCCCTCGTCGGCATTGCTGTAGCTGTCGGCCGCGCCGATCGCGAAAGTCGGCATCTTGTCGAGGAAGAAGTTCAGGCCATGGTCGTTGTAGACCAGCACCACGACATCCGGCTTCACCTTGGCGAGCCATTCGCGCACATGCGGGAAACCGTCGAAGAACGGTTTCCAATACGGATCCTGTTGCAGGCCCTTGGCGATTGCGCCGCCAATGGCCGGAACGTGGGAGGTGGTGATGCAGCCGACGATCTTTGCCATGACGATTACCCCCTCGCCGCCAGAAGCTTGGCCTTGAACTGCTCTTTCGTCAGCCCGGTCTGCTGCGCGCCGATGTCCTGCATGTCGAGCCCGAAGATGCCGGCGAACTTGGCGAGGTAATAGGCGTTGCCGCCGGCCTCGATCAGCTCGAGCACGTTGCGGTTCTTGATCGCCGCGCGCTGCTGGGCATTGAGGCCATATTTGGCGCAATAGCCGTCCTCGTCGGCGACGAAAGCCTTGCGGTTGGCGGCATCGTTGAACGAGTAGCACATCTTGTTGAGGGCGTAGCCTTTGCGGGCCTGCTCGCCGTCGAAGATGGTGGTGCCGGGCACGGGCTGCCGGGCTGATGTGGTGGACATCTTAGCCTCCCCTGTTCGTGTTTCGGACGGCCGCGCTTGATCTGGATCAAACGCGGCGCCGTTCGTGCCCGCCAGTATCGTCTGATGACACCGCCGATAAAGGCCGCGCGACCGATCTGATCCATGAGCCAATTCGATCATTTGGACCTCGACGGCCATCTGCTGCAGCTGCTGCTCGCCGTCATCGAGGAAGGCTCGGTGACGCGCGCCGCGCAGCGGCTCGGCGTCACGCAGTCGGCCGTCAGCCATCTGCTCGACAAGCTGCGCGCGATCACCGGCGATCCGCTGTTCGTGAAGTCCGGCCGCGGCATCGTGCCGACCGCGCATGCGCAGCTCCTGGCGTTGCGCGCCCGCGCGCTGCTCGACGATCTCCGGAGCTTCTCGCACACCGCCGCGTTCGAGCCGGCGAAAATCTCCGCGCAGGTGACGATCGCGGCCAATGATCTGCAGCGCGACCTGCTGCTGCCGTCCCTGCTCCGCTACGCCCGCGCGCAGGCGCCGGGCCTCAGCCTGCGGGTGATCCCTTCAGGCGCACCGGTGCCGGAAATGCTGCGCGAAGAACACTGCCAGCTGATCATCACGCCGCGCCCGCCCGAGGGCAGCGACATCCTGCAGAAGCGGCTGTTCGAGGACAGCTATCGCGTGTTCTACGATGCGGGCCAGCGCGAGCCGCCGGAAAGCCTGGAAGACTATCTCGCCAGCGACCATGTCACCGTGCTGTACGAGCCGCGACGCCGGCTCGACATCGACGAGGTCCTCGCCGAGCGCGGCATCGTCCGGCGCTTCGCGGCGCAGGTTCCCGGCTTCGGCGGCATCGGGCCGTTCCTGCGCGGCAGCCGCATGATCGCGACCCTGCCGAGCCTGCTGCGCGCCTACATGCTGCGCGGCCTCGCGGTCGCGCCGGTGCCGGTCCCCTGCCCGGCGATGCCGATGTACATGGTCTGGCACCTGCGCCACCACGAGGATCCGATGCACCGCTGGCTGCGCCAGCAGCTCGAGATCGTGGTCGCGCCGAGCCTCGCCGCTGCGGCCGAGCACATGCCCATCATGGCGTGACTCATCCCGAGAGGTGAGCGGCCCTCACCCCGGCGTATGGCACACCGCCTCGATGTTGTTGCCGTCGGCGTCGCGCACGAACGCGCCGTAATAGTTCTCGTGATAATGCGGCCGCAGCCCGGGTGCCCCGTTGTCGCGTCCGCCTGCCGCGATCGCCGCCCGATAGAACGCATCGACCGTGGCGCGATCCTTGGCGTGGAACGCGACATGCGTCGAGGTCGCGGCCGTCCCGCCGGTGCCGATCCAGAAATCCGGACGGCCGTCGCCGAAGCCGGCGTGATCACCGTGGCCGCCGGTCTGCGCGTCGGTGATCTCCATCATCAGGACGTAGCCGAGCGGCGCCAGCGCCGCCGCATAGAACGCCTTGGCGCGGGCAAAGTTGGAAACGGGGAAGCCGACGTGGTCGAGCATGGCGATCCTCATCGATGATGACGGCCGAATGCTAGCTCCGCCGGCAGGACGGCGCAACGATGCACGCGGCACGCTCACATCGCGAGGATGCGCCGCGCCGTCCGTTGCCCACTCGCCAGCGCCGCCTCGACCGTTCCCATGTCGCGGCCGCGATACAACGCCTCGCCGGAGATCAGCACCCGTCCGCCATCCCGGCGCGAAAGCGCATCCTGCGCCTCGCGCGAGGTCAGCGTCGCGTAGGAATAGGCGCCGCGCGCGAACGGATCCTTCGCCCAATCCGTGACATGCGACGCGACGAGCTGCCGCTTCAGGGAGCCCACGGGCCGTGAGAAGATGTCCGCGAGCGCCGAAAGCCCTCTTTCGATCAGCGCGTCCTCGTCGCACGCAGCGAAGGCAGCGGCCGGCGGCCCGGCGAGCCAGCCGGTCAGCACCGCGTCATCGTTCGGATGCTGCGTCCACCACACCGGCACGTCGGCATCGGACAGCACGAACAGCATGTCCGAAAGATCCTCGGTCCGAGCCTCGCGCCACCACCGCCGCTCGAAGCGCAGCAGCAGCTTGATGACGTTGCCGAAGCCGATGGTTTCGGCGGCGGCCAATTGCGGACGCATGGAAGGCGGCAGCGCGATGGTTCGCAGCAGCGGCAGCGGCACGGTCAGGATGACGCGATCGCCGCGCTGCGCGCGGCCGTCGGCGCAGCGCACGACGACACCATCATCGGCGCTCTCCACCGCGCGCACCACCGCCTCGAGCTGCATCGCCACGCCATGCGCCCGGCACTTCGCCAGGAGATGATCGAGCAGCGCCGCGTAGCCGCCGACGATGCGCGCCTGAGCGCCGCGCTCGCCGCCCATCCATTCGTCGCGCAGCGCGAACACGCTGGCACGGCCAGGATCGGCGGCGTCATAGCCCTGCACCATCCCGAGCACGGATTTGCGCAGGGCGGCGAACTCCGCACCGGCGAAATGCCGGTCGAGCAGCGCCGTCACGGTCATGTCCTCGTCGAGTTGCCGCGCCACGCGGTGCAACTGGCGCATCTGCCGATCGGCGGGATCGTCGCGCGAGAACGCGCCGTCCGTCACGTACCAGCGCGCGCCATCGACCGGCGTCGAGGCCAGCCCCGCCTCGGCCATCAGCGCGTGGGTGACCGGCGCCTCGCCATGGATGAATTCGGCACCGGCATCCGCGCGATATCCGAACCTGCTCGCGGGCAGCGGATGGATGCGTCCGCCGCAGCGGTCACGCGCTTCCAGCAGCGTCACCCGCTGGCCGGCGCGGGCCAGCTCGCGCGCCGCCATCAGGCCTGCGGCACCGGCACCGACGATGATGATGTGCATTGGCCGCTCAGCCATGACTCGCCTGGGCCGGCATGGCCAAGCCGTTGGTGATCTTGTAGCGCAGCCACAGCGCGCCGCCCTCCAGCGCCGTGCTGCTTTCGAGCGTCATCGCCGTGATCGGCGCGCGCATGCCGGACTCGGCTTCCGTCGAATCGAACACGCTGGGCGCCCCCTTGGCGCCATCCACCGCCGGACACAGAACGAGGTTGAACTCGTCGACCAGACCGGCGCGCAGGAACGCGCCGTTGGCGCCGCCGCCGCCTTCGAGCAGCAGCCGTTTCACGCCGAGCTCCTGCGCGACGATATCGAGCACGAGCTCGAGATCGAGCTTCGCCTGGCCGGCGAAGACGTAGGACACGCCTTCGCCGCGCAGTCCCGCGAGATGCGCATCGGACACGGCCTCGGTCAGCACGACGACGATCGGATCGCCGCCGATGTCGGAGCGGCCCCAGCAGATCTTGCCATGGGGATCGAGCACGATGCCGTAGGCCTTGGCGCCGGGCCGCGCGATCCAATGGGTGCGCGGGAAGCGCTCGGTGGTCTCGGCGGGATAGGCCGAGCCCTTGGCGAATTCCTGGCCGGTGACGCGGCCAATCAGCCAGGCGTCGCCGCCGAGCTGGTCATGCACCTGCTCGAACAGATCGCCCGATCCCTTCGGACGCCAGCGGCTCGGCAACGTGCGGCCGTCGACGCTCGACGCCATCAGGCAGATGACTTCCGGTTTCATGCATCCTCCTTGTCGCCGCCAAACGGGGGTCACCGAATATCGGTGCGGCGGCGTTGTCAACGAAGCGGCGTGCGTTTCGTTCGATCGCGGCCACGCCGCTCGCCTGCGCCGTCGTTGTTATGGCGCACATTCCTGCGCTAGTTTCGGCTGCAAATGGAGCCAATCATGGACGCTGCGGCGCGCAGACGGGACGCCATCGGTTTGCGCGGGGCAGCCCTGCTGGCTGCAGCGCTTGCCGGCCTCGCGCTCTGCGTCGCCGGACTCTGGCGCCTCGAAGCCGAGCGCATGGGCATCTCGATCACCCCGCTGCAGGCGGGCTCCACTCCCGTCACCGTCTATCGGCGCGACGGAGCGGCTGCGTCGCCCGTCGTCGTCATTGCCCACGGCTTTGCGGGCTCGCGCCAATTCATGGAGGCCTATACGCTGACCTTGGCGCGCGCCGGCTATGTCGCGGTCTCGTTCGATTTCGAGGGGCATGGCCGCAATCCGACGCCGATGTCGGGCGACGTCACCCGCATCGACGGCACGACGAGGAAGCTGATGAGCGAGATCGGCCGCGTCACCGACGCCGCGCTGTCCCTGCCGGGCAATGACGGCCGGGTGGCCCTGCTCGGGCACTCGATGGCTTCCGACATCATCGTACGCCAGGCCCTGGCCGACCCACGGATCAGGGCAACGGTGGCGATCTCGATGTTTTCCGAGGCCGTCACGCCGAGCGCGCCGCGCAATCTGCTGATCATCACCGGCGAATGGGAGACGGCCCTGCGCAGGGACGCGCTGCGTAACCTCCGGCTCGCCGATCCCGCCGCGCGCGAGGGCGACACCGTGGGCGATCCCGCGGACAACGGCGGACGCCGCGCCGTCGTCGCGCCCGGAGTCGAACACGTGAGCGTGCTGTATTCGACGACCGCGCTGCGCGAGGCGCGCGACTGGCTGGATCGCGTGTTCGGGCGCACCAGCAGCGGGCCGGTGGCGGCGACCGGCGGCCCGATCGCGCTGCTGCTGGCCGGCATCGTACTGTTGGCCTGGCCGTTGGCCGCGCTGCTGCCGAAGGGCGATGCGCCGCCGCCTTCGATTCCGCCGCGTCAGCTTGCGATCGCCACGCTCGTGCCCGCGGCAGTCACTCCGGTCGTGCTGCGATTCGTCGACACGCATTTCCTGCCCGTGCTCGTCGCCGACTACCTCGCCGTTCATCTCTTCGTATACGGCGCGCTGTCGCTGTCGCTGCTGCGCATGCAGGGTGTTCGCTTCGGCCGCGTAGCCCGGCTCGCGGCGCTGGTGCTGGCCGCCTATGGCATCTTCGGTTTCGGTGGCGCGCTCGACCGCTACGTCGCCTCGTTCATGCCGATCGCCGCCCGCCTGCCGGTCATCGCGGCGATCGCCGTGGGCGCAGTGCCATGCATGCTGGCCGACAGCATCGCCAACCAGGGCGGGCACGCCGCGCTGTGGCGCACGGTGTGGATCCGGACCGCGTTGCTGGCCTCGCTCGGCGGCGCGGTCGCGCTCGATTTCAGGCGGCTGTTCTTCCTGCTCATCATCGTCCCGGTGATCGTGCTGTTCTTCGTCGTGTTCGGACTGATCGGCGGCTGCGTCGGCCGCCGGACCGGCTCGCCGATGGCAGAGGGCATCGGTCTCGGCCTGATCCTGGCGTGGTCGCTCGGCGTATCGTTCCCGATGGTCCTGCCGGGATAGCGCTCCGGTTTCCCCGGTGCACGAAGGGGCTGCATCATGATACCAATGACGGACAGGGAGCACTCATGGCGAAACACCGCATCTACACGACGAGCTTCGCGAGCGTGTACCGGCTCTACGTCGCGAAGGGGGAAAAGAAAGGACGAACCAAGGCCGAGGTCGATCAGATCATCTGCTGGCTGACGGGCTACGATCAGAAACAGCTCGACGCCGAGGTGGACCGACAGACGGACTTCGAGACCTTCTTTACGCGGGCGCCGGCCATGAATCCGGCGCGCTCCCTGATCAAGGGCGTGGTCTGCGGCGTCCGCGTGGAGGACGTCGAGGAGCCGACGATGCGCGAGATCCGCTACCTGGACAAGCTGGTCGATGAGCTGGCGCGCGGAAAGGCGATGGACAAGATCCTGCGCACGCCGTGAGCGCCAAGCGCGCGGCGGCGGTCGTGCAAACCCAAGCCTCAGTCCTGCTCCTGCCCCGGCGCCTGCCGCAGCATGAAATGCCCGAATGCGGTGGCAATCGGCTTCGTATCATCGTCCTGCCAGGCGCGGGCCTCGAAGGCGACGACGCGGCGGCCCTGCTTGACGATCGACGCCGACGCGATGCTGTCGAGCGCGCGCCCCGAACGGAGATAGTTGATGGTGAGGCCGATCGGCTTCGGCGGCGCCGACGCGCCGAGCTCGCGCATCACGGTGATGATCGCCGCGGTTTCGAGGAATGCGCCGGTCATGCCGCCGTGGATCGCCGGCAACACGGGATTGCCGATGATCTGCTGCGAGAACGGCATCATCAGCGTCTCGTTCTCGGCGAGACGAATGCCGAGACAGCGCGCGAACGGACTGGTGGCGAACGGCCCCGTCGGATCCTCAGGCGCCTCGAGCGGTGGCGGCGCGCCGTTGAACGCCGGGCGATCGGTCAGCATGTTGGTGCGGTTGGCGCCGATCATGAAACAGGCCGTCGCGGTCGCGACCGGTTCGCTTTCTTCCTCCTGATAGGCGGTGGCGCGCACGAAGGCGATCGAGCGCGTGACGCGGAAGCATACGGCATGCGCCTTGATGTCGAGCCCGGGGGTCGCCGGCTTCTGATAGTCGATGCGCAGATCGAGCGTGGCGATCGCCCGGCTGCCGTCGAGCGCGAGCTGCACCGCCATTCCGCAGCTCTCGTCGAGCATCGCCGTGACCACGCCGCCATGGATGACGCCGGTCTCGCTGTCGCCGACGAACACGGGACGATAAGGCAGGGTCGACCAGGCCTCGCCGGGCGCGAAGCGGTCCATCCTGAGCCCGCTGATATGGCCATAGACCGAGCGGCGATTCCTGATGGCCCCGGCGAGAGCGTCGAATGCCGGCGGTGCGGCGGTGGGCGGAATGTGGGACATGCGCGATTTAGAGCATGATCGCACGGAGGCACGAAGTCTTTTTCCGGCACATCTGCTTTGTGTGCGAACGATCCGCCCCGGACCACCGCTGCTCCCGCCTCTGCACCGTTCTGCACCGCCGACCACGTTCACGACGCGCGCCGCGAGACCGACGTGCAGCAGCGCGCACCGCACGGCCTTGCAGCTCGGCGCCGGGACCGCATTCCGCAAAACTACGTGGATGAAATGTTCCACCGGCGCGGCGCGCTTAGAACATTGGCAACCTTAATATGATCATAATTGTCTCCATCAAATCCCGGAGACCCCGTCGATGCGCAGATCCACCAAGACGCCGGACGCCCCGCCGAGCAGCGGCACGGCCTCTCTACGAATTGTCCTGAGCCTGGCGCTCGTTGCCAGCGCCGGCGCGATGTGGTGGAGCAGCGGCGGCGCCAACAGCTTCTCCTTCGGTAACGGAGCGCCTTCGCTCGAGACCCGCGTCGCCACGCTGACATCGGAGCTGGCCCAGCTCAAGGCCGAGACCGCCCAGTTGCGCGACCGCCAGAGCGACACCTCCGGCGAGCTCATGCAATTGCGCGCCAGCCTCACCACGACCGAGACCGGCCTGGCCACTCTGCGCACCGCCGCCGACGAGACCGAGGCGCGCCGCCGCGATACGGCCGACAAGATCGAGTCCGATCTCGCGCTGCTGAAGCGCCAGGCGGTCCGCCTCCGCGGCGCCCAGGAAGATGCGGCGACCGAGCTGAGCGGGCTGCGCACCGCCGCCGCGAACAGCGACATGTCCATCGAGCAGCTCCGGACCTCCACCGGCGAGATGCGTCAGCAGTTGGCGCGCATCGAGACCGCGCGCGAAGCGACCAGCTCGATCTCCCGCAGGCCTCACCGTGTCAGGCGCGTAGCGCGCGCGGCCGAGGCGCAGCCCTTCCTGATGCAGTGGCCCGGCGTCCTCCCCGCAGGCCGCAACTGATTTGAAGTGCCACCCGGCCTGACCCGCGAATCGCGGTCAGGCATCCGCCCGGCTGGTCACCACCAGCCCGGCTGCACCGGCCGGTAGTAGGTCGGAGGCGGCCCGCGACGACGCGGAGCCGCGACGGGCTGGCCATCCCAGCTGCGCTGGAAGAAGCTGCCGAAGCCGTCGTCATATTCGTCCCCGCTGGCGACGACATCGGCATTGGTCGTCGGCCGCCGCGTGATGAAGCCGCCCTGCGGCTGGTTGCTCAGCACCGCCACGAACTCGGTCCGGTAGTTGGTCTCGCTCGACAGCGGCTCGTCCGAGACGATGATCGAGGAGCGCGGCACCGCCGTCGGCGCGATGCGGTCGAGCACGTCCTTCGGAATGGTGATGCGGTCGAGCGCGTCCTTGGCGGTGTCGCCGTCGTCGATGGTCACCGCCGTCCAGCGCAGCCCCGCGCCGTCCTGCGCCACCGCGGTGAACACATGCGTTCCGATCGGCCGGTCGGGATCACGGATGGTCACCGGGGCCTCGATCGAGGTGTCGAACACCTCGCCGCCGCCATCGGGGGCCGGCTTGTGCGTGTTGCGCCTGACGTAGAGCATCTGCGTCGACCGGCTGATATAGACCGAGACCGGCTCGGTCGCGAGCCTGGCGTCGGTCGCGGCCTTGCTCGTCTCGGTCTTCCTGGCCGCCGCCGCCTTGGCGGCGTCCTTGGTCGAGGTCGCCGCTGCGAGCTTCACGGTCGCGTCCGACTTCGCGGCCTCGAGCTGCGCTGCCGCGTCGGTCGCCTTGGCGGCGGCCTTCTGCTTCGCATCCTCGGCCAGCGTCCTGGCCTGATCGGTCTTGGCGGCAGCCAGCTTCCTGTCGGCGAATTTGAGCTCGGCCTCGGCGCGTGCCTTGGCCTGCTCCAGCTTGCGCAAGGACGTCTTCAGCGCCTTGGCCTCGCGCTCGGCCGCGGCGGCCGCCGCCTTGGCCTCGTCGGCGCTCTTGGCGGCGTCCTCGGCTTCGTGGCCAAGCGTCGCGGCCCGCGAGGGCACCGCGGCGAGCGCCTGCGCATTTGGTACGAACAAGGCGGGATGGGAGAACTCGACCGGCGCCGGGTCACCCGGCGCGATGATCACCCGCATGCCGATCCAGGTCCGGTCGAACAGCTTCTCGGCAAAGCCATAGGGCATGCGGACGCAGCCATGCGAGGCGGCATAGCCAGGCAGCGGCCCGCCGTGCAGCGCCACACCATTCCAGGTGATGCGCTGCATGTTCGGCATCCAGGCATCGTCGTAGAGCGTCGAGTGGTGGTCCTTGTCCTTCTCGATGATGGCGAACACGCCGGCCGGCGTCTCGCGGCCGGAGACGCCGGTCGAGACCGGCGCGCGCCAGATCCAGCCATCGGCGTCGTAGAACGTCACCTTCTGCGCCTTGATCGACACGATCGCCATGATCGGATCGCCATGCGCGCGCGGCGCCGTCGCCTCGGTCACCGGCGCCGGACGCGCCTGCCGTGCACCAGCCTCGGATCCGGCCAGCGCCAGCACGGTGGCAGCCGCGAGAGTCGTCAGGAGCGCTCCCCGACGCCGCATCGCTGCAAGGTTCTGAGCCGCCGTGGATCGTGTCACCATGCTGTTTCCCGAATCGTCATTGCTGTTCCGCCGGCGCGATCGGCGCAGGACGATCTATACGCTCGATCATGTCTTGGGGTGAAGTGAGGCGAAGGCGCGTCCTGATGTCATCGACATTCCGCTCGCCGCAATTGGGGCAGGATCGGGCAACGAATCGGACTCAAGACGCGCCCTTCCGTCGCACGCCCCCAAGACCCGCATTCCACCACCCCACCGGTTGCCCATCGCTTAACGCCGAACAGGGCGATCGGGTCCGTGGCTCGGCCTGGAGAACCGCAAGGCGCAGGCGCCGCGAGATCAATCTGAAATCCGCTTTTCGAAGAACAGGTCCGGATAGGGGTCGTCGTTGAAGCGGTCGATCTCGGTCCAGCCGGTGCGGCGATAGAGCTGCATGGCCTCCGCGAGCGCGCTGTTGGTGTCGAGGCGAAGAAGGCTGATCGAGAGCTTGCGCGCAGCCGCTTCGGCCGCATCCATCAGGCGGCGGCTGAGGCCGAGGCCGCGCGCGGCGGGCGCGACCCAGAGCCGCTTGATCTCGGCGGCATCGCCGCCGCTGCCCTTCAGCCCGACGCAGCCGAGCGGCAGGCCGTCCGACAACGCGACGAAGAAGGCGCCGCGCGGCGCCATCATGTCCAAGGCGTCGGGATCGCGCGACAGCGAAACATCGAAGCCGCGCTCGAAACGGCGTGACAGCTCGGCGTAGTATTCGCCGAGGCAGTAGCGCGCCTGCTCGCTCCTGGGATCGGTCTCCTCGATGGTGATGCGGCTACGCCCGAGCGCGGCCGCGACCATGTCCATCGCGGCAAGCAACGCCTGGGGCTGGCCATGGCGCGCCAGCATCGATTCCGCCTGGGCATTGGAGAGAGTCTCATAGGCGTCGAATTCGCGCCGGCCGGCGGCCGTGAGCCTGGCGACGCGGCGGCGCGCGTCGTCGGGATGCGGCCGGGTCGTTACCAGCCCCTCCTCCTCCAGGCCGCGCAGCAGCCGGCTCATCAGCCCGGAATCGAGCGCGAGATAGTCGCGCAGCTCGGCGACGTCGCTACGGCCATGGCCGATCGCGTTGAGCACGCGGGCCGCGCCGAGCGGCCGACCGCGTCCGAGGAAGGAGGTGTCGAGCGCGCCGACCTCCGAGGTGACGGCGCGGTTGAAGCGGCGGACGCGGGAGACGGGGTCGAGCATGATATCTGACTTAAGTCAGATATCTCGCGATGTCAACGCGGAGACAATCACGCCGACTGCAAACAAAAAGGGCGGCCCAGCCGCCGGCCGAGGCCGGATGCCGGACCGCCAGGTTTTCCCCGGGAGGAACTCAGTTCAGAAGCTTGGCGACGTTGTCCTTGGTGACGAGGTCGAGGCCGGTGTAGATCACCTCCGGCACCTTCTCGCCCTTCTTGATCGCGAGCAGCGTGTCCATCGCCTTCTCGCCCATCTCGAACGGACGCTGGCCGGTCAGCGCGTTGGAGTAGCCGTCGCGCAGCAGCTCGAGCTGCATCTTCAGCGTGTCGGCCACGACCAGCGTCAGCTTGCCGGCGTCGATGTCCTTCTTGTTCTTGTTGACGAAGGCCTTGTAGCCTTCGGGTGCGAACATCGGCCAGCCGCCGATCGGCACGATGGCGCCGAGATCGGGCGTCGCGGTGCGCAGGTCGGCCATCTGCTGCACGGCGAGCGCGGGATCGTCGTTGCAGAAGGTCGGCGAACCGGCCACTTCCGTCCACTTCGAGCCCTTCAGCGCCTCGCGCACGCCGTCGACACGCTCGGCGAGGTTCTTGGCGCCGGGACCGCCGGAGACGATGGCGTACTTGCCGCCGTCAGGCCGGAGCTCCCGCAGCTGCTTGCCGAGCGCGAGGCCGAAGTCCTTGTTGTTGGTGCCGATATAGGCGAGGCGCTTGGAGCCCGGCGCATCGGCGTCGAAGGTGATGACGGGAATGCCGGCGGCGGTCGCCGCCTCGATCGATTTCGTCATCGATGGAACGTCGGCGACCGAGATGGCGAGGCCGTCGACCTTCTGGGTGATGAAGTCCTGGATGATCTGCGCCTGCGTGGCCGGCTCGTGCTCGACCGGGCCCTTGTAGATGCACTCGACATTGCCGAGCTCCTTGGCGCGCTTCAGACAGCCGTCGCGCGCGACGTCGAAGAACGGATTGTTCATCGCCTTCGGCACGATGGCGAAGCGGTACTTGGTCTCCGCCTGCGCCGGGGCCAGCATGATCGCGAGCGACGCGACCGCATAGAGCAGCTTCTTCATGGGTTTCCCTCCTCCATGTCTATCCCTGATGATTGTCTGTTCCGGGTGAGGATAGACGTGATGTCATCCCGGCCAGTATTCGTCACAGCAGCCGCGCGCGGATGCGGTCGACCAGCACGGCGGCAATGATGATCACGCCGACCAGCGTCTGCTGCCAGTAGGAATTGACCTGCGCCAGCACCAGCCCGTTCCTGATCACCTCGAGCAGCACGCAGCCGACGATGGCGCCGAGCGGGCCGCCGAGACCGCCGGCGAGGTTGGCGCCGCCGATCACGGCCGCGGCGATCACGTTGAGCTCGTAGGACGTCGCCATGTTGGCCGGCGCGGATCCCAGCCAGCCGGAGATGATGATGCCCTGCAGGCCGGCTGCCAGCGCGCCGATCACATAGACCTCGATCTTCACGCGGGGCACGGAGACGCCGGTGAGCTCCGCGGCCTTCTCGTTGCCGCCGATCGCGAACACGTGGCGGCCGAACGCGGTGTGGTGCAGCACCAGCGCCATCACCAGCGCCAGCGCCATCAGATAGATGAAGGGCGCCGGCACGCCGTACACGTCACCCTGCGTCAGCGCGTAGAAATAATCGGCGTCCGGCCCGCCGGGGAAGCTGCCCTTGCCGTTCGAGATCACGTAGCTCAGGCCGCGCACGATCGAGAGCATGCCGAGCGTGGTCACGAACGGCGACAGCCCCAGCAAGGCGATGCAGACGCCGTTGATGAGGCCGACGACCAGCGAGACCGCAAGGCCGGCCAGCACCGAGACGATCAGGATCAGGCCGGGCACGTTGGCGACCACGGTCTTGCCGTCCGCGGCGAGATGCACGAACAGCGAGGACAACGGCATGCCCGGCGTCGACAGCGTCGTCATCACCATCGAGGTGATCATCGCCGCGAAGCACATCATCGAGCCGACCGACAGGTCGATGCCGCCGGTGATGATCACGAAGGTGATGCCGAGCGTCGCGATGGCGATGAAGGAGAAGTTCTTGGCGACGTTCTGCAGATTGCCTTCGGTCAGGAAATAGGGACTGGCGAAGCTCATCACGATGATGAGGGCGATGAGCGCCAGCGTGACGTAGGCCGTCTGCGAGGCGAACACGCCGCGATGCCACCATCTGATGGCGCCGACATTGGTGAAGGTGACGTCGGTGCCGGCGGAGCTGGTCTCGGATGGAACGGACATCACGCCGCCTCCTTGGCGCCGGTGATCAGCGCGGTCACTTCCTCGGGGCTGGTCTCGCCGACCGGCTTGTCGGCCTTCTTCTCGCCGCGGCGCATCACCACGACGCGATCGCAGACCGCGAAGATGTCGGGCATGCGGTGCGAGATCAGGATCACCGCGATGCCCTGCTCCTTCAGCCGATGGATCAGGCTCAGCACCTGCTCGACCTGGCGCACCGAGATCGCCGCGGTCGGCTCGTCCATCATCACCAGCTTGGCGTTCGACAGCCGCGTGCGCGCGATCGCCACCGCCTGGCGCTGGCCGCCCGACATGTCCTTGACGAGATCGTGCGGCCGCGTCTCGGAGCGCAGCTCGCGGAACAGCTCCAGCGCGCGCGCCTCCATGCCCTTGTGGTCGAGCAGCACGAGGGGACCGAAATTGCGTTTCAGCTCGCGGCCGAGAAACACGTTGGCGGCGGCGGTGAGATTGTTGGCGAGCGCGAGGTCCTGGTACACGACCTCGATGCCGACGCTGCGCGAATCCATCGGGCGATGGAAATGCACCTCGCGGCCGCCGAAATGGATGGCGCCCTGGCTCGGCGGAAAGTTGCCGGCGATGATGCGCACCAGGGTGGACTTGCCGGCGCCGTTGTCGCCCATCAGGCCGACGACCTCGCCGGCGCCGATTGTCAGATCCACGCCCTGCAGCGCGCGGATCGCGCCGAACTGCTTGCCGAGGCCCTTCAGCTCCAGCACCGGCTGCGCGGCCGTGCCGGTCACGGCGCGCTCGGCCGCGCTCGTCATCGTATGCAGGCGGCTGTCGTCAGACATAGCGGTTCACCACGCTTTCGAGATATTCCTGGCGGCCGGAACGCGGCTGTGGATCGAGGCCGGTGTCGGCGGCGCGGTCGGCGAGTTCGGCAAGCGAGCGGCGGCCGGCGAGGATCGCCTGCCCCTCCTCGCCGTCCCAGCCGGCGTAGCGGGCTGCGAGCGGCGCCGTCAGCGCACTGTCGGTCAGCATCTCGTCGGCCGCGATCAGCGCCCGCGCGCAGGCGTCCATCGAGCCGACATGGGCGTGCAGCAGATCATCCGGATCGATCGACTGCCGCCGGATCTTGGCATCGAAGTTCAGCCCGCCGGTGGTGAAGCCGCCGGCCTTGAGCATGTCGTGGAACACCAGCGCCAGCTCCGGCACGTTCATCGCGAACTGGTCGGTGTCCCAGCCCAAGAGATCGTCGCCGCGGTTGATGTCGAGCGAGCCGAACACGCCGAGCGCCTGCGCCAGTGCGATCTCGTGCTGGAACGAATGGCCGGCGAGGATGGCGTGGTTCTGCTCGATGTTGAGCTTGACGTCGTCGAGCAGGTCATAGCGCTGCAGGAAGCCGTAGCAGGTGGCGACATCGAAATCATACTGGTGCTTGGTCGGCTCCTTCGGCTTCGGCTCGATCAGCAGCGGTCCCTTGAATCCGATCTTGTGCTTGTGCTCGACCACGAGCGAGACGAAGCGGCCTAGCTGGTCGAGCTCGCGCTTCATGTCGGTGTTGAGCAGGGTCTCGTAGCCCTCGCGGCCGCCCCACAGCACGTAGTTGGCGCCGCCGAGGCGGTGCGTCAGCTCGAGCGCGGCGCGCACCTGCCCGGCGGCATAGGCGAAGACATCGGGATCCGGATTGGTCGCGGCGCCCGCCATGTAGCGGCGGTGCGAGAACAGATTGGCCGTGCCCCATAGCAGCCGTACCTTGGCAGACGCCATCTTCTGCTCGAACAGGTCGCCGATCGCATTGAGATTGGCGACCGACTCCTTCAGCGTCGCGCCTTCCGGCGCCGCGTCGACGTCGTGGAAGGTGAAGAACGGCACGTCGAGCAGCCGGAACAAGTCGAACGCGACATCGGCCTTGGCGCGCGCCATCGCCAGCGCATCGTCGCCATGCTGCCACGGCCGCAGGAAGGTCTCGCCGCCGAACGGATCGCTGCCCGGCCAGCAGAACGAATGCCAGTAGCAGACCGCGAAGCGCAGATGATCCTCCATCCGCTTGCCCCGGATGACACGGTCCTTGTCGTACCAGCGGAACGACAGCGGGCTGCGTGACTCGGGCCCGACATAGCTGACGGTCGCGCCGGTCTGGAAGAAGGGAGCCTGGACGTTCACGAGATGCACTCCTTGAGAGCGGGATAGAGCTTGCGCCATTGCGCGTAGGCGTCGTCGTAGGCGGCGCGCTGCGGCGCGCGGGGTTCGAAACTCTGCAGCCGCCGTGGCTTGCGGCAGACATCGGCCGGGGCTTCGCCGGTCGCGGCCAGACGGCCGAGCCTGGACGCACCGATGGCGGCGCCGACCTCGCCCTCCTCGACGCGATGCACGGTGACGCCGAGCACGTCGGCCATGATCTGCGCCCACAACAAAGAGCGCGAGCCGCCGCCGACGAGATCGAGCTCTGTGATCGGCTGCGCGCTGCGCGCGAGCGCGGCGAACATGTCGCGTGAGGCGAACGCCACGCCCTCCAGCACCGCCTGCACGAGATCAGCGCGGCCGGCGGCGCTGCGCAGCCCGACCAGGGCGCCGGCGGCATGGGCATCGTTGTGCGGCGTGCGCTCGCCGTCGAGATAAGGCAGGAACTGCACCGGGCTCGGACGTTCGACGCTGATACCGAGCGGCGCCAGCAGCGCGGCTTCCGGCGTCTCGAGAATGCGCGCCAGCCACGCCAGCGAGGCCGCGGCCGACAGCATCACGCCCATCTGATGCCAGAGACCGCCGAGCGCATGGCAGAACGCATGCACGGCCGCTTCCGGCACCGGCGCGAAGCGGTCGGTCACCCGGAACAGCACGCCCGATGTGCCGAGCGACAGGAATGCATCGCCGGGCGTGATGGCGCCGAGCCCGATCGCGCTCGCCGCGTTGTCGCCGGCGCCGCCCGCGATCACGACGTCAGCGCCCATGCCCCAGCGCCGCGCCAGCTCGGGCGACAACACGGCGCTGCGCTCATTGCCCTCGACCAGGCGCGGCATGTGATCGAGACCGAGCCCGGTCGCCGCCAGCAGTTTCTCCGACCAGCGCCGCGCGCCGACGTCGAGCCACAGGGTGCCGGCCGCATCCGACATGTCCTCGACCATCTCGCCGGACAGCCGATAGCGCACATAGGCCTTCGGCAGCAGCACTTTCGCGACCTCGGCAAATATCCTCGGCTCGTGCTTCGCCACCCAGACGAGCTTCGGCGCGGTGAAGCCGGGCATCGCAAGGTTGCCGGCGATCGCATGCAGTTCGGGGCAGCGGCGTTCGAGCTCGGCGCATTCGGCTTGCGAGCGGCCGTCATTCCACAGGATCGCCGGCCGCAGCGGCCGGCCGTCGCGGTTCAGCAACGTCGCGCCGTGCATCTGGCCGGACAGGCCGATGCCGCTGACGGCAGCGGTCTCGCGCGGACGCGCCCGCGCGAGATCATCGACCGCGCCGATGACGGCCTCGACCCAGTGATCCGGGTTCTGCTCGGACCACAGCGGCTGCGGATGCGACAGCGCCAGCGGACGCCCGGCGCTTGCGATCAGCGCGCCCGCCTCGTCCTCCAGCACGGCCTTCACGCCGGATGTGCCGACATCCAGTCCGAGAAACACGACTCCACTCCTCCCACCGACCGCCAGGCGCTTCGGCGATCTGCTGTCGCCTCGAAACCAGCACCTCGGTCTTTCTCGTTCCGTACGCAAACGACCGCGTCACCGCGGCCGCCCGCTCACGGCAGATTGTCCCGCATCACGATGTCGATGCGGATCGTCTCCTGTTCGCTCAGGATCGGCTCGCCGCGCGCCAGCGCCAGCAGCACGCGCACCGCGGAGCGCGCCTCGTGGCCCGGGTTCTGCGAAATCGCCGCGTCCATCACGCCGTTCAACAGCAGCTTGCGCGTCAGTGCCGTCACGTCGTGGCCGACGAACACGATATCGTCGGCGCGCCCCGACTCGGTCAGCGCCTTGGCGACGCCGGCCGTGCCGGCGCCGACATTGTAGAGCCCGACGATGTCGCGGTGCTCGGTCAGCAGCTTGCGCATGAGGTGCTCTGAGCGATCGTCCACGTCATGCCCCTCAGCAACCGGCAAAACCTCAAGTTGCCGAAACTCCGCCGCGAGAACCTGGCCGAAGCCGAAGATGCGCTCGGCATGATCGCGCAGGCCTTGCGAGCCCGCCATGATCGCGATCCGCCCCGCCTTGCCGCCGGCGAAGCGTCCGACCAGCGCCCCCGCGGTGCGGCCAGCGGCGATGTTGTCGATGCCGACATAATGCTGCCGCCGCGACGATGGCACGTCCGACACCAGCGTCACCACCTTGGCGCCGGACTCGACGAGATCGTTGATCGCCGCGCGCACGCCCGGATGATCGAGCGCCACCACCGCGACGCCGTCGACCTGACCGACGAGCTGCTCGAGCTTCGCGGCCAGCACGGCGGCATCGAACACGTCGGTCGTGACGACATCGACCGTGAGCCGGCGCGCGGCCATCCAGCTCGCCAGATCGCCGAGATGCGCCTGAATCTGCTGCATGAAGGGATTGATGCCGGACGGCATCACGAAGGCAAAGCGCCGCGCGCGGGCATGGGCGAGCTCGGAGGCCGCCGCATGCGGCTGGAACGCGCTACGCGCCATGGCGTCCTTGACGCGTCGCACCGTGTCCGGGCGCACGCCCGGCCGGTTGTGCAGCACGCGGTCGACGGTGGCGAGGCTCACCCCCGCCTGTCGCGCAATGTCCCGCAATGTCAGCGGCGCGTTCATGGTCCTCCCCTTTGGGTTGAGGACCATAGCGCGGTTTTTGAGGTACGCAACTCATTTTTGAGGGGCGCCCCGCCCGGAGCGGCCTGGAGCTCCGAGAGAGCTAGACGAAGGCGACCTCGATCCGCTTGTCGGACCGCGCCGTCATGCGGCAGGCACGTGAGAAACCGTCGCTGGCGATCGCGAGCTTGAAGTTCTCCGGCAAGTCGGCCGTGGAGATCACGTCCAGTGCAGCAGCGCGTTCGGACAACGCACGGACCGTGCAGTCGAGCGTCGAGCGTCCGGCGTTGAACGCGATCTGCCCCGCCTTGAACACGCGGCGCAGCGCAGGCGCGATCGACGGTGACGCCTCCACCCAGGCGATGACCTGATTGCGGCCGTTGTTCTTGGCAGAATACATCGCCATGTCCGCCCGCTCCTGCATGGCATCGAAGCCCAGCCGAGGAGTCAGATCCGCGGCTCCGAAACTGGCGGTGACCCTGATCGGTCCGCATGGCGTGTCGATCGACAGGCCGGCAATCGCCGACCGCATCTTCTCGAGCACCGCCAGCCCGTCGTGCAGGCCCGTATGCGGCAGCAGGATGCCGAACTCCTCGCCGCCGAGACGGCCGATGACGTCGGAGCTCCGCAGCACCGACCGCCAGGCTTCGATGAGCCTCGCCAGGACGAGATCGCCGACGGCATGGCCGTAAGTGTCGTTCACCGACTTGAAGTGATCGACGTCGACCATGGCATATGTCAGCTTGTGGCCGTGACGCTCGGCCAGCGCCCGCAACCGCTCGCCTTCGTTGTGAAAGGCGCGGCGCGACAGCGCGCCGGTCAGAGCGTCGCGCATGCTCAGATTGCGCAGCATCAGCTCGTCGACGGCGATCGCGGCGAGGTCCTTGAGCACGTCGACATCGTGCGCGCTGAACTCGCGCGGCGTCGTGTCCATCGCGCACAGCGTGCCGACGTTCACGCCGGAGATGCGCAGCTGCGCGCCGGCGTAGAACCGAATGAAGGGCTTGCCATGGACGAGGACGTTGTCCGCCAGCCGCGCATCCTGATGCGTGTCGGGGATGACCAGCGGCTCGCTTTCCTGAATGGCAAAGTTGCACAATGCGGGCCGCCGCTCGCCTTCACGGTCGGCCATCCCCGCGGCCGACTTGAACCATTGGCGATGGCCGTCGATGAGCGTGAGTGTCGACATCGGGACGCCGAAGACCTTCCGGCACAGGCCGGTGAGACGGTCGAAGGCGAGCTCGCTGGGTGTATCAAGGATGTCGAGTTCGGCAAGGGCTTCCAGGCGGCGGGCATCGTCGTGGTGGTGGGCTGACATCGGCAACTCCTCGCCGACAGCTTCTCGCGGAGGGACTTAACGCCGGATTTAGGAGGAGAATGAGCAAATTCCTAACAGGAAGCACGACGTCCGGCGGGGGAACCGCCCGAGGGCCGGCCTGCCTGCCATCGGCCGGCCAGCCGGCGCCATCTTCCGATAAAAATAATCATCTTGCCATTTATCCGAATTCGTGATTATCTCCCGCCATCCCGCCTCAACGAGAGGGGCGTTGCGCGCGATCGTCACGACACGCGAGGCGGGGATGCGGTGGCCGCGAGAGATCGCAGCATTCTCTTTCACGAGGGTGCGGACGAACGATCGCTTGCGGACGCGAAATCGCAGCGGCCTGACACCCCGAAGCTGGTGTCAACCTGGCGCAATGCTAACGCATTGCGTTGGGGATGGTGGCCAACAAGCCCGGCGCACCAGGGCGACTGCGTATAAGCGTGAAGACACCGCGCAGGGAATGCCGGATGCTCGGCTGCACCTGTGGTACCTGCCGCCTGCATTTTTTTCGCAGGCGGGCCATGGGTGAGGCCTTCACCCGGCATTCCCTGCGCCCTCTCATGCTTGCGAGGGACGAGTTGATGGCAGACCTCGGGCATCAGATGCCGCGAGAACGTGATGCCATGTCTCTCTTTATGACTTCGCTGTTTGATGATGACTTCGCTGTTTGAACCGTAAATCCGCCCCACCCTCCGCCGTCGTCCCGGACAAGCTGCAACGCGCGAAGCGCGCTGCAGCGCCGATCCGGGACCCATACGCCGCGGCGGTCGTGATGGGCACAAAAGCCAATTGCCAGCGTGCCCCAAAGCGCTCCCTGGGGGTATGGGTCCCGGCTCAAGGCCGGGACGACAGCGGTGTTTGTTGATGCAGACGCGGGCCTCACCCGCAGTCGTCGTCCCGGACAAGTGGCGACGCGCAACGCGCGGCGCGGCGCCGATCCGGGACCCATACGCCGCGGCGGTCGTGATGAGCACAAAAGCCAACGACCAGCGTGCTTCAAATGGCTCCCTGGGGGTATGGGTCCCGGCTCAAGGCCGGGACGACAGCGGTGTTTGTTGAAGCGGGGATGGTCGATGCGCGGCCTTGTAGGGTTGGCAAAGCGGACGCCCGCAGGGCGGTCGCGTGCCCACCGTGCATCCGCATGCACGGAGAGAATGGTGGGCACGGCGCGCGCGATGCAGTGAGGCAGCCAACTCGCATCGTTGGCGCGCCTTTGCCCACCCTACGGACTGTGCAAGACCTCAGAACGGCAGTCCGACATAGTTCTCCGCCAGCGACCGCTGCGCGGCCTCCGACGAGAACAGATAGGCGAGCTCGGTGTCCTGAAGTCTGTCGTCGTAGGACAGCCGGTCGGGGAAGCGATGCAGCAGCGTCGTCATCCACCACGAGAAGCGCTGCGCCTTCCAGATCCGCGCCAGCGCGCGCTGGGAGTAGCCGTCGATGCCGGCGTCGTCGCCCTTTTTGTAGTGATCGAGCAGCGCATGATAGAGATAGTAGATGTCGGACGCCGCCGAGTTCAGCCCGCGCGCGCCGGTCGGCGGCACGATGTGGGCGGCGTCGCCGGCCAGGAACAGCCGGCCGTAGCGCATCGGCTCGGCGACGAAGCTGCGCAGCGGCGCGATGCTCTTCTCGATCGACGGGCCAGTGATCAGCTTGGCCGCGATCTCATTGGGCAGGCGGCGCTTCAGCTCCTCCCAGAACGCATCGTCGCTCCAGTCCTCGACCTTGTCGGTGAGCGGCACCTGGACGTAATAGCGGCTCAGCACCTGGGAGCGCAGCGAGCACAGCGCGAAGCCACGCTCGTGCTTGGCATAGATCAGCTCCGGCGACACCGGCTTGGTGCGCGACAGCACGCCGAGCCAGCCGAACGGGTACACCCGCTCGTATTCCGTCAGCTTGTCGTGCGGGATCGACTTGCGGCTGACGCCGTGAAAGCCGTCGGCGCCGATGATGTAGTCGCAGTCGACGCGGATCACCTCCTCGCCGCTGCGATAGGTGACGTAGGGCTTGTCGGAGGCAATGTCGTGCGGCGTGACGTCGGCCGCGTTGTGCACGACCTTGCCGCCGAGCTTGTCGCGGGCCTCGTAGAGATCGCGCGTCAGCTCGGTCTGGCCGTAGACCATCACCGAGTTGCCGCCGGAATATTTGTGCAGGTCGACGCGGTCGAGCTTGCCGTCATGGGCGATGTAGAAGCCGTGATGGATTTCGCCCTCGCGATCCATGCGCTCGCCGCACTGCGCCTCGCGCATCAGCTCGGCAAAGCCGTGCTCGAGCACGCCGGCACGGATGCGCGACAGCACGTAGTCGCGGCTGGACTTCTCCAGGATGATCGTATCGATGCCCTGCAGATGCAGGAGCTGCGACAGCATCAGCCCCGACGGGCCTCCGCCGATGATGCAGACTTGGACTTTCATGGGCGCGTTCTCCCGGATTCGCAGACGCAGGTTTGTTGGGTATGCTTTTCAGTGGCGGATTTTACCAAGAAATGCGCAGGATCACTTGGATGGACGCGGCATTCTCTTGTACTTTTCCAACACCATGCCGCGACGCAAAACGAATGCGACGGTGGTATCGGGCGGCGCCGGTCAGCCGGCCGGCGGCGCCGCGCCGTCTCCCACGCCCATCGCGCGCCGATAGTCGCGCGGGCTCGCCCCGGTGTGGCGCTTGAAGAAGCGGCAGAAATAGGCCGGGTCCTTGAAACCGAGCTCGAACGCCAGCTTCGACACCGGCGCTGCAATATAGGTCAGCCGACGACAGGCCTCACGGGCCAGACGCGCATGCACGATGTCGAGCGCGGACTGGCCGGTCTCGGCCCGCGTCAACCGATTGAGCCGCTCCGGCGTCATGCCGAGCTCGTCGGCGTAGCGCGCCACCGACCAGTGATCGCGGTGATGCGCCTCGACCAGCACGATGAAGCGGGTGAACAGATCAGCGTGCCCACTGCCGCGCCGCCCGCCTTGCGACTGCCGCGCGCTCTGCTGCGCCAGCCGCCACACGATCGAGCGCCCGAGCCAGTGCGGCACCGGGGAGGCCGCGGAATCGGCCGCGGCGAACTCGCCGGCGAGGTCGACGAACAGCGTGCCGATCCGGCCCGTCGCAACGGCTTGCGGCTCCAGATGCAGGATTTGCGGCGCTGCAAACAGGTCGCGCAGCGCCTCGCCGGTCGCCGGCACGTCGCCCTCCACCACCGCCCGCGGATTGAAGGTGAGCACGTAGCCGTCGGTCTCGCGCGAGAAGCGGAAGGCATGGACGACGCCGGGCGGAATGATCACCGCCACCGGGCCGGTGCAGCGCTCGCGGCTTTCGTCCAAGGCGATCTCGGCCGGGCCGGAGGCGACCCAGAGGATCTGATGCAGGCCCTGGTGCGTATGCGCCTCGATTTCCCAGCGATACAGCTTGCTGCGCACCTGGATCGGCTCGACATGCAGCATGTCCGGCTGCGCGGCGGAGGCTTCGCCGTACAGCGCGAAGGCCGGGATCGACGGCTTGGTGCGAAAGCGGGGCATGAGCGAGAGCTAACCCCGAATGTCGGAAAAGTACAAGTCTTGACCGGCTTTCGTGTCTCGCGCCGCGGCCACGGCTCGGCTAGATCAGTGAAAAGAACAACAACGACCACACTCAATGGAGAGGAGGCCCGACATGTTCACGTTCGACCCGTATTCGCCGGCGGTCGATGCCGACCCGTTCCCGTTCTACAAGACGCTGCGCGACGAGCACCCCTGCTTCTGGAGCCAGCAAGCCCAGATGTGGATCCTGTCGCGCTATGCCGACGTGGCAGCGGCGGGCACGAACTGGCAGACCTATTCGTCGGCTAAGGGCAACCTGATGACCGAGCTGCCGAACCGCGCCGGCGCGACGCTCGGCACCACCGATCCGCCGCGCCATGACCGGCTGCGTGGCCTCGTCCAGCATGCCTTCATGAAGCGCAATCTGGAGAGCCTGTCAGGCCCGATCCGCGACATCGCGCGCGACAGCGCCGAGGCGCTGCGCGGCCAGGACCGGTTCGACTTCATCGACGCCTTCTCGTCGAAGTTCACGGTGCGCGTGCTGTTCGCCGCACTCGGCCTGCCGCTCGGCGACGAGCAGACGGTGCGCGACAAGGCGGTGCTCATGGTGCAGAGCGATCCGGTGAGCCGCGCCAAGGGACCGCAGCACATCGCAGCCTACAACTGGATGCAGGACTATGCGGCCGGCATCATCGCGGAGCGCCGGGCGCGGCCGCAGAACGATCTGATCTCGCATTTCAGCATGGCCGAGATCGACGGCGACAAGCTCGACGAGCGCGAGGTGCTGCTGACGACGACCACGCTGATCATGGCCGGCATCGAGTCTCTCGGCGGCTTCATGACGATGCTGGCCTACAATCTCGCCGATCACGACGACGCCCGCCGTGCGGTCGTCGCCAATCCCGATCTGCTGGCGGACGCCGTCGAGGAGTCGCTGCGCTTCAACACCTCGGCGCAGCGTTTCCGCCGCTGCCTGCAGAAGGATCTCACCCTGCACGGCCAGACCATGCGCGAGGGCGATTTCGTCTGCCTCGCCTACGGCTCCGCCAATCGCGACGAGCGGCAGTTTCCCAATCCCGACGTCTACGACATCACGCGCAAGCCGCGCGGCCACCTCGGCTTCGGCGGCGGCGTGCATGCCTGCCTGGGATCGGCGATCGCGCGCATGGCGATCAGGATCGCGTTCGACGAGCTGCACAAGGTCGTGCCGGACTATCGCCGCACCCAGGAGCAACTGCCCTGGATGCCGTCATCGACCTTCCGCAGCCCGATGTACCTGGAGCTGACGGTGCATTAGTCGGTCGCAAGGACGGGATGGCGGGCTCGAGCACGCACCTCGCGGACGGTACGCTCCCTCGCCCCGCTTGCGCGGGGCGAGGGAGGCGCCAACCGGTTTACCAGAGCTCAAACCAGCGCGCCGAGATCCGCCGCGCTGAAGCCCTTCAGGCCCGCCTTGTCGCCGGACTTGATCTTGGCGACCCATTCGGCATCGCTGATCAGCGCGCGGCCGACCGCGATGAGGTCGAACTCCTCCTTGGCCATGCGCTCCAGCAGCGCATCGAGATCGGCTGTCGTCGACGGCTTGCCGGCGAACGCCGAGAAGAACTCGTCGGACAGGCCGACCGAGCCGACGCTGATGGTCGCGGCGCCCGTGATCTTCTTGGCCCAGCCGGCGAAGTTCAGGCCGTTCTCGCCGTCGACGTCCGGGAATTCCGGCTCCCAGAAACGGCGCTGCGAGCAGTGCAGGATGTCGACGCCGGCCGCGACCAGCGGCTGCAGCCAGTCGGCCATCAGCGCCGGCGTCTCGGCGAGGCGCGCCGCATAGTCCTGCTGCTTCCACTGGCTGACGCGCAGGATGATCGGAAAATCCGGCCCCACCGCCTTGCGGATCGCGGCGACGATTTCGCCGGCGAAGCGCGAGCGCTCCTTGATGCTGGCGCCGCCATAGCGATCCTCGCGCTGGTTGGTGCCGGACCAGAAGAACTCGTCGATCAGATAGCCGTGCGCACCGTGGATCTCGACGGTGTCGAAGCCGGTGCGCTTGGCGTCGGCCGCGGCCTGCGCGAATGCGGCGACGGTGTCGGCGATGTCGTTCTCGGTCATCGCGTTGCCGCGCGGCTTGCCAGGCGCAACCAGCCCGGACGGGCTCTCGACCGGCGCATCAGGCTCCCAGCGGCTCATGCCCTTGGTCGAGCCGGTGTGCCAGATCTGTGGCGCGATGCGGCCGCCGGCCGCGTGCACGGCGCTCGCCACGCTCCGCCAGCCGGCCAGGGCTGCGTCACCGTGGAAGAAGGGAATATTGGGCTCGTTGCGCGAGGCCGGACGGTTGACGACAGTGCCCTCGGTCAGGATCAGCCCCACGCCGCCTTCGGCGCGGCGACGGTAATAAGCGGCATTGGCCTCGCCGGGAACGCCATTCGGCGCCGCGTTGCGGGTCATCGGCGCCATGACGATGCGGTTCTTCAGCTCCAGCGACTTCAGGCGAAACGGACGAAACAGCACGCTGGTATCGAGGTCGGACATTCAGAGGGCTCCATTGCGTTCGGAACCGCTCCAGTATACTTCGTAAACCTGAAGTCAATCAGGCACCCGAAGTCGCTCAGGTATATCAGAGGAAACCGCGTCGTGACCGTCGCGTCGACATCAGAGACCGCCCCGCTCCGCTGCAAGCCGCAGCACTTCTCGTCGGAGTGCCCGAGCCGGGTGCTGATCGACCAGATCGCCGACAAATGGTCGATGATGGTGCTGGCCGTGCTGGACGGCGGGCCGTTGCGCTTCAACGCGGTCAAGAAGCAGCTCGAGGGCGTCACCCAGAAGGCGCTGACGCAATGCCTGCGCCGGCTCGAGCGCAACGGCCTCGTCGCGCGGGAGGTGATCGCGGACTCGCCCGTTGCCGTCCAGTACGAGATCACGCCGCTCGGCCGGACCCTGCAGCCGCCATTCCGCGCGCTCTACGCCTGGACCATCGCCAAGATGCCCGAGGTCGAGCAGGCGCGTGAGGCCTTCGACGAGCGCCGCGGCCGCTGATCGGCGGCGGTCGCAGACCGCTACTGAAAGGCGACTTCGGCGAAGCTGCGCAGCTTGCGCGAATGCAGCCGCTCCGACTCCTGGTGCTTCAGCAGTTCCAGCGCCTTCAGCCCGATCTGGAGATGCTGGCCGACGCGCTGCCGGTAGAAGTCGCCGGCCATGCCGGCGAGCTTGATCTCGCCATGCAGCGGCTTGTCGGAGACGCAGAGCAAGGTGCCGTAGGGCACGCGGAAGCGATAGCCGTTGGCGGCGATGGCGGCGGACTCCATGTCGAGCGCGACGGCGCGCGACTGCGACAAGCGGCGGATCACCCCAGGGCCGGAGATCTCCCAATTGCGGTTATCGACGCTGGCCACCGTGCCGGTCCGCATCACCCGCTTCAGCTCAAAGCCGGAATAGCCGGTCACCGTCTCCACGGCCTCTTCGAGCGCGACCTGCACCTCGGCCAGCGCGGGGATCGGCACCCAGGGCGGCAGCTCCTGGTCGAGCACGTGGTCCTCGCGGACGTAGCCGTGCGCGAGGACGTAGTCGCCGAGCCGCTGAGTGTTGCGCAGTCCCGCGCAGTGGCCGACCATCAGCCAGGCATGCGGCCGCAGCACCGCAATGTGGTCAGTGACGTTGCGCGCATTCGACGGGCCGGTGCCGATGTTGATCAGTGTGATCCCCTGATGGCCTGGCTCGACCAGATGAAGCGCCGGCATCTGCGGCGTGCGCGCCGGCGCGGAGCCCGTGGTGCCACCGCCGAGACGCGCGGTTCGCGTGATCACATTGCCCGGCTCGACGAAGGCCTCGGCTGCCCCCTGCGCGGCCGCCAGCTGCTGGCGGCCCCAATCGGCGAAGGCGTCGACATAGAACTGATAGTTCGTGAAGATCACGAAATTCTGGAAATGGTCCGGGTCGGTCCCGGTGTAGTGATAGAGCCGACGCAGCGAGTAGTCGACGCGCGCGGCGCGGAACAGCGACAGCGGCTCCGGCATGCCGGGCTTCAGCTCGAGCGTGCCGTCGGCGATCGCATCGTCCATGGTCGCGAGATCCGGAGCGTCGAACACGTCGCGCAGCGAGCGCGTCACCAACGGGCTCTCGTGGTGCGGAAGCGCCGTCTCGATGTTGATGTCGCGGCGATAGGCGAAATGCACCGGGATCGGCTCGGCCGACTCGCCGATCTCGACCGGCATGCCGTGGTTCTCCACCAGCAGACGGATCTGCTCGGTGAGATACGAACGGAACAGGTCTGGCCGCGTCACGCTGGTCTCGTGCACGCCGGGCCCTGCGACGAAGCCATAGGCCAGACGCGAGTCGAGCCGGGCATGACTTGCGGTCGTCAGCCGCACGAAGGGATAGGTGGCGCGGATCCGTGTCGCCGGCACGACGCCGTTGGCATAGGCCTCGAAATGGCCGCGCAGGAACGCCGTGTTGCGCTCGTAGATCTCCTCGAGCCGGGCCACCGCGGCGGCCGCGTCGGTAAAGCTTTCGGTCTGGAACGGTTGCGGCGATTGCACGGTCAAGGGCGGCCTCATCTTGCTGAAGCCGATGGTAAGCGAAGCCGCCATACGAGTGCAACGCTCGCCGGCGGATCTTCCAGGCGCCGCCGAGGGTCCCCTCCCCGCGCGCCGAGACGCGAGGAGGGAATCGGCTCAGCCCTTCGCGAGCTGCGCGTCGAGGTCGTGCAGCACCTGGTAGCAGGGCAGCACCTGGGCAACGGACGCGTTGGGCTCGCGGCCCTCGCGGATCGCGGCGAAGAACTCGCGGTCCTGCAGCTCGATGCCGTTCATGGAGACATCGACCTTGGAGACGTCGATCTTCTCCTCCTTGCCGTTCACCAGATCGTCGTAGCGCGCGATGTAGGTGCCGGTGTCGCCGATGTAGCGGAAGAAGGTGCCGAGCGGGCCGTCATTGTTGAACGACAGCGACAAGGTGCAGATTGCGCCATTGGCGGCCTTGAGCTGGATCGACATGTCCATCGCGATGCCCAAGGTCGGATGGATCGGCCCCTGGATCGCATTGGCCTTCACGATCGGCGAGCCCGCCTGGTAGGCGAACAGGTCGACGGTGTGCGCGGCGTGGTGCCACAGCAGATGGTCCGTCCAGCTGCGCGGCTGGCCCAGCGCATTCATATTGGTGCGGCGGAAGAAGTAGGTCTGCACATCCATCTGCTGGATGTGAAATTCGCCGGCCTTGATCTTCTTGTGCACGAACTGGTGGCTCGGATTGAAGCGGCGGGTGTGACCGCACATCGCGACCAGCTTGGTCTCCTTCTGCAGCTCGACCACCTGCTGGGCGTCCTTCAAGGAGTCGGCGAGCGGAATCTCGACCTGCACGTGCTTGCCGGCCTTGAGGCAGTCGATCGCCTGCGCCGCATGCATCTGTGTCGGCGTGCAGAGAATGACGGCGTCGACCTCCGGCAGCTTGAGGCTGTCGGCGAGCTCAGTCGCGACGTGCTTGATGCCGTATTTGTCGGCGACTTCCTTGGTCTGGTCGAAGCGGCGGCCGACCAGCGACACCACCTCGACGCCGTCGATGTTCTTGATGCCGTCGAGATGCTTGATGCCGAAGGCGCCGGCGCCGGCGAGCGCGACCTTGATCGTCTTGGCCATTTAGTTGTTCTCCAGGATCAGATGGCCGACCGCGGTGTTGCTGGCCGGCACATGATAGAAGCGGTGGCGCACGGTCGGAGCGTTGCCCTTCTTGGTCTCGTTGACGTCGCTCATGGCGCCGCGCGCGATCAGCCACATCACGAGCTCGATGCCCTCGCTGCCGGCCTCGCGGACGTAGTCGATGTGCGGCACCTTGGACAGGCCTTCGGGATCGTTGATCAGCTTGTCCAGGAACATGTTGTCCCATTCCCGGTTGATCAGGCCGGCGCGCGGGCCCTGCAGCTGATGGCTCATGCCGCCGGTGCCCCAGATCTGCACGTTGAGCGGCTCGTCATAGCTCTCGATCGCCTTGCGGATCGCCTTGCCCAGCATGAAGCAGCGGCGGCCCGACGGCACCGGATATTGCACGACGTTGACGGCGAACGGGATCACCGGACACGGCCAGGCATCGACCTGGCCGAACACGAGGCTAAGCGGCACGGTCAGGCCGTGGTCGACATCCATCTTGTTGACGATGGTGAGATCGAAATCGTCCTGGATCACCGACTGCGCGATATGCGCGGCGAGCTTCGGGTGTCCGATCACCTTGGGCACCGGGCGCGGCCCCCAGCCCTCGTCGGCCGGCTGATATTCGGCTGCGGTGCCGATCGCGAACGTGGGAATCATGTCCAGGCTGAAGGCGGTCGCGTGGTCGTTGAAGACCAGGAACACCACGTCCGGCTTCTGCTCCTTCTCCCACTGCTTGGCGAAATCGTAGCCGGCGAACACCGGCTTCCAATAATCCTCGCCGGTCTTGCCGAGGTCGAGGGCGGCGCCGATCGCCGGCACGTGCGAGGTGAAAACGCTTGCGGAGATTTTTGCCATTTACTTCTTCTCCCCGGTGTAGCGGTTGCCCTCGACCGAGCGGCCGCCCTTGATCATCATCTCGCGATACTGGTCTTCAGTCATGCCGGTCATGCTGCCGGCCATTTGCTGAAAGCTCTTGCCGTCGGTCGCGCCGATCTTGGCGAGGAAGTAGATGTTGCCACCAAGCGCAATGCAGCGGTTGAGGTCGCGGTCGAGCACGGCCTGCTTCTGCTCCTCGCTCATCGGCCATTCGTCGAGATAGGCGCGCTCGTTGGCCTTGAAGCGGGCGCGGTTCTCCGCCTTCATCAGCGACATGCAGAACTGGTTGAGGTGATAGCCCATCCGCGACATGTCCGCGTCGAAGATGGTCGTGCCGGGAACGTCGGTATAGGGTTTGTCGAGCGACATCGCTTCCCTCCTTCAGGATTCTTCGGGCCAGTACAGCCGCATCGGATTGTCGACCAGGAGCTTCTGCTGCAGCTCCGCGGTGACGGCGATGTGGGGAATGAAATCGACCAGCAGGCCGTCGTCGGGCATGTGGTCCTTGAGGTTCGGATGCGGCCAGTCGGTGCCCCACAGCACGCGATCCGGGAACGTCTCGACGATGCGCTTCGCGAACGGCACCACGTCGCGATAGGCGTTCTGCTCACCGTTCAGCGCCGGCGGTCCCTTGACCGAGAGACGCTCCGGGCAGCTCACCTTGGACCAGACGTTGTGGTGCTCGCGCATGAACTTCACGAACAGCTCGAACTCCGGGCCATCGACCGGCTTGGTCACGTCGGGACGCCCCATATGGTCGACGACGACGGTGGTCGGCAGCGAGGTGAAGAAATCCCACAGCTCCGGCAGGTCGACGGCCTCGAAATAGATCACCACATGCCAGCCGAGCTTGTTGATGCGGCTGGCGATCTCGACCAGCTCGTCCTTGGGCGTGAAGTCGACCAGGCGCTTCACGAAGTTGAAACGGACGCCGCGCACGCCGGCGTCGTGCATCGCCTGCAACTCGGCGTCGGTGACGCTGCGCTTGACGGTGGCGACACCGCGCGCCTTGCCGTTGGAATGCACGAGCGCATCGACCATCGCGCGGTTGTCGGCGCCGTGACAGGTCGCCTGCACCACGACGTTGCGGGCGAAGCCGAGATGGTCGCGCAGCGCGTAGAGCTGGTGCTTGGAGGCATCGCAGGGCGTGTACTTGCGCTCGGGCGCATAGGGGAATTCGGCGCCAGGGCCGAACACGTGGCAATGCGCATCGACGCTGCCGGCCGGCACCTTGAAGCGCGGCTTCGACGGGCCGTCATACCAGTCCAGCCATCCCGGGGTCTTCTGGAACTCCATGAGGTTCCCTACTCCTTGGACTTGATCTTGTTGATGATACGATCGGCCTCGGTGCGCCAGTCCGGGCTGCGCGCGAATTCCTTGGTGCCGCGCGTGCCGAACAGGCCGTCATCGGCGAGATCGGCGACCCAGGCCTGGCGCTCGGCGGTGCCGTCCGCCGACCACGGCGTCAGCCCGATGTCGCGTACGGTCTCGGCCACCTCCCTCACCTCCTCGGCGCGGCGGCGGCCATGCTCGATGACCCGCTGAAAGAAATAGGCGCCCTGCTTCTCCCAGTCGATCCCGGGAAAGGTCTCCTTCAGCGAGGCCAGCACCGCGTCCTCGACGCCATAGGCGCGGGCGGTGGTGAAGCTCTCGATCACCATCGCCTCCAGGCCCTTGATCATGATGCTGCGGCACATCTTTGTGGCCGAGGCCACGCCGAGCTTGTCGCTGGCGGACTTGGCGGCAAAGCCGAGATCGTTGAGCAGCGGCGCCAACTCGCGCGCACCGGCACCGCCGAGCAGCAGCGGCACCTTGATGCGATAGGGCGGCACCGAGGTCATCACCGCGCCTTCGACATAGCGGCCGCCGGCGCCGTCGATCAACGCGGCCGCGCGCTGCTTGGCGCCGGGCGAAGCCGAGTTGAAGTCGAGGAACCACGCGCCTGGCTTGATCTTCGGAGCGCAGGCTTCCGCCACCGCCACGTCCTGACTGGCGGTCACTGCCGAGACGATGAAGTCGGCCTGCGCCGCCAGTTCGGCATGCGAGGCCGTGAGCGTCACGCCGATGCTCTCGGCATGGCTGCGCATCGCGTCGCCGCGGCTGTCCGCCAGCTTCACATCATAGGCCGAGACGCGCACGCCATCCTTGCGCAGATCCTCGGCGAGGATCTTGCCGACCTCGCCGTAGCCGATCAGCCCGACATGCCACTGGTTCGACGCCGCGGTCATCGCTGCTCAATCGATGTATTTGAGCCCGGCCTTCGCCAGCGGCTCGCGCATCTTGTACATGTCGAGGCCAAGCACGCCCGACGCCAGCTTCTCGCGCTTGTCGGCCTCGTTGGCCTCGCGCGCCGCGGCCGCGTCCGCCGCCTGGTGCGCGACAGCAGCCGGCACCACGACGATGCCGTCGACATCGGCGACAATCACGTCGCCGGGATTGACGGCTGCGCCGGCGCAGACGATCGGGATGTTGACCGAGCCGAGCGTGGCCTTGACCGTGCCGCGCGCGGAGATCGCGCGCGAGAACACCGGGAACTGCATGTCGGTGAGATCGGCGACGTCACGGACGCCGCCGTCGATGACGAGGCCCTGCGCGCCGCGGGCGCGGAAGCTGGTCGCCAGGAGATCGCCGAAGAAGCCGTCGGTGTTCTCGACCGTGCAGGCCGCGACGACGACGTCGCCGGGCTGGATCTGCTCGGCCGCGACATGCAGCATCCAGTTGTCGCCGGGCTGCAGCAGCACAGTGACGGCCGTGCCGCACATCTTCGCCGTCGGATAGATCGGGCGCATGTAGCATTGCATCAGGCCGACGCGGCCCATCGCCTCGTGGATGGTGGCGACGCCGAACTTCGACAGCTTCTCCACCGCCGCCTTGTCGGCGCGGTTGATCTTCGTCTTGACGATGCCGAGATTGTTCATGGGGGTGCTCATATCGCCTGCCCTTTAGATTACTTGCCCTTGGCCTTCAACGCGGCGTCGAGACGCGGGAACACGCGCCGCGCATTGCCTTCGTAGATCTGGTGGCGCTGCTCGGGGGTCAGCTTGGCGGCCTCGATGTAGCGCTTGGTGTCGTCGTAGTAGAAGCCGGTCTCCGGATCGATGCCGCGGACGGCGCCGATCATTTCCGACGCGAACAGGATGTTGTCGATCGGGATCACGCCGGTCAGGAGGTCGATGCCCGGCTGGTGATAGACGCAGGTGTCGAAGAAGATGTTGTTGAGCAGATGGTCCTTCAACAGCGGCTTCTTCAGCTCCTGGGCGAGGCCGCGGAACCGGCCCCAGTGATACGGCACCGCGCCGCCGCCATGCGGGATCAGGAACTTCAGGGTCGGGAAGTCCTTGAACAGGTCCGACGTCAGGCACTGCATGAACGCGGTGGTGTCGGCGTTGAGATAATGCGCGCCGGTGGTGTGGAAGCAGGCATTGCAGCTGGTCGAGACGTGGATCATCGCGGGGATGTCGAGCTCGACCATCTTCTCGTAGATCGGATACCAGTGCCGGTCCGACAGCGGCGGCGAGGTCCAGTGGCCGCCGGACGGGTCCGGGTTCAAATTGATGCCGACGAAGCCGTAGTCCTTGATGCACTTCTCGAGCTCGGGAATGCAGGTCTTGGGGTCCACGCCCGGCGACTGCGGCAGCATCGCGACGCCGATGAAATTGTCCGGGAACAGCTTGCTGACGCGGTAGCAGAGCTCGTTGCAGATCCCAGCCCAGGTCGAGGACACCTGGAAGTCGCCGATATGGTGGGCCATGAAGCTCGCGCGCGGCGAGAACACGGTGAGGTCGCTGCCGCGCTCCTTCATCTTCTTGAGCTGGTTGCTCTCGATGCTCTCGCGCAGCTCGTCGTCGCTGATCGAAAGCTCCGACGCCTTGGGCATGACGGAGGGATCCTTGATGCCCGCGATCTGCCGGTTGCGCCACTCTTCGAGCGCCTTCGGAGCCGTCGTGTAATGGCCGTGCACGTCGATGATCACGTCAGTCTCTCCCTCAGATTGTCTCGCGAGCCAGCTAGCGCCTTCAATGCGCCGCCACGGGGGCGCCGACATCCTTGCCGCTGGCGCGGCCTCCCGGTCCCACGACCTGCTTTACCACAAGGGCGAGCGCCGCGATCAAGCCGGGAACTGCGATCACGGTGAAAATCTCGCTGAAGGTCAGGTGCCGCGCGGTCAATTCGGCGACCAGGAACGACCCGGCGATACCGCCGAAGCGACCGATGCCCATCATCCAGGCGACACCGGTGGCGCGGCCCTGGGTCGGATAGAACGCCGCGGCCAGCGCCGGCAGCGACGACTGCGCCGTGTTCATGACCACGCCGGCGACGAACACGATCACCACCAGGAAGCCCATGTTGCCAGCCGCCTGCCCAATCAGGAAGATCGTGACCGCCGTCAGCGCATAGCCGACCGCGACGATGCGGTTGGCGTTGAAGCGGTCCATCAGCACGCCGAAGAACACCGCCCCGACGCCGCCGAGCGGGAACAGCGCCGAGATCAGCGTCGCGGTCTGCGGGTTCAGCCCGACATCCTTGAACAGGATCGGCATCCAGTTGATCAGCGAATAGAAGATCACCAGGCCCATGAAATAGGTGACCCACAGCATCAGCGAGCCCACACGCAGCACCGGCGACAGCACCATGCCGATGCCGGTGGCATTGACGCGCCGGGTGGTCTCGGCATGCTCCGGCTCCAGCATCACGAACTGGCCGACTTCGGAGGCGGCAGAAGAGACCCTGCGCATGACCTTACGGACACGCTCCACACTGGCGCCTCGCGACAACAGGTAATGCACCGATTCCGGCAGGATCGCGATCAGCAGCACCGTCAGCACCAGCGGGGTGACGCCGCCGAGCACCAGCACGCTGCGCCAGCCCCATTGCGGGATCATCCACGCCGCGAGAAAGCCGCCGCATGCCGCGCCCAGCGGAAAGCCGCAGAACATCAAATTGGTCATGGTCGCGCGCAGCCGGCCCGGGCAATACTCGCTGAGCAGGGTCACGGCATTCGGCATGGCGGCACCGAGGCCGATACCGGTGACGCAGCGGAGCACGGTGAGCTCGGTGAGGTTGCTCGCGAACGCCGAGGCAAGACAGGCGATGCCGAAGATCAGCACGGAGCCGACCAGCACCAGCTTGCGGCCGAGACGATCGGCGATAGGCCCTGCGAACAGCGCCCCGCCGGCAAGGCCGAACAGCGCCGCGCTCAGCACCGGTCCCAGCGCCGACTTCTCGATGCCCCACTCCTTCAGGAGCGACGGCGCGATGAAGCCGATCGCCGCGGTGTCGAAGCCGTCGAGCAGCACGATGACGAAGCCGAGCGCGAAGATCAGCCACTGGAAGCCGGAAAACGGGTGGTCGTCGAGAAAGGCCTGGACGTCGACACGGGCGGTCGTTGGCATCGCTTCTGCTTCCTTGGGGTGCTGTTCTGGCGCATCAACCGAGGTCCGCAGACGCCCGTTCCTCGCGTGGTCGGGTCTTGCAGCTTCGGCAGCTTGACAGGCTATGTGACGGACAGGGACAGCGCGCACCAGCGCCCGGGGGCTTCTATCAGCTATTCCGAAACGGCATAAGATATCACATGAGCCATGCTGAATTTAGAATGGGTCTGGAGAGGCCGCCACAGCCGCTTGGGCGCAACGTCGAGGCTCACACCTCCACCTCCCCAGGCGACGCTGCTACACTTGCTCCCCAGGCGACGCTGCTACACTTGAAGATCGGAGCTTTGCGCTCGCGTGTCTCCAAGTCGTCAGGGCCGGGCTTGTCCCGGCCATCGACGTTGGTCGGCATCCTGGGAATGACGTGGATGCCCGGGACGAGCCCGGGCATGACGGAGTAACTCACTGGCGGGGTTGCTCGTCCCAGGAGTCCGATATCTTCACATGCCCGCCTTGAACCTCCAGGGGACAATGGCGCCGCCCGAACCGAACTGACGCAGCGCTCAGCGCGGCAGCTTCCTGATCAACGCGGTCGCCAGCTTGATCGTCTGCTGCGCCAGCGGCGTCGGGCGCTTGTGCGCCGAGGTGACGAAGCACAGCACGCTTGTCGGGGCCGGCTCGGTCAGCGGCCGGATCGCGAGCTCGCCGGCGCGGCCCGAGGCGGCGACGCCGCTCGGGGTCAGCACCGCGTGGCCGTAGCCGGCGCAGACGAGATCGATGATCGAGGGCACGCTCGATACCTCCCAGGCGATGTCGAGCTTGATCCCGGCGAGCGCGGCCTGCGTCTCCAGCAGGCGCCGCATCGCGTGCACCCGCTCCGGCATGATCAGGCTGTAGCGCGACAGCTCGGCCATCGGCAGCGGCGCGGTGACGCGGCGCTTGCCCTTCGGCGCGTGGCTGACGAGGGCGAGCGGCTCCTGCAGCACCGGCGTGATCTCGATGCCGGCCTGCGCCTCGGGATTGTAGACCATGCCGACATCGATGCGGCCCGTGGTGACCCACTCGACCACATGCGTCGACAGGCCCTCGACCACGGCGAGCCGCGCCGCCGGATATTCCTTCCGGAAGCGATCGATCAGCGGCAAGGTCAATTGCCGCGCGATGCTCGGCGGCAGGCCGATGGTGACGCGGCCGACCGGCGCATCGCGGCTGGCGCCGAGATCCTCGCGCGCATGCGCCACCAGCTGCAGCACGCCGACGCTGTGGTCGAGCAGCCGCTTCCCCGCTTCAGTCAGTTCGACGCCGCGCCCGTTGCGCGCGAACAGCTGCTGCTTCAATTCCGATTCCAGCGCCCGCACCTGCCGCGACAGCGCCGGCTGCGCCACGTCGAGCACGGACGCGGCCTTGCTGAACGAGCCGAGCTCGGCGACCTGGACGAAGTATTCGAGCTGCTTGAGGTTCATGGGCGGTGGCCCCGCGAATGCCCGTGGTGTGACGCGAACTCGGAGCCGCAAGCGCGCTGCAACCTCGCCCCGCTTGCGGGGCCGCGACGAGCTTCGCTCGCGCTGAGAGGTCGGATTGCATCGTCAGATGCAATCCGGGTGAGGGGGTACAGGTCTATCCGCGAACACCCCCCGCGCGGCTGCCCCTCACCCCAACCCTCTCCCCGTAAGAACGGGGAGAGGGAGCGCACCGTTGTTTTCATCTGACAGCGAGCTTTCATCAAACCCGCCTCATCTCAATTCAACACGTTCACCGAAAAATTCAGCACCGACGCAAACCCTACCCAACACGCATAGGGCACGAACAGCAACGCGGCGATCCGATCCTCGCGCCATTGCATCACGATGAAGATCACGATCAGCACGAACATGCTGGCGATGATCGCGAACGCGACCCACATCAGATGCGCGGTGAAGAACACCGGCGACCAGGCGAAGTTCAGCACCAGCTGTCCCCACCACACCTGCATCACGGCGCCGCTTTCGACCCGCTCATAGGTGCGCCAGCCGGCGACCGCAATCATGATGTAGAGCACGGTCCAGGCGATCGGAAACAGCCAGCCCGGCGGGGTGAACCAGGGCTTGTTGAGCGAGCCGTACCAGGCGCCGGGCATGTTGGAGGCGCCGATGATCCAGCCGCCTCCGACCACGAGGACCAGCAGGACGAGGAGATGCAGGATGGATCGGTTCATATTCCGCTCGGCGTGATTTACAGGAGGAGGTTCTCGGTCCGTCCGCTGGCGACCGGCAGCCATGCGGCTTGGGCACCCACGCACGCACTGGACAGGGCTGCCGGGTGCGCGTAGCCAGGACATAACACAATGCGAGGAAAAGTCAGGGTTTTCGCCCTGATGCCAACGTCCAGGGACCGGAACGCCGATCACATCTGCGCCGGGTCCTGATACCAGGAAACGGAGTTTCGTCAGTGGCTGATTCCCCGGCCTCCCCTTCAGCCATCGCCTCGATCGCGGCCGTCGAAGCCGGCCTCGCCGCGCAGGGCTATATCGCCAGCCGCCAGATCGCCACCGCCGTCTACCTGTCGCGGGCGATCGACAAGCCGATCCTGGTCGAGGGGCCGGCCGGCGTCGGCAAGACCGAGCTCGCCAAGGCGATCGCCGCCTGGCGCGGCCTGAAGATGATCCGGCTGCAATGCTATGAGGGTCTCGACGAGGCCAAGGCGCTGTACGAGTGGAAATACGCCAAGCAGCTGCTCTACACCCAGATCCTGAAGGACAAGCTCGGCGAGGTGCTCGGCGGCGCCCAGACCTTGCATGCCGCGCTCGGCCAGCTGCATGATTTCGGCGACGTGTTCTTCTCCAAGGAGTTCGTCGAGCCGCGGCCGCTGCTGCAGGCGCTGCTCGAGCCAAACGGTTGCGTACTGCTGATCGACGAGATCGACAAATCCGACGCCGAGTTCGAATCGCTGCTGCTGGAGATCCTCTCCGATTTCCAGGTTACGATCCCCGAGCTCGGCAGCATCGCCGCCGCAAAGCCGCCGACGGTGATCCTGACCTCCAACTCCGAGCGCAATCTCGGCGACGCGCTCAAGCGGCGCTGCCTGCATCTGCACATCGGCTTCCCCGAGCAGAAGCTGGAGGAGCGCATCGTCGAGAGCCGCGTGCCCGGCATCGCGCAGAATCTGCGCCGGCAGCTCGTGGCCTTCATCCACGACGTCAGGACGCTCGACCTGAAGAAGCAGCCTTCGGTGAGCGAGACCATCGATTGGGCGCGCGTGCTGGTGCTGCTGCAGGCCGCTGAACTCGGCCACGAGGTGGTCAAGGACACGCTCAACGTGCTGCTGAAATACGAATCGGACATCGAGGTCGCGCTGCCGCAGGTGACGACCTTCGTCGCCAAGGCGCAGCGACAGAACATCTTCGGGTAGGCGCCATGCAGGAGAACCTGCATCGGTTCTTCCGGGCGGCGCGCGGCGCCGGCGTGCACGTCTCGCCGGCCGAGAGCATCGACGCCATGCGCGCGGTGGCGAGCGTCGGTCTCGCCGACCGCACGGTGCTGCGCGACAGCCTGCTGCTGACGCTCGCCAAGAGCGAGGACGAGAAGAAGGCGCTCGGCGCCTGCTTCGACCTGTTCTTCGCCCATGTCGATCCGGCGCAGGCCGAGGCGGATGACGAGACGCGGCAGGACGCGGCGTCGAAGGAGGCCCAGGCAGCTCCGCTATCATCGGGACAGCCGGCCGGCGCCGAGGCGGATGCAGAGCTTGGGCCCCTCGCCCAGATGCTGCTGACGCAGAACACGGCTGACATCTCGGCCGCGATCGCCAACGCGTCCAGCGCCGTCGGGCTGTCGGAGATCCGCTACTTCACCCAGCGCGGCCTGTTCTCCAGCCGCATGCTGGAGACGATGGGCATCCAGCGGCTGCGCGACGATCTGGATACGCTCACCGAAACCAATCCGTCATTGGCGGAGCGGCTGCAGGCCGGGCTCGACGGCCTGCGCGACACCGTGCGCGATGCCGTCGCGCAGGCGCTGGCGCTGTACGGCCGAGAAGAGACCGAGAATCTGCGCCACGAGATCCTGCGCAATGCCCAGCTCTCGCGCATCGAGCCGCGCCAGGTCGCGGCGATGCGGGCGCTGATCCGGCAGATCGCGCGCCGCCTGCGCGAGCGCTATGCGAAGCCGCGCAAGCGCCAGCGCCGCGGCCATCTCGACGTCCGCCGCACGCTCCGCCGCAACGCCGCCTGGGGCAGCGTGCCCTTCCTCACCGCGTGGAAGCGACGGCACCGCGACCGCCCGAAGATCGTCGCGCTGTGCGACGTCTCCGGCTCGGTCGCCCGCGTCTCGGACTTCTTCCTGCTGCTGATCCACAGCCTGCACGACGTCGTCAGCGACGTCCGCTCGTTCGCATTCTCCGGCCACCTGATCGAGGTCAGCGAGATCCTGGAGCAGAAGCCGGCCGAGGAGGCCATGGCCGAGATCATGCACAAGGTCGGCTTCGGCTCGTCCGACTACGGCTCGTCGCTGGTCGATTTCGAGAAGCAGTTCATGGCCTCGGTGACGCCGCAGACCACCGTGATCATTCTGGGTGATGCCCGCAGCAACAAGCTCGCCCCGCGCGCCGACATCCTGAAAGCGATCTCGGAGCGCGCCAAGCGCGTGGTGTGGCTCAATCCAGAGGGCCGCATGACCTGGGGCTGGGGCGATTCAGAGATGCCGCGCTACCAGACCTTCTGCAACGTCGTCCGCCCCTGCGCAACGGCCCAGCAGCTCGAGCGCGCCGTGAGCGACATCGTCTCGGCCTATCAGTAGGCCACCGCTCTCACCCCGTCATTGCGAGCGAAGCAAGCAATCCAGGGATGGAGCAAGGACTCTGGATTGCTTCGTCGCTGCGCTTCTCACCATGACGCCGAAAATTCGTAGGGTGGCAAAGCCGTCGTGCGGCGCAAGCCGCGCGATGGCGTGCCCACCGACAGTCCATCCGCGCAAGACGGCGGGCATGGCGCGAACATGTAACACGGACAAACAATCGCATTGCGGGCGCGCCTTTGCCCACCCTACGCACCGTCGGCGGAGCTACCTTGCCCCCGCCGCCCGCTTCAACAATGCCGCACGCTGCTGGTCCGTAAAACTCACCCCCGACTTCTTCTCCACCACGCGCACCGCCCACGACCGCATCGGATCGTCATCCACCCGCGCCGGCTCGCGCAGGATCGCGACGCCGATCTCCAGCATCTTGGCATCGGCCTGATGCTCGATGCCGCCGCCACCGGCGCTTGCCAATGCCAGCGCGCCGGCCGCAGCGCCGATGCCGGCGGCCAGCGCCGTCGCCACGAAGAGTTTCCAATCCAAGTCCACCCCCTGCTCTCATCCGCCCCTGGGCGGCCACGCTCGAACAGGTTGGTGGCCGCGACATGGCGATCCCGCGTCCATCGTTCGACAGAGGGCGCATCAGACGACCACAATTGTTCGACGAACGAAGCCCGATGCCTGCGAACTGTGATGTGCTGTGTGACTGCCCGTCGCGTTACCATGTCGCAGCGCTCGAGCCTTGTGTCGTCGGGCAAATCACGACGATGCTTGCGCCCAACCTGATCCGGCGAAGAGGGGCGTACGCGTCGTCACGATACGTGGGGCAGGCTGCGGTGGACGCCGTTGCATCATGCGCTTGTTGCGCGGACGAGTGATGTCGTGGCGTACGGTGAAGTCGTGATGTCCTGATACCCCGACGCTGGTATCACCCGCGCAACGCGCTACGCGCGTTGTCGCGAACGCGACGAGGCTTCGCCTCGCGCGGAGGTGGCCAACAAGCCCGGCGCACCAGGGAGACCACGTATAAGCCGTCAAACATCGCGCAGGGAAGGCCGGCATGTTCGGGCCACCTGTGGTTCCTGCCCCGTGCATTTTTGATCGCACGGGGGCCGCGGGTGTGGTGGACACCCGGCCTTCCCTGCGCCCTCGATTTTCGCCGGGGGTGATCGACCAGCAAAGCTCGGGCCGACCAGCCGCGAGAGCGCGATGTCATCTTCCAGATTCGACCGATCAAAGACCGGCCCCTGCCGGCAGCACCCGCCCTCAGCGCGGCACCACCGCAGTCGCCTCGATCTCCACTCGCGCGGTTTTCTCGACCAGCCTGACGACCTGCACCAGGGCCATCGCGGGATAATGACTGCCAAAGATCTCGCGATAGATCTTCCCAAGCTCCTTCAGATGGCCGAGATACTCATCCATGTCGACGACATACCAGGTCAGGCGCACCAGGTGCTCCGGACGCGCATGGCCCTCGGCCAGGATTGCGGAGATGTTTTCCAGCGCCTGCCGCACCTGCGCGACGAAGCCGTCGGCGAGCGTCTCGCTCGCGTCCCAGCCGATCACGCCGCCGGTGACGACGATGCGCCCCTCGGCGCTGATGCCGTTGGCATAGCCCTTTGGCATCGGCCAGCCGCTTGGCTGCAGCACGCGCATGCCTTCGGCCCCATCCTGCTTCACCACGGCCAGCGTGGGCGCCTTGGTCGTGCTCACGACTGTGCCTCCTTATCGATTGTCGGCGCCGGACGGCGGCGCGGCCACGCCTTGCGCCAGCTGCCGCAGGGCAAAGCGCTTCAGCTTGCCGGTCTCGGTCTTGGGCAACTGTGTCACGAACTCGATCGCACGCGGATATTTGTACGGTGCGATCTCGCGTTTGACATGCTCCTGCAGCTCGGCCACCAGCGCCGGCGTGCCTTCGGCTCCCGGCGCCAGCACGACATAGGCCTTCACGACCATGCCGCGCGCGTCGTCGGGAGCACCGACAACGCCGCATTCGGCGACAGCCGGGTGCGTCAGCAGCGCCGCCTCGACGTCGGTGCCGGCGATGTTGTAGCCGGACGAGACGATCATGTCATCGGAGCGCGACTGATACCAGAAGTAGCCGTCCTCATCCATCACATAGGTATCGCCGGTGACGTTCCAGCCGTTCTGAACATATTTGCGCTGACGCTCGTCGGCGAGATAGCGGCAGCCGGTGGGACCGCGCACTGCGAGCCGCCCCATCGTGCCCGGCGGCACGTCGCGGCCCTCGTCGTCGACGATCTTGGCCTCGTAGCCCGGCACCGGCTTGCCGGTGGCGCCGGGGCGGATCTCGTCCTCGATGGCGCTGATGAAGATGTGCAGCATCTCGGTCGAGCCGATGCCGTCCATCAGCTTCAGCCCGGTCGCCTTCAGCCAGGCGTCGAAGGTCGGCTTCGGCAGGGTCTCACCGGCGGAAACGCATTTGCGCAGCGAGGAGATGTCGCGCCCCTCGAGCTTGCTCAGCATCGCCCGATAGGCGGTCGGCGCCGTGAAGCAGATCGTGGCCTTAGTGCGCTCGATGGCCGCGAGCAGATCGTCCGGCGAGGTCTTTTCCAGCACGACATAGGATGCCCCGATATGCATCGGAAACAGCACGCCGCCGAAGCCGAAGGTGAAGGCGAGCGGTGCGGTACCGATGAAGCGGTCGCTCTGGCTGGCGCGCAGCACGTTGCGGGCGTAGCCGTCGCACACTGCGAGCATGTCGCGGTGAAAATGCATGGTGCCCTTGGGATCGCCGGTCGTACCGGAAGTGAAGGCGATCAAGCAGAGATCGTCGGAGGCGGTGTCGACTGCGGTGAACTCTGGGCTGGCATCGGCGATCAGCGCTTCCAGCGCGCTGGGCTGGCCGTTGCCCCAATAGACCACCTGCTTCAGCGCCGGCGCGATCGGCCGGGTCTTTTCCATCTCGTCGGCGAGCTTGCCGTCGCACAAGGCCAGCGCGATCTGCGCCTTCTGGATCGGATAGGACAGCTCTTTGGCGCGCAGCAGCGGCATGGTGGCGACCACGATGCCGCCGGCCTTGATGACGGCCAGATAGGTGGCAACCATCATCGGATTGTTGGCGGAGCGGAGCAGCACGCGGCCGCCGGGCACGAGGCCGAGCTTGCCGACCAGGACGTTGGCGATCCTGTTCACCAGGGCCTGCAGCTCACGATACGTGTAGCCGATGTCAGCGCTGATGATGCACGGCGCATCGCCCCGCCCCTCATTCACCCAGCGATCGACGAAATGCGTCACGCAGTTCAGCCGCGGCGGATACTGGAATTCGGGCCGGCTGAAGACGAAGTCAGGCCACAGCTCGCGCGGCGGCAGATTGTCCTGGGCGAAGGTGTCGACGTGGGCGCTGTGCGCATGCGCACTGGCGCTCTCCGGCTGCTGAACCTTGGCGGCAGTGGCCATCACACGCTCCTGTCTGAAGGGAAGAACGCCCGGCACGTTTCAGTCCTAAACATTTTAGACTTAAAACATCTGGACGCAAGAGCCGAAGAGAGCCGAAGATTGTGCACTGCCCGCAAATTGTTTGAGCGTTTGCCGCGCGTGGCAGCGTGGCCTGCGACGTCCTGTCAGGCCCGCTTCAATCCTGCCGGCGCTGCACGGCCTTCTGCGCCGACCCCTTGGTCTTGGCGAGCAGCCGCATCAACTCGCGCACGTCTTTCTCCGTGAGATCGCCGAAGATATCCGCGATCCAGGTCTCGTGCTCGGCCGCCATCTTGCGGAATTCGGCGCGGCCGAGCTTGGTCAGCCGGATCACCTGGACGCGGCGGTCGGTATCGGAGGTGCGGCGATCCAGATGGCCGGATTCGACGAGGCGCTCGACCAGTCCGGTGACGTTGCCGTTCGAGACCATCATGCGCTTGGAGACGTCGGACAGGGTCATGCCATCAGGCGCCTTGTCGAGCTGCGCCATCAGGTCGAAACGCGGCAGGGTCACGTCGAAACGCTCACGCAGCCGGCTGCGGATCTCGCCTTCGATCAGCGTCGTGCAGGTGAGCAGGCGCAGCCACAGCCGCAGCTCCTCGGCATGGTCCTCGGGCAGCTCGACAGCCTTGGTCTCGGAATCAAGCGTCATGACGGAATCACTTGGGCACGTTCAGCCTCGTCTGGCGAGGCTCGTGAGTTTGACCTTCAGGACCTCCCGGGAGCAAGGAAAAATGTACCGTCATTTTGCGCAGGACGATGAGGCGGCAATTCCTTTAACCTTCAAGCAATTGGCGCGGCGCTTGCATGCGTGCCGAAACTGCCCTTTCCGCAAGCAGCTCGCTTGCGGCTGAGGGCGTCATCAGACTAGGCTTGTGACCAAGCTGCGGTCTGGCCCATCGTTTGGTCAGGTGCAAAAAACATAAACCTGAAATTCCGCATCCCGGGGGAGTTGTCATGAAAATGAGTTCGAAGCTGGCCGGTCTCGGCGTCGGTCTTGGCATTGCTGCGAGCCTGCTCGCCCAGCCGACGCTGGCCGCCGACAAGATCAAGATCGGCGTCATCGTCACCCTCTCCGGCCCCGCCGCCGCGCTCGGCGGCCAGGTCCGCGACGGCTTCAACCTTGCCATCAAGGACCTCGGCGGCAAGATGGGCGGCAAGGACGTCGAGGTGGTCGTCGCCGACGACGAGCTCAAGCCGGACGCCGCGATCACCAAGGTCAAGGGCCTGCTCGAGCGTGACAAGGTCGACTTCGTCGTCGGTCCGATCTTCTCCAACATGCTGCAGGCGATCCACCGGCCGGTCACCGAGAACAAGACCTTCCTGATCAGCCCGAATGCCGGTCCGTCCAGCTACGCCGGCAAGGAGTGCAGTCCCTACTTCTACGTGACCTCGTACCAGAACGACCAAGTGCATGCCGTTCTCGGCAAGGTCGCGCAGGACCGCGGCTACAAGAAGATGTATCTGCTGGTTCCGAACTACCAGGCCGGGCGCGATTCCGTCGCCGGCTTCAAGCTCGACTACAAGGGCGAGATCGTCGAGGAATCCTACGTCCCCCTCAACACGCTCGATTTCCAGCCCGAGCTGTCCAAGATCTCCTCGCAGAAGCCGGACGCCGTGTTCACTTTCATGCCGGGTGGCATGGGCGTGAACCTCGTCAAGCAGTTCAAGCAGGCCGGCCTTGCCGACACCATTCCGGTGCTCTCGGCCTTCACGGTCGACGAATCCACGCTGCCTGCGCAGCAGGACGCCGCGGTCGGAATGTTCGGCGGCGCCAACTGGGCGCCCAATTTCGACAATCCGCAAAGCAAGAAGTTCGTCGCCGGCTACGAGGCCGCCTACAACAGCGTGCCCGGCACCTACGCCATGCAGGCCTATGACGCCGCGCTTTTGATCGACAGCGCCGTGAAGGCGGTCAATGGCGACCTCAGCAACAAGGATGCGGTGGCCGCGGCGCTGAAGAAGGCCGATTTCGCCTCGCTGCGCGGCAACTTCAAGTTCAACACCAATGGCTACCCGATCCAGGACTTCTATCTGACCAAGGTCGCCAAGCGGCCCGACGGCAAGTTCCAGACCGAAATCGTGCAGAAGGTGTTCGAGAACTACGCCGACCGCTACGCCAAGGATTGCGCGGCCAAGTAACAACAGGGAGCGAAACCAACATGAACCATCCGGAAATCGCCGGCATCACCCGGGCCAATGAGGGCATCCAGGGCATCTCCTGGAACATCCTCGGCCAGGTCTACGTGCCGAAGAACCGCACCGAGCACAGCTTCTCCTGGCATGCGACGTTCCCGGTCGGCACCTTCGTGCCGCCGCACATCCATCCCGACCAGGACGAGTATCTCTACATCCTCGAAGGCCGGCTCGACTTCTTCCTCGACGGCGCCGAGGAATACGCCACCGCCGGCGACACGGTGCGGCTGCCGATGGGCAAGCCGCACGGCATCTTCAACAAGTCGCAGCAGACGGCCAAAACGCTGTTCTGGGTGTCGCCGACGCGGCGGCTCTACGAGCTGTTCTGGGCGATCCACAACATGCGCGAGCAGAACCCGGACGACGTGGTGAAGCTCGCCGCCGAGCACAACATCCACTTCCTGCCCCCGCCTCCGGGGGCGTGAGGCGGGCTGGTGCTTGGGTTCGAACTATACCACAGAATGCAGTCGGCTGCCTCTCCCCGTTGTTACGGGGAGAGGGCTGGGGTGAGGGGCAGCCCGGAAAACGGTGCTCGACGCTGACTTACGACGCCTGCCGCGTCACCATCCGCGCGGCAAAGCCGGCCCGGCTGGCATAGCCGCGCACGATGCCTTCGCGGGCTTCGTAGTTGAGGATGGTGTTGATGTCGCTGAACCCCTGCGGCGCGAGCTGCTCGACGGCATCGATGACGCCCTCGGGGCCGCCGCGACGGTTGGACGCGACGATCTCGGCCGTCATCGGCAGCCGCTTCTGCTCATAGGTCATCAGCGCCTGGCGCGGATGCTCGGAGCGGGCCAAGGCATCAGCGAGCGCTCGGGCATCGAGAATGGCCTGCGAGGCGCCGTTGGAGCCGACCGGGTACATCGGATGCGCGGCGTCGCCCAGCAGCGTGACGCGGCCACTCGACCAGTAAGGCAACGGATCGCGGTCGCAGCAGGGATATTCCCAGAACTCCGGCGTCGCCCGCACCATCGCGGCGAAGTCGACCTGGGGAATGGAGAAGCCGTTGACATGCGGCATCAGCTCGTCGGCCTTGCCGAGCCGCGACCAGTCCTCGCGCCGCGGCGGCGCGGTGTTGGCATCGCCGATGCGCACCAGCACGGCCCAGTTGGTGAGGCGGCTCGCGGGGCTCGAGCCCTCGGCGATCGGATAGATCACCGCCTTGGCGTTGAGGCCGCCGGCGATGATCATCGAACGCCCGGTCAGGAACACCGGCCAGTCGGTGGCGCCGCGCCACAGCATCAGGCCGTTCCAGCACGGCGCGCCCTCGTTCGGGAACAGCGTCTGCCGGACCTTGGAATGGATGCCGTCGGCGCCGATCAGCACGTCGCCGCGGGCGGTGTGGACATGGGCGCCGGTGCGGTCGAAGAAATACGCGGTGACCCCGCCCTCATCCTGGGTGAAGGCGCCGAGCCGGCAGCCGGTGTGGACCTTCTCAGGCCCGAGCCGCTGCATCACCGCCTGATGGATCACGCTCTGCAGACGGCCGCGGTGAATCGAGAATTGCGGCACGTCATGGCCGGCATCGAGCCCGCGGGTCTCGTGCCAGACCTCCTGGCCGCGCCGGGTCAGGTAGAACAGCTCATAGGTCCGGATGGCGACCTCGTCGAGCCGGTCGAGCAGCCCGAGCTGGGCGAGCTCGCGGATCGCGTGCGGCAGGGTGTTGATGCCGACACCGAGCTCGCGGATTGCATCCGCCTGCTCGAACAGCTCACAGTCGATGCCGCGCGCCCGCAGCATCAGAGCCGTGGTCAATCCGCCGATACCGCCGCCTACGATGATCGCCTTCATCGTTCCCTACTCCACTCGTACTTCGCATACCGGGCGGCAGCGTTGCACAGCGGCTCACTCCGCCGCAAGCGGCTTCGCAGCCTCGGCCTTCAGCTCGGCCCGCGTTTTCGGCTTAGCCTTAATCTTCAGCTCCTCGAAATCCTGCCGGTCGCGGACGCTGTTGCGGAAGATCTGCTCCTTGCCCGGCAGATATTGCGGCGGACAGAACATGTCGGCGCCGTACCAGGCCGCGGCCTTCATCGTGAAGGCGGGGTCGACCAGATGCGGACGGCCGAGCGCGACGAGATCGGCGCGGCCGGCGGCGAGGATGGTATTGATCTGGTCGGCCGAAGTGATGTTACCGACGCACATGGTGGCGACATCAGCCTCATTGCGGACCTGGTCCGAGAACGGCGTCTGGAACATGCGGCCGTAGATCGGCTTGGCCTCGCGCACGGTCTGCCCGGTCGAGACGTCGACGAGATCGACGCCCGCCTCGCCGAAGGCGCGGGCGATCAGCACCGCGTCGTCACCAGTGATGCCGCCCTCGGCCCAGTCGGTGGCGGAGATGCGTACCGACATCGGCTTGTGCGCCGGCCACGCCGCGCGCATCGCCGCGAACACTTCCAGCGGGAAGCGCAGCCGGTTCTCCAGCGAGCCGCCGTACTCATCGGTGCGCCTGTTGGTCAGCGGCGAGATGAAGCTCGCGAGCAGATAGCCGTGGGCGCAGTGCAGTTCGAGCATGTCGAATCCGCAGCGGTTGCCGCGCTCGGCCGCAGCGACGAAGTCGGTCTTGATCGCATCCATCGACTGGCGGTCGAGCTCGCGCGGCACCTGGCTGTCCGGGAAATACGGCAATGGCGACGCCGACACCACGTCCCAGCCGCCCTGCTCCAACGGCCGGTCGATGCCGTCCCACATCAGCTTGGTCGCGCCTTTGCGGCCGGCGTGGCCGAGCTGCAGCGCGAACTTCGCCCGCGAGTTCGCATGGACGAAATCGACGATGCGCGTCCACGCCGCCTCCTGGGCGTCGTTCCACAGACCGGCACAGCCGGGCGTGATGCGGGCACCGCGGCTGACGCAGGTCATCTCGGTGAACAGCAGACCCGCGCCGCCGATCGCGCGCGAGCCGTAATGCACCAAGTGGAAATCGCCAGGGACACCTTCCTCCGCCGAGTACATGCACATCGGCGACAGCACCGCGCGGTTCACGATTGTCATCTCGCGCAGCTTGAGCGGCTGGAACATCGGCGCCAAGGGCTTCTCGACATCGACATCAAAACCCTTGGCGCGGACCTGGCGCGCGAAGGCCTTGTCAACCTCGGCCACGAAGTCCGGCGCGCGCAGAGTGAGATTGTCGTAGGTGATCGCTTTCGAGCGCGTCATCACGCCGAACGCGAACTGAACCGGATCGAAATCCCAGAAGCGGTCGACATGCTCGAACCAGACCAGCGACACGTCGGCGGCGTGCTGGGTCTTCTCGACCTCCTCGCGCCGGCCATGCTCGTAAAGATCGAGCGCCGCTGGAATGTTGGGCGCGCGCTGCATGGCGTCGGCCAGCGCGATCGCGTCCTCCATCGCAAGCTTGGTGCCCGAACCGATCGAGAAATGCGCGGTCGACTTGGCGTCACCGAGCAGCACCATGTTGTCCCTGACCCAGCGCTTGTTGCGGATCATCGGGAAATTGCGCCACATCGAGCGGTTGATCAGCAGCGGATGGTCGCCGAGGAACCAGCCGAAGATCTCCTTCATGCGATCGGCGGACTGCCGCTCGTCGAGCCCGGTCAGGCCGGCGCGCTCGAAGGTCTCGGGATCCATCTCGAATATCCAGGTCGAGTGCCCCGCCTCATACTGATAGGCGTGCGCAATGAACGGGCCCCACTCCGTCTCCTGGAAGATGAAGGTGAAGGCATCGAGCGGCTTGGTCGAGCCCATCCACGCGAACTTGTTGGCGCGCAGGTCGACCTCGGGCTGGAAGTGATCGACATACTTCTGGCGGAAGCGGCTGTTGATGCCATCCGACAGGATCAGGAGATCGGCATCAGCGAATTGCGTCTCGTCCTCGAGATCGACCTCGAAGTGCAGAGCGACACCCAGCTCGTGGGCACGCTCCTGCAGGATGCGCAGCAGCGTGCGGCGCGAGCAGCCGCAGAAGCCGTTGCCGCCGACGCGATGCACCGTGCCGCGGAAGTGCACGGCGATATCATCCCAGTAGGCGAACTCCTGGGTGATGCGCTGGTAGCTCGGCAGATCGTGCTTCTCGAAATTGTCGAGCGTGGCGTCCGAGAACACCACGCCGAAGCCGAACGTATCGTCGGCACGGTTGCGCTCGTAGACCGCGATGTCGGCGCTGGGCCGCTGCTTCTTGAGCAATATCGCCGCATAGAGACCGGCAGGTCCGCCGCCGATGATCGCGATCTTCATGAGCGCCTCCGCTGGAGAGCCGAGCCAATGAAAATTATTTTAGACCTAAAATATCTCCTGGCAAGTCCCTTTGGTTCCCGCGGCCGCTCAATTGCCCTGGAAGACCGGTTTGGACTTGGCGGCGAATGCTTCGAAGGCGCGGTTGAAATCCTCTGTCGTCATGCACAAGGCCTGGGCAACTGCCTCCGCCTCGATCGCCTCCTCGACCGACATCGCCCATTCCATCGCCAGCATGCGCTTGGTCATCGTGTTGGCAAAGGTCGGGCCGTTCGCGATCTCTGTTGCCAGTGTCACGGCCTGCCCCAGCACGTCGGCGGGCGCGACGGTGCGGCTGAAGAAGCCCCAGCGCTCGCCCTCGTCCGCGCTCATGAAGCGGCCAGTGTAGAGCAGTTCGGACGCACGCGACTGGCCGATGATGCGCGGCAGGATCGCGCAGGCGCCCATGTCGCAGCCGGCAAGACCGACCTTGTTGAATAGGAACGCGACCTTGGCGCCGGTCGCTGCGAGACGAATGTCGGAGGCCATCGCGACGATGGCGCCGGCACCGGCGCAGATGCCCTCGACCGCGGCGACGATCGGCTGCGGACAGGCGCGCATCGCCTTGACCAGGTCGCCGGTCATGCGGGTGAAGGCGGTGAGACCCTTGGTGTCCATCTTCACCAGCGGGCCGATGATCTCGAACACATCGCCGCCGGACGAGAAGTTGCCGCCGGCGCCGGTCACGACCACCGCCTTGACCTCATCGTCGAAGGCACAGGCCCGGAAGAAATCGGTCAGCTCGCGATAGCTCTCGAACGTCAGCGGATTCTTGCGCTCGGGCCGGTTCAACGTCACGGTCGCGACGCGATCCTTGACCGTAAGCAGGAAATGGCTGGGCTTGTAGTCCGCCAGCGGCACGGTGACTGGGTTGGCCGGTCTCGACATGTAAGTTCCCTCTGTTCAACTGTTTTCGTTAGGCCAGGGCGCTGCGGCTCACACTTCGCCGCCGGCAACCGCGATCGCCTGCCCCGTGATCGCACCGGCACCGCTGCCGCACAGCCACAGCACAGTGTCGGCAACCTCCTGCGGCATGATGAGACGCCCCTGCGGATTGTGCTTGGCAAGCTCGGCGATCGCTTGCTCCCGGCTGCGGCCGGTCTTTTTCATGATGTTGTCGACGCTTTCCGCGACAAGATCGGTATCGGTAAAGCCGGGACACACGGCATTGACCGTGACGCGCGTCGCGGCCAGCTCCAGCGCCAGCGATCGCGTGAGGCCGACGACCGCATGCTTGGCCGCGGTGTACGCGCTGACATAGGGATAGCCCTTGAGGCCCGCGGTAGACGCCACTGCGACAATCCTGCCGTAGGGCCTGCCCTTCATCGCCGGCAGCACCGCCTGCACGGCGTGTACGACGCCCATGAAGTTGATGTCCATCATGCGGTGGAACAGCGCGGTGTCGGATTTCAGGAACGGCGCCGATTCTGCGCTTCCCGCATTGGCAACCAGAATGTCGATCGGCTGATGCGCGGCGGCGCTTGCGGCTGCGGCATTGAGCGCCGCCGGATCGGCAACATCGGCGATTGCGGCGTGATCTGCGCATCCGGCCGCGATGGCCTCATCGAGCGTTGCGCGGTTGCGACCGACGATCGTCACGGTTGCGCCCGCAAGCTTCAAGGCGCGCGCGATTTCGCGGCCAATGCCGCGCCCGCCCCCGGTCACCATCGCATGCGCGGCTTGCGGAAGTCCGGACATGCGTGCGCCTCCTCTGATTTCGTTGGCTCGTCTCGACGGAGAAGTTATTTTAAACTTCAAATTTTTGCAACAACACGCCGGAAGCGGCTTGACACCTCGTTTACCGCGACTAGCGTTCAAGGGCCTGGAGCGAGCAACGTAGCGGCCTCGGGCATATCTCGGAGGTCTGCGTGCCTGCGTCGCAAATCGTTACCACGAAGGACGGCCGCTTCGGCTACGAGGCATCGGGGACGCCCGAGCAACAGAGCGTTGTGTTCCTGCACGGCATCGGTGGCGCCGCGCGCGCCTGGCGTGGTCAGCTCGATTATTTCGGCGAGCGCTGCCATGCGGTGGCCTGGGACATGCCGGGCTATGGCCGATCCGCCCGGCTCGACATGGTCAGCATCACCACGCTCGCTGCTGCGCTCCAAGACTTCCTGATTCAGATCGGCGCCAAGCAGCCGATCCTCGTTGGTCATTCCATCGGCGGAATGATCGTACAGGAATGGTTGACGATGCATCCACAGGCCGCGTCGGCCGTGGTGTTGGCTCAGACCAGCCCGGCCTTCGGCAAGGCCGACGGCGACTGGCAGAAATCGTTCATCGAGGCGCGCCTCGGCCCGCTGGATCGCGGAGCGACGATGGCGTCACTGGCGTCGGGCCTGGTCGAGGAGTTGGTCGGCGACGATCCCGATCCGCACGGCCTTGAAATTGCAACCTCCTGCATGGCCGGCGTGCCCGAGGCAAGCTATCGCTCGAGCATGCTGGCCCTGCTCGGTTTCGACCGGCGACAAACCTTGAGGGACATCAAGGTGCCGACGCTGGTGCTCTCGGGATCGAAGGATCGCAACGCACCGGCGCCGATGATGGAGAAGATGGCGAGCTTCATTCCCGCGTCGAGCTATGTCGAGATCCAAGGCGCCGGCCATCTCGTCAATCTCGAACGGCCCGGCGAATTCAACACTGCGCTCGACGCCTTTCTGAGGGCGCACGCGACAACGACGGCAGCGGAGGCACAATGACCATTCAGGTCCAGAAGACGGCGACGGCATCCCGTGAGGCGCTCGACGCCCCGATGTTCGATCCGGCCGCGTACCGGCTGACCGCTGAGCAGGCCGACATCATCACTCGCGCTCGGCAACTCGGACAGAGCGTGCTGGCGGGCCGCGCCGCGACCTGGGATCGCGAGGCGAGCTTTCCGACTGAGAACTACAAGGACCTGCATCGCGCCGGCCTGCTCGGCATCTCCGTTCCCAAGGCTCTCGGCGGCCTCGGCGCCGGCTACCAGACCTATGCACTCACCGCCGCCGAGATCGGCCGCTATTGCGGCGCGACCGCGCTGACCTGGAACATGCACGTTTGCTCGACCTTATGGTCCGGACCGCTCGCCGACGACCTCGACATGGAGGACGACGTCCGCGCCGAGCATGAGCGGCGGCGCGCGATCCACTACAAGCGCATCGTCGAGGACGGCGCGATCTACTCGCAACCGTTCTCGGAAGGCGGCGCAGCCGCGGCGGGCGGCGTCGCCTTCGGCACCGAGGCCAAGCCGGTCAATGGCGGCTGGCTGATCAACGGCAAGAAGATCTTCGCCTCGCTTGCCGGACACGCGGATTATTATGGTGTGCTATGCACCGAGGTCAGCGAGGGCGAGAAGGCGTCCCGCCGCAACACGCTCTATCTCGCGGTGCCGGCGAAAACGGAGGGCGTCTCCGTCGTCGGCGACTGGGATCCGCTGGGCATGCGCGGCACGGTGTCACGCACGCTGCTGTTCAAGGATGTCTTCGTCGCGGAGGACGCCGCCTTGATGCCGCGCGGCGTCTACTTCCAGGCGGCCATGCGCTGGCCGCACATGTTCATGACGTTGTCGCCGACCTATATGGGCCTGGCGCAGGCCGCCTACGACTTCACCGTCAAATATCTGCGCGGCGAGGTGCCCGGCATGCCGCCGGTCAAGCGGCGGATGTATCCGACCAAGCAGATCGCGGTGGCGCAGATGCAGATCAAGCTGGAGCAGATCAAGGGCATCTGGTTCCAGGCGGTGACCGAGGCGCGCGCCAATCCGACCAAGGAGCAGGTGCTGCGCGCCTATGCGGCGCAATACTCGGTGATGGAGGGGGCCAATGACCTGGCGGCGCTCGCCATCCGCACCTGCGGCGGACAGTCGATGCTCAAGACGCTGCCGCTGGAGCGCATCTATCGCGACAGCCGTTGCGGCTCCCTGATGCTGCCCTGGACCGCCGAATTGTGCCTCGACCGCATCGGCCGCGAGGCACTGTACGAGCCCGGCGAGACGGACGACTGAGCGTGGACCTCTGCAACCTGATCGAGCGCAATGCGGCGTTCACGCCGGACAAGCCGGCGATCCACTTCGAAGGCGCGACGCTGAGCTATGCCGATTTCAGCGCGCGCATCGCGCTGATGGCGCGCGCGCTGAAATCGGAGTTCGGCGTCGGGCGCGGCGACCGCGTCGCGATCCTGAGTCTCAACCGGCCGGACTATCTGGTCCTGCTCTATGCTTGCGCGCGGCTTGGCGCGATCCTGGTGCCGCTGAACTGGCGGCTTGCGGTGGCCGAGCAGGTCTTCATTCTTTCCGATGCCGCGGCCAAGGTGCTGGTGCTCGAGCAGGCGTTTGCGCCGGTGCTGCCGGCGCTAGCGGAGCAGCACCCGGAGACAGTGCCGGTCGGCATCGATTTCACGCCGGCTAACGGATTGCAGATCGACGATCTCCTAGCGCGTGGCCACGGCGACGATCGCAACCCGCACATCGATCTCTCCTGCCCGCTGCTGATCGTCTACACCTCGGGCACCACGGGCCGGCCGAAGGGCGCGGTGCTGCGGCAGGAGGCGCTGCTGTGGAACGGGGTGATGAGCCAGCACATGCATGGCCTGACCTCCGACGATCACGTGCTGACGGTGCTGCCGCTGTTCCATGTCGGCGGCCTCAACCTCCAGACCACGCCGGCGCTGCATCACGGCGCCACCGTCACGCTGCACGCCCGCTTCACCCCGGATTCGACGCTGGCCGCGATCGTCAACGACCGGCCGACATTGACCGTGCTGGTGCCTGCAACGATCCAGGCCGTCACCGAGCATCCGGGCTGGGCCGCCGCGAATCTGTCGTCGCTCAAGGCCGTCGCCACCGGCTCGAGCATCGTGCCGCCGGCGCTGATTGAGCGTATCACGGCGCGCGGCGTGCCGGTGCTGCAGGTCTACGGCTCGACCGAGACCTGTCCGATCGCGGTCTACACGCGGCTCGGCGGCGACCTCTCGCGCGCAGGCTCGACCGGCCTGCCCGGGCTGTGCTGCGAGGCCAAGATCATCGACAAAGACGGCGACGAGCTTCCGGCGGGCAAAGCGGGCGAGATCGCCGTGCGCGGGCCCAATCTGTTCTTCGAATATTGGGGCAACGCCAAAGCCACGCAGCAGGCGATCCATGACGGCTGGTACCGCACCGGCGACATCGCCCAGCGCGATGCGGAGGGGTACTTCTTCGTGCTCGAGCGCAAGAACAACATGATCATTTCGGGCGGCGAGAACGTCTATCCGGCCGAGATCGAGCGCGTGCTCAGCGAGCATCCCGACGTCGTCGACTGCGGCGTGATCGGCCGGCCCGATCCGCGCTGGGACGAGGTGCCGGTCGCCTTCGTGGTCAAGCGCCAGGGCTGCGCGCTTGAGGCCGAGACCCTGCGCGCGCATCTGCAGTCGCAGCTCGCGCGCTTCAAGGTGCCGCGGGACATCGTTTTCGTCGACGACCTGCCGCGCACCGCGCTCGGCAAGGTGCAGCACCATCTGCTGCGCCGGATCGATGACCCCGAAATAAGCGAGACGGAGACGCGCTCTTGAAAATTGCAGTGCTCGGCGGCGGCAACGGCTCCTTTGCAGCGGCAGGCGATTTCGCGCTGGGAGGTCACGAGGTCCGGCTGTGGCGCCGCGATGCGGACGCTGTCGCGCAGCATCGAGCGGCGGGCTCGACGATCGTCGTCAAGGACGTCAATGGCCGGCATGAGGCCAGGCTCGCGCTGGTCACGACCGACATCGGCGAGGCCGTCCATGGTGCCGAGCTGATCCTCTGCCCGGCGCCGGCCTTCGCACAGGCCGACATCGCGCGCCATCTGGCGCCGCATCTGACCGACGGCCAGGTCGTGTTCCTGCCGCCGGCGACCTTCGGCACCATGATCTTCGCGGCGGCCGCACGCGATGCCGGCAACAAAGCCAGTGTCAGCTACGCCGAGACCGGCACCCTGCCCTGGCTGACCCGCAAGCACGGCCCGTTCGAAGTGGCGATCACCATCCGCGCCAAGCGGCTGCCCGTCGGCGTGTTTCCTCTCAGGACGGCGGACCGCGCTCTCGCGGTGATCGGCCGCGCCTTCCCTGGCGTGATCGAGCCGTGCGGCGATGCTCTGTCGGGCGCACTGATGAATGCCGGCTGCATCATCCATCCGCCGCTGATCGTGATGAATGCAGGACCCATCGAGCACTTCGAACGCTGGGACATCCACAAGGAGGGCACGCAACCGTCGATCCGCCGCGTCACCGATGCGCTCGATGCAGAGCGGATCGCGGTGCGCGAAGCGCTCGGCTACGGCGCGCCGCATTTTCCGCTGGCGCATCACTACGCCAAGGAGGGCGAGATCTGGATGTATGGCCGCGGCTCGCACGATCGGCTCACCGATTCCGGCGACTGGCGCGAGCAGCTGGTGCTGACGCAGCACCGCTACATGCGCGAGGATCTCCGGCTCGGCCTGTCGTTCCTGATCTCGGCGGCCGAGCTGAGCGGCACGCCTGTGCCGCTTGCCCGCGCTTTCCTTGCCATCGGCGGCGCGATCTGCGGCGAGGATTTTTGGGCGACGGGACGCACGCTCGCCAGCCTCGGCCTTAGCGGTCTCGATCGGACCGCCCTGCAGGCGCTGTTGCGCGACGGGTTCGCGGCATGAGCACGCGCGGTCATATTGCCTGCCTCGGCGCCGGTCGCATGGGGCGCGGGATCGCGGTGGCTTTCGCCTATGCCGGCCATCCCGTGACGATGATCGACATCAAGGCGCGCACGGCGGCCGAGTTCGACAGGCTGCGGCGCGAGGCGCTCGGCGAGATCAGCGCGACGTTCGCCACCTTGACGCGGCTCGGGATGCTGCAGGCCGCGGATGCCGACAGACTGATGGCGAAGATCAGCGTGGCTCCGGCCGGCGCGAGCAGCGACGTGCTGGTGCAGACCACGCTCGTCTTCGAAGGCGTGCCGGAGATCGTCGACCTCAAGCGCGAGGTCTTGGCTGCGGCGTCGCGCGCGGTCGCGCCGGACGTGATCATCGCCTCGACGACGTCGACCATCCTGGTCGATGATCTCTCCGGTGCGGTCGAGCGGCCCGAGCGCTTTCTCAATGCCCATTGGCTCAACCCGGCCTATCTGATCCCGCTGGTCGAGATCTCGCCGGGCAAGGCCACAGATCCCGACGTCACGGCGCGGCTGAAGGCCCTGCTGGAAGACATCGGCAAGGTGCCGGTGGTCTGCGCGGCGACGCCGGGCTTCATCGTGCCGCGCATCCAGGCGCTCGCCATGAACGAGGCGGCGCGTATGGTCGGCGAAGGCGTCGCCAGCGCCGAGGAGATCGACAAGGCGATCCGCTACGGCTTCGGCTTCCGCTACGCCGTGCTCGGCCTGCTCGAATTCATCGACTGGGGCGGCGGCGACATCCTCTATTACGCGAGCCGCTATCTCGAAGGCGCGCTGGGTAGCGATCGCTACCGCGCGCCGGAGGTGATTGAGCGCAACATGGCGGAGGGCCGCATCGGCCTGCGCACCGGCTCGGGCTTCCTCGACTACTCCGGCATGGACGTCGCCGCCTATCGCGAGCAGCGGCTGGGAGCGCTGGTCGATATGCTCAGGCATTTCAAACTGGCCCGGCCACCGGTGGTGGATTGAGCGCGGCGAGTGCACGTGAATGCGCCCTCTCCCTTTGCGGGAGAGGGCATGTAGGACAGTGCGGCGAGCTCGGTTGGGTGAGGGGTATGTTTCCACGAGCTTTGCTCGCTGAGAGATACCCCTCACCCAATCGAGTGCGAGGATGGGCCGGCGATGCCCTCTCCCGCAAGGGGAGAGGACGCTGTATCGCGCAGCGAGGCGATGGGTGCGGTCGGATTCACGGTTCAAACAGCGATCGGCATGAGGGCGCAGTCTCGCGGCACATCATGCCCGAGGTATGCGATGAGTTCGTCCCTCTGGGAATGCAGAGGGCGCAGGGAATGCCGGGTGAAGGCCTCACCCATGGCCCGCCTGCGAAAAAAATGCAGGCGGCAGGTACCACAGGCAAAGCCGAACACGCCGGCATTCCCTGCGCGATGGGTCTAACGCTTATACGCAGTCTCCCTGGTGCGCCGGGCTTGTTGGCCACCATCACCGCGCGGCACTGAGGCCGACGCGACTTGATACCAGCGTCGGGGTATCAGGACGCTGCGACTTCACGTCCGCAAGCGATCGTTCGTCCGCGCCCTCGTAAGAAGACGCTGCGATCTCTCGCGGCCATCGCATCCCCACCTCGCGTGTCGTGACGATCGCGCGCAACGCCCCTCCGCAGTGAGGCGGGATGCAGAGAGAGAACCACGATTTCCGAAAAATAGCAATAGGATTATTTTTAACAGAAGAAGGGGATGATTCTGTCTCGGCGCTTGTCATTTGGGCCGGCCCGCCCCCCGTCATGACGGTGCGCTCCCCTCCCCCTTGCGGGGAGGGGGTGGGGGTGGGGGTCCTCGAGTTGTGCTTGGAGTGACGAGCGCAAGAGCCCTGCATCGATCAACCGATGGCGTGTTGCGGCCTACGCGTCTCACAGTGGAGGTTTGTGTACGAGCAGTTGCGCCCACAACGGAGTTCAGCGCATGGGGACCCCCACCCCCGCCCCCTCCCCGCAAGGGGGAGGGGAGCGCACTACCGCCGCGCCAGCAGCTCGCCAGTAGAATGCGAAGGACTCTACCCGAACACGTCCTGCAGCACGCCCTCCTTGATCACGGCGACGCCGTCCAGCTCGATCGTGGTGCCCATCATCGGCAGGTCGAAATGGCCCGCCGTGTAGCGGCCGGCGAATTCGTTGGCGCCGGTGGAGAACAGGAAGTTGCCGGGGACGGCGCGCAGCTCGGTGCCGTTGGTGTCGCGCTGGTCGTACATGGTCAGCGCCTCGTAGCGCGCGCCGGGATTCATGCCCCAGCCGACATGCGACACCGCATAGGCCTCGCGGTCGCCCCAGGAGGCGAGATAGGCGCGCATCATCGCGGCGTCGGCGCCCTCGCCTGCCAGGTCGGTGATGTAGTCGTCGCGCAGCGTCATCGTGACAGGCGATGAGAGATAGCGCTTGAAGGTGAGGTTGATGTCGCCCGGCGCCATGACGATGGTGCCGTTGACCGATTTGCTCTTGGGAAAGCTGACGACGATGCCGCCCGGCCAATGCGCCAGGGTGCCGGGACGATCGGTCCAGCCCCAGACGCCGACGGTCGAGGCGCCCTCCATGATGACGTCGAGATCGGTGCCGGCCTTCGAGGTCACGCGCATGCGTTTCGTGCCGCGCAGCATCTTGGCGGCGGCCCGCACGCGCTTCTCCAGCGCCGAGTCAGGCCGCATGCGCTCGAGCGCTTCCGGATGTTCATTGGAGATGACGAGAATGCGCGCGCCGGCTTTGAGGATCTCCGGCGTCTCCACCGCGTGCATCAGCCCTTCGATCGTGCAGTCGACGACGAAGCCCGCTTGCTGCAAGGCCGTCACGACAGGACCAAGCTTGCCGATCGCCTCCGACGCGCCGGTCGAGCGCACCGGCACCGGGTGGGGGTTGCGCGGGGTCGGCACCACGACGTGGAACGGACGCGCGCCCATGCGCAGCAGCGCCAGCTCGGCGATGTGCACATTGAGCGGGCGCGACTGCGTCTCCGACAGGATCGCGGCGGTGTCGCCGGTCTTCACGGCACAGCGCTCGAAGATCTCGCAGAATGCGTCGATCCATTTCGCCTCGATGCGATCCGCCAGCATGGTCGTTCTCCCGATTGTTGTTCGTTGTCTGTATCAGACCGAGGGGAAGCCGCGCAGCAGGTAAGCGCGCAGGCCCTGCAGCAGGGCGTTGAGAATGAGGCCCAGGAGCGAGATCGTGATCAGCGGCACGAACATGTCGACGGCCTGGAAGGTGCGCGCGGCGGTCACCAGCACATGGCCGAGCCCGTCGGTCGAGGTGATCATCTCGGCGAGGAACACGACGATGCAGGAGATCACGAGGCCGATGCGGCAGCCGGTCAGGATCGACGGCATCGCAGCCGGCAGCACCACCTTCCACAGCACGTCGCGCGGCGGCGTCCCGGCTGCGAGTGCCGACCAGATCAGCTTCTGCTCGACCGTGGTGGCGCCGTAATAGGTCGACAGCAGGATCGGAAACAGCGCATCCGCCGCCACCAGCATGATCTTGGATTCGTGGCCGAAGCCGAGCAGCAGCAGGAAGGCCGGATAGAGCGCGACCTTCGGCAGCGGCGCCAGCACGCGCACGATGGGCTTGACGGCGGCGTTGACGGGCGGGCTCACCGCAGCGGCAATTCCCAGGGAAACACCGAGCACCACGGCGATCGCAAAGCCGGCGAACAGCCGGAACAGCGTCGCCACGATGTCCTGCTGGAAGGTGACGCTCGAGAGCTGCTGACCCATGCGCAGGAACACCTGCCCCGGCGGCGGCAGCAGGGTCGGCGGCGCGTAGCCGAACGACACCAGCGCCTGCCACAGCAGCAGGACCAGCACGATCGGCGCGGCGCCCAGCAGGATGTCGTTGGAGGTGCGCGTCATGAGAAGCTCAAGGGCATGTCGAACTGCGGCTCGGACCAGCGAACCAGCCAGCGCCTGACGACCTCGAACGCCGCATCGAGGCAGATGCCCATGGCGCCGATGATGATGATCATCGCGAACACCGTGTCGTACTGGCCCATGTCGAGCGCGTTGAACAGGATGTTGCCGGCGCCGGACTGCCGCGCGATCATCTCGCTGGTGACCATCGTGATCAGCGCCAGCACCAGGCCCGTGCGGCAGCCGGTCAGGATCTCCGGCAAGGCCGCAGGCAGGACGATGCGCAGCAGACGCTCGGCCGGCGACAGACCCATCGCCGCTCCCGACCACAGCATCTTCTCCTCGACCGCCTTGGCGCCCTCGAAGCTGTGGTAGATCACCGGAAGGCTGACGCCGAGGAAGATCACCAGCGTCTTGGAAATGTCGCCGACGCCGAGCCATAGCATGATGATCGGCATCAGCGCCGCCTTCGGCACCGGGTAGATCAGCATCAGCAGCGGATTGAAGAAGGCGGCGGTCGACCGGCTGCGCCCCATCAGCAACCCGAGCGGAATCGAGAAGGCGAGCGCCAGCGCGAAGCCGATCGCCATCCGCCGCAGCGAGGCCAGGATGTTGATCAGGGATTCCTTGTCGGTGAGGATCGGCGGGATCGCGCGCAGCGATTCCAGCGCGGTCGGGAAGCTGTCGTTCTTCAGCCCGAGCGAGGCGAGCTGCCAGGCCAGGAGCAGACCGCAGCAAGCCAGCACCGGCGCGAGCGGCTTCGACAGTCCATTCATGACGGCAGCTCGTTGTCACCGGAATCGTCGAACATGCGCTCGATGTCGACGATGTATTTCTGATAGCGCGGGTCCAGCAGCAGCTCCTCGCGGCGGCGCGGCCGGGGCAGATCGATGTCGATCACCTCGCGGATGCGGCCGGGCGAGCGCGACATCATCACGACCTTGTCGGACAGGAACACGGCTTCCTCGACCGAGTGGGTCACGAACAGCACCGTCTTGCGGTCGCGCTCCCAGATGTCGAGCAGGTCGTTCTGCAGCCGCGTGCGCGTGTGCGCGTCGAGTGCGCCGAACGGCTCGTCCATCAGCAGCACCTCCGGCCCGTAGGCCAGCGTGCGCGCCAGCGCGACGCGCTGCTTCATGCCGCCGGAGAGCTCCTTGGGATAGAATTTTTCGAAGCCGGTGAGGCCGACCATGGCGAGCAACGTCCGCGCGAGCGCCTCGGCCTTCGCCGGCTTCTTGCCCTGCTGCAGCGGACCATACATAACGTTGCCGAGCACGCTCTTCCAGGGGAACAGCGCGAACTCCTGGAACACCGGGCCGCGATCGGGGCCGGGACCGGTGATCGGCTTGCCCTTCATCTTCGCGGTGCCGCTGGTCGGGCTGACGAAGCCGCCGACGATGTAGAGCAAGGTCGACTTGCCGCAGCCGGAGGGCCCGAGAATCGAGACGAAGGCGCCCTCGCCCACCGTCAGCGAAATGTCCGACAGCGCGGTGTGGTCGCGGCGCGACGAGGTCTTGAACACCTGCGACACGTGATCGATCTCGATGATCGGCGTGGCAGCGCGGCGGCCGAGCGGCGTGCCCGCAAGCTGGCCGGGTCGGATCGGGGTCACGCCCATGTCGGCTTCTCTTTCCGATGCAGCACGCTCAAACGCTCCGTGAAATCAGGCAAGACGGACTGCCGCAGATTAGCAAGAACCCTGCCAATCGTCGCGCTTCGCGGCTCATTCCTGCTCCTGGTCGAACCAGGGCCATTCGGCCGGCCCCTCGTGAGTCACGGCGCCGAGCGGTGCCTGCCCAACGAGTTTCGCGTATTTCGCCAGTGCCCCCGCCCTGTGCCGCGGCGGACGCTGCGACCACGCGCTGCGACGCGCGGCGAGCTCGCGCTCATCGAGCAGCACGTCGAGCGTGCGCGCCTTCGCATCGATGCGGATCGGATCGCCATCCTGCACCAGCGCCAGCGGACCGCCGACGAAGGCTTCCGGGGAGACGTAGCCGATGCACAGGCCACGGGTGGCTCCGGAGAAGCGGCCATCGGTGATCAGCGCGACCTTCTCGCCCATGCCCTGACCATAGATCAGCGCGGTGACACCGAGCATCTCGCGCATGCCGGGACCGCCGACCGGTCCTTCGTTGCGGATGATCAGCACCTCGCCGGCTTGATAGTTGCGCGCGCGCACGGCCGCGACGCAGGTCTCTTCGTCTTCGAACACCCGTGCACGGCCCTCGAACACCAGGTTCTTGAGGCCGGCAACCTTGATGACGGCGCCATCGGGCGCGAGGTTGCCCTTGAGCACGGCGACGCCACCGTCGGCCATGATCGGCCTGGCCGGGCTGAACACGATCTCGCCGTCCGGCGCGTTGGCCGCGCCGTATTCCTCGGCCAGCGTGCGGCCCGTCACCGTGAGGCAGGAGCCGTCGATGTGGCCGCTCTCGATCAGCGCGCGGATCACCACGGCGGCGCCGCCGATGTCGTAGACGTCCTTGGCGGTGTACTTGCCGCCCGGCCTGAGATTGCCGATCAGCGGCGTGCGCGCGAACACCTCGCCGACATCGTCGAGCGTGAAGCGGACGCCGGCCTCGTTGGCGATCGCCGGCAGATGCAGCGCCGCGTTGGTGGAGCCGCCGGTCGCCGCGACGATCGCCGCGCCGTTCTCCAGCGCCTTCCGGGTCACGAGGTCGCGCGGCAGCGGGCCGCCACGCGCGAGCATCTGCATGATCAGGCGTCCGGCCTGCCGCGCCACGTGGGCGCGCTCGGCATAAACGCCGGGGATCATCGAGACGTTGGGCATCGACAGGCCCATTGCCTCCGACAGCATGCCCATGGTGTTGGCGGTAAATTGCCCGGCGCAGGCGCCGATCGTCGGCAGGCAGGACCGCTCGATGCCTTCGAGCGTCTGTGCATCGATCTCGCCGGTCATGTAGCTGCCGACCGCTTCATACGAATCGAGCACCGTCAGCGTCCTGCCCTGGTACTTGCCGGGCAGCGCGCTGCCGCCATAGATGAAGATCGAGGGCACGTTGCAGCGGACCATGCCCATCATCACGCCGGGCAAGGTCTTGTCGCAGCCGCCGAAGCCGATCAGCGCATCATAGGCGAGGCCGTGGACCACGGCCTCGATCGAATCGGCGATCAGCTCGCGCGAGAACAGAGAGAACTTCATTCCCTCGTGGTTCATGCTGATGCCGTCGGAGACCGAGACGGTGGCGAACTCGCGCGGCGTGCCGCCGGCCTCCGAGATGCCCGTCTTCGCCGCGTCGACCTGGAAGTCGTGCGTCATGTTGCAGGGCGTCTGCTCGCCCTTCTGGCTGACGACACCGATCATCGGCTTGGCGATGTCGGCGTCATCCAGCCCCATCGCGCGCATGAAGGCGCGGTGCGGGGCGCGGTCGAGCCCCTCCACCGTCACGCGCGAGCGCAGCTTCCTCATCGACACGAGCTCCGCGCCAGCCGCCTACTGGATCGGCGCGACGATCGTCGGATGCTTGAACTGGGCGACGTCGAGCTTCGGCAGCATGCCGGTCTCGGCGTAGATGTCGAGCATCTTCTGGATCGCCGGGAAGTTCGGCGCGGCGACCGGGTCGCGGCCGAAATCATTGTCTTTCAGCAGATAGGTATCGATCACGGCGACCGGCGCCTTCATGACCTCCGACACCACCTTCAAGGTCTCGTCGCGGTTGGCGAGCGCCTTCTTCATGCCGGCGGTGATGTCGCGGACATAGGCCTTCACCAGCTCAGGGTTCTTGTCGACGAAATCGGCGCGGCAGGCCTCGAGGATGTGGACGATGTTCGGCATCGCCTCGGACAGCGAGAACAGCTTACGGGTGCCGCCCTTGGCCTCGGCGCGCGCTGCAAACGGCTGATTCATGTTGACGGCGTCGACACGGCCCTGGCGCAGCGCATCCTCCGACACCGCGAAACCGACCTCGACCAGCTTGATGTCCTTGGCGGGATCGAGCCCGGCCTTCTTCAAGAGCATGTTGAACGGCCCCTGCGTGCCGCCACCGATCACGGAGATGCCGACCGTCTTGCCCTTGAGATCGGCGATGGTCTTGATCGGCGAATCGTCCTTGACCGCCCAGTAGACCGAGAAGCCGCCCGGCTTCTCATAGACGTGCTGCGCGACGATGTAGGCCTTGAGGCCGCCGCCGACCACGCCGTTGGCGAGTGACAGCGGCGCCTGCGTCGCGCAGTCGAGCGCGCCGGCGGCGAGCGCCTGCGTCATCGGTGCCGTTCCTTGGAACTGGGTCCACTCGATGTTGTAGGTCTTGCCGATATCCGGAAATTCGGCGGGCCGCTTCATCATCCAGTATTTGGATTCTTCCGCCGGGATGGTCCAGCCGACGCGGATCGTCTGCTGTGCGAATGTCGGCCCCGCGCTCGTCACCAAAGTCATCGCCGCGAGTGCCGCCAGCATCGATCGTTTCCGCATCACGCCCCTCCGCATTTCAAAAAAAGGAACCTCGCGGAGAATGTTTCATGTCTCAAATATCTGTGCAAGCGCGGAAAACGCCCCGCCCTTGCCTGCCCCATGGGCATGCCCGCTTTGCAGCGCGACAAGGCCGGATCATCGTGAGGCGCCGCGGTCCGTGTGCCGCAGCGCTGTCGACAACGCAAGGTCGCACGCTCCAGGGTGGCGAGGGTGGCCGGTCAGCCGACTGGCGTTGCCGCGCCGCACGCGCTAGGGAGAGGCCCCGAATTGACCTTTTGAGGAGTTCTTCGATGTCGATCCAGCGTTTCGAAATTGGCCCGCGCATGAGCCAGGTCGTCGTTCACGGCAATACCGTCTATCTCGCCGGCGTCGTCGCGCAGAAGACCGCCGGTGAAAGCGTCACCAAGCAGACCGAGGAGATTCTCTCGATCATCGACGGCCACCTCGCCAAGGCCGGCACCGACAAGTCGAAGCTGTTGTCGGCGACGATCTACCTCACCGACATCAAGACGTTCGGCGAAATGAACGCCGTGTGGGATGGCTGGGTCTCGGCCGGCAACACCCCGGCCCGCGCCACTGTCGAGGCTGGCCTTGCCGCGCCGCAATACACCGTCGAGATCATGGTGATCGCGGCGAAGTAAGTCGCAGCGGCCGCCGCGGCGCTATTCGGTATCGCGGCGGCCGGTGTTGCGATTGAGCGGATCACGCCGCTCGCGCATGAGCCCTTCGGGAAGCACCGGCTCGGTGCCTGGCAACGGCTCGGCGCGCACGTCGGCGCCCCACTGCTCCTGCTGGCGGGGCGTCGTTTCGTCCTTGACCTGCGGCGACTGCGGCAGACCGTCCTTGCTGACGGGGTCGTAGGCGCCGGAGCGCAGGTCGCGGGTGTCTCTGCCTGTCATGATGTTTCAACAAGCGTGCTGCGGCATTCGTTCCTGATCGCCGGCATGGAACGAGGCCTTCCTGCCTCAGGTGAGCGCAGTGGTCGGCGTCGACGGTGGCGATGCGGCCGCGGTCAGGACTGCGGCCGCAGCGGCGCGCCCTCGCGGATGCCGTCGACCTTGACGGCGAGCCGCTTGATCTTGTCGTAGAGCGTCTGCTTCGGAATGCTCAGCAGCGCGGCGGTCGCCGGCACGTCGCCGAGCTTGCGGCGCAACGCATCCTCGATGATCGAGCGCTCGATGTTCTCCAACTGCCGTGGCAGCGACAGTTCCGAGGCTGCGGCGCCCGAGCGGTCGAGGACCTTGCGGTCGAGCACGCCGAGCACGAAGCGGTCGGCGACGTTGCGCAGCTCGCGCACATTGCCCGGCCATGAGTAGCCGAGCAGCAGCGACATGGTCTGCTCGTTCACGATCGGCGCGTCGCGCTCGAACCGCTTGGCGGCCTCGAGGGTGAAGTGCTCGAACAGGATCGGGATGTCCTCGCGGCGTTCGCGCAACGGAGGCAGCTCGATGAAGGCGACGCCGAGACGATAATACAGGTCGGCGCGGAACAGCTTCTGCTCGCTGAGCTCGAACAGATTGGCCTTGCTGGCCGCCACCACGCGGCAATCCACCGCCACAGGCTTGTTGGAGCCGACGCGCTCGACCGAGCGGTCCTGCAACGCCCGCAGCAGCTTCACCTGCACGCTGAGCGGCATGCTCTCGATTTCGTCGAGGAACAGCGTGCCGCCATGGGCGTATTCGATCTTGCCGATCCGCTGCTTGGTCGCGCCGGTGAAGGCGCCGGCCTCGTGGCCGAACAATTCGCTCTCGACCAGCGACTCCGGCAGGCCGCCGCAATTCACCGCGACATAGTTGCCGCCGCGCCGGGCACTGTGGGCGTGGAGACAACGGGCGACGACGTCCTTGCCGGTGCCGGTCTCGCCATAGATCGTCACGTCGACATTGGTCGAGGCCAGATTGGCGACGAGGCGGCGCACCTCCTGGATCTGCGGCGAGCGCCCGAGCAGGCTCGCTTCGATGCCCTGGCGGTCGGCGAGCGCCGAGCGCAAGGTGCGGACTTCGAGCGTCAGGTGCCGCTTGTCGAGCGCGCGGCGCACGACGGAGACGAGCTGCTCCGACGAACAGGGCTTCTCGATGAAGTCGTAGGCGCCGTTGCGCATCGCGTCCACGGCCATCGAGATGTCGCCGTGGCCGGTGACCAGGATGACCGGCAGGTCCGGATCGAGCCGTTGCAATTCGGACAGCCACTCCGTGCCGCTCTTGCCGCGCAGCCGCACGTCGGAGACCACCACGAACGGCATGTCGGCGCGAACGATGCCGCCGGCGGCTTCGGCGGAGGCGAACGGCGTCACCGGGAGCCCGGCGAGCTGCAGCGCCTGGACGGCGCCGATGCGGACATCCTCATCGTCCTCGACATAGATCACGCCGACCGGTTGCTCAGGAGTCATGCGGGGACCTCTTCAATCGGCCAGCGGCAGCAGCACGATGAACTCGGCGCCGGCCGGCTCGAGATTCCGCGCCCGCAGCTCGCCGCCGAATGACCGTGCGATGTGGTTGGCGATGACGAGCCCAAGCCCGAGGCCCTTGCCGGCCGGCTTGGTCGTGACGAAGGGCTCGAACAGGTGCGGCAGGACATCGGCGGCGATCACCGGGCCGCTGTTGGCGATGGCGATACGGCACTGCCCCTCCTCACGCACGGCGTGGATGTGGATGGACTTCCGCGCGGCGCCCTCGACGGCATCGAGCGCGTTGGCGACGATGTTGCAGAGCAGTTGCTCGAGCCGGATCTGATCGGCCCTGACATGAAGCTCGGGCGCGAGATCGATGGTCACGTCGACATGGCCGTCTTTCACCCGCGCGCCGAGGATCTTGAACGTCTCGGACAGCGCCTGCTCGACCGCGACCGCATCGAGCGGCGCGTTCGATTTGTAGGCGAACACGCGCAACTGGCCGGTCAGGCGCGCGAGACGGCGGACCAGCTCGCCGATGCGGATGAGATTGCCGCGGGCCTCGCCGATCATGCCGCGATCGACGAATTGCACGGCATTGTCGGAGGCGGTCTGCAGCGCCGCGAGCGGCTGGTTGATCTCGTGCACCATGCCCGCCGACATCTGGCCGAGCACGGCGAGCTTGCCGGCATGGACGAGTTCGTCCTGCGCCGCGCGCAATTCGGCGGTGCGCTCCTGCACCCGCATTTCCAGCCTGTCATTGGCGGCCTGCAGCGCGGCCTGGCTCGCCAGCCGCTGCCGGATCTCGCGGCGTCGCTGCGCCAGCAGGCCGAACGCCAGCAGCGCCACGATGCTGGCGAGACCCGAGAGCGTGCCGATGATCAAGGCCGTCCGCCGGATCGGCGCCTCGTCGTCGAGCAGCAGCAGCTGCCATTGCCGCCCGTTGAGCGGATGCTCGTCGACGCTGTAGACCGCGCCACGCTCGGTCGCGACCTGACCGCCGCGATCGGTCCTCTCCATGAAGGTCCAGCCGAGCGGCGCAAGGCTGGAACTGCCATAGGGCTTCGACGTCGCGATTTCCTCGAGCGCATCCACCGAGAGCGGCGTCAGCGGGCGGAAGCGCCATTCGTCGCGCGAGGCGAGAATGGTGACGCCGCGGGCGTCGACCAGAAGCATGTCGGCACCGCGGTTGCGCCATTCGCGCTCGAAGGCATCGAGATTGACCTTGACGACGGCGACGCCGATCGTCCGTCCCTGTTGCTTGACGGCATAGGACAGGTAATAGCCGGCGCGCGCGCTGGTGATGCCGATGCCGAAGAACGCGCCGCGGCCGGTCGCCAGCGCCTGGCGCATATAAGGCCGGTAGGACAGGTTGCTGCCGACCGGCGTGCCCGGCTGGTCGAAATCGGCGGCGGCGATCGCATCACCGGCGACGGTGAGGACATAGAGGTTGTCGGCGCCGGCCAGCAGATTGATCGACTTCAGATGCAGGCTGACGCTCTGCTGCAGCGCGCGATCGTCCGGCGTGCCGAGCAGCCGGAAGACATCGGGCGAGGTCTCCAGCAGCGACGGCAGATATTCGAAGCGCGAGAGGTAGCCGTCGAGCTGCGCGGCCTCGACCGCCAGCCGCTGCTGGGCCGTGGCGTGCCGCTGATCGAGCCCGCGGGAAAAGGCAATGGCATAGCCGAACCAGGCCGCAACGCCGACCAGCGCAGCCGCCATCACTCCGCGAACGACCAAGCCCGCGCGCCTGCGGACCACCGCAGTGACGTCGGGATGTCGCTCGAGGCCGATCCGGAATGGAAGGTCCGTCATTCCCTTTTCCAGGCCCATCGCTCCCAGGCCCATGCACCGGGCCGCGCCTGCCGTATCCGCAATTGTTCTGCAAGTCTAAGGCCTTGCCGGGCCATAGGCGACAACAAAATCGGCCACGCCGGCGCCCTGGGCACCCTCGTCAGTGCAGCTTGACGTGCGGCTCGGTGCGGCGGGTGATCAGCCGCGCCAGCGTGTCCAGGGTCACCTTGGCGAAGCCGTGCAGCGCGTATTCGTGCATCTTGTAGAGCGACAGATACATCATCCGCGCGAACAGGCCTTCGAACACCAGATTGCCGCCGACCAGCGCGCCCATCATCGAGCCGACGGTGCTGAACTCGCCGAGCGACACCAGCGAGCCGAAATCGTGATAGCGGTAGTCCGCCAGCGGCTCGCCCCTGATGAAGCGCGGGATCTGCTTGTAGAGGTGCGAGGCCTGCTGATGCGCGGCCTGCGCCCGCGGCGGCACGTTGCCGCGCTCGCCCCAGGAGCAGGCCGAGCAGTCGCCGATCGCGAAGACGCGCTCGTCGCGCGTGGTCTGCAGGGTCTGCCTCACCACGAGCTGGTTGATGCGGTTGGTCTCCAGCCCCGCGATGTCCTTCAGGAAGTCGGGCGCCTTGACGCCCGCGGCCCAGACGATCAGCTCGGCCGGGATGACACGGCCGTCGGCGAGGCTCACTTTGTCGGGCCCGACCTCGGCGACCTTGGCGCCGACCAGCACCTCGACGCCGAGCCTTGCGAGCAGCTTCTCGGTCTCGCGCGACACCCGCTCGGGCAAGGCCGGCAACACCCGGCCCGCGGCTTCGATCAGCGTGATCCGGATGTCCTTCTCGGCGTCGACCTGGTCGAGACCATAGGCCACCACCTCGCGGGTCGTCCGATGCAGCTCGGCGGCCAGCTCGACGCCGGTCGCGCCGGCGCCGATGATCGCCACCTTGAGCTGGTGCGGGGCGATCGGCGACGACTGCGAGTGGGCGCGGATGCAGGCGTTGACCATGCGCTCGTGGAAACGCCGGGCGTCGTGCTGCGATTCCAGCTTGATCGCGTGGTCGACGACACCGGGCGTGCCGAAATCATTGTTCTGGCTGCCGATGGCCATGACGAGCACGTCATAGGGGATGGTCCGCCGCGGCGTGACCTCGCGCCCCTCCGCATCGAGATAGGGCGCCACCAGCACCTCGCGCTTGTCGCGGTCGAGGCCGATCATGTCGCCGATGCGGTAGTGGAAGCCGTGCCAATAGGCCTGGGCGAGATAGTCAACCTCATGCGCCGAGAGGTCCATGCTGCCCGCGGCGATCTCGTGCAGCTTCGGCTTCCAGACATGGGTGCGGTTGCGCTCGACCAGGGTGACGTCGAGCTTCCCCTTGCGGCCGTATCCGTCTCCGAGCCGGGTCGCGAGCTCCAGGCCGCCGGCACCGCCGCCGACGATCACGATGCGAGGAACACCAGACTGCGCGACGGCCATCATCCAACCTCCCCAAGGGTGACCGCGCCGCGACGGAGGGACTGCGATGTCACTCCGGTTGCGTCATCACGTCGGAATGCGCGGCCTTGCGGCGCCAGGCAGGATGCCTCCACGGTGAGCCCCTGCCCGCTGCCACCCTAGCAGATTATCCGAGATGTTGGCGGCATCGCGATTGGGCTTGACCGACTGATGCGCCGGCCCCTGACGATGACGAAGCGGGCATGCCACATTTTGGCACGACGGCGCCACTGACGCTGGAATGCGACAGCAGCGCCACCCGCGACCGCAGGCCTATCCCGTCGTGACGGCGACCTCGACATCGGCCGGATCGATATCGCGATCGAGCGCGATGCGCAGCTTGTCGCGATCCAGCTCGCCTTCCCACCACGCCACGATCACGCAGGCGACGCCGTTGCCGCACAGGTTGGTCAGGGCGCGGCATTCGCTCATGAACTTGTCGATGCCGAGCACGATTGCCATGCCGGGAACGAGCTCCGGCCGCACGGCCGCAAGTGTTCCGGCCAGGGTGATGAAGCCTGCGCCGGTGATGCCCGAGGCACCCTTCGAGGTCAGCATCGCAACCAGCAGGATCGTGATCTGCTCGCCGAAGGAGAGGTGGACGTTCATCGCCTGCGCAATGAACAGCGTCGCCAGCGTCATGTAGATGTTGGTGCCGTCGAGATTGAACGAGTAGCCGGTCGGAACCACCAGGCCGACGACCGGCTTGGAGCAGCCGAGCCGCTCCAGCTTCTCCATCATCTGCGGCAGCGCGCTCTCGGACGACGAGGTGCCGAGCACGATCAGCAGCTCGTCCTTGATGTATTTGAGGAACTTGAAGATCGAGAACCCGGCGATGCGGGCGATGATGCCGAGCACGATCACGACGAAAGCGATCGCCGTGAGATAGAAGGTCGCGATCAGGCCGGCGAGGTTGCCGAGCGCCTGCGGCCCATAGCGGCCGATGGTGAAGGCCATGGCGCCGAAGGCGCCGATCGGAGCGGCCTTCACCACGAGAGCGATGACGCCGAAGATTGCGTGCGCGGCGTCGTCGACGAAGGCGCGCATCGTGTGGCCGCGCTCGCCGAGCGCCATCAGCGAGATGCCGAACAGGATCGAGAACAGCAGCACCTGCAGGATCTCGCCCTGCGCGAACGCCCCGACCACCGTGTCCGGGATGATGTGAAGCACGAAGTCGACCGACTTCATCTCGCTCGCCTGCTTGGCGTAGTTGGCGACGGCGGCGGCGCCGGCGTTGCTCTGGCCCTGGAACCCCGCCCCAGGCTGGATGAAATTGCCGACGATGAGCCCGAGCGCGAGCGCGAAGGTCGAGACGATCTCGAAATAGATCAGTGCCTTGACGGCGACGCGCCCGACCTTCTTCACCTCGGAGACATGCGCGATGCCCGACACGACGGTGCAGAAGATGACCGGCGCGATCACCATCTTGATCAGCTTGACGAAGCCGTCGCCCAGCGCCTTGATCCATTCGTTCCTGCCGAGCTCGGGCCAGAGCCAGCCGACGACGACACCGAGCACGATCGCGAACAGGACCTGCACATAGAGGATCCGGTAGAACGGCTTCTGCGGCGCCGCGGCCGCTGTGATGGTTGCAGACATCGTATCTTCTCTCCCTGATCTTACTCGGTCTATCTCTCTGGCCTGCCTAGGACCCGCTTCCGCGCCGGCTCCATTGCGTGCCGGGGCCACGTCGCGCGTCTGGACGCGGGCCGCGCGAGGCGGACCCGCTAAGCTGCGCAGTCGGGATCGCCTGTCACCGGGTCTCAGGTGAGGAATGAGCTGTAGGCTGGCATCCGGACGTCCCCTCGCATCTGTTGTTCTGGAGCTGGCGCTCGTTTGGCGGCTCAGTAAGCAGCAATCGTGCCAGCCGAACGGTGCGGCGTGAGGCATCTGCATGTCCTTCAGTTTGCTGCGATTTGTGAACCATCACTCCCGCCGGGCCAGGGCCCTCGCGGCGCCGCGTCTGGACTTTCGGAAAATGGCCCCGGCCGGCGCCCGAAGAACCGGACGGGCCGGCACGCCGTGGCCCGACCGGCCCCGCCGGTGATCACGAGCAGGTATCGCCCGTCCGCGATGAGGTTCGGTCCGCGTGGTCGTGCTCGACGAAGCCACAACAAGATCGATCAGCCCGGGCCGCCAGACTCCTTGGGCCAAAGCGGCGCGATCCAGCCCAGCGATTATTCCTTTGTCAGATCGGTCTCGGGTTGGGAACGCACATTTCCTGCGGATATCTTTCCGCATGGAGGTGAACTGATCGTTCTAAGTCGGTGCGGGTGTCGAAGCGCAGGTCGATGGCAAGGCGATGGATGCTGTCGAGAAGTCGTGCGACGAGTGCGTTTCCCATGACCAGGCGTGTTCCGTGTGTCGCCGATCCGGTCCATCGCATAGCGGGTGAGAAGACCGAGGACATGCCTCAATGGTCCAGCGAGGTGGACCGGATGCGCCGCGAACAGGACGCCCGTCTTCCGCTCGAGAAAGTCGAGAACGATCGGGCCGGCCTTGAGGAACATGTCCACTTGAGGAACATGTCCACGCGTCGCTTGGTCGCGCGCCGGCCGCCTCAACGATTTTGCGGAGTCGCCCCTCGCCGAGACGTCGGATCGACACGGAGCCCGCCACATGTCCGTCGTTCATCCCGCAAACGCGTGGCCTGCCGCCGGCGATCGGGAGAGCACCGGCAGCAGGCTCCGTCTCCGCGCTTCAGCCGATCGGGACCGCAACAAAATGGGTATTGGCGGCGGACTTGACCCGCATCAGCACGTCGCGCTTGCCGGCGGACCTTGCCTGCGACAATGCATTGCGCAGTTCGGCGACGGTGCCGACGGTCCTGCCGCCGACATCGAGAATCACATCACCGGACTGCATACCGTGCTCCGCCGCCGGGCCGTCGGGATCCACGGCGGTGACCACGACACCCTTGTTTCCGGCGCCCGCCACGTCCTCTGCGGGCGCGACTGACAGACCGAGATGTGGCACGCCGCGAGCCGAGCCGTTGTCGTGATCGTCGGAACTGGCCTGCTTCTCCTGCTGGTTCGGCATGTTCGCAAGCGTCACAGCGATGGTCCGGAACTCACCCTTGCGAAGGATGTCGAGCTTTGCAGAGCTTCCGGGGGCCATCGCCGAAATCCGGCCCGCCAGGGCGCGCGAGTCCTTGATGGCTTCACCGTTGACGGCCGTAATGACGTCGCCAGGTTCAATCCCGGCTTTCGCCGCCGGCGTATCCGGCTTTGCTTCGTCGACCAGCGCGCCCGCGGCGTTCTTCATGCCGAGGCCTTCTGCGATGCCTGCGGTCACCGGCTGGACCTGCACGCCGAGCCAGCCCCGGGTCACCACGCCCTTGTCCTTAAGCTGGGCAACGATCATCTTGACCGTCGGCGCAGGTATATCGAAGCCGATTCCGACCGAGCCGCCTGTGGGCGAATAGATCGCGGTGTTGACGCCGATAACATTGCCGTTGGTATCGAAGGTGGGACCGCCCGAATTGCCCTTGTTGATCGGCGCGTCGATCTGGATGTAGTTGTCATAGGGGCTTGAGCTGAGCTCGCGGCCTTCCGCCGAGACGATGCCCGCCGTGACGGTGCCCCCGAGGCCATAGGGATTGCCGACCGCCACGACCCAGTCACCGACGCGCGGCGTTTTGCTGTCCAGGTTGACATAGGTGAAGTCCGACTTGCCTTCGACCTTGATCAGCGCGACGTCGGTCTTCGGGTCGGTCCCAATGACTTTGGCGGTGTAGGTCTTGCCGTCGTCGGTGGTGACCTGCACCGACTTCGCGTGGTCCACGACATGGTTGTTGGTCACCGCGTAGCCGTCGGCCGAGATGAAGAATCCGGAGCCAACTCCCGTAATCAACTGGTGGCGACGCATCTTGCCTTGCGGGCCGTCGGCGAATCCGTATTGGCGGAAGAACTTCTCGAACGGGGTTCCCTGCATGAACGGCTCCCCGTTCGGCCCAGGCATGTCGGTCTCGTCACCTTCGTCGACACTGACGCGGACGGAGATCACCGCGGGCCTGACCTTGGCGACCAGATCGGCGAAGCCGGTGGGGCCCTGCTCGCCCTGGGAAGGCGCCGCCGCCCATGCCTGATCGATCAGGCGGCCATAGCCGAGCGGTCCCGACAGCGCGATCGCCGAACCGATCACGGCAGCCGATCCGAGCAGAGTCAGGCGCCGCGCGGGCATGATCCTGCGGCGAGGTTGTTGATTGCTGTCCGACATGGATTGTCTCCTTCGAGATGTTGCGCCTTACGGCGTTGCACGAAGGAGTAACGCTGGTCAGATTACTACGTCCTGTCCGACGAATTAATTCATCCTGTCGGCGAGATGAATTCGTAGTAAGGCGGCATGCGCTGCCGAAGCACAGAAAGATGAACTGTTCGGCAGCGATCGCCCGGCGGACTGCCGCGTTCGGCATAGAAAGGCTCTTAGGTGAAGTGGAGCGATCGATGGCCAAAGATGCAACATCGCCAACGGCCGCCGCAGCTTGGCGCGATTCAAATGGAAGACTGCGAGAGGTGGGCGCCGATCATTCAGGCCGCCGGGCTCGCAGGCAAATAGCCGATGCCATTTGGAGTGACTTGGGCCTGCGAGTTTGGCGACGTCGTTCCAGTTGCTCGCTCAAGCGTGCTGCGGCCAATGCTGCTGAAACCTCTTTCGGACAAACCCAACGACTATACCGGCGGATTGACGATGATCATCGATGCGATCGCCGCAATTTCCTCGAGCTCATGACGTTTTCGGGCGCGCCCCCTGCATTGCCCGCATGCGCTGAACTCGCCTCCAGCTGGCGTCGGTTCGACTAATGGCAGCAGCCGGGGGTCATGACGGCATCGAATACCCTATTCGACGATATCTTCTTCGCCGCCAGCGGCTGCCTGCAGATCAGTGAGCTCCGTAGCTCGTTCCGAGAGTCTCCTCAGCAGCATGTCCAATATATGTGCGTCTTCATCGCTCAGACACGCTGCCAAATCTCTATTGTACGCCTTGGTTATCCGTTGCGCCTGCTCGTACAGGGCCTGTCCAGTGTCCGTCAGCGAAAGTGCCAAACGTCGCTTATTTTTGGGGAGCCTTGTCTTCGCAATGATTCCGCTGCCCACGAGCCTACCAACCCCTCTACTTGCAGGCTCCAGCTCGATGTCGGCGACTTCGGCGAGTTCGCTCAGGCTCATGCCAGGACGTTGCGCGACGTAAGCAAGAATGCGCCAGTCGCGCCGACCGATCCCCAACTCCCGCCGTAGCATGATGCCCGCGCCCCGCGCGGCGAGCTTTCCAAGATTATAGATACGAAACGCGAGATACTCGTCAATGTTTGACGGATCCTTCAAATTGCTCATGACGTTCCGGCTGAGGGTGGAGGATGGCGGATGAGGTGACGTTTTCGAAACATACCGTCGTTTGACAATCTCCAACAGCAGCATTGTGCATCGCAGAACACATTTGATTTGGTCAAACGTTCGTCGACCATTGACGCTGAGCCGAAAGACACACATCAACGATCGAGCCGCGTCCCTAAATGGACCAAGCTGATCAGAGTGGCGACGGCCACAGGCCCCCCTGCTATCAGCAACCTCGAAAATGTTCGGTGTTCAGATGCAAGCAATCGAAACTGGCATAGTGAGACTAGTTGCCTCTACAATTGCGGCCTGTGTTCTGCTGTGGGGAAATCCCTCCGCGGCAGATGAGATGAAGGTGACTTTGCTCGGAACCGGCACACCGACTCCACGGATCGGAAGCTTCAGTGCGTCAACACTCGTCGAAGCCGGACCCGAGAAATTGCTGTTTGATATGGGGCGGGGCTCGACCATTCGCCTCTTCCAGAAGCGAATTCCGCTCGGCGCCATCACCGCTCATTTCATCACGCATCTCCACTCCGACCATATTGTCGGCTTGCCTGATATGTGGCTCAGCGGCTGGATCGGAACGCCCTGGGCCTCACGAAAATCACCGATGGTGATCTTCGGGCCGGCCGGAACCGTCGCAATGACGCAAAACCTGACCAAGGCGTTCTCGGAGGATATTCGCATTCGCGAGGATGACGAACATCTGCCGCCGGAAGGCGTGGCATTTAATGCGCACGACATTCAGCCCGGACTCGTCTATGAGAAGGGCGGCGTGAAGGTCACGGCGATTGAGGTCAACCACGGTGAGAAGATCAAGCCAGCCTTCGGCTACGTGATCGAGTACGGCGGCAAGAAAGTCGTTCTATCGGGTGACACCAAATATGACGAGCGAATCGTGAACGCCGCGAAAGGCGCCGATCTGCTGGTTCACGAGGTCGCAATCATCGAACCTGATCTCGTGAAGGATTATCCCTCTTATCGTGCTATCGAAGCCCATCACACTTCACCAGAGGAAGCCGGGCGGATCTTCTCGCTCGCAAAGCCGAAGCTGGCGGTCTATTCGCATGTCGTATTCGCGACGGTGAAGCCGGTGCAGGATGTGCCCGAGGAGGCGCTGCTTCGGCGCACCCGCGCGACGTACCAGGGTCCATTAGTCATCGGACACGACCTGATGTCCTTTTCCGTCGGAGACGGCGTGTCGTCCTATAGTCCAGATGGGGAGCCCATGAAGCCGTTGATGGGCGATGGCCAGCGCTGATAACCACACTTGGTGACGATCTGACTGTGAAATTGCTTGGGGAACTATCCTCCCTCTGAAACTCAGATGCGAGCGCTGCGCTCATGTCCCGTGGGCAAAGGCGCGTGTTATCGCCCGCTGCGCGTATTCTCATTGAACGGTGATCCCCGCCGACAAAGGCTCTGAATGTTGGCGTTCGGGACAAGCGCGAGCTGCACGAACTCGTTACGGGCCTCACTAGGCGTATTTGACTTCCGGGGCATGCCGCACCTCCATTTTTGGGGTGACAAGCTCGGCGGGTGAGCCAGGGGCTTCAATCAATCTGACCTTAGGCGGGCAACGCCTGGTCTATACCGGGCCTCAAGCAGCCGCCCTCGTTCACGACGCCTTGGTTCGATCTGCTCCCATAGGGCAGCGTTCCTTCCGCGCTGCGCTACGATGACCTTTTCGAGCTTGGCAAAAGGCGCGTTCCCCAACAAATGGCGGACGTCACCCAGTTCCTGCAACCTGCCTAGGGGCCGGCCGTCTTCGGAGAAGCGAGTAACGGCAGACTGTCGCACTTCGGCCACGCTCTCGGGCCGCTCCCTGGCCTTTACGTACGCCTGGCAGGCTTCAAAGGAAACCGGTGCCTCGGGAAGCCAATGCCAGTCGTCTCAGTCTCCTGGGCCCGCGCTGGGGCCTGTCACCTATAGTTTTCGGGATCGGAAGAACTGACGCCTCGTCGCGGCAGAAATCTCGGTTCCAGGCCTCGCGCGCTCTGCCGCGTCGACCTTCTCGCGTCGCTGCTCCGGGTGCGACTTTTATCAGGGCGTTCGTGCTAGCCCGACGCCAATTGCTTTTCCACCGCCTTGTGATCCTGCGCGAGGCCGGCGGCGATGCCCTTGGCCATGTCGCCGACATAGATGTCCTCCTCGCCGGTCTCGTAGCCGTCGAGAATTTCCTTGGCGGCCTCGGCCGGCGTCATCTTCGGGATCGGCAGGCCGGCCGTCATGCGCGTGTCGACGGCACCGGGCAGCGCGCCGGCGACGTGGACGCCCTTCGGCGTCAGTTCGCCGCGCAGTCCTTGCGTGAGGCTCAGCGCCGCGGCCTTCGAGGCGCAATAGGAGCCCATCAGCGGCAGGTTCACCCGCGCCAGGATGGTCAGGATGTTGAGCACGGCCCCCTGGTTCTTGATCAGCACCGGCGCGAAGGCGCGCGTCAGCCGCAGCGGCGCGAGGTAGTTGATCTCGATCTCCTCCGTGGCGATGGCGAGATCGGGCGCGAGCATGAACGCAGTGTTGTGATTGACGCCGGCATTGTTGATCAGCAGCGTCGCGTCGGAAGCCTGTGCGGCGGCGGCTGCCGCGTCCCCATCGCTGGTGACGTCGAGCTTCAACGGCACGACCCTGTCGGACGCCGTGAGCGCGGAGACGTCGCGGGCGGCGGCATAGATCTTCGCAGCGCCGCGGGCGAGCAGTTCGGCGATGAGCGCCTTCGCGATGGCGCCGGTGGCGCCGGTGATGACGACGACGGAGTCCTTGATCGAAGCACTCATGCGGCTGATCCCTGCTGCTGGGGTTGCTCACGGGGCGAGGTGTCGTCGAGCCAGCCCGGCTCGACATCGGGGAGCGGAATGGCGGCCAGGAGCTGGCGCGTATAGGCGTGTTGCGGATGGGAGAAGATGCGGCCGACCGGGCCGTGCTCGACCACCTCGCCGCCCTTGAGAATGGCGACCTCGTCGCAGAGCACGCGGATCACTGAGAGATCATGGCTGATGAAGACCACGGTCAGCCCGAGCCTGGCGCGCAGCTCCTTCAACAGCATCAGGATGTGCGCCTGGGTCGAGACGTCGAGCCCGGAGACGATCTCGTCGGCGACGATGAAGTCCGGCTGCAGCGCCAGCGCGCGTGCGATGCCGGCGCGCTGGCGCTGGCCGCCGGAGAGCTCGTGCGGATAACGGTCGACGAAGGCTGTCGGCAGGCCGACGAGATCGAGCAGCGCGGCGGCGCGGTCGCGGCGATCGCGCCGGCCTTTCAACTGTCCATAGACCTCGAGCTGGCGCGTCAAGGTGACCGCGAGCGGCAGGCGCGGATTGAGCGAGGATTGCGGATCCTGGAAGATCATCTGGATGCGCGCGCGCAAGGGGCGCAGCGCGGCTTCGGACAGACGGCTGATCTCGACGCCGTCGAACTGGAGGCCGCCAGAAGTCGGCTCCAGCAGCCGCACCAGCAGCCGGCCCAGTGTGGTCTTGCCCGAACCGGATTCGCCGACGAGGCCGAGCACCGCGCCGCGCGGAACGGCGAGATCGACCGACTTGATGACGTCACGCATCACAGGCTTGCCGAACAGCGAAGTCGACCGCGCCGGATAGGCGAAGCCGAGCTGGCCGGTGCGCAGCAGGATCTCGCTCATGCCGGCCTCCTCGCCGCGAGCTGATCGAGCCGGTGCGCCTCCGCCCACAGGCTTTCGATCAGCGCCGGTGGCACCGGCCTCAAGCTGTCCGCCGGACGGTCGGCGCGCGGCGTCGCCGCCAGCAGCGCGCGCGTGTAGGCATGATGCGGCTTCACCAGCACGTCCGACGTCAATCCATCCTCGAGCACGCGGCCGGCATGCAGCACGGTCATGCTGCGGCAGATTTTTGCGACGACGCCGAGATCGTGGGTGACGAACAGGATCGCCGCGCCGTGGCGCTGGCGCATCCGCTCGACCAGCTGCAGCACCTGGCGCTGCACGGTGACGTCGAGCGCGGTGGTCGGCTCGTCGGCGATGACCAGCGACGGATCGCAGGCGAAGGCCATCGCGATCAGCACGCGCTGGCGCATGCCGCCGGAGAGCTCGTGCGGATAGAGTGCGAGGACGCCAGCGGGATCGCGGATCGCGACCTCGCTCAGCAGCTCGGCGGCGCGATCGCGCGCGGCACGCTTCGACAGCTTCAGATGCAGCTGCAACACCGCGCATATCTGCGCGCCGATACGCCGGACCGGGTTGAGCGACGTCATCGGATCCTGCGGGATCAGCGCGATGCGCCGTCCCAGCAGGTCGCGGCGCTGCTTGTCCGGCATCGCCAGGAGGTCGCGCCCCTCGAAGCTCACGCGGCCGGCCGTGATGGCGGCCTTCGCCGGCAGCAGGCCGAAGATGGTGCGGCCGACCATCGACTTGCCGGCACCGGATTCGCCGACGAGCCCGCGGACCTCGCCGGCCTCGACGCGCAAGGAGACGCCGCGCAGCACATTGGCGGCGCCGATCGCGACGTGGAGATTGTCGATGTCGAGCACGGCACTCATCGGCGCTGCACCGGATCGAGCGCGGCGCGCAGGCCGTCGCCGAGCAGGTTGAAGCCGATCACGCTGACGATGACGGCGCCGATCGGCAGCGCCATGATCCAGGGCGCCTGGTAGACGATCTGCCGTCCCTCGGTGATCATGCCGCCCCAGCTCGCGGTGTCGCCGGTGACGGAGATGCCGACGAAGGACAGGATGACCTCGACCAGGATAGCTATGCCCATCTCGACCGCCAGCAACGTGACGATCAGCGGCACGAGGTTGGGCAGGATCTCGAGCCGCAGCGCCTGCGCGCGGGTGAGGCCGAGCACCCGGGCCGCGGCGGCGTAGTCGCGCGCAAGCTGGGCCTGCGTTTCGGCTCTGGTGATGCGGGCGAAGCGGGTCCAGTCGACGACCACGATCGCAGCAATGACCGAGGTGAGGCCGGCGCCGATGACGGCGGCGAGCACGATCGACAGCAGCACCGGCGGGAACGCCATCCAGACGTCGATCAGCCGCGACACCAGCTGATCGATCCAGCCGCCGAAGGCGCCGGCAATCAGGCCGAGTGCGATGCCGATGACCGCAGCGAGCAGCGAGGCGATCAGCGCGACGGAGACCGCAGTACGCGCGGAATATATCAGGCGCGACAGCACGCAGCGGCCGAGGCTGTCGGTGCCCAACGGAAACGCCGCCTCGCCGCCGCGCATGAAGGCCGGCGGCAGCTGCGCCGACATCAGATCCTGCTCGGCCGGATCATGCGGCGCGATGACCGGGGCGAACAGCGCGATGAGCAGCAGCAGCGCCACAAGGCCGCCGCCGATCCACAGCCGCGCGCCGCCGCGTGAGAGAGCGCTGCGCCAGCGCGACGGCTGGGCCGTGATCGGGCCAGAAAGAACCAGGTCAACCATGGCGCAGCCTCGGATCGAGCAGCGCCACCAGCAGGTCGACGGCGAGGTTGAGAGCGATGAACAGGACGGCGAAGGTCAGGATCAGCCCCTGGATCAGCGGGAAGTCGCGGTTGATGACGGCATCGATCGCCATGTTGCCGATGCCCTCGTAGGAGAAGATGCGCTCGACCAGCACGGTGCCGCCGAGCAGCAGGGTGATCTGCACGCCTGAGAGCGCGACCGTCGGGATCAGCGCGTTGGGGAACACCTCGCGCTGCAGGATCGTGGTGCGCGAAAATCCGCGGGTGCGGGCGATCTGGGCGTAGTCCTGGTCCTCGGCCTCTGCGAGCTGCGCCTTGAGGAGACGCGCGACCAGCGCGGCGAAGGGCAGCGCGAGCGCCAGCGACGGCAGCAACATATGGCGCAAGAGATCGGCGGCGAGGTCGAGGCGCAGGGTGAGCAGGCTCTCGATCAGATAGAAGTGGGTGCGGAAGGCCACGGCAAGCTGCGGATCGAGCCGGCCGGAAATCGGCAGCAGCGGCAGCAGCACGCCGAAGCCGAGCAGCAGGATCAGGGCCCACAGGAAATCAGGAATGGCGAGAAAGAAGCCGTTGGCGGTGTCGAGCAGCCATTCGGCGCGGGTGCCGCGCGTGAGGCTGCCGACCAGCGCCACGGCTCCGCCCATCACGAGCGCCATGATCACCGAGAGCGCTGCGAGCTCAAGGGTCGCCGGCAGCCGCGCGCTGACCAATTCGAACACCTGCTGGCGCAGGCTGATCGAGCGGCCGAAATCGCCCGACGCGACTTGGCCAAGCCAGGTGATGAACTGCGACAGCAGCGGCTGATCGAGGCCGTAGAGCGCGCGCAGCCGTGCAATGTCGGCCGGCGAGGCGCCGGGCGGGATCATCATCGCGATGGGATCGCCGGGCACCACGCGCAGCAGCACGAACACGATGGCGCCGACGCCGAGCAGGGTCGGCGGGATCAGAGCGAGGCGCTTGAGAATGGCGCTCCAGCGCATCGCCCGACTCCGTCTCAGCCCTGGGTCACGAGCTGCGGCAGGATCATGCCGTTGGCCTGCGGCACCACCTTGAGGCCCTTCTTGTGCGCGATCGGCTGGACGTATTGCAGCAGCGGGATCACCTCACCCTCTTCGGCGATGTATTTGTCGACCGCTTTCCAGCCGGCGATGCGCTTGGCCTCGTCCTTCTCGCCCCACAAGGGCCCGATGCGCTCGATCAGGTCCTTGCCCTTCCAGGCCGAATGCGGCGACGGGCCGAACATCGCAAAGCCGGTCGAGGTCGTGGGATCGCCGATCGCGTTGCCCCAATTGTAGAACGCCGCCGGCGCCAGCGCGTGGCGGGCGCGCAGCTCGAAATGCTGCGCGATCTCGTAGACCTCGATGTTGGCCTCGATGCCGACCTTGCGCCACATGCCGGCGATCGCCTGGACCATTTCGTAGTCCTTCGGCTTGAAGCCGCGCGTGGTCTGGATGGTGAACTTGACCGGCTTAGCGGCCGAGTAGCCGCTCTGGGCGAGCAGGCTCTTGGCGAGCTCCGGATCATAGGCGACCTTGATCGAGGGATCGAAGGCGGCGTAGCCCGGAGCTTCCAAGGTATCGATCGGCACGCCATAGCCGCGCAGCAGCTTGTCGACGATCGCCTTCTTGTCGATGGCGTGGTTGGCGGCGAGCCTGATGTTGCGGTCGAGCATCGGATCGATGTCGGTGAGGAAGATCATTCCGATGTCGGAGATCGGCTGCGTCAGGCCTGCCAAATTCGGCTTGGCCTTGAGGCGGTCGAACTCTTCATAGGGAATCTCGAAGGTGATGTCGGAGCCACCGGACTCGATCTCGGCGACGCGGCTGGTCGGATCGGTGACGAACTTGAAGACGACGGTCTCGAACGCCGGCTTCGGCCCCCAATAGCCGGGATGCGCCTTCAGCCGCAGGAACGCGTTGCGCTCGAAGGCATCGACCTTGTACGGGCCGGAGCCGATCGGCGCCTTCTCAAAGCCCTCCGCGCCGACCTTCTCGTAATAGGCCTTGGGCAGCACGTAGCCGGTGAGGAACGCCATCCATTTGAACAGCACCGGCTCGAACTCTACCACGTCGGCCGTGATGGTCTGGCCGTCGATCTTGAAGTTGTTGATCTTCGACCAGACGAACTGGATCGGGTTGCCGCCCTTCGGATCGGCGGCGCGGGTCAGCGACCACACCACGTCCTCCGGCGTCACCTTGGAGCCGTCATGCCAGGTCGCGTCGGAGCGCAGCTCCATCGTGACCTTGGTGCGGTCCTCGTTCCAGCCCCACTTCGTCAAGAGGCCCGGCTTGAACGAGAGATCGGCGGCCTGGCCGATATAGGGATCGAAGATGGCCTGGTAGATCGACTGGATGGTCGGATTGACCGCCGAGACGCCGACGGTCGGATCGAACGACGGCAGGTTGACGTTGTAGGCGATGGTCAGCGTGCCCGGCGCGGCACTGGCGGGGCGCAGCGGCAGGCCGGTGGCGAGTGGCAACGCAGCTGCGCCTGCGAGCTGCAACATCGTACGACGAGAGATCTGATGGTCACGCATGGTGATGCAACTCCGCATGGACGAAGGACGATGAGCGAAGAGAAGCGACGTCCCTGCCGACGCCGCCGGACGAATTGATCAGTTCGGCGCGCTCTCGGCCCAGCGCTTCATCAGCGTGTTCGAGGGCAGGGATTCGTCGACCAGCTTCTTCGCCGTCTCGATGCCGGCGACCGGGAGCTTCGCCGGATCGAGCAGGCCGATCTGCACCAGCACCGAGGCCTGATCCCAGTAGATGTGCTCGTTGTAGAGCTTGTCGCCGCGGAAGCGGACGATCGCAACCAGCGGAATCTCGACATATTTGCCGGTCGGCGGGATGCCGGGCAGCATCCAGTCGATCTCGATGTCGTGGGTGAAGCAGAACAGCATCTCGTCGACGACGCGGTCGGCGCCGATGGTGCGCGAGATCGGCACCAGCTTGGTGTCCGCCGGCGTCTTCGGAATGAAATGGTTGGCGTAGAACCTCAAGAGATCCTTGTAGCCGACGCCGCCGGTCATGGTCGGGATGTGGTTGACGTAGGGCTCGGCGACCATGGTGCCCATCGTCGCCTCCGCCGAGCGGGTGGCGAATTCGAGCTCGGTGTGACGGTCCCACAGCGACGACAGATCGTAGTGCGGGCCGAGCACTTTCCGGAACAGCGCGATCGAGCGCGAATGCGCCATCAGGGTCGCCGGCTTGTCGAAGCTGGCGCGCTCCGGCGCGGCGAAGGCGTGGTCGCAGCCTGGATAGAGATAGAACTCGGCATCGTCGCGGCCGGCAAAGCCGGCCTTGACCGCCTCGCGCGCCTCGGCGGGCGCGAACTTGTCGAGCTCGGCGAAGTGGAAGACGATCGGGCCCTTGATGTTCTTGGCCTCGTCGATATCGGCCTCGATGCCAACGCCATAATAGGAGACGACGCAATCGACGTCGGTGCGGGCGGCGGTGAGATAAGCGAGCTTGCCGCCGAGGCAGAAGCCGAGCGCGCCGACCTTGCCCCTGCACTCGGGACGCGCGCGCAGCACCTTCAGCGCGTCGGCCGTGTCCTTGATCGCGAGATTGACGTCGAAGCGCTGGTAGTAGCCGAAGGCTTTACCGAAATCCGCCTCACCATAGCCGAGCTCGATGCCCGGCTCGAAGCGCCAGAACAGGTCCGGCGCCAGCACCACATACCCTTCCTCAGCATAATAGTCGGCGACCGCGCGCATCGAGGCGTTGACGCCGAAGATCTCCTGCAGGAGCACGATGCCGGGACCGGAGCCTGACGCGGGCACCGCGAGATAGCCCTTGAACGTGCCGCCATCGGCGGCGGCGATGTCGATCCACTGACCAGCCACTGTCGTGCTCCCCGGTTCTGCCGGCCGACGTCCACGGTGACGCCGCGCCTGATGTGTTTTCTTCATTGAATTTTTAATGTAAAAACGTTGGATGTAAACAGCAGAGATTGAGCATGCGCTGCACACGCATTGTGCGGAGCGGCATCGGGAGACGGGCTATTGAAGAGGACGACGAGCGCTGGGGCGAGGCGCAAGACCGTGGCGGTGAAGGCGAGAGTGGCGGGCGGCAAGGCGCGGTCACGGTCAGAGGCGGCTCGCGATGAGGCCGAGAGCGGCAGCAAAGGCGACGCGAAGGGAGCGTGGCATCTTGCGCGCAGTGACACCGAGCGACGGCTGTCCGACTTTGAATTCGCGCTGGAGCGGCTGGCCCAGTCCTATTATCGCTGGAAGGCTTCCTGCCTCGCCGCCGTTTGCGAGGTGCCGCTGACCGGCGACGATGTCGCCGTCCTCAATGTCGTACGCATGGGCGACGAGCCGAAGCGGCTCGCCGAGGTTGGCCAACTGCTCAACCGCGTCGACGTGCCCAATCTGCAATATGCGACGCGCAAGCTGGTCCGCGCCGGGCTGATCGAGACCGAAGGCCGTTCCTCACGCAAGGAGACACGCTACCGCGCCACGACACGCGGCCGCGCCGTCACCGAGGATTATGCGGCCTTGCGCGCGGCAACCCTGCCGCCGATGTTCGACGGCCTACCCGGCTGGATCGACGGCTGCGCCGCGACAGCGGCTCAGCTTGACCAGATGGCGGGGCTGTACGGCCAGGCGACGCGCATCGCGATCACGAGGCGGCACCAGTCCTGACCCGCCTCAGCGCAATATTTCGACCTTGGACCGCTATGTCGCGACTGTGGACGCGCTGAGGCCGTTCATTTGAGCGCCCCATCTCTGGAGGCTAGATGGACGGAGAGAGAACAGGCCTTTGCCCGCAGCCTCCGGTCGTGTGGGGCACGACAGGGGCGAAAGACCAGAAATGAGATCAATGGCTTGCGCACCCCTCCTTCTATTGAGGCGCCTTGATCTCAAATGGGAAATTTTAGCGGCGCCCGCACCGTCCAATGGTTGGGCTGGGCTAGGACGACCCGCCAAAGCCACGGCCTCAGGATCACAACCGCGCCCAAGGGGGAGGCGCGGAACCATCTCCAATTCCACGCCATTGATGCCAACAGGCAAACAAGCGCATCCCGCAAAACGAGAAAACGACCATGAGAGACGATCCATCGCTCCCGCCGTTCATCTATGAAGGGCTCTATCCTGCCGAGGACAAGAAGACCGCCTTTGGCTCCTTCGCTGGTCTCGTAAAGCAGGCTGCGAAGCAGGTGCGCAGCGCCGTGGAGTCCGGGCGCAAGCCAGGCATGCCGCTCAGCGTCCTAAGCAACGCCGCCCGCCGGGCCCCGCTTGCTTCTCTGCTGTTCGCGTTCCTTCTGGGCGCTTCGATAGCCCGCCGAAGGTGAATGCCACCAGCATGGGACGTAGCCCCTGCCCGTCCGCGCACGACTCTCCAACTGCCGGCAAGCGAAGCGCAACCAGACGACGATCTTGGCCCCGAGATCGTCCGGCTCTTCTGAGTTTCGCCTTGAACGCTATGCTTCCGCGCTGACGGACGCCCGAACGCCGAGGTGCAACGTGCCGGTGATCCGATATTGCAGGATCGCTGTTGCTGACCGTGCCGGTTCACCAGCTATCTTTCCAAACGTCCTCTTTTAGAGAGTCTGCTTCAGCAGATCTGAAGGCTCAACACCCAGCGCGACAGCCAGGGCTTGGACGTTGTCGAGTTGCTGCCGATCTACCAGCTCTCAAGCGACCGTCGACATTGTTGACGCAGGTCAACGCTCTTGGCGATGGACATGTCAGCTTTCCACAACTTCAGGTCAATCGAGACCAAACTTTAACGAGAAGCGAGAAGGATGAGGAGACTTCCCATGCGGCTCGGCGGTCATACTGCAGCACTAGGCATGTTGCTTGGCGTCCTCGCCTTCCCCAGCGTCTGCCAGGCCGGCGGCACCGTCGAGGTGCTGCACTGGTGGACATCCGGTGGCGAAGCCAAGGCGATCGCCACGCTGAAGAGCGCCTTCGAAGCCCAAGGCGGCAAATGGATCGATTCTCCAGTCGCTGGCGGGGGTGGCGACGCCGCCATGACCGCCTTGCGAGCGCGCGTTGTTGCCGGCAATCCGCCGAGCGCGGTCCAACTCAAAGGACCGAATATCCAGGAATGGGCGCGCCAGGGCGTACTCACCGATATCGATGCGGTCGCTCGGGCGGAAAAGTGGGACGAGCTGCTGCCGCCGGTGCTTGCGTCGATCATGAAGTTCGACGGCAAATACGTGGCCGCCCCCGTCAACATCCATCGGGTCAACTGGATCTGGGCCAACCCGGCGGTGCTTGCCAAAGCGGGCGTCTTGCCGCCGACAACCTGGGACGAGTTCAACGCCGCAGCGGACAAGCTCAAAGCCGCGGGGATCACGCCGCTGGCGCATGGTGGCCAGCCATGGCAGGACGCGACCTTGTTCGAGACGGTCGTGCTCGGGTTGGGTGGCGCGGATTTCTATCGCAAAGCGCTGGTCGAACTCGACGAAAAAGCGATCACCAGCAGCACGATGATCAAGGTGTTCGACCAGATGCGCAAGCTGCGTTCCTATGTCAGCCCGGATTTCTCCGGCCGCGACTGGAACCTCGCCACGGCCACCATCATGAACGGCCAGGCTGGCTTCCAGCTGATGGGAGATTGGGCGAAAGGCGAGTTCGTGGCGGCCGGAAAAGTGGCTGGCCAGGATTTCTTGTGCATTCCGGCGCCGGGCCTGCCGGGCTTCATCTTGAATTCGGACAGCATCGCGATGTTCAAGGTGAACGGTGTCGACAAGCTGGAGGGTCAGAAGGTGCTTGCCAGCCTGATCATGTCGGAGGGTTTCCAAGAGACGTTCAGCCTCAACAAGGGGTCGATCCCCGCACGGCTCGGCGTGCCGCGCGACAAGTTCGATTCCTGCGCGCGGAAATCGATGGACGATCTGGCTGCGGACACCAAGGCGAATACCCTGGTTCCAAGCATGGCGCATGAAATGGCGGTGTCGCGTTCGGTACGCGGCGAGATCCTGGACGTCGTGACCAACCATTTCAATTCGGACATGAGCTCGCAGGACGCTGTCAAACGATTGATGGAGGCGATCAGGCGCGCGAGGTCATAAGACGAACGGCGCTGCCGTCTGCAGCGCCTCATGTCCGTCGAGCAGTACCATCGCCATGCCCCACGCAGCGCTCCATCGATTCCTGCGACGTGTCGACACTTGGCTGCCGCGCCTGGTCATAAGTCCGTCCGGCGCGGCCGTGTTCGTGTTCGTGTATCTGTTCATTGCCTGGACGATCTACATCTCGTTCACCCGGTCCAGCGTCCTGCCCGATTACAGCTTTGCCGGGCTCGTCCAATACGCGCGGCTGTGGGCGACGCCGCGCTGGTATGTGGCGATCGCCAACCTGTTCATCTTCACCACCCTGTTCATGGGCGGCTGCACCGTTATCGGCATCATGCTGGCGATCCTGCTCGACCAGCGCATCCGCGTCGAAGGCGTGATCCGCACCATCTATCTCTACCCGATGGCATTGTCGTTCATTGTCACCGGCACCGCCTGGAAATGGATCCTCAACCCTGGTCTCGGACTGGAAAAGATGGTGCAGTCGCTCGGCGTCACGAGCTTTCGCTTCGACTGGCTGGTCAATCCGGACATGGCAATCTACACCGTCGTGATTGCCGGCATCTGGCAATCTTCCGGCTATGCCATGGCGCTATTTCTCGCGGGCCTGCGCTCGATCGACGACGATGTTCTCAAGGCCGCGGCGGTCGATGGTGCCGGTCCGTTCCGCCTCTATATCCAGCTCGTGCTGCCGATGCTGCGGCCGATCTTTCTGTCAGTATTTGTCGTGCTGAGCCATCTCGCGATCAAGAGCTTCGACCTCGTCATTGCATTGACGAACGGCGGGCCAGGCTATGCGACCGATATGCCTGCGACCTTCATGTACTCGTTCGCATTCCAGCGCAGCGAGCTCGGGACCGCGGCGGCGAGCGCAACCATGATGCTGGCGACCGTGGTGGCGATCATGGTGCCATATCTATGGTCCGAGCTGCGGACGGAGCGCCAATGATCCGCTCGCGCGCGCCCGGCATCGTCCGCCCGACCGGTATCCGAACCACGGTGCTGCGCGGCGTCCTGTTCGCGATCCTCGGCCTGTTCGTTCTCTACTACCTGCTGCCACTGCTGGTGATGGTGGCGACATCATTGAAGTCGCTCGCGGAGATCCGTACCGGATCGCTGATCAGCCTTCCACGCGCCGTCACCTTCGAGGCGTGGCCGAAAGCCTGGGAATCCGCCTGTGTCGGGGTACGCTGCGCCGGTCTCAAGCCCTATCTCTGGAATTCGGTTCTGATGGTCGTTCCGTCGGTATGCCTCTCCACCATGCTTGGCGCCGTCAACGGCTATACCCTGGCGAAGTGGCGGTTTCCCGGCTCAGAGACGTTGTTCGGGTTGATCCTGTTCGGCGCCTTTATTCCCTTTCAGGTCGTTCTGGTGCCGATGGCGCGTACCCTCGGCATCCTCGATCTGGCCGGCACCATTCCCGGACTGGTGCTGGTCCACGTGATCTATGGAATTCCGTTCACGACGCTGTTCTTCCGCAACTTCTTCGTCACCGTCTCGGACGGCATCATGAATGCGGCCAAGATCGACGGCGCGGGCTTCTTCCGGATCTTCTTCCAGGTCGTGCTCCCGCTCGCGCCGTCGACCATCGTGGTGACCGTGATCTGGCAGTTCACCCAGATCTGGAACGACTATCTGTTTGGAGTGGCCTTCACGGCCGGCGACAGCAACCCGGTCACGGTTGCGCTGAACAATCTGGTCGCGACCTCGACGGGCGTCAAGGAATACAATGTCGACATGGCGGCGGCCATCATCGCTGCTCTGCCCACGCTGGCCGTCTATATCATCGCCGGAAACTATTTCTTGCGCGGGCTCTCCGCTGGTGCCGTGAAAGGTTGACCGTGGCTTCTGTATGTCTCGACAAGGTCTACAAGCAATTCGGCGCAACTGCGGTGCTCGACGGCATCGACCTCGAAATCGCCGATGGCGAATTCGTCGTGCTGGTCGGGCCTTCGGGCTGCGGCAAGTCGACCCTGCTCAACGTTGTGGCCGGGCTCGAGACATTGTCGGAAGGCCGGGTCCGGATCGGCGACCGGATCGTCGATGATGTACCGCCAAAGGATCGAAACATCGCAATGGTGTTTCAGTCCTATTCGCTCTATCCGACCAAGACCGTCCGCGACAACATCCTGTTCGGGATGGTGACGCGGCGAATCCCGGAGGTGCAGCAGCAGCAGGCTCTCGCGCGCGTGACCGAACTGCTGCATATTGAGCAGCTACTGCAGCGCAAGCCCGGCCAGCTATCCGGCGGACAGCGCCAGCGCGTCGCCATGGGACGGGCGCTGGTGCGCGAGCCCGATGTTTTTCTGTTCGACGAGCCTTTGTCCAATCTCGATGCCAAGCTGCGGGTGGAGATGCGCACCGAGATCAAGAAGCTGCACGCCCGGCTCGGGCAGACCATCATCTATGTCACTCATGATCAGGTGGAGGCGATGACGCTGGCTTCACGCATCGCCGTGATGGACAATGGGCGGATCCGTCAGTTCGCCGCGCCGGAAACCGTCTATGAGCAGCCGGCGGACCTGTTCGTTGCAGGTTTCATGGGCTCGCCGGCGATGAACCTGGTGCCGGCACGCGTCGTTCAGGGTGATGGAATCTGGCTCGAAGTGGAAGACGCGCGCGGCAATGTGCGACTTGCCGTTCCGCCGGGAGCGTCAGCCTCGATTGGCGCTCATGTCGGGCGCCATCTGAAACTGGGACTCCGGCCGGAAATCATCACCCGTCAGGGCACCCAGAAGCCGAGCGGGTTGCTCTGCACGTTCCAACGTCCAGTCGATGTGGTCGAACCGACCGGACCCGATACCATGATCGTGTTCGATCTGGGCGGTGTAGAGATGATCGCGCGCGTCCACCCCGAGGACAAGGCGCCTGTCGGCAGCCTCTATTCTTTCGAGGTCAACATGGACAAGGCGAAGCTGTTCGATCCCGACTCCGGCAAGCGGGTCTGACACCCCTCCGGCTGGATGCAGGACCAGCCTTGGTGTTGGAGCTTGATGGAAATCAACCTCCCCGCCTGCAAGATCGAAACAATAGCAGCCTGTCATCACGGTTGCTGCAAGTGCCTACGCTTTCTTTAGCGGCTCCGCTTTGCGGCACGCGGAGCTGTGGTCGAGAACTGCATCGGTCGGGCCGCAATGGTTTCACAGTCAGGATGCCGCATGCATAAACATATTCTAATCCCGACGGACGGCTCGACGTTGTCGCAGGCTGCGGTTGAGTACGGCATCGCCCTCGCCAAGTCGGCTAGCGCCAAGGTCACGATATTGACCGTATCCCCCCCCTTCCACACCTTTGCCGTTGAGCCGGCAATGGTCACGGACACGCCGGCGCAGTACGCGAAGCAGGTCGCGGCCCTTGCCACGAAGTACCTCGATGCGGCCAAGGAGGTCGCGTTGGCCGCTGGCGTCGGCTGCGAGGCCGTGCATGTCGAACATGATCATCCTTATCTGGCCATAGTCGACATGGCGAAAGCGAGGTCATGCGACCTGATCGTCATGGCATCGCACGGCAGGCGCGGGATCACCGCCATCATGCTCGGAAGCGAAACGAACAAAGTACTGACACACAGCAACGTGCCGGTGCTTGTCGTTCGCCCGCCGGACCGGCCGTTCGTCTCCGTCGAATCCTGAACTCGACCGCTTCTGCGGCCGAGGTATGACTGCTCGCGTCTCATGGATGCTGCGCCGGGCAATGCCGAAGCATCCCAGGATCTCGCCGAGACGGTCACCGTCTCAAGATGACACCCGCCAAGACAGACGGCCGGCGCTCACACCCTTGCCGAGCGCACTTTCGATGCCCACCGGCGTCCAATATCTTGCACGCCGGTTGACACACCTCGCCGCAGCCCAACCGTATCGCGGAGCGATCTGCTCGGCGCGCTTCGCTGAAATGTCGCAGGCTGCCTATCAGCACGCAGCCATTCAGGCCGCAGTTGGCGCCGCTCTTTCACGCTGCTCGGCCAGACTGCGCTGCAGGGCCTCCGCAAACATTACGACCTTCGCTTGGTACGTAGCCGATGCGACCTCACGTGCCGTGATTGCGAGACATCCGACTGGAGGCTTGCCCGCGAGTTCCTGCATCTGGCCGAAGGCTCTGTCGCTGCCTGCCCCGCCCAGCGTACAAAAGAACGCCACCGCAGGAAGTCTTGACCTGCTTGCCAGCAGGAAGGCGCGGACGGGCGACGAAAGCGACCAGGCCCACACCGGCGTGCCGACAACAACGAGATCATAGCTCGATGGATCCTTGGCTATCGTAGCAATGCGCGATGGGACCTGCCGTCGCGCTTCGATCACCGATCGTACATAATCACGCATCCCTCTCCGGCTTACGGCCTCGACGATCTCTTCGCTGTCACAGCTCAGCGCTGTCCAGGCCGGCGTAGCCCCAGTCGAGCACGTGGTTATTGGCCAGGACACAGCGGTCGATTCCTGCTGCGATGAGGCAGTCCGCGTTCTCTGGGCTCATGCGGTAGTTGATGCCCTTGTGAGCCCCGTCGTTACTGTGGGTCACGGCCGTTTCGAGATTGACGATCCGTGCATCCGGCTGCATGCGCGCGAGTTCGTCCAGGGCGGCGCCCCAGATGTAGGATGGTGCATTGCGCCGCGAAATGGGGCCGCTCGCCTGCTCGGCAAGGACCACATAATCCTCGGCCGACCGCGAGGCCTGCTGCTCAATGAGCTTCCGAGATGCGTCAGATGAAGCTGGACGGGTCGCAGTCATCGTCAGCGCGAAGGCGAAGGATCTTGGAGGGTCGAATTCGGGTCCGCTGCGACGGGCGGTTTCGCCCCGCTGTCTTCGGGGCCACGCGTACAAGGAAAGCTGAAGGCGCCGTCGTCGATGACGTGACGAGCATGCCGCGTCGATTGAGGCATCTCAATTTCAATAGATTGGACTTTGCCTAAGCTGGAGGTATCCGGGCTGGGACGACGACGATGACATTTCCCACGGGCTGGTGGATCCAAGGTGTCGCCATCATGGCGGCAGTCGCGCTGCTCGGCTCCTCTGCGCGCGCAGGATGCAGCTTCGAGGACGTTGCCAACGCGTTCTGCGGAACGCTCAAGGCAACATCGGACTGCAAGTCTGTTTGCGAGGATGACGCATCCTGCGCTGCCGCGGTCGCACTTGAAATAGCTCTTGCGGGGGTCGCCCTCGAAGGATCGGACACCGGAAAAGGACAAGGGCTGGTCGATCAATTCTGCGCGGAAGCCAAAGTGAAGGGAAAGGATATCGTCGGTGCGCTGAACACGATATTCGGCAATGCAATCGCGAAGGAAGTGCTCGGCGATTTGTCAACTGAGCTCGCAGCCGTGGGCTCAGCTGCCAAGGTTGTGCAGTGCGCCTGTGAAACGGAGCAGAGCACGAATTCGATCGGCGCCGATATCGGCGCGTGCATTCAAGATGCGTTGTGCGGGGGGCTGGGGATCGGCTGCAATTGCTCGCGGCCACCGCCTCAGATGGCTTATTGCGGATCGGTCGACGTCAAGCATTGCCAGACGGAAGGTCACTTCGATCAGATGAAGGACCCCGCCTGCGTTCCCTACAGCTCGATTGCGAACTGCAATGACAAGTGGCAGAAGTGCGGCTACGGCGACAATATCCCAACGGTGGAGAGGATTGAGTCGGCGGAGGGAACGCTGGCCGTTCAACTACCTCCCACGCAAGAGGATACGGGCTGTGACCCGGTCATATCTTGCTTTTGTCCCAAGCCGATGGTGCCGGCCTGGCACGAGATCTCCAATCCGAACAGCGACGTGCATCGCTGGCTATTCGCCTGCGATTGTCCATATGAGGCCAACAATCCGGATCATCAAACACACCCAGGCCCGATCCTACCGAGCGGCTTGTCTCAGTGCCTCTGCGACAACACGGGTAAGCCGGCGAACCTGGGTTTTGCGCCGTTCGGCATGTGTCCGCCGCCGGCGTGCCCCGCGGGACAGACGCGTATGGGCCTGACTGGTGCGTGTGTGACACCGTGCTCCGATCCAACCCAGGGCATGGCGTTTGATGGCAGTTGCTGTAATCCCGCGCAGATGACGTCCTGCGGGCAATGTTGTCCGGTGGGCACGATACCTGACCCGAACAGCGGCACCTGTGTGCCGAAGCAGGCGGTGAAATGAGATTGGCGTCGTGACGCCACGGCCGGCACGATCGGCCGTCTATCGATTGACGCATCTCAAATTCAATGGACGCGGGTTCGGTTATCTCTATCGGGCCAAGTCAGTGGCGGGCGATGGTCATGCAACTTCGAGGAAGTTGGTGGTTCCACGGCGCAGCGATCGCCGCCGCAATGCTGCTGTTAGCGTCGCCGGCGCGAGCAGGCTGCAACCCAAGCGACATATTCAATGCTGCCAAACAGACGGTGGGCGGACTGTCGAGTTGCGCGGATGCCTGCGCGGACGGAGCTGGGTGCGCTGCGGCGGCTGCAGCCACCGGGGTCCTCACCGAGGTCGCCGGCGCTGCGGGGCAAGGCGCGGTCAACTCGTTCTGCAGCAAAGTACAGGGAAACCTCACCCAGATCCTCGCCCAACTGCAGTCGGCGGGCGGCTCGAAGATTGGACAGGGCCTGCTCGGGGAGCTCGCCAATGTGCTGTCCGCCGTCGGTTCGCCCGCGAAGGTCATGCAATGCGCCTGCTCAACCGAGCAGGGGGCGGGTTCCCTTGGCTCGGACATCGGGCAATGCATGGAGGACGCGCTGTGCTGGCTTCAGGAAGAGATTGGTCTCGGCGCTTGCGATTGCACGCGACCACCGCCCCGTTTCGCCAATTGCGCTGCCATCGACCTGAAGAAGTGTGAAGGCAAGGATTTCCTCACCAGAATGCATGACCCTGCATGTGTTGCGCCCGGCTCGATCGGCCACTCCATCCCGAGCTGCCAGAGCACGGGGAGCTACATGGAGCCGTGGCAGCCGACATTGGCATGCACGACGACTGCCGAGGGAACACTCATCGAGCAGTTGCCCCCTTCCGCTGAGGGTACAGGTTGCGAAGGAGTGCAGTATTGCTTCTGCCCGTCGCCGATGAAGGCTGACTGGCAGGAAGTCCCCAATCCTGATTCAGGCGATCATCGATACGCCTTCGCGTGCGAGTGCCCGGACGGCACGCATCCCGGCGCCATGATGCCGAGCGGGATCTCGTCATGTCTGTGTGACAACACGAACCAGCCCGCCAACTTGGGCTTTGCGCCGTTCGGCATGTGTCCGCCGCCGGCGTGCCCCACCGGACAGGTTCGCATCGGCGGCATCGGCGACTGCATCACGCCATGCGCCGATCCGAGCCAAGGCATGGCGTTCGATGGGAGTTGCTGCAATCCGGCCCAGATGACCTCCTGCGGGCAATGCTGCCCGCCGGACACCATCCCCGACCCGAAGAGCGGCACCTGCGTTCCGCGACCTGAGCCCCCGAAATGAGGCGACAGAGCATCATGGAATATTGTCGTCATACCTCGTTGGCTATCGCCGCCCGTGCGATGCTGCGCATCGTCATCGTGTCGAGCTTGGCACTCGCGCTCGTCAGCACGGCATCGGCTCAGGCCCCCCGGAGCATCTACGCGCCGGGCCAGGCGGTCGTCACCGGCTTCTCCGGCAGTCTGCGTCCGTTCGAGATCGAGCCCGGCCAGGACCCCGATCTGAACTCCTTCATTAATCCAGACGGACCGTCGCTGCGCGTCGTTGATCTCAGCCGCATGGGCGGGCCGCCGGAAGCACAGGTGGTCGGCGCTCCGAAACCGTTCACGGTGAGCGCGAAGTGGATCGGACAGGTGTTCGGTGTTGCGCTGGACGACCAGTCGCCCCCCAACATCTATGTCGCGGCGACATCGGCCTATGGGCTGCCCATCGTCGCACCCGGATCGGATGGCAAGCCGCAGCACATCAGATCCGGGAGGACCGGTGCAGTCTTCATGCCGGCACAGTGGGGCCCCGGAGGAGGCCCTGGGTCGATCTGGAAGATCAACGGCCTTACCGGCGAGGTGAAGCTATTTGCGAACGTCCTCACTGAGGGAAAGGCGAACTCGGGCGCAGCGCTCGGCGCGCTCGCGTATGATTCTGCCACGAAGTCGCTGTTCGTCGCCGACCGCGAGACCGGCCTGATCCATCGCCTCGACCCGAACGGCGCGGATCTCGGCGTCTACGATCACGGCACCGCCGGCACGGCCGCCGTCGGGCTTGCGCCGATGCCCGCTGCTGGCGGGGCCGGCATTAATCTCGCGAGCCCACAGTTTGATAGCGCCCGCCCCGAGACCTGGGGCTATGCCGCGACGGCACGGCGCGTGTTCGGTCTCGCGATACGCGATCGTCGTCTCTATTACGCTGTCGCCGACGGACTGCGCATCTGGTCGGTCGGCCTCAAGCCGGATGGTTCGTTCGGCTCGGACATCAGGATCGAGGTCGCAGTGCCACCCGCGGCCGGCCCGACCGAAATCTCGCGCATCACCTTCGATGATGCAGGGCGGATGTATCTTGCCGAGCGGCCGGCGCCGACTGGCGCGCAGGATTTCGAGGCGCTGTCGGCGCCATCGATCGGTCGCGCGCTGCGCTATACCATGATCGGCGTCACCGAGGCCCAACAGCCGATCTGGCAGGCCGTGCCGGACGAATATGCGGTGGGCTTCCCCGAGACCTTCCGCAACGACAATGGCGGCGTCGCCATCGGCTACAGCTACGATGAGCGCGGCAACATCAATCCCCGCTCCTGCGGCGGCTTCGTCTGGATCACCGGAGAACAGTTGCGCTACACGACCGACCCCAAGCTCTCCGCAGAGCTTGGTCACACGGACATGCTCGCAATCGACGGCCTGCAGGGAAATCCAGCTTGGCGCATCCGTCGTGGCGATGCGCCGCCGCGGATGAGCTATTTCATCGATTATGCCGATGCGCCGCCCGATCTGTCGGCCCGGGGGCATCTGGGAGACATTGCTATCCTGCGGATCTGCGCGGAGCAGCCGGCGGAGCTGCTCCCGGGCCCGCTCCCGGCCGGCGTGCCGCTGCCACCGCCGAGTTTCCGCGCCTGTCAGACGCATGTGTGCGGTCCCCCGGGTTTCCCGGTCTGTCCGATCAATCAGGTGTGGAGCAAGGGCGCTTGCGCGTCGAACTGCGCGCCGCCTGAAATCCTCCTGGGCGGCAGGTGCTGTTCACCTGCCGACCTCGGACCCGGCGGTGCCTGTTCGAGCGGCTCGATTCCATCGACTGACATTGCCAAACCGATGTGCGGGGTCACCCAGACGGCGATCGGCCCCAAGCAGGAGTGCTGCAACAACGATCACATCTATTCCGGTCCGGGTGGCGTTCAGGCTTGCTGCCTGAGCGCTCTCGTGAATGGCGTTTGCGAGCCCTCCATTCCGAAAATCCCAAACGGAAAGTGCCCGGATTGCTGTTCGCCCGGCTATGTGAAGATCGCGGGCAAATGCTGCCTGAAAAGCCAGGCGACTTCGAAAGGGGTTTGCTGTCCGATCGGACAGACGCCGAGCGCCGACGGGACACAGTGCCAGCCAACGTTCAAGATTCCCAAGATCTCGCTTTGCTGTGCCGCAGGCTACGTCCCGACCGCGGCGGGCAAGTGCTGCGCGACCGCAAACCTGACGACGAGCGGCGAGTGCTGTCCGGCCGCCGTCAATCCGAAGGATCGCTCGCGATGTGTTGCGCCAGCCCAGAAGAAGTCCGTTCCGCAAGAGCCCTGCGCCGCGGGCAAAGTTCGCGACGACGAGGGCGTTTGCGTGGCGCGAAAACCCTCGCCTGTGCCTGTCGTGCCCGGGCCGTCACCGCGACGTCCCTCGATACCCAAGGTTCCAGACAAGCGCGCGCCGTCTAACACAGGCCCGATCACCTGCCCGCCCGGCATGGTTCCCGGGCCACTCGGCAAGCGCTGCTGGCCGGCCGCACGTGGTCGCATTGCGCCGCTTGCGCCTCGCTGGACTGCACCACCGCCGCTCGAGAGAGGTCGCTAGGAGCTTTGTGTGGTGCCGATGATGATGCAGTGCTCGCTTGTCGTGGTGAAGAACACGAGTGGAAGGAACTGAGGGATGATTGGAGTAACTGACATGCCGAAGCTCTCGCGCATTCGTATTCGTGCCATCACAGCAGTCACGCTCGTTGCCGCGGCGATCGCCGTACCCAGGACAGCCCAGGCTGAGTGGCAGCGCGCGGACATCGACCAGGCGATCCAGCAATATCTCGCCGCGCACCCGGAAGCCCTGGGGCCGGCAATCGAGAAATACCTGGCTGATCACCCGGAGGCGGTGCGCACTGCCCTGATGGCGCTGATTGCCAAGCGCAACGCTGTCGCCCAGACCGCGCCCGCGGCTGCGGCGGCCAGCGTCAAGCAGGCGATCAGTGACAACGCCAAGGCGCTGTACAACGCGCCGTTGCAGACGACACTCGGCGCCGCTGACGGCACCAGGACGGTGGTCGAATTTTACGACTTCAACTGCGGCTATTGCCGCAAGGCGCTCGGCGACACCCTTGCGCTGATCGCCGACGAACCGAACGTGCGCATCGTGCTCAAAGAGCTTCCGATTCTCGGGCCGGACTCCGTCGAAGCCGCGAAGGTCGCGATCGCGCTGCAGATGCATCATCCCAGTGCCGGGGAATCCCTGGAGTTTCATCGCCGCCTGCTGGCGAAGAAGGGAAGGGTCGATCGTGCCGCGGCGCTTGAGGTGGCCGCAGATCTCGGCTTCAACGCAGGCGAGATCGAGAAGGATGCGGCGAGCGTCGAGGTGAACGAGGCCCTGCAGCAGAACACGCGCCTTGCCTCGGCGCTCGGCATCAATGGCACGCCGGGTTATGTCGTCGGCGACAGCATAGTCCCCGGGGCGGTCGGGGCCGCAGGGCTGAAGGCACACCTCTCGGCTGTGAAGGAACCATAGCGCGCGAGCGGCCGAGGCTTGGCACCAGCTCCGCCAAGTGCGTTCCGGTGACGTCCCCGCACAGGAACAGACGCACCTGACGCAATGCGTCGGTCATGGTGGCGACGCTGGTTGCGACATGGATGCGGCGGGCAACTGCTGGCGGTTGCCAGTGCCGCATCTGCGCATGGCCGAATTGACATTGCTCAATAGTCGCGTGAGCTATTCGAGCTACCTGATGTCATGGATGATTTTGCGCCAGGCACTCTCGAGCGTCGTCGCGCCTTGATCGCGCTCGTGAAGGATCTCGTCCACGAGCTTCATCCTCAGCGCGGCCGGTTCATGGAGGTCGAGCCTTCGAGTCGCATCGAGCGAGACCTCGGGATCGACAGCCTCGCGCGCACTGAATTGATCCTGCGCATCGAGCGGGCTTTCCACGTTCGCCTTCCGGCGCAGGCGGTCGGCGAGGCAGAAACCGTCGAGGATCTGGTCCGCGCGCTCGAACGGGCCGGCCCGACGCTGGACCGCCCGGTCTCAGTCGGGCGCCCGGTTTCGGCGCTTCCGGCCGTACCGGCCGCAAGCGAGGCGCGCACCTTGATCGAGGTGCTGGACTGGCACGCCACGCGACACGCCGACCGGCTGCATTTGACAGTATTGCAGGACGAGGCGACGACGCTCGGGACGCTCAGCTATGGAGAACTTGCGGCGAAAGCCCGGCAGGTGGCCCGCGGTCTGATCGCGCGAGACATCACGGCAGGAGACCGGATTGGATTGATGCTCCCCACCAGCATCGATTTTTTCGTCGCCTTCTTCGGCATTCTCTACGCCGGCGCGATACCGGTCCCGATCTACCCGCCGATGCGCCTGTCGCAGCTTGAGGACCATCTACGGCGCCAGACCATGATTTTGCGCAATGCCGGCACCCGGATGCTGATCACCATGCCGGAAGGACGGCGATTAGCCGGCCTGCTTCGCAGTCTGGTGCAAAGCCTGGTCAGCGTCGCCAGTGTCGCCGACATCGAAGCCTCCGCGGCGCCGGCGCCGCTACCCCATTTGAAGGATGCGAGTGCAACGGCCCTGATCCAGTATACGTCAGGCAGCACCGGTGACCCGAAAGGCGTGGTGCTCAGCCATGCGAAGCTGCTCGCCAACATCAGAGCGATGGGCACGGTGATGGAAGCCGGTTCCGCCGACGTCTTCGTCAGCTGGCTGCCGCTGTATCACGACATGGGGTTGATCGGCGCGTGGCTCGGCTGCATGCATTATGCAGCACCGCTCTACGTGATGTCGCCGTTGAGTTTTCTGATCCGACCGCAGAGCTGGCTGTGGGCGATGCATCGGTATCACGCAACGTTTTCAGCATCGCCCAATTTCGGTTTCGAGCTATGCCTTGCCAAGATCAGCGATGATGATCTCGAGGGACTCGATCTGGGCTCGCTGCGCATGGTCGCCAACGGCGCCGAACCGGTCAGCGTCCAGACTCTGCGCCAGTTTCCCGAGCGGTTCGGCCGTCACGGCTTTCCCGCAAAGGCGATGGCGCCGGTCTATGGCCTGGCCGAAAACTCCGTCGGCCTGGCTTTTCCGCCGCTCGGCCGCGGGCCGGTCATCGATCGCATCAATCGCGACGAACTGAGTATTCACGGCATCGCGAAGCCGGCACCGCCTGGCGATACAGCGGTCCTGGAGATTCCGGCGTGCGGCCAGCCGCTTCCCGGCCATGAAATCCGCGTGGTTGACGCGACCGGCCGCGAGCTGGGCGAACGGCGGGAAGGACGGATCGAGTTTCGCGGCCCATCGGCGACAAGCGGCTATTTCCGCAACGAGACGAAGACGCGCGAACTGTTCCATGGAGATTGGCTCGACACCGGCGACCGCGGCTACATGGTTGGGGGCGACATCTTCGTGACGGGACGAGTCAAGGACATCATCATACGAGCCGGCAGGCATCTCTATCCCCAAGAGATCGAGCAAGCAGTTGCCAATATCCCGGGCGTGCACAAAGGCGGCGTCGCGGTGTTCGGCGTACCCGATCGCGTCTCGGGGACGGAGCGCGTCGTCGTGCTGGTCGAAACCCGTGAGTCCGACCAACCTCGCCGCCTCGAGTTGCAGGCGCGCGCCCAGGAGGTTGTGACGGACGTCGCAGGCACGCCACCCGACGAGATCGTGTTGGCGCCGCCCCGCACAGTGCCGAAGACATCGAGCGGAAAGATTCGCCGCAGTGCGGCCCGGGAGCTATACCAAAGAGGCGATATCGATACGCACCAGGGCACACTTGGTTTGCAGTTGTTGCGTCTTGCCCTTGCCAGCGCGGCGACTCGGGCCGGTCGGCTTGGCCGACTGCTCTACGAGGACATCTATGCAGCATGGTGGTGGATCATGCTCGGCGGCGCCTTCGCTGCGGGATATCTTGCCGTGCTCATCCTTCCGACGCCGAGATCGCGCTGGTCGGCGCTCAGGCAGATCGGTCGCATTGCGCTCGCAGGGATGGGCGTTCCGCTTGCGATCAAGGGCCTGGAGAAAATCCCTGCGCAAGGGGCGGTACTCGTATTCAACCATTCCAGCTATATGGACGCCTTTGCTCTGGCTGCGACACTCCCCGGGGAGCCAGCGATCGTCGCAAAGCGTGAATTGGCCGAGCAGCTTGTCGCAGGACCAATCCTGCGCCGGCTCGATATTCCCTTCGTCGAACGTTACGACGTCTCGGGCAGCCTGACGGATGCCGCGCGACTGGGTGCGCTAGCCCGCGACCGGCGGCTTCTCGTCTTCTTTCCAGAAGGAACGTTCACCCGCAGGGCCGGGTTGTCCGGCTTCTATCTCGGCGCCTTCAAGACCGCGGCAGAAGCCGATCTTCCCGTTCTGCCGGGCATCATCGCCGGCACACGGACAATGTTGCGCAGCGATCAGTGGTTCCCGCGCAACAGCGCTGTCAGCATCGAGATCGGCGATCCGATCCAGCCCGGCGGCATCGATTTTCAATCCATCATTCGGCTGCGCGACCAAGTGCGACAATGGATGCTCGCTCGTTGCGGCGAGCCGGATCTGGAAGAACTCGTCAAGCCCGAGCCGATGTCCCCCGCAGCCTGAAGGAGAGAGCCATGAAGCTCGTTTCCAGCGCCTTTGCCGACGGAGCGGTCATTCCGCGGCACTTTACCTGTGACGGAGACAACGTTTCGCCTCCTCTACAGTGGTTCGGTGCGCCAGCGGGAACGCGGAGCTTCGTGCTGCTCTGCGACGATCCCGACGCGCCCGCCGGCACTTGGCACCACTGGGCGGCCTACGACATTCCGTTCACGAAGACGGAGCTTGCCGAGGATGCCACGAATGCGATCATCAAGGAAGCGGTCAACGATTTCCACAAGACCGGTTATGGCGGGCCCTGCCCTCCACATGGCCATGGGCCGCATCGTTATCATTTTCGGCTGCTCGCGCTTTCGACCGACCATGTCAGGGCCAAGGCAAACGCGTCCTGCCGGGATATCGAGCGCGAGGCACGCAAATTTGCGCTCGCGGAAGCGGTTCTTGTCGGCCGCTATGAGAGATAGCGCTGCCAACCTGAGCGCACAGAAACATGACCCATTGTCAATCAGCGGTAAAGCGCGCGTGTCGGGCATCGGCAAGAAGCTCGCGAAACGCGCCCCATTGATATGACTAGGGTGGCGTGATCGCGGCCCTCGAACTGGATCTCCGGCTCGCTCGCCTGGTGTCATCGACAATGACCGTCAGCTCATATGCGCCTCCAAACGCGGGCGCCGCACCTGCGTCAGTGCAAACCCAACAGGACTCCAATTACGGCTGGATGAAACTTCGGGGACAGGTCACATGGTGCCAAACCGGCAGACCGCGGGGCTCACTGTTGACGCAGATCAACGAGCGTCCGCGCGCTCGGACCAAATTTTAGCTGGTACAGCGACGCGTCGGGCGCGTTCGCAATGAACCGGAGCCAATCATGACCACCACGGACGCGGCGAACTCCCGCGGCGGGAGTGAAGCTCAGACCGAGCAGCGGCAATGGGAACGAATCCGCAAGCGCCCGCAAGACTACGTCGGCGCAAACCTGATCGATTATGATCAGGCCAGGCGGACCTTCTCATGGGCCGATGCGCGAGCCTTGCTCGACGGGCTTCCCGGCGGCGGTCTCAACATCGCCCATGAGGCCATCGACCGCCATATGAAGGCCGGTCGCGGCGACAAGCTTGCGCTGCGCTGGATCGGCCGCGACGACAGCACTCGCGATTTCACCTATGCCGCGCTCGGCGCCCAGGTGAACCGCTTCGCCAACACCCTGGCCCGGCACGAGATAAGGAAGGGCGACCGGGTCTTCTCGCTGCTCGGGCGGGTGCCGGAACTCTACATCGCAGCCCTCGGCACGTTGAAGAATGGCGGCGTGTTTTCACCCTTGTTCTCGGCGTTCGGACCCGAGCCCATCAAGGCGCGCATGACGATCGGCGGAGCCAAGGCGCTCATCACCACCGAAGCCTTCTATCGCCGCAAGATCGAGCCCTGGCGCAGGGAGCTCGCCAGCCTGGAAAGAGTGTTCCTGACTGAATGCTCGGCCACTTTGCCGCCCGATACGATCGACCTTGCTGCGGCGCTTGCGGAGGCCTCTGAAGTCTTCGAGACGGTGCGGACCCTCCCTGAGGATATGGCGCTGCTCCATTTCACCAGCGGCACGACCGGCACGCCCAAGGGAGCGGTGCATGTGCACGAGGCGGTCATCGCCCACAATGTGACCGGCAAGCTCGTGCTCGACTTTCATCCCGACGATATTTTCTGGTGCACCGCAGACCCGGGATGGGTCACCGGGACTTCTTACGGAATCATTTCGCCACTGACCAATGGCGTGACCATGGTCATCGACCAGGCCGAGTTCGACACCGAGCGCTGGTACCGCATTCTGCAGGATCAGAAAATCACGGTCTGGTACACCGCGCCGACCGCGATCCGCATGTTGATGAAAGCCGGCGCCGAATTTGCCAAGAAGTTCGACCTGTCGACGCTGCGCCTGCTTGCCAGCGTCGGCGAGCCGCTCAATCCGGAAGCCGTGATGTGGGGCATGGAGGCTTTCGGCAAGCCGTTCCACGATAATTGGTGGCAGACCGAGACCGGCGGCATCATGATCACGAATTTTCTGTCGATGGACGTGAAGCCGGGGTCGATGGGCCGACCACTACCCGGCATCGAGGCCGGCATCGTCGAACGATTGGAAGGCGGCGGGCTGCGCGAGATTGCCAAGCCGATGGCCATGGGCGAATTGGCCTTGCATCCGGGCTGGCCGTCGATGATGCGGGGCTATCTGAACGAGGAGGCGCGCTACAAGAAGTGCTTTGCAGGCGGCTGGTATCTCACCGGTGACCTCGCGATGCGCGACAGCGATGGCTATTACTGGTTCGTCGGCCGCGCCGACGACGTCATCAAGAGCTCCGGCCATCTGATCGGACCTTTCGAGGTGGAGAGCACCCTGATGGAGCACAAGGCCGTTGCGGAAGCCGGCGTGATTGGCATCCCGGAGCCCACTGCCGGCGAGGTGGTCAAGGCCTATGTGGCGCTCAACCCGGGCTTTGCGCCGAGCGACGCGCTGCGAAAGGAGCTCCTCGGCCACGCGCGGCAGCGGCTCGGACCGGCGGTCGCGCCAAAGGACATCGCGTTCCGCCAGAACCTGCCGAAGACTCGCAGCGGCAAGATCATGCGGCGCCTCCTCAAGGCCCGCGAACTCGGTCTGCCCGAAGGCGACCTCTCCACTCTCGAAAGCGAGGAACGATGACGGTTGCAGCCACAAAGCCGCATTTGTCGCGCGAGCACATGCTGGGTCTGCTCAAGCACATGATCCGCATCCGCCGCTTCGAGGAGAAATGTGCCGAATTGTACACTCAGGAGAAGATCCGCGGCTTCATGCATCTCTACGACGGCGAGGAAGCGGTCGCTGTCGGAGTGATAACCGCGCTGGAAAAACGCGATCGGATCGTGGCGACATATCGCGAGCACGGGCAGGCCCTGGTGCGCGGCGTGCCGATGACAACCGTGATGGCCGAGATGTACGGCAAGCAGGAAGGCTGCAGCCGCGGACGTGGCGGCTCGATGCACTTGTTCAACGCCGCGACCAATTTCTATGGCGGCAATGCCATTGTCGGTGGCGGCCTGCCGTTGGCGATCGGCCTTGCGCTCGCCTCCCATATGCAGGGCGATGATCTCGTCACGGCATGCTTCTTCGGAGACGGCGCGGTGGCCGAAGGCGAATTCCACGAAAGCCTGAATCTGGCGGAGCTTTGGCAGTTGCCGGTGTTGTTCGTGTGCGAAAACAATCTCTACGCCATGGGAACCGCGCTCGCCCTTTCGGAATCCGAAACTGACATCCAGCGCAAGGCGGCATGCTACCGCATCACTTCGGAAGCCGTCGATGGCATGGATGTGGTGGCGGTCGAGGCGGCGGCCCGCCGCGCGGTCCAGGCGGTGCGCAAAACGCGCATGCCCTATTTTCTTGAATGCCGCACCTATCGGCTGCGCGCGCATTCAATGTTCGATCCCCAGCTCTACCGCGACAAGGCCGAGGTCGAGTCGTGGCGTCCACGGGAGCCGATTGTGCGTTTCCAGGGATGGCTCGAGGCCAATCACATGGTCCATCCGGACGAGGTGTCCCGCATGACGGCCGAGATCGATGCCGAAATCGCTGAAGCAGTCGTTTTTGCTGAGGCCGGGACATGGGAGCCGACCGAGCAACTGAGCCGCTTTGTTTATGCAGACAGAGCGGTCCCCACCGGGATGTGAGGTTTCATGCAGCAGGTGGCACCCAGGACCAATGCAATCGAGATGACCTATCGCGAGGCGGTGCGTGCAGCGCTTCGGGACGCGCTCAGCCGCGACAACCGCGTCTTTCTGATGGGTGAGGACGTCGGTCGCTATGGCGGCTGCTACGCGGTGAGTCACGGACTGCTCGCCGAATTCGGGCCGCAGCGGATTCGCGATACGCCGCTCTCGGAGTCAGGCTTTACCGGCGCCGGCATTGGCGCAGCAATGGCTGGCATGCGGCCGATCGTCGAGCTGATGACGGTCAATTTCAGCCTGCTCGCGCTCGATCAGATCCTCAACAATGCAGCGACGGTGCGCCACATGTCGGGCAATCAGTTCGGCGTGCCGCTTGTGATCCGCATGGCCACCGGTGCCGGCCGCCAGCTGGCAGCCCAACATTCCCACAGCCTTGAAGGCTGGTACGCACATATTCCCGGCATCAAGGTGCTCGCGCCGGCAACCTTGGAAGATGCCCGCGGCATGCTGTGGACCGCCCTACAGGAACCCGACCCGGTGCTGATCTTCGAGAACGTCATGCTCTACAACATGTCGGGCAAGCTCGCGTCCGGTGCCGGAGCCGTCAATATCGACAAGGCTGCCGTGCGCCGCCAGGGCCGCGATATTTCTCTCATCACCTATGGCGGGTCGCTCTGGAAGACGCTCGAGGCTGCGACCGCGCTCGCAACCGATGGCATCGATGCCGAGGTGATCGATCTGCGCAGTCTGCGGCCGCTCGACGACGCCACGATCATGACTTCGGTGGCCAAGACCCGACGTGCCGTCATCGTCGACGAAGGCTGGCGCTCCGGGAGCCTGGCGGCAGAGATCGGCATGCGCATCGTCGAACAAGCCTTCTGGTCGCTCGACGCGCCGATCGGGCGGGTTTGCAGCGAGGAGGTGCCGATCCCCTACCCTCACCACCTCGAAAACGCGGCACTGCCACAGACAGCGAAGATCGTGACCGCTGCGAAAACGGCGCTCGGCCGGACGTGAGGCGGGCCGTGGCCGAATTCCTCATGCCCTCTCTCGGCGCCGATATGGAAGCCGGCACGCTGGTGGAATGGCTGGTGAAGCCGGGAGACCGGGTCAAACGCGGCGATATTGTTGCGGTGGTCGAGACACAGAAGGGCGCGATCGAGATCGAAACCTTCCTGGCCGGCGAAATCGAAAAATTCCTCGTCAATCTTCACAGCAAGGTGCCAGTCGGAACGCCGCTAGCACTGATCCGTACCGACGGTGAAGAAAGAGCCGCCGTCACAGCGCCGGTGCCACCGCCGTTACCTCTGCCAACCGCGCATCCCCCGATTGCGGTGCCCTCCCAACCACCGCCCACGCCGATCGGCGCGCCAATGCCGCCACCGCTTGCGGCTGCTGTCGTGGGACGGCTTCCCGCTTCGCCTGCCGCACGACGGCTCGCCGCAGAACGCGGCGTCGATCTCTCCACCATCACCGGCAGTGGACCGGGCGGAGCAATCGTCTACGTCGACGTGGAGCGACAGTCCGGCGCAACCCCGCCACCAACCGAAAAGAGGCGCGCGGGCTGGCTTGATCTCGCGGCGATGCGGACAGCCATCGCGGCCGCAATGGCCCGGTCGAAGCGGGAGATCCCACACTATTATCTTGAACATCAGATCGACGTCACGCCATGCGAACACTGGCTGGCCGACCAAAACGTGGCGCTTCCGCCCGACAGCCGCCTTTTGATCGGCGCGCTTGCGCTGAAGGCGGTCGCGCTGGCGATTCGTCGCTTTCCAGCCTTCAACGGCTTCTACCGCGACAACAAATTCGAGCCGTCAAAGGCGGTGCATGTCGGGGTTGCCATTGCGATCCGCGGCGGCGGCTTGGCGGCGCCGGCTCTGCATGACGCGGACCGACTGCCGCTCCACGACTTGATGAGCAGCTTACGCGACCTGGTGCAACGAACGCGCTCGGGGCGGATTCGCAGTTCGGAACTGTCAGATCCGACGATCACAGTATCCAGCCTAGGCGAGCGCGGAGTCGAAGCTCTCTATGCCATCATCTATCCACCCCAGGTCGCGATCGTTGGCTTTGGTAAGGTCGTTACGCGTCCCTGGATCATCGATGGCGTGATCGGCCCCCGTTCCGTGGTGACCATGACGCTGGCAGGTGATCATCGCGTGACCGATGGACACGCCGGCGCCTTGTTTCTGGCCGAGATCGGCAGACTTTTGCAGGAGCCTGAAAAGCTATGACCGAGATCGAGATTCGCAGAACCATGCAGGGGGAGCTCAGCGAAATCGTCAAGCAGGAGCTTAACAACATCGCGCCAGAAGTCGATCTGGCAAACATTGATCCAGCAGCTGATTTGCGCGAGACCGTCGATATTGACTCGATAGACTTCCTGAACCTCGTGACCGCCCTACATCACCGGACGGGCATCGATATTCCGGAGATCGACTATCCCAAACTCGTTACTCTCTCCGGAATGATCGCCTATCTCAGAGCCAAACTGGAATCGGCCAAGGAGTAAGTTGGTTGCGCCCGCGGGAATTGCGAGTTCTGAGCCTTGCCCGGCAACTTCAATCGCCGGCCGCTTGAATCAGGATGCAACGGGCGGCGGCGCGCGCCCCCCGGTCGGAGCGATGCTGGGCTCTGTCTAAGGACGAGAAGTCCTGTTTCTGCTAGGCAGTCGGCACGCGATAGCGTGCCCACAGCAACGCGATTGCACAAGATCCGAGTCTCGCCAGTGATTTGTCGGCCCGGCTCGTCAGAATGATGGGAACGCGAGCACCGATCACAACGCCCGCAACGTCCGCGCCGGCGAGATATTCGAGTTGCTTTGCCAGCATGTTACCCGCCTCGATGTCGGGCACAACAAAGATATCGGCCCGTCCGGCAACCGGAGAGACGATGCCTTTGCTCGTCGCCGCCTCCCTGGAAACGGCATTATCGAAGGCGAGTGGCCCGTCGATGACGGCTCCAGTGATCTGACCGCGATCCGCCATCTTGCAGAGTGCCGCCGCATCGATCGTGGAGCGAATCTTCTCGGTAACAGTTTCGATCGCCGAGAGAATTGCGACGTGAGGCGACGGATTGCCAAGCGCATGCGCAAGGTCAACTGCGTTTTGCACAATATCCCTTTTGTCGGAGAGATTTGGATAGATGTTGATGGCTGCGTCGGTCACGAAAAGCGGCCGCGGATAGAGCGGGGTGTCGATGACAAATATGTGGCTCATCCTGCGCTCGGTCCGCAGCTTCTCCTCAGCCAGGATCGGCATCATGAATTCATCTGTATGCAGGCTGCCCTTCATCAGCGCTTCCACCCTGCGGTCGCGGGCGAGGGCGGCCGCCTGTACAGCGGCCGCATGGCTGTGCTCAGCCGGAACGAGTTCGTAAGGGGTCAAATCGAGCTTGGCCTGCTCGGCCGCCGCCCGTATCTTCGCCTCGGGCCCGACCATCACGGGCAGAATCAAGCCCGCTCGCGCTGCTTCGATGGCACCGCTGAGAGACAGGGCATCAACTGGATGGACGACGGCTGTGCGGAGGGGCTGCAGGCCTTCCGCTTGCTCAATGATCCTCTGATAGTGACGGCCCTTCGCTTCGGGGCGGACAGACGCGCCTCCTTGCTGGACTGTGATGGTTCCGCTGTCCATAGGATTCATCCGACATGACTCCGCTCGGAGATGCTTGTCATATCCAGCCCCATGGACAGACGGGTGCCATGAGGTAAATCAAAGGTCTGACGACCAAGCAGGCGGCTTGAGAGAAACGTCAATCCAGCCACGGAGGCTGCGAGGCTGGAGCGGATCGGCGATATCCAGCATTGCTTCAAACTGCCTTTCTGCGCAGGGCTGGTCATGACACGTCCTGCGCAGGGGTGGTCATGACACGTCGCGTGCCTGCATCGTTGTTACTTGGCAGCGAATTGCAGAAGCTCGTCAGCCTTGCGCCCAGCGTCGTGATCGTTGTGCCGTCACGGACTGGCTGTTCACGTTCGGCTGAGGCAGGTCGCATGTGGCCGGAGACGAAAACGATCCATCTCGTCTCCAATCGGCTCTCGAACGGCGCTACGATCCCTTGCGCTCGTTTTCGGTCCCGATACCGGGCGCCGACTTCTCCGAGCCAGCCCCGAGATAATGTTCGAACCAGCGAGCAGCATGCTCAATAACCGCCTCCAGCGCTCCCGGCTCGGGAAACAGGTGGCTGGCACCCGGAATGATTTCCAAGGCCTTCAAACCCTGCAGCCGTGCCAACGCCTCCTCGTTGAGTTCGATCACGCCGACATCCGCTCCTCCCACAACAAGGAGGGTGGGGGCCCGAACTTCATCAAGGAAGTCACCAGCAAGGTCCGGACGGCCGCCCCGCGATACGACAGCCCTCACGCGGCGGGGAAATTTCGCGGCCGCAACGAGTGCAGCCGCAGCTCCAGTGCTGGCCCCAAACAGGCCCAGGGGAAGTCTTGCGAGAGACGGCTGTGCATCCAGCCAGCTGACAACGCCAGCGAGCCGGTCCGCTAGCAGCGAGATATCGAAGACGTTGGCCCGATCATCCTCTTCATCGTCGGTGAGAAGATCGAATAGAAGCGTCGCCATACCCCGGGTGTTCAATGCGTCTGCGACCGCCCGGTTTCGCGGACTCAACCGACTTGAACCACTCCCATGTACGAAGGCGACAATTGCATAGGCATCTCCCGGGACATGCAACACTCCTGCAAGACCAATCGGCGGGATCCGGATGTCGTGGGTGTCACTTCTTACCTGTGCCATCGATAAAGCGGCTCCTCGGTAGAGGCCGCAACCTTGTATTCTCGATAGGCTTTGTTTCTTGACACAGATCAATGAGTGTCCGGTTCTCCGGTGACGATCTTACAATCACCAATTGTCACGGCGAGCGGAAAATGGCGCTCTTCGAGCGAGATTGGGTGTGATCTACGCGAAAGCTTCTATAGCGCGCGTCGGGTCGCTTGACTGGCTTTTCCGCGAATATAAGCAGACGAAGGCGTATCTTGAGAAGGTCTCGAAGCGGTCGTGGCCAAGCTATGAGCACAGCATGCAAGCCGTCTGCGATCTGCGAAACAAAAAAGGTGAGCGCATCGGATCGCTGCCGATCAAGAGTATCACCCCGCGCGCCGCGAATAGCGCGGGCGAAAGTGTCCTCTTTCGGCGCGGCGAAAAACTCGTCGGCCTATGCCGCAAGGCATGGCGCGTAGTTCACCGACTATACCCGGCCGAATTCGCCGTCGAGTGTGAACGTGACGGGCAGACCAAATTTCCTTCCGCATCCGTTGAACGAGCTTCTGCATGCCGGAGAACGAGTAGGGTTTGCTGACAGTCTCGACGCCTGCCGACACGGCGGGATGACCGAGCTTGAGGAAGCCGAACTTACGGAGGGACAGGGGCGCGCCCTGTCGGCACACTGCACAAAGGAAAGTTACGCCGGCTATGCCAAGCGCACAGCTCCGCGCATCCTTGCGGCCACACGCAAACGACGAGCTCACGTCTTGGCGAACACAACGCAAACGGAGTTTCAGAATGCGGTCTCTGGCGAGTTTCAGAACAACAAAATCGTGAAAATGTAAGATACTGACCGGGCAGCAGAAATCTGGCTGGGGCGGGAGGGATCGAACCTCCGAATGGCGGAATCAAAATCCGCTGCCTTACCGCTTGGCTACGCCCCATCAGGCTCGGCGGATCGGCGTAGCGTGGAGACGCCCGGCGATTCCGGATCGGCGTCCGTGGTCTACAGAGCGCGCCCGCCCATTTCAACCGCCGGGCGGCAGGAATTTTACGGCGCGCCCAAGTGATCCGGGGCTGCCGCCAATTCGTCAATTTGGACAAGCTCTTATCCCGCCCGTCCCGAGCCGCCGCGGCGGCCTGCCGCAACGACTTGCGAAAAAGTTGAGACCCGGCCGGTTTCATGGGATGACGGCGGCCAAACCGGCAAATTTCGACCCCCGAGGACACGCCATGACCTATCGCGCCCCGCTCAACGACATGCTGCTCGCCCTCAACCACGGCGCCGGGCTGAAGGCGGCGGTCGAGGCCGGCCATTACGGCGATTTCGACCCCGACATCACCGCCGCCGTGCTCGAGGAAGCCGGCAAGTTCGCCACCGACGTGCTCGCCCCGCTCAACACGATCGGCGACAGGAACGGCGTCAAGCTCGCCGACAAGAAGGTGACGACCGCGCCGGGCTGGCCCGATGCCTACAAGCGCTGGACCGAGGCCGGCTGGAACGCGGTGTCCGGCCCCGAGGCGCATGGCGGCCAGGGCCTGCCGCTCGCCATCAACGCCGCCTGCACCGAGATCTGGAGCGCCTCGAACGTCGCCTTCGGCCTGTGTCCGCTGCTGACACTCTCCGCCATCGAGGCGCTCGACGCGCATGGCAGCGACGAGCTGAAGGACATCTATCTCGGCAAGCTGATCTCCGGTGAGTGGACTGGCACCATGCAGCTGACCGAGCCGCAGGCCGGCTCCGATGTCGGCGCCTTGCGCACCCGCGCCGAGCGCGCCGCCGACGGCACCTACCGCATCACCGGCTCGAAGATCTTCATCACCTATGGCGATCACGACATGACCGACAACATCGTGCATTTCGTGCTCGCGCGGCTGCCGGACGCGCCGGCCGGCACCAAGGGCATCTCGCTCTTCCTCATCCCCAAATTCCTCGTCAACGCCGACGGCTCGCTCGGCGCCCGCAACGACATCTATGCCAGCGGCATCGAGCACAAGCTCGGCATGCACGCCTCGCCGACCTGCACCATGACGATGGGCGACCATGGCGGCGCCATCGGCTATCTCGTCGGCGAAGAGAATGCCGGCATGCGCTGCATGTTCACGATGATGAACCAGGCGCGGCTCGGCGTCGGCCTCGAGGGCGTCGGCGTCGCCGATCGCGCCTATCAGCAGGCGCTGGCCTATGCGCAGGAGCGCAAACAGGGCCGCGCCGTCGGCAGCAAAGGCACCGGCTCCGATGCGATCATCGCCCATCCCGACGTCAAGCGCATGCTGATGCAGATGCGCTCGCTGACCGCCGCCTCGCGCTCGATCTGCTACGCCACCGCCGTCGCGCTCGATGTCGCCGTGCGCGCCAAGGATCCGGCCGTCCGTGCCGAGGCCGCCGCGCGCGGCGCGCTGCTGACGCCGATCGCGAAGGCCTTCTCCACCGACATCGGCAACGAGGTCGCCTATCTCGGCGTGCAGATCCATGGCGGCATGGGCTTCATCGAGGAGACCGGCGCCGCACAGCACTATCGCGACGCCCGCATCACCGCGATCTACGAGGGCACCAACGGCATCCAGGCGATCGACCTGGTGACGCGCAAGCTCGGCGCCAATGGCGGCGCCTCGGTGTTCAAGCTGCTCGACGAGCTCACCGAGATCGTCCGCCGCGTCGAGGCCTCGAACGATCCGGCCTTCGGCACCACCGGCGCCAAGCTGCGCGACGCGCTGGGCGCGCTCGACCGCTCCAGCCGCTGGCTGCTGGACAAGCTCGGCACCGCGCCGAACGACGCGCTCGCCGGCGCCACGCCTTACCTGCGCCTGTTCGGCTCCGCGCTCGGCGGCTGCATGCTCGCCAACGAGGCGCTGGCCGCGCGCAGCGAGAACGAGACCGACGGCGCCCGCCACGTCGCGCTGGCCCGCTTCTTCGCCGAGACGTTCGCGGTGCAGGCGCCGTCGCTGGAAAAGACCGTCACCGATGGCGCCGACGCCGTGCTCGCCGCGGAGGCCGTGCTGGTGGCGTGAGGACTCGAGCCACACAATGTGCTGGTGGCGCGACATGCGCCACACAAAAGGTGTCGTCCCGGCCTTGAGCCGGGACCCAGACTCACCGGCGGTCATGGCTTGGCCCAATCGCTCCTCCATCGTGCCCCGCACTCCTCCCTGGGGTTATGGGTCCCGGCTCAAGGCCGGGACGACAGTTGAGGTTGTGGCCGCGCCCTGCCCCGCACTACGTCATTGCAAACTTTGTGGCGATGAAGGTCGTTTCTTGCGCAGGCCGTCTACTCGGAATTCCGTCATCGCGAGCGCAGCGAAGCGATCTAGGGTCGAGCAAGGACTCTGGATTGCTTCGCTGCGCTCGCAATGACGCCAGGCGCACAGTCCCGATCCACACTGCCATACAAAATGCCGCATCAGATGAGCTCGTGATGAGATGAGCATCCGCGCTCTCGCGACGCGCTGCGCGCCCGAGTGATCCCCTTGAGTCCCGCCCTCTCCAGATGGAGGGCGCGAGGAAGGCCGGACCTCGGCTGAGGCCCGTGGCCCGCCTGCAGAAAAAAAGCAGGCGGCAGTCACCACAGGTACAGCCGGACAGACCCGGCCTTCCCCGCGCGATGGTTTTAACGGGCTATAGCGCGCTCTTCCTGGTGCACCGGGCTTTCTGGCCACCATGTCGCGACGACGCGCTCTCGCGCATCGCGCTGGATACTAGCATCGGAGTATCAGAACCACACGCCTTCACCGTCCGCGAGCCTGACGTTCGTCCGTGCTATCAGCACGCCGCCCGCCCGCGTCCACCGCATCCCGCTGCAAACGTCCGTGACGACCGCGAACCGTCCCCTACCGTGCAACGGGATGCGCGGACCATAATGCTGATTTGGGGAAGCCGCCAAGCGATTTATGTTTTTCGGAATCCATTGACACCACGGCTTCGGATCGAGGTGAGTTGCCCGACGGGCGCATCGGATCGCCGCACCCAACCGCCGCATCCTTGACTTCTGAGCGCGCTCCGGCCAGTGCTACCACTGCCGCTCGCCGCGACCGGGACCACGTCTTTCAGCTCGGTCTGCGAAGGGATTGGTAACGCTCTGCATAGTTCATTGTTTTCATCATATCCGTTTGGAGACGCCCCATGAAATCGCTCGTCGCTCCTCTGTTCACCGCGGCCGTTCTGCTGTCCCCTGCTCCGGCCTCCGCCGTCGTGCTCGATCTCTCGACCATGAGCTGCAAGCAGTTCGTCGAAAGCGGCGACGACACCATCAAGATGGTGCTGATCTGGCTGGACGGCTGGTACAAGGGCGACCAGGACGAAGCGCTGTTCGACACCGAGGAGTTCGTCGCCAACGCCAAGAAGTTCGGCACCTATTGCGCCGAGCATCCCTCGGTCAGCATTGTGACGGCCGCGGAGAAGATTCTCGGCAAGTAACAGGCCATCGACGAATTGCTGAAGCAGGCGGCGTAGGGCGGGTTAGCGACAGCGTAATCCGCCGTCTCGCCGCTCCTCGAACGGCGGATGACGCTGCGCTTATGCCCCTGCTCCGTCGGGACGGCTCATACGCCCAACCAGATCAGCCCACCCGGCAACTCGTCCGCCGTAAAGTCGACCTGCAGCACGCGACGATGTCCGGGCTGCACGGACGGCTCCGACGCGTGCAGGATCGGTGTCGCATACAGCCAGATGTCGCCCGGCTCGGCGCGGCATACGGCGGTGCCCCAGCGCGCGACGACGACGGGCGCATCGGCTTCCGGGATGCGACCGAGGCGGTGCGAGCCGGGGGCGATCAGGAGCGGCGCGTTGCCGTCAGGGACGGCGTCGAGATGGACGCGCAGGGTGACCATTCGCGCGAGCACCTCATAAGGCGGCGCGACGTGCTGCAGGCCGCCTTTGATCGTCCAGGGGCCGAAGCCTGCGACCTCGATGCGGTCACGGACCACGATGGTGCGGTCCTGATGCCAGGGCACCGCCCAGTTGGCCTGCGCAGTCTTATCGAAATAAACGGCGCGAACCGGGCGCGTCGCGTCCCCAAGAACGGCGGCGGCGGCGCGGCCGACCGGACCGTCATTGGCGAGAAAGGGTGTCAACGCTGCCACGCCGTGCAGACGCGTGCCGGCCTGCGCTGGTGCGTGGCCGGACAAGGCCGCGACAAGTCCGCGCAACGCCGACGCATCGAGCGACGCCGGCAAATGCACCGCACCGGCGTCAGCAAAGCGGGACTTCTGGAGAGAGGAGAACTCGACGGTCATACGCGCGTGAGATTAGAGCGCACCCAAGGCGTTTGGCAATCGCCAGTTCGGCGACAGCGCAGCGGGGCACGGACACAATCAGACGCAACTCGTCGCGCCAGCTCCGCGCTCTCGTTGCGTTGAAGAAGCAAGCCGCGCGGCTCGCGCGGTTGGTCCCTCTTCACGCGAGAGTCCCATGTCGATCAGCTCCGTCAGTTCTCCTCTCTCCACGGTCTCGGCCCAGGCCACCACCGCCCCATCGTCCACCACAGCAACTTCGTCGACGACCGCCACGGCCTCGTCGTCGGCCACGAGCCCGGCCGACGGCGCATCGCAAAGTTCCTCCCGCAGCGGTGGCTCGTCTTCGAGCAAGGCAGTGGTCAGCGAGGTGTCGATCACGCTCGATGGCGTCACCACGACAACCATCACCTATTCCGACGGATCGACCGAGGTGACCAAGACCGCAGCCGCATCGGACAGCAGCAGCAAGGGCGCGGAGGGTTACAATGCGCAAGGCTACAATGCACAAGGCGCTTCCGGAAACGGCACGAGCGGCGGCACCGGCACGTCAAGCCAGAGCATGACGGTGTGAGCCGTCGTGCATCCGCGATGGCCTGACTAACAGTTCCCGCGCGGAACCGTGGCGTATCGGCAGTCGGCCGTGACACTGCGGTGACGCCGCCAAGCAACACTGCGCGTCAGACTTCGCGATCGGGCGATTGTTAATTTGCGCCGCCGGCACGATTCACTGCTGTTAGCAAGCAAGGCAATCAGGGGGGATGTCGATGTTGCGGGGCGTGATGGCTGGGGGGCTGCTGATCCTGGCGATGGGATCGGAGCTTCAGGCGGCGGGCGAGTCAGGTGCGGAGACGCGGATGTCGTGCTCAGATGTCCGTTACTACGTCGAGAAGTACACGGCCGAGGTCGCCGAGATGTATGCGCGCAGCCGCGGCGCCACCGACGCGCAGATCAACCGTGCCCGGCGCTGCCTGACGCCGGTGCATGCCCGGCGCGCGGAGCGGTGGCGGACGTCCGCAGAATAAGTCGAGCCGCTGCGGCACGCGATCGCAGCGTTGGTTACTCCGTCATGCCCGGGCTTGTCCCACGGCTGTCCGGTTCAGACAGACTGGACATGGTGCATGGCGTGGATTCTTCTGCGGTCTTGAGC